>NZ_CP154278.1:0-620260 GCF_039540065.1 Wolbachia endosymbiont of Encarsia formosa | reverse complement strand
CATATTTTAAATATACAAAATTTAGATATGGAGCAGGAAGAAGAATTTTCCTTATGACACCAATACATCATCACTTTGAAAAGAAAGGGTGGTCAGAAAATACAATAGTTATAAAATTTTGGATAATTTCTATCGTTTGTTCGATTTTTTCTTTAACTTTCTTATTATAGGAACTATGAAATATCTAGATTTCACATTAGAAAATACATTATCAGGAATTATAGCAGGAGTAGATGAAGTTGGAAGAGGTCCGCTTGCCGGTCCAGTGATATCTGCAGCTGTAATATTTACTGATAGAGATACGGTTATTGATGGAATAAACGACTCAAAAAAGCTAACCCCTAAGTGTAGGCAAGTTCTATACGAAAAAATAACGTCTGTTGCAAAATTTGGTATAGGAATGGCAAGTGTAGAGGAGATAGACTCATACAATATCTTGCAAGCAACAAAGCTTTCAATGAAACGTGCGCTGGTAAATTTAGATTTAGAACTAGATTATGTGTTAGTTGATGGTAACCAACCACTTGAAGTGAAATGGCAAACAAAGTCTGTAGTGAATGGTGATAGTTTAAGTATATCAATTGCAGCCGCTTCAATCGTTGCAAAAGTTACAAGAGATCGGCTTATGGAAGAATTGCATAATAAACATCCTCAATATAATTGGTATAAAAATAAAGGATATGGAACAAAAGAACACCTCAGCGCTATTGGCCTTCATGGAATTACGAAGCACCATAGAAAGAATTTTGCACCTATAAGAATACTATAGCCTTTAATCACTTACCTTTTTTGAAAGGTATGTTTTCATTAAACAGGCAGACTGTACTTGATCCGTTTCTTAAGGTAAATACCGAGCTTACTCTTTCAATTATCAGGTAGTCATCAACTGTACGAAAATTTATCAAGGATTCATATCCTGCAGAATCAACCATAAAAACTGCAGGGAAATCAGAGTTTATTTTATTAAATTGTAGATATGTAAATTTTCCGTCATCAAAAACCTTAATTGGTATTATTGATTGACTGCCTTTAACGTGCGAGATGGAATAGTTAAAATTCAAGCCTTTCTTTATAACCTCAATATCACTTATATCAGGGATAGTGGTATGACTAGCTTGCTCTAGAATATCACCGTTACTCGTTGAATAAATTTCATCACTGTTGAACAGTGGATAAAGAAACCTTACTTCATATGCTAACCTTGGATCATCTAGCCCGCTTGCTTCTTCAGCATGAAACTCGAAATAATAAACTCTTTTATTGGTAATTATAGTTGCATTAGTATCGGCAATATCATCTATAGGCTTAATAAATAATCTATTACCTTGAGGAAGGAGTTGCCAACCGGTTGCATCACCCATTGAAAGACTCTCTATTACCTCCCCTGGCTCAAACAATATGCTGGATTGATAACCATAAAAGCCCGTGTACTTATGTATAGCCTGTGGATTATAATTCATTACCTTTATGTGGTTATCACCAGCTATTGGTCGTGGTTCCTGTTTTGCAAGTGCATCACCACCACAAAAAAATAATAGTGCAACAAAGAGTAACCTAATCATAGTATCAAAATAAACTGATCTTTATTTTATCATTGATAGACATATACTGCAACTGTCAAGCTATCCCAGTAGTAAGCGACAGAAAATGCAAGCTTCATAATAATTCATTACTGTAGGAAAAAATTCTTTAAACATTATTTTCATATATGTCAAAATGAGTTGTGAGGTAAATTATGAATGGAATAATGAGCAGCTTTTCAGTGCTGTTCTTAGTAATAATATAGAAGAAGCTGAAAGATTAATAAACGCTGAAGCGAGTGTACATTCAGTAGATAAGCATGGGATGGCCCTTTACATCATGCTGCTCAGCGTGGCTATGTAGATCTAGCAGAGTATTTGATAAAAATAGGAACAGATGTCAACTCAGTAGATAATTTTGGAAATACCTCTTTACATTTAACTGCGCATAGCGGTTATATAAAAGATAATGGTGTGTGGGTCAATATAGAAGAGACTGCTAATTCCGTCATAAAAATACAGTGGAGTTGTTGCTTAAAAAAGGGCAAATATCAATGCAGCGAACCATCAGATGCAGACTCCTTTACATATTGCAGCAGAAGGAGGACATAGTTATTTGTTAGAGGAGCTGCTGTTAACTTAGCAGATGATGAGGGAAATACTCCACTTCATTGCGTTGGTGGTATGGGCGGCGGTGAAGACGATAAAGAAGTAATAAAACTTTTACTTAAAGAAGGGGCAAATATTAATTTAGTTAATAGAGAAGTAGATACTCCTTTAAGTAGTTATGATTTAAGAAGTAGTCATCTTATACCAATTCCCGCTATACAAGCAACGAATAGACAATAATGGAAAAAAAGCCATACTGAAGTAAGTAAAATAGCGAGGTTTAGATGGCATTAAGATCAAAATTATTGGATGAAAAAGTGGTAAAATCAGCAAAAGAGATGCTGAAGAGAGTAAGAAATAATGCGTATGTTGCAAAAAAACTAAATGCTGTAATTGCAGCAAAAAAGCACAGTATAACAGCTGTAGCAAAAATATGTTGCATTTCGAGAAAGGCAATTACTACATGGATAAAGCACATAAAATTTGGAAGAGAAGAAAAATTATTTGCTCCACCTCAACGCCGAGGAAAACCCCAATATTACTATTAGAGAAATGAGAATAAGAATCCAAGAAAGATTTGGTTTGAATATCAGCAAATCCGCAATACATCGTAATATGCAAAAAATGAAATTCTCATATATCACACCAACATAGTGGACAAGATAAAAACAAGCAAGAGGAGTTTTCAAAAAAACCTCAATGAAACTATTGTCATGCATTCTGAAAAAGAGCTATTTTTCTTTGATGAATCACGGTTTGGTACACATTCAAAAATTGGACATGGGTGGTTTAAAAAAGGCAGTAGGACACAGGTTAAGGTAAAATTAGGTAGGGAAAATTTTTATCTCTATAGTACAGTTAATCCCAGAAATGGAGAGAATTTTAGCTTATTTGCACCAAACGTCAACACTGATTGTATAAATATATTCCTTGAACAGATGTCGCAATATTTAGGAATAAGAAAGGCTTTTCTCGTGATGGATTGCGCTAGTTGGAAAAAATTTAAAGGTACCTAAAAATATCGAAATTATATACCTACCACCATACTCACCTGACCTCAATCCTCACTTTTACCCACAATTTTGAGAGGTCATGATGTGAAGCATAACTATGCTCTCCTTAAGATTTTCATAGCCCCGCCATAGAGTCATAGCCCCTGGTAAATTATCACTTTTTCTATTCATAAATCCACCTAATTTTCCTAACCAAATAATAGCTTGTTTTATTTTTGGAGGTTCTTCTGGCAATGTAGCTACTTTATGCTCACGTATGAAAAGGGCCTTCCACTCTTCATTGCTTAAAATTTTAGTACAGGTTTCCATGGGATTTGATAAAGCGACTTTTGTTAAATATAAAATTTTAAATGCAATAATGCTCTTTATAGCAATTAATTTCTGTAGCCTTTCCTTTCTAGTTAAACGAGAGCTTTATATTTTACATCCTGATTTTAAAACCCTGAAATACTCCTCAATTTTCCATCTTAGCTTATACCAATTTATCCTTTCTATAGCATCTAAAGTGCTATTAACTGGTACATTAGTCAGCAAAGTCCAATCAATAGCTTCCAATCCTTCAGGAGGATTTGTTTCTTTTGCACTTACCACATATACAGGGATTTTATCACTTATTTTATGCACTGTGTCTTTTGATCCATAAATTGAAGAAGATCTGATAGGTATATAGCCTTTCATATACTTAACTTCAATATTAGCTTTCCTTGATCTTTGGTTTCTATCTTTATTAACTTATAGAGAAATTTTCTTCTTTACTGGCAGTTGAGTGATGCGTGTTTGCAAATCTGTTTTTCCAATTTCAGTACAGATAAATCTTCTATTAGTTCGATTACGGATTACATAAAAACTACCTAATGTCTCAGTGATCCATAAAAATTTGAAGATATCTGCCTCTCTATCACCAAGGGTAACAAGTTGTACATTTGCAGGAAGGTTGTTTATGCTTTCTTTGAGAGCTGTTATCCACTTATAACTTTCTTTTTCTTCTATGGAGGTACGGTATTTCCTGTTTGCTTTTTCTTGTGCCTTTTCTTTTTCCCTAATAGAACGTGCCCAACATTGTTGAGAAGATAGACCTAAAGGCAATCCGTCCTTTGCTGACTATTAAGGCACTGTGCAACAGTAAACCCATTTTATTCTTCGTATAAGCTTTAGAAATACTACCTAGCCTCTTGGTTTTTATATGAGAGTCAAAATCCAAATAACTTGTATCTTGAACTGAAAAAACAAACTGATTTCCTTTCATTCTCTCCATAGTTTCTTTGTAATGGGAAGAATAAATTTCCTTATCCTTAAGCTTTTCATTGCTAAATAATCTGTATGCACCCTTAGCTTCTTTCCATCCACTACAGCTTTGATTAATTGATCCAGACGCCTTACCCTCTATACAATATCCTGTTTTAATAAGTCTCTTATTAAGTCTTGTATTTCCTAAATTAACGTGTTTTAACTCTCTTTCCAGCCATTTATCCCCTAAGCCATCAGTATATTGCACATTTGTACTTACTTCACTCATTTTAATCCCAAATTTATTTGGTATCCATTTTACTCACTTTTTTATTTGTGGGTAAAAGTGAGTATTTAATGGAGTGTGATAATATTACTTTAGATAAAAAAAGAAGAGAAGGTTTGAGTGGATTGATAGAAGATGTTAAAAAGAATGTTAGCACCACTAATGATAACAATATTATAAGCTACCTAGAGAGAAAAGGCTTTAGTGAACAATTTGCTAGAAACAAGCTCTTACCGCAAATCAATGTAGTAATTAAAGCATTAAGTAAAAGTGATAATGAGCAATGCAGCTTAATAGTTGATAATTGGCGCTTAAGCAAAGAGCTCCATGACCTCATGGAAAGAGAGGAAGGTGTACTACATGGCATCAGTGATTTCTGCGAAGAAAATCAGTGCATCTTTGCAGGGATTGGAAAAAATGATCTTGGTATTGAAGAAAACAGACCCTTTTCAGCGAAAATATGTAATCAGATAGGTGGATATCGAACTCTTTATTGTGATTATGAAAAAAGAGATTTTGATGCATTAGCTAAATATGCGTTAACAACGATCGTAGATGGATCGAAAGGTCGTGGATTTGATAGTGAATATAATCATGTTGCATCAATATTTGCAGATTCGGTTAGTCAGTTCAATAATCCATCTGAAGCCCTACAGAATCTTGGAAGAAATAGAGAGCGTAATGAGAGCAGACAATCATGGTTTTTCGCTGCTGCAGGTGAAAAAGTTGAGCTATTTGTGAATAAGATCTTAGCAAATTTTAAAAACGAACCACGGAAATTTTGTCAGAAAGTTTTGTTTCCAGCTACTAATAAATACAATAAGTTCCTAAAAAATAGAATGGGTGAAGAACTTGGAAGAAAAATAGAAATCTATATTAGTAAAAATATTGATGCATTAGGAAATATTGATGATTTAGCTCTGAAGAAGTTTTCTAGTGATTTGATAAAGGAAGCGTATGAAAAAGTTCATGATATAAATGATTTTGATGTCAAAAAGACAGAACAAGATTTACATAGGATTTTAAAAAGTACAGAGGCATACCTTCGTTCATATGAGAACAGAATTAAAAACAACGGTAAAATTATCTTGCACACGCTCAGCTTTATTTTCTGTGGGGAGTGCTATAACAAAGGTAATGTATTATCTTTGGGCAGGGTTTGACTATTTAGTCTTTTTGGCTAAAGCGTACAATATAGATAAATCTGGAGATACCAGTGCAAGAGCGTATGTACACATAATCAGAAACTGTCACTGTGAAAGTAGTGTGAAGGTGCAAAATGTATTGGTTCATGCATTAGAAATTGCCAAAGAACATGACAGCAGTTTCAAAAGAAATAGTTTGTACGAAGGCAATGAGGATAGATGTAAAGAAAAAATCATCTCATATTTTCAATCCAAGCAATATATACGTGCATTAGATAGAACAATTGCTCAAATTGAAAATAAACACTTGGTAACAATTTTGAAAGCTGTAGGCTACGAAGATAATGCTAATAAAATGACACGAGAAATTAAAGATTTTTTATGTGATTTAAAGAATTTAAATTGTGTGGACTTTAGAGAAAAATATTATCAAGGCAACTTATATCAAGAAAGCAAATTATACAAAATCAATAATCAAGTTAGTACGATAATTGATGAAATTGTAAGGTGCCACAAGTGGCGTCATGGAATAGAGGGCTTAAAGCTAAAATTAAAAACCAACCATAATATTTTTGAAGTAAGAGTTAACAATGATTTTTCTAAGTTACGTGAGAAAAACTTTAACAAACACTCTAAAGAAAGGACATATATAGGTAGAGCTATGTTACTTATTGGGTTTATAATTTCAATGGAGCTTATAGGTAGAATATCATTAGGTCAGACCATGCCATTGCCTTTACTTTGCGGTTTTATAGTATTTGGACCACTGGCATTCTTGTGTGGTGCATTGTTATATGAAATAACGACCTATTTAGTGAGAGGAGCATTTTTTATTTTTGGAGTGCCAATTCTTTTAGGGGAACTGTCTAAATTTGTTTTGAGAAACGGCTCAATGAAAAGTGTGTTAGATATAACATTATCGCTTGGTAACTCTGCTTTTTTCAATATTCCGAAAGACATCGTGCAATCTTTTATATTTGATGATGTAACAAAATTTGACTCACTAAGTTATATAAATGAGCTTACACTGATAAGAGAGCAGGAAAAGGTAAAGTGTACAAATGAAGTAGCTGATAAAGTTGTAGATACTGCCTTATCTGCAATTTTGATACAGCAAACAACTAGTGAGCAGGAAGGTTTAGTTTTTAACTAGAACTTTTCAGATAAATACTGAGTGAGGATTTCAATGCCTTCATCAATCTCTTTTTCAGTGATAATGAGTGGAGGCAAGATTCTTACAACGTTATCTGATGTTACTCCAACAGTGAGTAAACCAAGGTGACTTAGCTCTTCTGCAAATTTTTGGTTATTCATTTTTACTTTTATTCCTAGCATCAACCCTTTTCCTCTCACTTCTTCTATCATTGGAAACTTGCTTGCTAAGTCCTCTAGTTTGTTTTTTAAAGACTTACCTCTAACTTCAACATTTTCTAAGAAGCCAGGGCTGAGCAATTCATCCAATACAGCATTACCTACTGAAGTTGCAAGTGGATTACCACCAAAAGTAGAACCATGCATACCGACCGCCATGTACTTAGCAACCTTTTCAGTTGCAAGACAAGCCCCCAGAGGGAAACCTCCTCCTATTCCTTTTGCAAGAGCACATATGTCAGGCTTAATTCCTATGTGTTCATATGCAAATAACTTTCCTGTCCTGCCAGCACCGCACTGAACGCAATCAAAAAATAGCAGTATGTCGTTTTCGTTACATATTTCTCTTAGCTCTTTCATGAAGACTTCACTCATTACTTTAATACCACCTTGTCCCTGTATTGGTTCTATTAATATAACACCTATGCCATTAGAAATTGCTTTCTTTACACTCTCAATATTAGGCTCTATGTTATCACACCAGTCAATATAAGGATTCAGTAATTCAGAAAATTTCTGTCTATCGTTTGTTGCACAAGTTAAAAATGTCCTTCCATGAAATGCACCATGAAATGTTAGAATTCTATAGCGATTTTTATTACCTTTTCCATTTTGATAGGCCCTAGCGATTTTAAGTCCACATTCCACTGCTTCTGATCCAGAATTTGCAAAAAATACAGTATTAGCAAAGCTGTTGTTTATTAAATTTTCTGCAAATTTGTTGGCAGTAGATATATTATAGGTATTTGATATATGCAATAGTTTTTCTCCTTGTAATTTTAGGACATCAGTTAATCGTGAGTTGGCATGACCTAAACTGCTAACAGCTATTCCAGAGTGAAAATCTATATAGCGCTTATTATCGATATCATACAAGTAAATACCTTTGCCATAAGAAAAATTTATGTTAATAGGAGAATAAACTGGCAAGATAGGAGAAATTGTCATAAAAGTATGATATGCTAATTTTTTATTAATACCATAAAAGACGTTATTTCACAATGAGAAGAATATGTATAAATTAAGTAAATTAATGTTTACTACACTAAAAACAAATAGATATACAAAAATTATCTCGCTATTCTTATTAATTTTTGTGGTTTTATTGGGCACAATATACCGCAATTATTCATTAAAGAATAATTTTCTTTCTTTTTACCGTAATTCAAATGCAAACTTAAAAGATCTATTGGAAAATAGTATAATAAAAAAATATCATTATTTACTAATAGAAAAACATCATATTAAATATAACAGTTTTGATTACATAAACCAATTGGTAAAATTTCGTGCTGAATTATTACAATCAGTAAGCAAAGTAAGAAATTTTAGCCTAATACTGTATGATCAAAATGCCAGAGTAATTTTCAGTAATTTTAATACTCAAGGTCATAACTATGAGCAGTTGCTTACAAATGATGAAATTGATAAATTGCTAAGCAATCAAGAAATATTTTACGCTACAGGAAATACATTAACTTCTATTTTCCCTATATTTCATGAAGATGACATTAAGCCTTCATTTTTTTTGAAGATCATTCAAAGCTACAATGACTCTTATATTATGGCATATAGTCTATTTTCAATATTAATGGGCTTATTACTGGTTATCTTAATACTAATAATGCTTTATTTGCACTTTTCCAACACCCAAATGCTAGCCAAGCAGCATAAAACTAATATTGAATTACAAAGGGTTAAAGAGGCATTAGAGCAAGAAAATGCAAATAAGATAAAATTTTTTGCAAGTGTTACACATGAGTTGCGTACACCTCTTAATGCTATTATTGGATTTGCAAAGTTGATCAAAAATGAAACTTTAGGTTCGGTAGATCACTTTGAATACAAGGAATACGTAGACGATATATATAATGCTGGTACACATTTACTTGCTTTGATTAATGATGTGCTCGATTTTTCTAAAGCTGAATCAAGTAGTTTAACAGTAGAGAAAGTGAAGTTTAATCTGAATAAGATAATAGATTCGTGCTTAAAAATGTTATCACCTAAACTAAAAGAAACAGGTATTAGTTTAAAGAAAGAGATATCTGATAAACAATTATTAGTTATTGCAGATCCCAAAAGAATGAAGCAAGTTATAATAAATTTGTTATCAAATGCAATCAAGTTCACCCCTAAAGGTGGTTTAATAAGAATGGTTATTAAAGAGAATATAGAAAAAAATTTATTAACTATTGAGTTTCATGATAATGGAATAGGGATAATGCAGCAGGACATATATAAAGTTATGTCCGTTTTTGGTCAAGCAGATTCAGGATATAGAAATGAAGGTACAGGTATCGGATTACCGCTAAGCAAGAAATTAGTAGAGTTAATGGGTGGGACTTTCAGCATTAAAAGTGAAGCAAAGCTTGGTACTACGATAACATTGAACTTATTTTATGAAGAACAAACATGTGAAGATCTGATTGATTTTTAGTAGAATATATTTGATATTGCACTTTTATATCTAGTACATTCCTAAGTCATACTGACATGATACCTCTTGACTGCTAACAAGTAGCGGGATGTCAGTGAACTTAAACTACTTTAGCTATACTTCCTAAAAATACTTTATAGCTCTTGAGTATAAAGAAAATTCCTTTAATAATGTAGCATGCTAACCAGGAACTTAATAAAACAAGCAACTCAAGTAGGAAGTGGTGAAAACGTAATACAATATGTCGAATATCTCTATCAATTTGAGAAATTTAGAAATACATTGAACCTCACTTTGTCACTAATAAAGCAAAATAGACTCTCATTTGAAATATATCAAGAAGTATTAATGGATATGGAAGAGGGAGTGTGTAAGACAATTCGATCTTCTGGTTTAAATAAGTATGTTATTGTGCTAAGAAGGTCAAATCCTTACATCATAGTACATGAACTTTCACATATGGTTGAAAATGAACTAAACTTAATCTTAGAGCAGGAATTTCTCTATAAATTTTATCAGGATATTGAGCAGAACTTGAAGCAGTCAAATATTCTGGTACAAAAAATTATTGGTCAAGTTATATTTACAGAGATACAAGCTTATCAAACTCCAAAATCACGTGC
The DNA here is from genome assembly GCF_039540065.1 of Wolbachia endosymbiont of Encarsia formosa. Classification (NCBI taxonomy): domain Bacteria; kingdom Pseudomonadati; phylum Pseudomonadota; class Alphaproteobacteria; order Rickettsiales; family Anaplasmataceae; genus Wolbachia; species Wolbachia endosymbiont of Encarsia formosa. The sequence continues at coordinate 610,026 of NZ_CP154278.1, read as the reverse complement.
ATCTGAGTTATTCGCACGCTATTTTGAGCTGTTCGCTTGGGATCAGGAAGTTTATCCTAAAGATAAAGAATATCTAATTCGCACTCAAGATTTAAACAAAGTATTTCTTGCTACTAACCAATGGAAAAAGAGCTATCTAGATCCACAAATAATGGAGAGAATAGATAAAGAAGTAAAGGAGTATAGCAACAAAACGGCCTTTAAAGATATAAACAGAGTACAAAGCAGCTGGACTAATAAATTTTCTCCTGGGAGTAAAAAAATTAGTTCTATATTTGGAGACAGTGATTAGATTATATCTAGATGTTCTTCTGCATTTACCATTATAGGTGAATCCACTAATGAGCAGTGGAATTGTGATTTTCATTGATAAGGTAATTCTAGCATTTTACAATGCTAGTGATGAGATATAATAAAGAGATGCATGCAAATATAGACTTGCCACCTGAGGTAAGCACTAGAGATCTTATAGTAAATATGCTAAAAGGTTCAGTAGGTTGTGTTCTAGGGCGATATAAACAACCAGTAATATCTCCTAATGGGCTGAAAAGAGGTAAAATTGTCTGATGATTTTATTGATGTGCTGATGGGAAGGGAAGTACAAATATCCCGCAATGCTGTCATAGCAAAGTGTATCAGGGTAATAATGCGTGCAAATGGGGAAGAAATATCAGAAGAGAAAGAAATAAAATCCCAGGGATTTGTTACAACACTAAAGGAAGAAATTAGGATATCTGCCAGAGAGAGCATTATAGAATGGGCTGCTAACGGAAGGGTTTAAGCAGACCACTACCTAATTTAGAATATGTTACTGTAGCTACAAGTCAGTAAAGCAGGCAATAATAGTAAAGTTAAAAAAATTACTTGTATTAATAATATATTAATTATATACTCTTAATAGAGTAATATATTGAGGATATTTATTATGAGCATATTAAGTAAAAAATCATTATTAAAAACAGCTATTGTAATGTTGTTATTAATTTGTGTGTCAAGTGCATCTTTTGCTTTTGAAAAAAGTGCAAGCAACAGTGAGAATGAGCATAAAAATGAAAAAAACAGGAGTGTTATGTAGGTTTGACCGTAGGTCAAAAACTTCATCCTTTTCATGACTTAGTGAACAAATTATTCAGTGCCTCTGCTGGTTGTAAATTTGAAGATTTTAGTATTGAGATTGAGAGTATGACTCCAACGAGTGGAGACGAAGGCATCCCCACTCTTATGCTAATGACAAATGGTTACTATCACTTTAATAATAGCAGTCTTTTTACTCCATAAATTGGTTTTGGTGTAGGATTAGCCCAATTAAGCCGATACATCAATTTTGACACGAAAGATGATTTCATAAAAGCTTATCAGGGAAAGTTTGGTTTAAGCTATCGTTCAAGTAGTTCAACTGAGATATCTTTTGGTTACAAATTTCTTGGTTTGCTAAATAATACTCCTAAGATAAAGCAGCTTCAAGATTATGATAGATATCATTCTCATTCTCATATAGTAGAAATTGGATTTAGGTTTTATATCTAGTTCATTGAGTGGTAGGTACCTACCACTTAAAAACTTACTTTTATTAAAAGATTGACTTGTTTTATTACTAGTATAGCATACCAAAGATATTTATTATTAGTATAAATATCACTACTAAAAACAGCTATTTCAATGTTGTTATTAATCTGTGTATCAAGCACATCTTTTTCTTACAAAAACATTGAGAGCAACGGTAAGGATAAAGATAAAAAAGCAGAACATTTTTATACGAGTGTAAATCTAGGTGTGGTAAAATCAGCGTTACTCAATACAGAAAAAGGATAGGAGAACTCTAATAAAGAAGGTTTTTTATTAGCAGTGCTATTGGCCATAGAATTGAAAACATGGATACAGAATTTGAGATTCTTGATATATCTTCAACGGAAAGAATAGAACTTAGTAATCCTTCTTCTATTATTAAGGATTTTTAATAATGAAAGCGATTTTATCCCATAAGTTGGAAATTGGCAAAAGGTTTATTACAGGGTAAAGAAAGAAATTAAGATTTCTGACCAAGAGAATATAATGAAAATGAGTTGCTGATTAATTCATGGAAAGGGTTTAGGAAGGACGCTATTTGATCTAGAACTGCATCTATAAGTCAGCAAAATAGGTAATAGTGTAGATTTAGCTCAAGGTATATATGTTTTCCAGTTAACTTCTACAGCATTTCAAGGTATAGTTTTTTATAATCAAAGTATTTATGAAGACTATTTTAGCTATTGAAACAAGCTGCGATGAAACTGCAGTTGCAATTGTAAATAGCAACAAGCAAGTTCTTGCTCACGAAATTCTTTCTCAGGCAGAACATAAAAAGTGCGGTGGAGTGATTCCCGAAATAGCATCGCGTGCTCATATGAAGCATTTAAGTGGTTTAATAAAAAGTGCTATGGAAAAATATAACCTTAGTTTTTGTGATTTGGATGCAATTGCAGCGACATCAGGACCAGGACTCATAGGTGGATTAATAGTTGGTACAATGATGGCTAAAGCAATTGCGCATGTAGCACAAAAACCGTTTATTGCAGTCAATCACTTAGAAGCACATGCGTTAGTTGTTAGGCTACTATATGAAGTTAAATTTCCGTTTTTAGTCCTACTGATATCAGGTGGCCATTGTCAATTTTTAATTGCACAGGATGTAGGTAAATACATCAAACTTGGAGAAACGCTTGATGACTCATTAGGAGAAGCATTTGACAAAGTCGCTAAGATGCTGGGTCTAAGCTATCCAGGAGGTCCATTGATTGAAAAATTAGCTAAAAAAGGTGATGGTATGAGATTTAAACTGCCAAGGGCGATGACAAAACGCTCCGGATGTGACTTTTCGTTTTCTGGAATTAAAACAGCAGTAAAAAACTTAATACGAGAACTTGTAATGAATGAACAGGATGTATGTGATATGTGTGCCTCATTTCAAGAGTGTGTCAGCGACATACTACTTGATAGAGTCAAAAATGCAATTACTATTGCTTCATCCTTAAATATTAAAATTAATGATTTTGTAATTACTGGTGGAGTTGCAGCAAATAATTTCCTGAAAGAGAGATTAAAAAAGCACATAGACTTGAACGTGCTTTCTCCTCCAAGCAATTTATGTACAGACAATGCAGTGATGGTTGGATGGACAGGAATTGAAAGGTTACAGAGAAGCTATGTAGACTCTCTTGACTTTGCACCAAGGCCAAAGTGGGAATTAGAAAAATATTACTAGCACAAAAAATTATCTACTATATAATGCGGCCGCTGGTGAATTTTTGTAGGCTTGAAAATTATAGTGGAAAGCCTTATTAACTACCAGCATTACTATTTATGAGGTACAGTATGTTCAAAAATACAGTTACTAGTGTTTTCAAAGATCAATCTAGTACAAGCGCGACACTCAGTTCAGGTTTATTTGCTGCGGGAACCATTGGTATGACCAGAGCAATTAGTAAGATTGACCTCTCTTCATTACAAAGCAATTCAGAAGATAAAGTCAATAAGCAAGACCTAATAATCATATATGATTATATTAATAAAGTAACTCAAGAAGAAAACTATAATATATGTACTAATAATCTTGATTGTATAAAAAGCAGGATTTTAGCAGAAAATATAAGTGATTCATTAGCTGAAAAATTTTGTCAAGATGGATGGAATATAACAAGTACTGATGGTTCTTCGCTATTAACAGTGGCTATTGAAAGAATTTGGGAAGAACAAAAGAAAAATAGGAATTATGATATTCATGTTGAAATAGCTGTATCTCTAATTCTTGGTATGAGCAGAGAATTGATTATAAAATTGGAGAATTTTGCAGATAGTAATGATAAAACACTTCTACATTACTTAGCTGAGTCGGGTAAAGAAGATATTTTACGTTTTGTGATAGAAAGTTCTGATTTTGACATTGAAGAAGCAGTAAGGAATAAAGATAGAGATGGTAAAACACCACTACACTATGCGGCTAAATCTGGCAATAAAGAATGCTTTAAAATTCTCACGGAAAATGAAGCAGATTTGAGTTGCACTACCAATAATAAAACTGAGTTACACTATGCTGCCAGAAGCGGAAGTTCTAACCTCCTAGAACATTTAAAAGAAATATTTACAGCAAAAGGAATTTTTGATAGGGAGAAAATTAAAACAGATAAATATGGAAATAACGCATTACACTATGCTGCACAATCTGGAAATGCTGAGTGCGTAAAATTCTTCATTGATAATCAAGTACAATTTTTAAAAAATCAATATAATGAGAATCCTTTGCACAAGATTGCAGGTGCTAAAGTTGATCAAGGCAATGCTATAAATTTTCTTATAGATCATCTAAAATTGTTAGGTAGGCTAAAAAGTGAAATTAATCAACAAGATGTAGATAGTAATACCCCATTGCATATAGCTGCACAAAATGGAAATAAACACCTAATAAAAGTGTTTTGTGAATTAGGTACAAAAATTGTTAAAAATAAGCAAGGTAACACCCCTTTACATATTGCTATTATACATGGTAATGCAGATTGTATAGAGCTATTTCATGAAAATATAGAAAATAGCATTCTTAAATCTAAAGGTGAGCATAGAAGAGATCTTGTACATTTGGCTGCAATGTACGGGAAGTATGATTGTCTAACATTTTTACTCAATAAATTTCCTGATTACGATTTAAGCACAGAAACACGCAAAGGAAATATGGCCCTACACTTAGCTCTATCGAGTAATACAGAAACAGAACTAAGAAAAAAATGTGTGAGTCTATTAATAGACAGAAGCATGCAAGTAAATAAGAGTAATAATGAAGGAAACACCCCTTTACATTTTGCTGCCGAACTTGATTTATCGTTTTTAAGCATGATAGAAAAAAAAGTTGAAAGAGAAGAAATTTGACGTTTACCAAGAGGTTTTGCGTGAGAATAGCAACGGTGACACCGTCTTTCATATGGCAGCGCGTGTTGGCAATAAATCATGCCTTGAGCACCTTTTCTCTCTTATACAAAAAGGAGAAATAGAAGAGATTTTAGATAAAAAAAATGAAAATAGACAAACTTTACTGCACTTATCTATGTTAAGTGGAAGTAAAGAATGCTCTCAGTATTTGATGCAAGAGAGTCCAATTGATATTTTGTTAGAGCAAAACACACAAAAAGAGTTGCTATTTGTAGCTGCTTTAAGTGGTAACAAGGAATGTCTTGAATTTTTAGCGGAAAAGCTTGTAAAGAGAAACTTGGCTAATAGCGTTGAAGTATTATTTTCTCGCAACGATGAAAATAACAATACACTGCTACACATGGCTGCTCTTGCCGATGGCGTAGTATGTTCTCAGTATATTATTGAAAGCGTTTCTAAATCAACTATTAGAAAACTCTTTAACACAAACAATCATAAACTTACACCTTTACACTTAGCTGCCATGACCCTTAATGCTGAAGTAATAGAATATTTTATAACAGATAATTATCACTATACTGAGAAAATGTTAAATGTTGTATCTAAATCTGACAGAACACCATTACAATATCTTGTAATGCATGATAATGATTTTGAAAGAATCTTAGATGAGGATTTTAAGCAAGGTCAATTTTTGAAAAAGTTGGTTTTAGAAAAGCGTAAACAAAATGAGCACTTAAGGGAAAAAGCTATTAAAGCCTTATTATACCTAACAACCATCAACAGAGGGAAAATTATAAATAAGAAAATAAATTTTGACATAAAAGATAATAAAGGAAAAACATTTTTATAATATGCTCTTGAATATAAAAATATAAGTATCTTGAAGTTATTTTTAGATTCTTTTTATGAAATACGGGAAAACCTCAAAGGGAAATATGATAAACTTGAGCTAGGATATCAAGAAAAAAGCCGAAAGATTTTAGAATTCATTACCATACTCATGTTAGCATCAAATTCTATTAGTTATTTTTTCATTCCCAATAATCAGCAGTCAGAATCTGCAATAAAAAAATTTTTTGACTTTATTGTCATGTTCTCTTCTATCCTATCACTTTTATTTATGTTATCCAACTTCATGATTGGCACTAAAAAAGAACCTATTAAACGTAAGATAGAAAGCTATACTGAAAAAATAAACAGAATTGAAGAGGTCACAGGAAAGTTAGCCAAGACAATAGTAGAAGTTCATAATTCAGAAGGATACAACGCAATATTGGAACAACTAGCAAAGAATTCAGAAGGCATTTTACAAGTGAAAAGTATGCTTGACAAGCTTATGCATGCAGTTAGCTTAGAGAGTAGAGACAAACTCAATATTTCTTCTCAGAAAATGAATAGGTGTGATAGTACAGTGTTAGCAGAAAGAAGAAGTTCTTCTTTTCTGGGCAATTTAGGAGAAAAGCTTGATCAGTATGTAAGACGCAACAGTAGAGTACAAAATATAATGGACAAGTTAGATAATCCATCATGTGTAATTGCTATAAATGAGGATTCAGAAAGTAAACCCAAAACTCCGAAAAACAAATTCAAGAATGTTGCAACCAAGCTAAAAAGAGTCAGTATCTTTAGTAAGAAAAAAGAAGATCTTATTTCTTCATCAAGCCTATCAGAAGGTGCTAATCAAGAGAATATTACAAGAATGAATGAAGAAAACTGTGGGTTGATAAAACGATTTGGTGATACCAATAAGTATTTAATATTTTCGACTCCTTTTAATCCAAGCGGTTCAACCTCAAGAGAAGAGTGTGGTAACAATCATAGTGCAGCGTGTCATGTGAGTGATGGTAGTGCAAATAATCCTGTGAGTGATAAGGAAGTTAGTAAATCTCCATCTCTAATACTTTCTAACCTTGAGGAGGGGATTATTGTTGACTGTTTTAAATGCGAAAGATATAGACCAAGGGTATATTCAAGTCCATCTTGTATAAGAAAAAGAGCAATTATAACTTATGAAACACTTCCTGATCATGTAGAAAGAAAAAAGATACAGAGTATAGTCCCTGACCCTGATATCATCAACTTTCAGAGGAGTGATAGTAAGAATTCTAGTAAACTGTCATTGAGTAGTAGATAAGGAAAACATAGAACAATTGGCAAGGTTATAGTAGAGAAGGAATTAGATAGTCTTGCTATAAAAAAGTTTATGTTTCCCTATTCGCATATGTTAATATTTTATTATGTTAACGATAGGGTAAGGCAATAGCTGTTAATACTTTTGAAACAAAAATTATATATGGTGAATATAATAAAATTAAAAGGAAGATTGTGGAAATCACTCCGTCAATAAAAAAGGAATTAAAGCAAAGTATACTATATACTTGTCTAGAGAAGTGCAAGAGTGCGTTTTGGTTTATTTTCTGGTTTAGCTCAGGGATTAATGCGTTAATGTTATTTTTGCCACTTTATACCTCTCAGGTACTTGATCGAGTGATATCGAGCGAGAGTGTGTCAACACTAGTTATGCTGACGATTATTACTTTATCTGCGTTTGCATGTTCTGCAATGCTTGAAACTTGTCGATATTTAGCTATGGCAAAAATAGGTGATTGGATCGATAAAACTGCAACACCAGACCTAATAGTAAGGTCAATTAGATTAACATCAGTGCAAAGCTCAACTTCAAGTGGTGAAGCAATACGAGATCTTGGGGTAATAAAAAATTTCATTACAGGAAATGGTATATTTTCACTATTCGATACTCCATGGTCGTTAATCTACCTTGTTGTGATCTTTATGATACATACCTCTACAGGGTTTATAGCTATTGCCGGGATCATTATATTAGTTTCAATGGCAGTATGGAATGAACTTGCCACTAAGAGTATACTGCGAGAGACTAATGAAGAAACTATACGTAATATTAATGCTATAGATGTTGCAACAAGAAATGCAGAGGTGGTTGAGGCTATGGGTATGTCAGAATTTATAGTTTCTGATTGGTGTAAACGGAATGATCAAAATCGTGCAATGCAAGTCACAGCACAGAATCGTTCTAATGTGATTACTGGGATTACTAAGTTTCTACGCTCAACTCTGCAAATATCAGTAATTGGAACAGGAGCATTACTTTCAATTACAGCTCACAAAACTGCCGGTAGTATCATTGCTGCCTCGATTTTGATGGGTAGAGTATTGGCTCCATTTGATGCAGCAGTTCATACTTGGAAATTTTTAAATCAAGCCAGGATGTCATATGGCAGGCTGCAAAGACTTATCCTAACATCCCCAAAAAGAGAGCAAACTATGGCTCTACCAGAGCCTGAAGGGAAGTTGGAATTTGATAGGGTATTTTTTACTCCTTATGGGAGCAATAAGCCAACAGTAAAAGGAATCTCATTTGTAATAGAACCAGGGGATGTTGTTGGTGTTATTGGTGCAAGTGCTTCTGGTAAATCGACCATTGCAAAACTAACCGTTGGTGTTTGGAAACCCATATCAGGTGTAGTCAGACTAGATGGTGCTGATGTATATACTTGGAATCGAGAGAACTTTGGTAATTATGTTGGTTACTTACCTCAAGATATTGAGTTATTTAACACGAGCGTTAAAGCTAATATTGCCCGCATGAGACCAGATCCAAATCCTGAAGAAATAATCAAAGCAGCAAAAATTGCAGGAATACATGAATTAATACTGAGCTTACCAAATGGGTATGATACAACAATAGGAGGACCTGGAGGAGTAATACTCTCTGGTGGCCAAAAACAGCTTCTTGGACTTGCAAGGGCTTTCTATGGTAATACTAAGCTTTTAGTGCTTGATGAACCGAATGCTAACTTAGACAGTAATGGAGAGGCGCGCTTGATTAATGCAATCAATGTTGCAAGAGAGCAAAATACTACCACTGTTATCATCACTCATAAGCTACAGCTACTATCTGCAGTCAATACAGTGATCGTCATGTCAGATGGTGTTATTTATGCTATGGGACCAAAAGATGAGATTTTGAGTAGATTAGTTGCTCCATCACCAGATGACACAGAAGATAAACGTTCTTCAGCAAGTGGTTAAGAAAGAGAGAAGTTGTCACACTTCTCTTTCTATTATAGAGTACTATATGCACAGTTTATAAAATCTTAAGCAATTGTTATTCGAAAAATCCAATAATGATTAGCCACGGAACCTATTTGCTAATTCTCTCACATTAACCTTAGACATTTCTGATGTAGGCTCTTGTGTATATGAGACATCAGATTTAACGCCTTTTTTGTCATGACCTTTAGTAATAGAACATACTACAGTATCAGCCTTTACATGCTTAACACTTGGATCTGATTGAAACCCATGCTTTCTTTCCATTTGTGCTTCAAGCTTACTGCTAGCATGTGTAACCCTACACCTTTCTAGATTACGGTCACGTTTGTCAGGAGCTACATATCCATCTATATCACTACATAAGAACGGGTGCACTTTGAACCTGTCTTAACTAACACCATTTTCAACACTTGCAGAATTATGAGCTTTTCTATTATTGCGCATTTTATCTACAGCTTCCTTTATTTTTTCTTTTGATGGTTTTGGCAGCAGTGCTGGCTTATATGCACATGCTGGTAGTTCTGGAAATGAGTCTTCATGAGACAGCAAATGACTTTGGTTTCTCTTACTATCTGATTCTTCAATATTCTTTATTGATGTCTTGAAAGAGTTTTCGTTTTTCTTTTTTAGATCTAACTCATTTAATCCGCTTCCAACATTATTTTTTCTTGTTGTAGTGTGAATAACACCTGGAAGTTTCACTTCATACTTAAATTTTTTATCAATGGTATCCATTGACTCATTAGACGAGGAATCTATTTGAAACCTATCGTTTGAAAATTTTGATTTTGCAGCATCAAAAAATATACTACGTTTTTCTATCTTTTTATCAGTCATATTTTACCTCTAAACCTATCAATTAATAAAAGTATAAATTAAGAGGTATTAATTTTATTATAATAATAAATGCTCAAGAAGCATCACCGTAGGGTTTTCTATATAGTACTTAAAGGCATTTAAAAATTTTGCTCCGAGTGCTCCATCAACTGCTCTGTGGTCAACAGAGAGAGTAACTTTCATTATCTCTGCTATCTCTATTTTTTCACCTATGACAACCGGCTGTTTTTTAGATTCACCAACAGCCATAATGCAAGATTGAGGTGGATTGATTATAGCGCTGAAAGTTTTTATACCAAACATGCCTAAGTTGGAGATAGTAAATCCTCCTCCTTGAAATTCTTCAGGCTTTAGTTTTCCAGATCTTGCCCTACTTACTAAATCTTTCACTTCTTTTGATATAGATAAAACACTTTTTTCATCAGCATTTTTTACTATAGGAGTAATCAGTCCATCCTCAAGCGCTACAGCAATTGAGATATCTATATTTGAGTATCTTACTATTTTAGTATCTATCCACGATGAGTTTATATCAGGAAATTTTTTCATGCTGAAAGCCACAGCTTTTATAATTAAGTCATTAATTGTTACTTTATTGTTTTCATTTGCTGAATTAACCTCATTTTTGAGCGATATTAGCTTATCAACGTGGCAGTCTACAGTTAAATAAAAGTGTGGAATATTTTGCTTAGATTCAACTAGGCGCTGCGCTATCACTTGGCGCATATTGCTTACTTCAACTGTTGTATTTTCCTCAAATCTCTCATAGCTTTTAGTTTGATCTAAAAATTCTAATACATCAGCTTTGATGATACGACCATATGGACCTGTACCTTTTAATCGCTTTATATCAACACCTTCATTTTGAGCTATTTTTTTAGCTAAGGGGCTTACTTTTATTCTATTTTCTGTTGCTCTATCCTCTTTTTTAGATCCCAGTGTCACACACTGGGATGACATTAAAGAGCTAGATGAAATCGAAGGGTTGGATGAAAAATCGGCTTCAACCTCCTTCTCAACCTTGGTATTGACGGCAGAAGCTAAATCAAGTGCGCTTTTATCTTCCCCTTCCTCTAACATTAGAGCTATCAGTTGATTTACAGGTACGCCACTTGTTCCTTCCGACACTAAAATTTTTGCTAAAACTCCTTCATCGACAGATTCAAACTCCATTATGGCTTTATCAGTCTCAATTTCAGCGATTACATCACCTATTTCAACTTTATCTTGTTCTTTTTTACACCACTTTACAATTTTTCCTCCAGTTTTACTCATTGTTGGGGAAAGAGCAGGCATCAATATTTCTATAGGCATTTATTCTGCATTAAAAGATCTATTTAATTTTTAATTTACTCTTTACTCTATGTCAATCTAATCGTAAATTATGATACTTATATCATCCTAGTACGTGATCTTGGTTGACTACTGTTATCCTACTATTTCTATTGCTTAGTCCTAGACAGAGTACAAATAGTAAGATTATCATGAAAATAGACGAATCTGTTATAATGGAAATAGAAAAATATAGTACTTACTATCCTCTCACAAACATATAGCTTGGATACAGAAAAAATTTATATGAGGGAGCTGGTTAAATTGATAAAAGATCAGAATTAATAGTAGTTTCCGAATCTTCTGTAGCAGGCTCTTCATGTGAAGCAGAGGATACACTAACTTCTTTATCCTCTGTCCTCTGTATAGAACTACCATAAAAACTCCTTAACATCTCTTCAGCAGATGAATTTAAAATCTGTATAATAGACTTTTCACTTTGTTCTTTCATCGATTGATCCATTCTAGAAATCAACTCGGAAAATTCACTACCTTCTTTTCTAGCTTCACTTTCTATCTTATTTTTTATGCTTTCTATATTACTTTGGTTAATTTCTTCTTTCGTTATGTTAAATGAATTAGCAATACCTTGATACTTAATCTCACAATCGCCACAACCAATTATACACAGAGCGACAGATCTAGATATTTCACTTGTAGCCCAATTGTGTATAGTGTAAGCCAAGTAATTGTCATGGTATTTTATATCAAGCTGTTCCTCTATAAACTCAGAAATTTTCTTTTTTAAAGACATAAAGTACCTCCTTCTTACATTACTGTACCTTCTGATTAAAGTACAACAGCTGCTTCTAAATAGCAATCCATATATGGTTTACTTTAATAAATTATTAAAGTAAGAAGCTTTTACATCCTAAAACATAACTTAGATAGGCCAATGTAAAAAGATTTTTAAACGAGAATTATCGTATATATATTACTTATTTGGCCAAATTATTTTGGCAAAATAGCATATAAAAGTTGAGGCTAATTATGAATATTAAAGAACGAAAGGATTTACAACAGGAGTTATTAGGAATTGTTTTCAATATACTGGTAGAAAGTGAAGATAGTACCATAGAAACTATGGAGCTAAGAGCAGTAGAGATAATTAAAAAAATAAAAGAATACATTAATGATGATATAGAACATGGTACAGGATTTGATAGTCAAAAAATGCCAATTTTAGACTGAATTGTTGCTTGTGATTATCAGAATCATGTTAGACTAAACAACAAGTCGCTATTAAAATTTGAAAAGACAATTAAGGATGTTGGAGGAAGATCAAAGCGAAATTCAAGAGGTTATGTTGGAGGTGAAAGAGAAACATTTCTGAATTTCCACTTCTTTGAAAACGTGAATGAAAGAAGGGCAAGGAACTATGAGAGATTAGATCATGTTCTAAATCAACCTAGGAGAGTTCTCCTTAGCAACAGGGATGAAAATATAGTAAGGCAAAGAACGCAAGAGATACTAAATAACATCAGAGATCTTGATAGAGCAGCTGACAGAGAACTATTCTCTGGAAACAGGAGTGAAAGTATAAGAAGACCAGGAGAACAAATGCAGCCAAGTGAAGTATCACTAAATCTCTCCGAAAATAGGGAATATACAATAATGAGAGAAAGAAGAAGAGCGGGAAGGCGAATGCGGCCAAATTTTGTTAGACGTGAAAGAGAAGTACCACTTAGTTCAAAAATAGGACAATTAATTGTTGTAGTTTCGTCCATAATTGTAGGTGCTTTCATTGGTACAATGGTTGGTATGGTCATTGCTGGTTTATGTATTGAGCTTTGTGTAATCACCACTGCACAACCGATTCTTCTCATCATGGGTGCTACTGCTGTTATAGGAGCTATTGTAGCAGGAACTGCTCCTGTATTAAAGCTAATAGAGATGTTTAAAGGTCAAGCTTTCTCCTAGTATCGGTCTGGAAAGCTCTAATACTGAACATACTTATTTAAATAGGCAAAGAGTTATTTAGAAAAAAAATTGGAGAAATGTTCAAGGAAGTTCATTGGTAAAATGCAGAGGTTTAATTATAGCTTTGTAGTTTAGATTCTGGTTAAAGATTGGGAGTGTTAAATAAACCATAAGCGTCAAGTTAAGGAAATAAAGGTATGAAAGAGATAGAATAATAAGGTATAAGTTCTCCCAGATATACTTTTAGTGAGAGAACCAATGAATAAAATAACTTGCTTATCAAAAAAGCTCAAAGAATTTTTTAATGAAAAAGCAGATAAAATCTCAATTAGAACAGGGTTCATAAAAAGAAAGAGAAAGCTAAGAGGTTCATCGTTTATAAAAGCCATGGTCTTGGGAAATATAGGGGTTGATAATTGTAGCATAGAAACAATGTGTCAATTATTAAATGAAGACTCGATAGAGATGACAAAACAGGGTTTAGACTTTAGATTTACCGAGGAAGCAGTGGAATTTATGAAAAGGATGTATAATGAATCTTTAATGTTATTTAAAGGTATTTTGCAAATTAATTGTAGAATTTTGAAGCACTTTAGAAGTGTTAAGTTATTGGACAGTAGCTATATTAGCCTACATAATAGTATGGAAAACATGTATAAAGGATATGGCACAAGCTACAGTGGTTATGAAAGCAATACTAAATCTGTAATAAAATTACAACTAGTTTTTGATTACCTAAATCAAACATTAACCCAACTTAACATAACAGAGGGAATAAGGTCAGACCATGGGTATATAAGGTATTTAAGCAGTATATCAAACAACGATTTGCTAATATCTGACCTGGGTTATTTTGTGCCAAGTTCTTTTAAGCAACTCAATGAAACAGGAGCTTATTTTATAAGTCGTTGATACCAATATATATGATATAGAAACAAATCAAAAAATAGAGTTATTAGAATGTTTAGAGGATAAATTATTTCTAGAAAATGATGTGCTGTTAGGAAAAGAGACAAAAGTTAAAGTAAGAATTATATGTCAAAAGCTAACTGAAGAACAGTCCATGGCCAGAAGAAGAAAGGCTAATAGATTAGCAAAATCACATGGGTATACATCTTCTAAAAGGAACCAAAAGTTATTGAATTGGTCAATATTCATAACTAATGTTTCAGAGAATAAAATTAGTGCTGAACAGGTATTAACAATTTACAGAGCAAGATGGCAAATTGAACTATTATTCAAATTATATAAGAGCCATATAAGACTTGATAAACTGAAAGGAAAGCCATATAGGGTATTATGTGAATTATATGCTAAATTATGTGCAGTTCTTATATTTCATGGAATAGTTGGTTGTACAGAACTAAAAAAGGACACAGAACTTAGTCTAACAAAGGCATTCATCGAACTAAAAAGAAGAATTAGGGAGTTATTTTTAGCATTAAGCAGTAGAATTAATAATTTGAGAATCTTCCTAAAAAAGCTTACCACAGACTGGTCACAATTTTCTGTGAAAGACAGGTATAGAAAAATTAGAGTCTCCACACTAAGCTCATTGAACTTTCTAACACTTGCTTCTTAACTTGACGCTTATGGTTAAATAAACTGTGTCAAACCGAAAAGAAAAGTAATAAATTGATATAAAAATGGAGGTTTGACATGAGTCAAAAAATAGCAAACAGAACTACCGGATTGGTAGACTATAAAGAATTAGAAACAAATATTTTATCATCTATAAGAAAAGGTAGACCGCTAACGGGAAGAGATGGAGCATTAACACCATTTATAAAAAAGCTGTTGGAGGCAAGTCTGGAAGGTGAGATAGTTGTCTGTTGAAAGCGAGGAAAATAATCGCAGAAATGGGAGGAATGGAAAGACTTTGCGGACAAGTGCAGGTTCATTTGAGCTGCTAACACCAAGAGATAGGAAGGGAAGTTTTGAACCGCAAATAGTCAAAAAAAGACAAACAACAGAACTTGAAGCAAAGGTCTTAAGCACATATGCCAGTGGCATGGGATAAAGAGTTCACATGTTGAGGAAATATATGACCACAAAATATCAGCAGCAGAGATATCTAGTATTACCGATAAACTGCTACCAGTAATCAATAGAATGGCGCATCCGCTCACTGCAATCAGTGTATCCAATAGTATTTATGGTTTTTTAAGGTCAAGGAGGACGGACATTGCATAAGTTGTGTGATTCATAGATGTTATTACAATAAGAATATAAGGTCAAATAGAAATTTGGATTTGCAGTAGTTTATAGACCTTATTACAATTGCAAAGGATAAATTAGTTAATCTAGGGTTAAACTACGTCTGAGTTGGATAAAACTATACAAAAAGTTTGGTCATGCAGGAAAGAGCATTATGGTATTTCACGTTTTACCTTACGTAAATGGTACAAACGTTATGAAGAGTTAGGTGAAAAAGGATTAGTAGATCTCAGTAGTAAGCCTAAAACTTCACCTTTGCAAAAGATCAATGAATCAGATGAGCAGCTTATTCTTCATCTAAGACAAACTAGAAAGCTAGGGGCAAGAAACCGAGTTAAGACGTCTATATGATTTATCCTTGTCATTGGCTACTATACACAAAATTTTCAAAAAACATAGTGTAAGTCTTCTGCATGTTAAACGTCATTATCGCAAACATGTCAAGCGTTATAACTGTAAAGTACCTGGAGAGCGTGTGCAGATGGATGTGTGCAAAATATCGTCAGGGCTTTATCAATATACTGCTATAGATACGTTATAAAATTGTTGCATTATATTCAAGAAGTACTTCAAAAAACACTTTAGATTTCCTAAAACAACTAAGAGAAAGAATACCTTTCCATTGCCAAAGGATTCAAACTGATAGAGGGCAAGAATTTTTTGCTTATGAGGTGCAAGAATGTTTGAAGGAATGGAAAATTAAATTTCGTCCTATTAAGCCGTTTTCTCCACACTTAAATGGTAAAGTGGAAAGAGCACAGCGTACAGACTTAGATGAGTTTTACAGTATCGTTACCATCAAGAGCTCTGAATTGCAAATTAAACTTAGGGATTGGGAAGAGTATTATAATAAACACCGCCCTCATAGCGCTCTTCAAGGAAAAACTCCTTGGGAAAAATATAAGGAACTGGAAAATACGATTCCTTGCTTAAGTGAAAAACTATATCTTATCAAAAGAGTCGTTTGTCATGCAAAATTGTAAACACAATCAGAAACTACAATCACTTCAAAAATGCAAATCTCTTAACAAGCCAACTAGTTCAGACTCAATCTGACAAGTCAATTGTAATAACCTCTATGAATCACACAATTTGTTCCACTGTTCTTCATCTAAAATTTCCACACCCAATTCCATTGCTTTTTTATATTTTGAACCTGGATCTTCTCCTGCAATTAAATAGTCAGTTTTAGTAGAAAGGCTTGAACTGATCTTTGCCCCTAAAACTTTAGCTCTTACTTTTGCCTCCCCTCTGCTCATAGCACGTAGCTTACCAGTAAACACTATAATTTTGTTATTCAAAAAAGAATCGCTAGAGTTGGAGCTCACAGGAAGAATTTGCAGATATGCAGTAAGGTCATTTAACATTTTAATGTTACGTTCCTGAGAAAAAAACGATTTTAAAGATTCAGCTACTTTTTCTCCTATACCATCTATACCTACCAACTCAACATCATTTGATAACATCGAATTATACCAGTTATCATAAGATACATAATAATTTGCGAGCAATTCTGCTGCAACTTGACCGATAAATCTGATACCCAAAGAAAATATGAACCTATCTAGAGAGATTACTCTTCTGCTTTGTATAGCACTTAATAGATTAGCTATTGACTTCTCGCCCCAACCATGATGCTCTTTTAAGGAAAACTCTTTTAATCTTTCCTCTAAAATAAAAATGTCTGGAATTTGTCTTATTAGTTCCAGGTCATAAAAAAACTTTATTTGTTTTTCACCAAGGCCAACAATGTCAAATGCATCTTGTGACACAAAATGTTTTAGTTTTTCTACTATTTGAGCCTTGCAATTAAATTCTTTAGGACATCTTACTGCAACTCCTTCAATCTGCACTTTACTACCACATTCAGGACATATGTCAGGAAAAACAAATTCAGGCATATTTGTATGACGAGAACCTTCATCTACTTTGACAATTTGAGGAATTACATCCCCAGCCCTTTTTATTGTTACAATATCTCCCTCTCTTATGTCTTTACGTTTTATCTCATCTTGGTTATGCAGACTTGCTCTACTAACTAGCACCCCACCAATATTGACTGGCACTAAATCTGCAACTGGAGTTAAAACCCCTGTTCTGCCCACCTGTATAAATATCTTATTTAACTTTGTTTTTGCATAAACCGCAGAGAACTTGTATGCAAGTGCTGAGCGCGGTGCTTTGTGAGTATTCCCTAGACGATTTTGTAGTACCAAATCATTTACTTTATATACTATTCCATCAATATCATAATCCAAGTTATAGCGACAATTATAGACCTCGTTATAGAACTTCAGCATTCCATCCAAACTACTTGTTAAGGAACGATGCTCATTTACGCAAAAACCAAGTTTCTCAAGTTTTTCTAGTACTTCACTTTGACTTTTCTCTATTCCACCAATTAAAGAATAAGCAAAATATCTAAGAGGCCTTTTTGCTGTAATGTTCGCATTCAATTGCTTTAAAGAACCAGCAGCTGCATTTCGAGGATTAGCGAATTCATTATTTTCATTTAACTTTAAAAAGTCGCTGTTACTGATATATATTTCACCCCTTACTTCTATTCTTCCTTGCACATCTTGTAAAAACTTAGGAAAGTCTTTTATTGTTGCAACATTGTGAGTTACATCCTCTCCTACAAAACCGTCACCTCGAGTTGCAGCTTTAACAAATTTCCCATCTTCATAAATTGCAGAAAATGACAATCCATCAATCTTTGGCTCACATAGTATTTCTATTTCATCTGCAATTAAAAATCTCTTTATTTTAGACAAAAATTTCTCTACACCTTGTTCATCATAAGCATTCTCAAGAGAAAGCATAGGTTCTTGATGTTCCACCTTAGAAAATCTCTCATCAGGCGGAGCACCAACACTATCTTGTGTTGCATAAGCTTCTGGCTCTATTGCAGCTAACTTTTTCCTCAGTTCATCATATTCGGCGTCACTTATCTCTGGCTTACTTTTTTGATAATATAAGATATTATGGTAATTAATTTGGTCCTGCAGTTTTTCTCTCATCTTTTCCAAGTCAGTCATGATACCAATATAATACTCTTTGTCGTCAAGTCATAAATTTTTTCAAAAGGTACTATAAATTTATACTACTGCCCTGAAAGGCACTACTAATATTAGTATAATTTTTAAATTAAGGAGTATATTATATGACAAAATCTAATTATAGAAACTGGAACAATCAACCAAGTTCCTAACCTTTAGCATATGGTGTGAGTGATACATTAGGAGGCTGGTTGGGCATAGATAAAGCAGCAAAAAAAGCAGCAGAACAAGTAATATCTAAAATGGGTAACGATTTAAAACTAGAAGCTAGAAAAGCAGCTCAAGATGAAGTAAAAAAAATAGAAGGAAAAATGCTAACTTTAGCTGAAGAGAAAGCTAACAAAATAGCTACCGAAAAAGCTAATCAAATAGAAAAAAAATATCGGCTTCAATTGATAAGACAGTAAAGTCAGTAGAAGCAAATGCTGAAAAAGCAGCAAAAAATGCAGCTGAAAAAGCAGTGAAAAAAGTAGGACCAGAAGTTGCAGATCTGCTAAAGCCAGAAATAAAAACTCAGGTAAAAGAAGAAGTAAAAAAATATACTGAAGAAAAAATTGAAAGCCTTATAAAACCTGAAATTACAAGCAAAATAGATGATCTTGTCACTGCAAAAAGTAAAGAAGTAAGTACACTTTTAGAAGATGAAATGAATAAATTAATCGAAGATGCACATAAAAATTTGAATGAGAAAATAGATCAGATTAAATGTGAACTTACAGAAGTAAAATCTAATATCTTAGAAGCTAGTGCAAAAAGTTTCTATGAGAGCACAAAATTATTGTCGCTTATGGCAGAAAATGAAACATGTGAAAACCAAGATTTAGTGTATTTTTAATCACAACAGGGTTTTATATAAGGTTTTTATGTTTTTTTTAACCCATAAAAACCTTAGGATAAATGAAGAGAAAAGTATCTGTTAAGTTGCATGGCTACTGTGCAAAATATTGAAGCAAAAAGGTTTCATCCCAGTACTTCCTACCTTGTCATCCCAGTGATCAGACACTGGGATCCATTGTTCTTTTCTGGATTCCAGCGTCACGCGCTGGAATGACACCTATTTGTTTTTAGTACTTCCTTTCCTGTCATTCAATTAGCCTTTTCTTTTCATTCCAGTGCCCAGACACTGGTGCTCATAAGCAAACTAATCATAGGAGGTATTATAATAAAAACAACGTTTTCAATGAAACTACATAAAGCAAGTGTCACGAACCGGAATGACACCTATTATTGTTTTTACTTTATATCTTTATTTGTCTATCTTATTTTGCCATTCCTTTGAACGAATACAGGAAAATAAACTGTAATATCTAACTTTGATGCAAAAAGATCAACATATAACACGTAAAAGTTACTGAATCACTTTAGCCATATATATAATTATTTTGTTAAATATTCTCTACTCCCAGGTTTCATTATGGGTAATTGTTTTAATTCACTTGGCAGTTCTTCCTCGCTATAGTTTTTGATATTTAGTTCAATCAAAGATATGATAGGAAAAGGTAGTTTTGTTTCACTATTTCTCTTGATCAAAGAAGCTCCAGCAACAACTTTACCTCCCTTCTCTTCTGCACATTTTACTGCTTCAAGTGAAGATTTACCTGTGGTAATCACATCTTCAATTAGTAATATCTTCTCACCTTGTTTAATCTTAAATCCACGGCGTAATTCAAATTTACCATTAACACGTTCGCAAAATATTGTTCGGATTCCAAGCTGTCTACCAATCTCATAACCCACGATTATTCCACCAATTGCAGGAGATAGTATTAAATCTATGGGTTCAATAAGCTCTTTTCTTATTTTATTCGCCAATAGCTCACAAACGTTCATTGCTCTGCTTGGATTTTCAAAAATTTTAGCGCATTGTATGTAAGTGTTGCTGTGCAGCCCTGACGAGAGTACAAAATGTCCGTGCAAAATCGCACCAGCCTCTTCAAATTCTTTTATTATTGTATTATCTAATATCATTCTTGAGTTTTAAATTCTTTATTAATTATCTGTGTTATACAGATATCAGACCACACATTTATTGCAGTTTCAAACATATCAATGATTGTATAAATAGGCAAAATCAATCCCATAATGTACAAAGGAACATTCATTGATACCAAATAACTAGTTGCCATAAAATAGCACCCCATCGGCACTCCAGCGTTACCAATTGCAGCTCCTGTAGCTAAAAAAATCCATATGAACATCTCACTTAAGGAAAATGTGTGCCCATTCATCTCTGCAACAAACATCACTGTGATTAAAATAAATGCAGCACACGCATTCATATTGATTGTTGTACATATTGGCAGAATAAAAGACGATAATTTCTTTGGTACCTTTAGCTGATTTTGCACACATTCTATAGTTGTAGGCAGCGTTGCACTAGATGATTTAGAAAAAAATGCAAGTGTAAGTGCTGGCATAACACCTTTCATCGTTTGAATTGGTGATATACCTTTATGCCACATGAGTAGTGGCAAAATCACAAATGCTTGCACGAAATTTGCAGACATTATGCAAGCAAAATACCAAAAAAGACTATGGAATTCGCTGCCACCTTTTAACTCGTATAAAAAACATGTGATAAAAGACCATACAGCAAGAGGAATAAACTTTAATAACCCTTGAGCAATTTTAAGAAGTGTATCAAATAGTGCAGAAAATATTTGGTGTAATATATCTTGTTTTTCTTTTGAGAGCGAAATAATAGCTCCACCCATCAAAAAAGCAATCAATATGCTGCCAATAACATTATTTTCAAGAAAAACTTGCACAAAATTCGAAGGAATGAGTGATTTTAAGTATGAAAAGTAATTGTGGTTGCTGTCACTCACACTTTCTATTGTGTTACTTATGAAATTTTTTCTTACTGGATCTATGAATAAATAGAAAGATAGCGCAACAAATGCAGCTATAATGGTTGTAAGCAGCGTATAAAACAGTGTCTTCTTAAGTAATACTTTAATTTCAATTGAGTCTTTAAGTCCAGAAATTGTTGAAACTATTGATAGAAAAACTAAAGGTAAACTAATCAATTTCAATAAACTGATAAATATATCACTAAATAGCTTTGCGACTTCAAATATCACTTCATTGTTTAAATAGTAAGCAACGACTGCAAACAATATAGAAAAGAGTATTGCAAGCTTATGCATCAAAAATAAAACCTCAAAATGATATTATACAATAATTTTGGAATTAGGTTAAGACAATCAGCAGCAGCTATCTACCTAAAACCCTTATCTCCCACTCAAGCTCAACATTAAATTTACCTTTTACTGCATCTTTTACTCTGTTGCCAAGGTTTTCTAAGTCAAGTGCAGTTGCATTATTGTAATTGAGTAGAAAATTACAATGTTTCTTAGAAATTTTAGCTACACCATTATCTAATCCTCGGCAGCCAGATTCATCAATCAGTTTCCATGCCTTGCAGCCTATTGGATTTTTGAATATACAACCAGCAGTTTTTCCTCTTACTGGTTGGCTTTTATTTTTTTTATCAATAACTTCTTTCAATCTTTGAAATATAAGCTCATACTCTGAACTTACTCCTTTAAATTCAGCTTCAATAAAAATCCACCTGCCTTTTAGACTATGTCCACGATAAAAATATCCCATTTCTTCACTGGAAAATTCATATAAATTTCCATCTTCTAGATTCACTGCCCTTATAAATTTTACAACACTCGCAATATCACTACCATATGCACCTGCATTCATTTCTATTCCACCGCCAACTGTTCCTGGAATTCCGGCAAGAAACTCAAGCCCACTAATTTGCTGTTCCCCTGCAAAGTAGGCAAGCTTACTAAGCAGTGCAGCACCACCTGCAACGATGGAGCTATTATCTTTACATTTAATATATGCAAATTCCTTACCTAATTTTACCGTTATTCCTCGAATGCCACTATCTTGCACTATTATGTTAGATGTTGCACCGATAATGCTAATTGGTAACTCAGTATCTTTTATCAAGCACATTAGATCTTCAACGTCACGTGGCTTAAATAGTACATCAGCTTGGCCACCAACATTTAACCAAGTCATTTTAGACATTGAAACATTATAACGGTAGATTCCACATACTTTAGGTAAGCTTATAAGCATTTTGATTTTAACTCTAATCCTGCATCCATACCCATTTTTTCGGCATCTTCTACAAACGAAGTGCGTTCAGTAAAGTATATAACTCTCTCGCCCGCTAACATACAATAAAGATGTAGCATGTTTTCACTCACATATTCTGCTAAAGCTGCAAGCGGTGTAAAGCATGAACCATTTACTGTCTTCATGAAACTGCGCTCTGATTTTGCCCTTATAAAAGACATATTATTATTAATTTTCTCTAAAAGATCGATAACTTTTATATCATTCTTTCGGCATTGAATGCAAATTGCCCCCTGCCCTACTGCGCTTAACATGACTTTTGGTGTCAATACCTCTGTAATTAAGTGATATTTTTTTAATCTTATCAGCCCTGCTTCAGCTAAAATCATTCCATCAAAATTCTGATTTTGCAGTCTAGTTGTCACATTTCCACGCAGTGGCACTACATTTAAGTCTGGCCTGAGATTTAACAGCTGAACTTTTCTTCTTATTGAAGAAGTTTCAATTGTAGCCTGCTTTGGCAAAGTTTTTAGGCTCTCATATTTATGAGAAACAAATACATCACATGGACTTAACCTCTCTAAAACGCAAGGAATTGTTAAATCCTTCGAGAAAAACGCAGGTACATCCTTTAGCGAATGAACTGCCATATCTATATTATTTTTGAGTAATTCAGCCTCAATCTCCCTGAGGAACAGTCCTTTACCTCCTATTTCAGCAAGTGTTACATTAGCATATTTATCACCAGAAGTTTTGATTTTAATGATCTCAACGGATAGATTAGGAAAAGACTCTAATAATCTTTGTTTTGCTTCCAAAGCTTGGATGATCGCAAGGTCGCTTCCTCTCGTACCTATTTTAACTAGCATATATCCTTCATATTATATGTCTATATTCTATGTCCATTTTTTATTATCTCCAATTTAGTTATTGAACATTTTATAATTAGCTCCTAGTATCATGCACGTTAGTAATTGAGGAGTATGTATATTTGATATTTTAAAAGACTCTAATGGCAGATTTAATAAAAAGAATATTTTACCTCTTGTAGGTGCCACTGTCGCTATTATTCTAACAGCATTAAGTGCAGTAGTAGCAATTCCCAGATTTTTCTCTCACCCCTCTATATCTAGTCCTCTCTTTTGGAAAGATTTAAGTTATAGTAAATTTCTTGCTAATCACATACCACTTAGCATAGTTATTTTCTTAACACTTGGTTTATGCACTTACCTTGCAATTGACAAAATTAGACAAAACAAACAAACAGAGAATCTGAGAGCCAAGTCTGAACCTAATACATGTGTTTATACTGCTTCAATAAATAATGTTCTAGAAGAACAAAATCAATTATAGAGATATTGGTTCTAGGCTTGTTTTTATCTTTCACGGACCTTTTCATTTAGGTGCTTGTGATTAGCAACCATTCAGTTTACACTGTACCTAAGTATAGTTTAAATTTATGCTAAACAAGCTCACAGTTAAATCTCTTTCAGTATTGCTAATTTTTTTGCTATCTTTATATATAATACTGCCAAACTTCTTTGATAATAAGTTTCTCGCCTCAAAAAAGAGGATAAATCTAGGGCTCGACCTGAAAGGTGGATCATCTCTGCTTCTAAATGTAGACTTAGATTTTTACTTCAAAGAGAAACTAAGCATGCTAACCGATGAAATAAAAGAAGGTCTGTTAACACAAAAGATTGAATTTAGCGCAAAAAACGATAAACAAGTGGTTGTAACTTTAAATAATATTGATGATTACAAAAAAGTTTCAACGTTAATACATAAAATAAACCCAAATTTAGAATTGAGTAGAAAAAATACTGCAATTTTCATTTCATATAAACCGCATTATAAGAATTCATTAATCAATGAAGTAGTTTCAGAGTCAATAGTTAATGTTCAAAGACGCTTAGATAAGCTTGGTACTAAGGAAGTAAGTGTGCAAAAACAAGGACAAAATAAGATATTAGTCCAAGTTCCTGGAGTAGAAGACACTCAGCAGATAAAATCTCTGCTTGGCAAAACAGCCAAGCTGGCCTTCCATTTGGCAAACACCAATGTAGCTAAAATGCAAGATATCGATCATGACACTACGATTATGCTCAAGGATTCTTTGGGTAATTCTTACCCGATATTCCGCAAAACTGAAATAGGCGGTGATTCATTAGTTAACGCATCAGTTAGATTTGGCAATTTAGGTAAACCAACAGTACATTTCAAATTCGACAGCATAGCAAGTAAAAAATTTGCAAAAATTACTAAAGAAAATGTAGGAAAGCCTTTTGCAATTGTTTTAGATAACACAGTCTTAACTGTACCAACAATACGTGAACCTATTCTAAATGGAGAGGGAGAAATTAGCGGTAATTTCACTGAAAAACAAGCGAGTGAACTTGCAATACTTTTAAAATCAGGTGCACTACCTGCACCACTTAAAATAATTGAAGAAAAAAACATTGGTCCAAGCCTTGGAGAAGAGTCAATAAAAGCAGGAGAAATTGCAGCAATAATCTCTATCATAGCCGTTGGTTTATCTATAATCATTACTTACGGCAAATTAGGCTTGTTAGCGTCTGTTGCACTCGTTTTTAATGTAATCTCTATACTACTCATTCTTACCTTACTTGAAGCAACTCTTACTCTCCCTGGAATTGCTGGCATTGCTCTAACTGTTGGCATGTCGGTAGATGCAAATGTTTTAATATTTGAACGCATTCGCGAAGAAATAAGAGCAGGAAAAAGAACGGTTCGTGCAATTGAAGAAGGATTTAAAAACGCAATAAAAACAATCCTTGATTCAAACCTCACTACACTAATTGCTTCAGGAATAATGTTCATTATTGGTAGCGGAGCAATTAGAGGATTTTCTATCACTTTATCGATAGGAGTTTTATGCTCGATGTTTTCTGCAATCACAGTCACAAAACTCCTGATAGAACTGTGTGTGAACCCAAAGAAACTAGTACTTTAGTATCTGTTCAGCATAGTGACAAAATAAGATAGACGAGAAAAGACAAATAAATGGTTGTCATGAAAGTAGCTATCCAGTCTTTTCGTCGTCAAAAACGT
This sequence comes from Wolbachia endosymbiont of Encarsia formosa, assembly GCF_039540065.1. Taxonomy (NCBI): domain Bacteria; kingdom Pseudomonadati; phylum Pseudomonadota; class Alphaproteobacteria; order Rickettsiales; family Anaplasmataceae; genus Wolbachia; species Wolbachia endosymbiont of Encarsia formosa. The sequence goes on along the minus strand of NZ_CP154278.1, from coordinate 584,494 downwards.
TGTAACATGCTTACCAACTTAGTTGGATTCCAGTGTGTCACCCCAGCGCCCAAACACTGAAATGGCTTTGTTGCATCACTAACTATGAAAGAGGCCAACTATACAAGCAACGTATTGAAAATCTTATTTTTTGCAATCAATCTGATCAAATTTAAGAATAGTAATTTATTGTTTGTATTAGTAAATTTAATTCTACTTAAAATAGCTAAAGCATTGAAATTCGTGAATTTTATCTGGGTTCTGTGAACAAAATATGCTGTGAGAAAATAAAGTAAAGAAAAAGTAGGAGAAATAAGGAAAAAGAGACCGTGAATAATATAGAGAAACTACCAATAGAATATTACATAGAAAAAAGAAAATGGGAACAAACTTTTGAGTTCTTAAAGGGAGTCAAAAAAGGACAGAGAAAATTTTGAAATGAACGTTAAGACTGCCACGATTTAAGAAAAATGTCAAGACGATGGGCATTTTCCAATAGTATAGTATTTTCTAAAATGGATGATAAAGTTCCATTATGGCATTACCAACCAAAAGTTGTAAGTCTGTATATTTATACATTAGAGGTATGAGGCAGCTTTTGATGGTATGCCAACAGTGTTCTATTGGATTCAAATCTCACTTTTACCCACAATTTTGAGAGGTCATGATGTGAAGCATAACTATGCTCTCCTTAAGATTTTCATAGCCCCGCCATAGAGTCATAGCCCCTGGTAAATTATCACTTTTTCTATTCATAAATCCACCTAATTTTCCTAACCAAATAATAGCTTGTTTTATTTTTGGAGGTTCTTCTGGCAATGTAGCTACTTTATGCTCACGTATGAAAAGGGCCTTCCACTCTTCATTGCTTAAAATTTTAGTACAGGTTTCCATGGGATTTGATAAAGCGACTTTTGTTAAATATAAAATTTTAAATGCAATAATGCTCTTTATAGCAATTAATTTCTGTAGCCTTTCCTTTCTAGTTAAACGAGAGCTTTATATTTTACATCCTGATTTTAAAACCCTGAAATACTCCTCAATTTTCCATCTTAGCTTATACCAATTTATCCTTTCTATAGCATCTAAAGTGCTATTAACTGGTACATTAGTCAGCAAAGTCCAATCAATAGCTTCCAATCCTTCAGGAGGATTTGTTTCTTTTGCACTTACCACATATACAGGGATTTTATCACTTATTTTATGCACTGTGTCTTTTGATCCATAAATTGAAGAAGATCTGATAGGTATATAGCCTTTCATATACTTAACTTCAATATTAGCTTTCCTTGATCTTTGGTTTCTATCTTTATTAACTTATAGAGAAATTTTCTTCTTTACTGGCAGTTGAGTGATGCGTGTTTGCAAATCTGTTTTTCCAATTTCAGTACAGATAAATCTTCTATTAGTTCGATTACGGATTACATAAAAACTACCTAATGTCTCAGTGATCCATAAAAATTTGAAGATATCTGCCTCTCTATCACCAAGGGTAACAAGTTGTACATTTGCAGGAAGGTTGTTTATGCTTTCTTTGAGAGCTGTTATCCACTTATAACTTTCTTTTTCTTCTATGGAGGTACGGTATTTCCTGTTTGCTTTTTCTTGTGCCTTTTCTTTTTCCCTAATAGAACGTGCCCAACATTGTTGAGAAGATAGACCTAAAGGCAATCCGTCCTTTGCTGACTATTAAGGCACTGTGCAACAGTAAACCCATTTTATTCTTCGTATAAGCTTTAGAAATACTACCTAGCCTCTTGGTTTTTATATGAGAGTCAAAATCCAAATAACTTGTATCTTGAACTGAAAAAACAAACTGATTTCCTTTCATTCTCTCCATAGTTTCTTTGTAATGGGAAGAATAAATTTCCTTATCCTTAAGCTTTTCATTGCTAAATAATCTGTATGCACCCTTAGCTTCTTTCCATCCACTACAGCTTTGATTAATTGATCCAGACGCCTTACCCTCTATACAATATCCTGTTTTAATAAGTCTCTTATTAAGTCTTGTATTTCCTAAATTAACGTGTTTTAACTCTCTTTCCAGCCATTTATCCCCTAAGCCATCAGTATATTGCACATTTGTACTTACTTCACTCATTTTAATCCCAAATTTATTTGGTATCCATTTTACTCACTTTTTTATTTGTGGGTAAAAGTGAGGATTCAAATCCGATTGAGAAGTTCTGGTTTGCCATTAAGCATGTCATAAGAAAAGTACTGCCAAGCTTTTTGCCCAATATTAATTCGGCTATTGATTTTGTCTTTCAGTGTTTGGGCAAATCTTACTTCGGTTAGCTATAGATGCTTGTATTGGGCAGTATTCGCTTACTATACACTTCCAACTGAGCTTATAAAAGCTGTGTTATCTCCTTGTAGCATCAGGTGTATATTTTTTGCTATTTTTTCCACTAAGAGGATAACATTATCAAAATTTTCAAATTTTGATAATACATAATCTGCTAAGCTTTTCTGACCTTCAGGCCTACCTACTCCAAATCTCAAACGCCAATAATCATTACCAATAAGGCTATCTATAGACTTAAGTCCATTATGTCCGGCTGAGCTACCGCCCTTTTTTACTTTTATTCTTCCAAATTTCAAGTCAGCATCATCATGCAAGACAATAATATTATCTAGCGATAATTTGTAAAAATTTTTTATTTTTGCAATAGGAATACCTGAATTATTCATAAATGAATAAGGTTTTATCAGCATGATTTTATTATTATTAATTATGCCGGAGGTTATCAAGTAATCGGCTTTCTTAGAAAATGACTGAAAATTCCAATATTTGTAGATTGCGTCAATAACTATGAAGCCAATATTATGGTGAGTTAATTCATATTTACTACCAGGATTACCAAGCCCGGCTATTAAATGCACTACTCCTCTGTTTTTGTTTGAGACTCTTCAACATCACTATCAGCAGCAGAGATTGTTACAATGGTTTCCTCATGAGGTACAAATTTAACACCTTCTGGCAATTTTACATCATTGATATGTATAGACTGACCAATCATTTTGCCAGACAAATCAATTTCTATGACTTGAGGTATTTTCTCAGGAGAGCATTTGACAGTAATAGAACGACACAAAACATTAAGCACTCCACCTAATTTGATTCCTGGTGATTTACTTTCATTGATGAATGATAAAGGTATATCTATTTTAATTTCACTACCTTTATCAACAAACTGAAAATCAACATGTTGCACAGTATCCTTTACTACATGCCATTGAATATCACGAACAAGAGCATATTCTTTTTTCCCTGAAATATCTAGTTCTATTAAATGTGCAGAAAGAGCACCTGATTTATATTGTTTAGTAAATTCCTTTGCAGACAATGTCAAATTTACGTTATCATGCCCTTTACCATATATAACTGCAGGTATACTTCCCTTCTCCCTCAGAGCCTGCATCTCTTTCTTTTTTTTTACATCACGCAACTCTGCATTAATTGTTACCATTTCTTGCTGTGCCATCGATTACTCCTATTCAGCTAATCCTTTTTATACAATTTAATAATATAACATAAAAATATTTATTTCAAACTTCATTCTTTCACAGTAATTTTTTGCGAAAAATTTATTTAGATATATACTGAAGATTACTTAGTAAGAGCTATGAGTATTGACGATCAAGTGGTTTTTAAGATTTATAAACCAACAAAAACTTCCACACAATCTGGCTTAGGTAATACAAAATTCTGGTACCTAAAAATTGAGCCTTGTTCTTACTATATTGAACCTTTGATGGGGTGGTTTGGATCAAAAGATCCCCAAAAACAGATTGTATTAAAGTTTGATTCTCTTGAAAAAGCAGTATCTTACGCAAAGAAACACAACACAAAGTACATAATTGAAATGCCAAAAGATGTTAAAAGACTGCCAAAATCTTATGCAAATAATTTTATACTAAAGTAAATTTTATTGTAGTATGTTTACCTAAAAGCTTAAATCTAAGAACATATCTTGAGAGGACTTAAGTGGTTAAGCATATATTAAAGAGTTCTTGAAGTAAGGAGAGCATGATCATACGTCAAGTTTACCTAAAATTCTGTAACATTAGCAGCTTTCTTGCCCCGTTTTCAGTAAACAGTGATTTTGTAATTCTTCTATATATTAGAAAAATTTTTATTTTAATTAGTCATAGGCGCCTATTGGTTTTTAGCTAAAGTAAAGGTCAAGTATCTGGAATTCTGGACATAAAATCCTCCTGTGTAAAAAAGATTAGAAAAAAATACAGTGCACATACGACAGAGATTAAGTATATGTGTATACACTGAAGAAGACACACTACATTAATGAATTTGATTGTTTAATAGAAAAAGTCTGCAGACAAAGATAGATTTTGAGCTCTTAAAATATCTCTAATTGTAATTAGAATTAGATTTAAAATATATGGAAGCAATTTTTTACGTTAGCTATTTAAAATTAGGCCTCTTGCATAACTATATTAAAGCAATACTAAAAAAGCATAATTATTGAAATGGCACGAAAGGTCCTCATGACAACCTCTGTATAGCTCTTAATTTTGCTGAACGCGCACGCGGATTTGCATTTATTTCTTCCGCACTTGCTTTAATCACTTTTTTGTTTAAAAGGGAGAATGTCTTGGTAGGTCCTGGTTCACACAAATCTTTAAAAAGGGTTTTAACTATACGATCTTCTAGAGAATGAAAGGTAACTACAATTAATTTGCCGTTTTCACTTAAAATCTCAGATGCAGCTTTAATACCCTTTTCAAGCTCTCCTAGCTCATCATTTACCCATATTCTGATTGCCTGAAATGTTCTAGTTGCAGGGTCAATCTTGCTTTTTCCACGAAACACCACAGAACGTACAATATCCGCAAGTTCAAATGTAGTTTTGATAATTTTCTTCTTCCGCGCATTTACTATCGCTCTTGCGATTTTACGAGAATGACGCTCACCCCCATAATTATATATAGTGTTCGCAATCTCTTCTTCACGTAAAGCGTTAACAAATGTCGAAGCATTCATATGAGAATAGTTATCCATGCTCATGTTAAGTGGGCCATCACGTAGAAATGAGAATCCTCTATCTCCATTATCAAGCTGCATAGATGAAACTCCAACGTCGAAAACTATGCCGTCCACTCCATTTGATTTCATTCCAGCGCGTGACGGTGGAATCCAGTTATTTTTCTTCTGGATCCCAGTATCAAGTACTGGGATGACAGGGGATTTATTCAGTATACTTTTAATATTAGTAAACTTTTCAATAAATAACTTTATTCTATTAGGGTATTTAACGTTCAGATCATCATAAAATTTGGTAACTGTTTCATCCCTATCAATTGCATACACTTTGCAATCAGCGGATTCCAATATTGCTTTGCTATATCCTCCAGCTCCAAACGTGGCATCCACATATATACCACCACTGTGTGGTGACAATTGCAGTATCATCTCTTTTAACAAAACTGGAATATGTGTCATATCAAGAGACTTTGTGCACTTAAATTAAAATAACTTTCTCGCCAAAAAATATATGGAAATATATAGGTATAGTATAAGAATATTTAAATATAATCAACGATATAAAAATTTAATAAGATAATATTATTAATATAACATTTACATAATTCACGTTTGAAAAAGTAAGTAATATTACTATAATATCAAACAAATTACGGAAGATTTTGTGCAACAAATAACAAAAGTAATACTATCAAGTTTAATTTGTAACACTTTGTTGTGGTATGATCACATGCTTTTCAGCCATCTAATAAGCATAATCGGAGATGTGTTTTTTCCATCAGACGACAAATTAGTCAGCATACTTAAAGCTTTTGGAGTGTTTGCAGTCGGTTTCTTAATAAGACCAATTGGTGCTGCTATATTTGGCCACATTGGCGATAAATATGGAAGAAGGATTGCTCTATTTCTCTCTATCATATTGATGACTCTATCAACCGTACTTATTGCATTTGTTCCAGGGTATCAGAACATTGGGGTACTCGCATCAGTGCTGGTGGTATGTTTAAGATTATTGCAGGGTATATCTCTTGGAGGAGAGGCAGGAAATGCCCCATTTTTAATAGAGCATGCTCCTAAAAATAAAAGAGGATTCTTTGGCAGTATTGAAGTATTGAGCGCAATTCTTGGCTCAATATTAAGTCTTATAGTGGTGCTTATATGCAAAAAAGTATCCGATTTTGAATCTTGGGGATGGAGATTGCCTTTTATTTTCAGTTTTGTAATAGGATTAATCAGTATATATATGAGATATATACTCGATGAAAGCCCAGAATATAAAAAGCAGGAAAAGCCACATGAACTACCGTTAAAAGAACTGTTAAATGGATATAAAAAACCTTTTCTAATATCAATTGGAGTTGACATAGTTGAGAATGCATCTCTTTACATATATCTAGTGTTTTTTAATGTACTTGCATCAACAATAAACACTCAATTTAATCACACAGTAGAAATATTGAATCAGATTGCGCTTGGAGTATTGACCATACTATTTGCAATACTTTCTGATAAGATAGGGAGAGAAAAAGTTATGAAATTTGCATTTGTGACTTTTATAATAGTAAGTTATCCAGTTTTTTCAATGATACTAAGTGGTCTCACCATAATGGCGCACGTTCTTTTTATAATCCCAATAGCTGCTTCTCTTGGTCCTGTTAGCGCGTTTATGTGCGAATTATTCCCAACAAAGGTACGATACAGTGGATTTGGTTTATCAAGAAATATAGCTTCGGGATTTTTTGGTGGTCTTGGACCATTTATATGCACAACTATTATCAAAGTTACAGGACAAGGAACTTTAGCAAGTTTTTACATGATTTTCTGTGCACTAATTGGGTTAGTTGCTATATCACAAGTTAAGAGTTAGATTTTTTCAAGTGTTTAAAAAATCTAATCATAAGGTGGAAAATGCCAATTTTTAGGTGATAGTGTAAATATTTCAACTCCATCTTTTGTGACTCCAAGCGTATGCTCAAACTGTGCAGAAAGTGAAAGATCACGTGTTGTCACTGTCCAGCCATCTAGCTTGCTGAGCAGAGTTTCATGTTTTCCAGCATTGATCATTGGTTCTACCGTAAAAAACATGCCTTCTTTTAAGATAAGATCCTCACCTTCATCATAAAAATGTACAACATTTGGTGGAGCATGAAAAACCTTTCCTATGCCATGTCCACAATAATTGCGTACGATAGAATATCCAAAATCTTCAATATATTTTTCTATAGCAAATCCTATTTCATTTAACTTATTGCCGGGCTTAACTTGTTTTATCGCTTCCATTAGCGCATTGTAGGCAGCATTACACAAACGCTTTGCTTTTATTGAGGGTTTACCAGTCCAAAACATGCGACTTGTATCACCATACCAGCCATTTAAAATCACTGTAACGTCAATATTTAAAATATCTCCATCTTTAAGAGGTTTATCATCAGGAATACCATGACATACAACAGCATTTTTCGAAGTACAAATTGATTTCGGATATCCCTTATAATTCAGTGGTGCTGGAATTGCATCTGCATTGATTATAAAATTATGACATAGATCATTTAATTCATTAGTTGTTACCCCTACTTTGACGTATGGTGCAATAAAATCAAGGGTTTCAGCTGCAAGCCTGCCAGCTTTACGCATAAAGTCAAAATCTTCTTGTGAATGTATAGTTATGTTCATGTTTCTTACGTTTTTATTGTAATTTTCTGCTTCTCTTACGGATACATCAGTGTAATAATACTATAAAAATAAGCTCCTAGATCAAGCCATTTGTATATTAAGAGATAAAGACAAAAATCTAGACTGTGACTTTTGATTTAACCCAATGGTATAACTTACTTATTTTGCCATCGTGACCAAGCATTCCAGAATTATTTCTATAAAAGGTGTCAACTATTAGCTTTATAGAGCCTAAAGCAGCAGAAAATACAGGATTTTTGTCGTATTCGCCATCAAGACCGCTACAACACTCAGGGCATCCGATACGGACTTGTTTATTGAATATATAGCTTGCAATTTCTTTCATGCTTGTGAGTTGACTGGTTCCACCTGTGATCACTACTTTATTAATTGGATCTTTCTGTTCTTGAAATTGTTCTCTTATCAGCTCAAGTATTTCCTCAATCCTTGGTCTTATGATGTTAACAAGTTCAGACTTAAACACTTGAGTTGGTTCATCGCTTTCATTACTTTGCACTGCAATACATTCATTCTCATCTATTGAAGTTACAATAGTGCTACCGTATAGTATTTTTATGCGTTCAGCATGCTCTATACTTGTGCATAGTCCATAAGCTATATCTCGGGTAATGTGAATGCCACCAATTGGAATGCTTCTTGTGTACACAAGTTTTCCTCTCTTAAAAATTCCAATTGCAGTGCATCCACCTCCTATGTCAACAACGGCAGTTCCTAGCTCTTTTTCATCTTCACTTAGACAAGCAAGACCTGAAGAATATGCAGAAGCAACACAACCAGCCATACTTATCCCACTATTATTAGTTATGCAATTTTCAATGTTGGTAAGAGCTGGACGCGAAGCAGTGACAACATTAACATCAGCAGACAATCTTTTTCCATATAATCCACTGACCTCCTTTATGTCAGTCATATCATCTAAGTGATATTTAAGTGGTATATTGTGAATTATAACATTTTCTTCGATATATTTCTCAAATGTCTGAAAGACTACACGTTTTATATCTCGGTCTAAAATTTCGTGATTAGCTGCAATTATTTCGTTATGTACGTTAAAAGACGAAATCCCACATCCAGCCACATTCACATATATCTGGTCTATAGTCTCTTCTGATACTTGTTCAGCTAAACCTACAGTTGATGAAATAGAGTAACTTGCATGCTTTGCGTCAGTTATTGATCCACCATTTATACCTTCTGCACTTTTATAACCCACTCCTATTATTTTATAGCTAAAATTGCTATTGATTTTAACAATGAGACAGATAATTTTTGTTGTACCCACGTCTAAAACAGCAAAAACATTCTGCTTTGGTTTTGTTATTACTGCAGAGTACATTGGTTGACCTTATGATGCGATTCCATTTAAATTGTAGCTTCCCTGAATGAATTTATATTTCTATCATAAATGTAGCAACATTTTAATATACCTAGACAAAAAGAAAAATAAAACACAGAATTACAATTTTTATGTCTAAGTTACCAATTATAATTGCCCCTGACGAAAGATTAACTACACGCGCCAGTGAAGTAACAGATATAACCGATAAAATTAAAGAATTAGTAAACGACATGTTCGAAACTATGTACGATGCAGAAGGTCTTGGTCTTGCTGCAGTACAAGTTGGAGTGCTGAAGAGAATTTTTGTCATGGACGTTCATACAGAAAAGGCTGGAGATGAGTTAGTAGGATATGATTCAGTTGGTAAGTTTTGCATGATTAATCCTGAAGTTAAGGAATTATCCGATGAACAAGTGATTATGAGCGAAGGATGTCTTTCAATTCCGGAGCAAATCCATGAAATCAAGCGTCCAAAATATTTAACTGTAAAATATAAAAACTTAAATAACGAAGAACAGACGCTAAAAGCTAGTGGTTGGCTTGCAAGGTGTATTCAGCATGAATTGGATCACTTAAATGGTATATTATACATTAGACATTTATCTAAGTTGAAGTATGATTTGGCTATGAAAAAAGCACAAAAGGTTAAGAGACACTATGAGCAATGAAGATCTAGAATTGTTGAAGTTCTATCATGAAGTGGGAGTTGATTGCACACTAACTGAAAGTGAAGAGGAAAAAAAAATGGAAAATGAGAGAGCTGTACAGTCTTCTGTCATCGATCAGAAAAAAGCCATGTTCCCAAGTGACTGGATCATTGAAGCAAGGAAACTTGCAAGTGAATGTGGTAGTGTAGATGAACTAAGAAGTGCAGTTAAGTCATTTGAGGGTTGTGAAATAAAAAAAACTGCAACTAATACTGTTTTTTCCGATGGTAATCCAAATGCAAAAATCATGCTTGTTGGTGAAGCACCAGGAGCAAATGAAGACCTTAAAGGCATACCATTTTGTGGTGCAAGCGGAATGCTGCTTGATAAGATGCTCAGTGCAATTAGTTTGGACCGCACTAAGGTGTACATAAGCAACGCGGTGTTTTGGCGTCCACCAGGTAATAGAAAACCAACTGACCTAGAGCTTGATATGTGCAGACCATTTGTTGAGAAGCACATTGCTCTTATTTTACCGCAAATTCTGATTTTTGTCGGAGGAATTGCATGTTATAGCCTTCTTGATAACACAAAGACTATATCGAACTTGCGTGGCAGATTTCATACTTATACTAACCAATATTTATCTCATTCAATTACTACAGCCGCTATATTTCATCCAGCCTATCTACTTCGTCAACCAGCACAAAAACGCTTAGCTTGGGAAGATTTGAAGAAGATTAGGGAATATCTTGATAATACCAATAACTACACGGATGTTTAGCTTACTACTCGTTATCATCTTAGTACCGGATAATTGAATTAAATATTAAAAAATCTACTAAACAGAGAAAAAGGCAAAAGAAAATCTATCAGCTACTACCTATTTTTTTAATTGGCGTTTTTCATTGTGTTAAATCCTTTGATAAGCGCATTTTAGCTTATGTGGGTAAAAGTTTTATAAAGACATAGAGTGCAAAAAATTAAACATCAAGTATATTGAGCTTTTTGTCGCTTTATCTGCACAGACTGAAGATAAATAATATATCTTCACCCTTATTTTAAGGAGAATGGAGGAGTCCGTCAAGTAACTATTGCCGTTGCTATAGCTGCTTGAGTTCCTGTAATCACAATGTTTTTGCAATGTACGCATGGAATTTTATTTACTCTATAATATGTTGGTTTATAGTAGTACTAATGCAGAAATAAAGGGATGAGACATTGGAAAGCAATATAAAAAAATTGAAAGGAAATTTTTTAGAACGAGCAATTAGAGTAAATCATGCTGGCGAATATGGAGCCATTTGCATTTATTCTGGTCAAAAATTTATTCTTAAAAAATCTTCTATAATTGACAAAATAATTGAAATGGAGGAGCAGGAAAAAGAACATTTCCACTATTTTAATGAGAAAATCAAGGAGCAAAGAGTTCGTCCTACTGCTTTGCTGCCAGTTTGGAATGTTTTAGGGGTGTCACTTGGTGTTGTAACTGCTATGATGGGTAAAAAAGCTGCTATGGCTTGCACTGCTGCAGTTGAAGAGGTGATCGGAGAGCATTACAAGAAGCAGGTCTTACATTTAGAAGATGGGGAATTAAGAGAAACTATAAGTAAGTTTCGTGATGAGGAGTTAGAACACAGAGATATTGCAATTCAGCACAATGCTGAAAGCGCACTTGGCTACAACGTTTTATCTTTGTTCATAAAAACAAGCTGCAAAGCTGCTATTTACTTCTCTAAATTGATTTAATCAATCACTATTTGACAACCAACCACATTTGCCTTTAGTTCTTGTGCTAATTGCTGCCCCATATCCTCTACTACAATCGAATGCGTATGAATGTTTATAATTAATTTCTTAATTATTATCCTAAAAATACATTGATTTAATTCTCTATTAGAGTTTTCTTGTTGTTGTAAACATGTTTGCATAAGACTAGTAGATGGAACGTTTTTAATAGTCTGAGTTAACTCCTCAGGAATATTTTCAAAACTCTTGCCCATAACTTCTAAAACACTTTTCCCCTGTATAAGACAATTCCCTCCAAAGCTTTATTTGTTTTCTAACTTGCTAAACCTTATTTAGCTTTTCTCATCAATTTCTACTACCATTTTGTTACCATCTTTCCTTAGATAAATACTAATCTCTCCTATTTTAGTAGTAAAAAATATTTCAATACCACCTTTTAAGATATCTGTGTAATTTCTTTTTCCATCTTCTATAATTTCAACTTTTACTATACTTTCCTCAATCTGAAATATGCCAACTTCTAAATCCTTAGCTTTTTCATTATTTAAAGTTCTCGCAGTTTCAACAATACTACCTTGTGGATACTTAATATAAAAATATTTATTATCTACTTCTACTTCAAGATCATATTTATCAATTTGCTTGTTATTTTCTTTCACAATACCTTCATATGCTAGACCCTCTAGCATTTCTTTCTTACTCTTACATTGTTCGTTAAGATCATTTAAATAATTAGAGCCGTAATATCCACCTTCAATATCGCTATAAAAAGATAACTCCTTTTTCTACCCCACCTTTTAACACTAAATTACGAGTGATCTTTTGTATGATATTTTTTGTAGTTGAATTGTGTGGATTTTCATGAAAGCGATTAATTAATTCTTCCATTTTTTCAAATATAAAATATGTTACAGTCTTATTATCCTTACCGTAATATGAGTTTAATCTTATTCCTTGATTTAAATAACCCTCTATTATGCGTTCCATGTACTTTAAAACGCTTTCTTGCTCATCGTGTTCTGTTATACCTTTTATCATCTCATCACAAAATTTTTTAACTAGAATTTGTTCATCTGTAGTCAATGGTATTTGCAATTTCGTAGAAGATGAGTCTCGCTCAAAAAGATAAATTATTGACAATTCTTCTTCTCTTTTAATAAAGTCATAACTTCTTAGATATTCTGCAACATCTTTGTTTTTTGCGTACCTTTTCTTGATTAAATCCATATGCCTATCTTTACGACTTATAGTCGGTAATTTTGGATTTGATGAACTACTCTGTTGACTATTGAAGAAGCTGTTAGAGAACTGTTCAGGCTCTAAAATAAGATTACTTTCACCTTGTTTACCTACTTGCTTAGAAATATTATATACCATAACCACTAAAACTTTTTAGTGGTTACTTCAATACATAGATAAGTCAATAAAAATATCTTTTTCTCTTCAGTGATAAAAAATTGTCAAAAATCTCAAAATTGGTTAATTGCATATAACCTACTTTCTGGTATACATCAAAACTACCGTAGAAAGCTTCAACTTTGAAAGGGATTAACAAATAAAATTCTTGTACTTTGCCTCTACTAAAGTACAATCAGGCTTTATTTAATATTTTTCATGCTTGATGAAGTACATGAGGAGTGCGGGGTATTTGGCATAAGTTACAACCAAAGTGCTGCTTTTAACTCTATACTTGCTCTCCACGCTTTGCAGCATAGAGGTCAAGAGTCTTTTGGCGTAGTAACCAGTAACAACGATAAGCTGCACTCTTATCACTTTCAAGGCCAAGTGAGCAGTGTATTTGATGATATAGATGAAATAAAGAAATCCTTACCTGGGGATTGTGCAATAGGTCATGTTCGATACTCAACAAGTGGTAGTAAATTTGGAGTGCAGCCCATGTTTGGCAAAAGTGGCAAATTTGGGGATTTTGCCATAGCACATAATGGTAATTTAATTAATATTTCTCCGATACGCGAACAATTAATTAAACAAGAGTGCGTTTTTCAGTCAGATATTGATACAGAAGTAGTAGTGCATCTGACAGCAAGCAGTGAAAAAGATAGCTTTTTAGAGAGTTTTATATATGCATTAAAGCAAATACAAGGTGCTTATTCTTTTGTGGCAATCAATCAAGAAGTAGTTATTGGAGTACGTGATCCATCTGGAATCAGGCCTCTTGTTTTAGGAAAGTTAAACGGTTCTTACGTTCTTGCATCTGAAACTTGTGCTCTTGATATAATAAATGCAGAGTTTATTAGAGAAATAGAACCAGGCGAATTAGTTACCATCAGTTCGGATAGTAAGCTAGCCTCAATGTTTCCTTTCCCACAGCAAAAATCAAGTTTTTGTATTTTTGAATACGTTTACTTCTCGAGACCAGACAGCATAATGGAGAAGAGGTCCATATATGATATAAGAAAAGAAATAGGAAGAATACTTGCAGAAGAGAGCCCACCAAAAAACAATGTAGATATGGTTGTACCAATACCTGATTCTGGAATACCTGCAGCTATTGGATATGCAAAGCATTCAGGATTACCTATGGAACTGGGGATAATTCGTAATCATTACATAGGAAGAACTTTTATACAACCCACCGCTGAAGTACGTAAAGTTAGAATAAAATTAAAATTCAATTCTAATAAGCACACTTTGAAAGGCAAAAACATAATTTTAATAGATGATAGTATAGTGCGTGGTAGTACGCTCAGAAATATAATAGTTATGCTAAAGGATGCGGAAGTAAAAGAGATTCACCTCAAAATTTCAAGCCCACCAATTAAGCATTCTTGTTTTTATGGAATAGATACGCCAGAGTGCAAAGATTTAATTGCTGCAAATAAATCTGTAGAGGAAATTAAGGAAATTATAGGAGTAAATAGCCTAGCCTTCTTGAGTATTAATGGACTATACAGGGCTGTTAAAGAAGAAAAACGTAACAACGCTACACCGCAATATTGCGATGCTTGTTTCACTGGTGATTATCCGATTGGTAAGTAATCTATTATTAATGAAGGTGAGGTTTTTTCTATATTACATTAACAGTTTTAAAAATAGGTTTTTGCATAACCATATAGTTTTTGCCTGGGCGTCATTTGAGTAAAAACTACTTTACAAATTTCGTCATTCCCTTTACTATGATACTAAGAGTATTTATCATTGTTTTTGACCTGCAGGCTCAATGACAAAATTCAGATATTTATTGGCAAATTACACAAAAATTATAGCGGCTGTATGTTTTTTTATTTTTTCTACATTCAGCCAAATCGTGCTTGTTAGCACATTATTACAACGCCAATCTAAATTATTAAAACTCGTCACACGGGGATTCTTTTGCCTTTTTTCTTCGTTTAGTAAATTTCTTAATATTTGTAACTAAAGTAATTTTAGAGAGGCGTTATGTAAGTAGCTGACACACAACTGTACGAGCATTCATTTTTGAAGATAGCAAAGGTGTCATTCAAGTAGCTGACACTGGGATCCATCTCTTAATACAGCCTCATCAAAAATGTTGTGTTTTAACATAAAATTAGCTGCTTCTATGCTCATAAACTTAATATCCAATCAAATTTCCTGGATCCCAGTGTCAGCTACTTGAATGAAAAATAAAGATACTGGGATGACAGGAGTGTGAGGTAAGGCTACATCCATATTCCAACAGGTATGACGGTATCATTCCAGCACTTGATGTTGGAATTCAGGAATTTTTTGAGCATGAAAGTTATGCTAAGTTTTTGTTGGTAAGTAAAGGCTGGATCCCAGTGGGCTTTGTTGCATAGCACCTTAAGCAGTGATGGTTTACGACAAATTTATGTAATGATTTCAAATTTAGCCATACCAATATCAGTGAATTTGTTAAGCAAATAGCACTTAATTAGTAATTCTTTTTCACGATTTACTTCAGATTTATTCCTAAACAAATACTTGCTTCAACCTTGAGAAAAATCCTTCTATGTAAGATCTTTTTCCATAAATTGCTTCCTTTTTCCACTCTTTTAGACCATCTTGTCCATATAATTTTATTAACCTAATAGCAGCATTTCTGTCAGACATATAATCTATTTTTGAATGTTCTGCTGCGTCCTTTTTTGGTAGAACTTTTGTCTTTATATCGTATTTCTTACACAATTTATAAAGTTTGTGCCTATCGCATGCCCTATCTGCATATAATGCTTTTATTTTGTGCTGAAAATTATAGCGCTTCCCATAATAGTCCAAAAAGAGTAAGATGTAGATTTATAGTAGTGAAGGTAAGGATGCCAGTAGCATATAGTTATGACTTAAGGAAAAAGGTAATGGAAGCGTTGGATGAAGGGGAGAGTGGAGAAACTGTTGCCAAGAGATTTAAGATCGGAAAAACAACTTTATATGAGTGGAAGAAAAGACGTGAGAAAACGGGAGATTTTCAGTCAAAAAAGCCTGGAAGCGTGGGCTATAACCATAAAATTAACGACTGGAATGCATTTGCCGAATTTGCAAATGAACAAGGTAGCAAAACTCAGTCAGAGATGGCTAGGCTTTGGGGCAATATTAGTAGACAAACAATTCATCGAGCACTTAAAATATAGGATTTACAAGAAAAAAAAGATCTACGGATACAAAGAAAGAAATGAGGAAAAGCGAGCTCAATTTGCAAATGTTATAGCGACAAAAGAACCTAAAGAATTAGTGTATATAGATGAGTCTGGCATTGATAACACTGAAGACTACCCCTATGGATATTGCCAGAAAGGACAGCGGTTTTATGCCCTAAAATCTGGCAAGAAAACTCAACGAATCAGCATGGTTCAGCCTTAAGTCGAAGAAAAATAATTGCTCCGTTAACCTTTGAAGGCCACTGCAATATGGATATCTTTAATAAATGGTTTGAGCACTTTCTGACACCGATTTTGGAACCTGGACAAACTGTTATCCTTGATAATGCTACTTTTCATAAGTCTAATAAGATTTGCTAAAGGGGTTGGTGCAGAAATTTTATATCTGCCTCCGTATTCTCCAGATTTTAACACTCACTTTTACCCACAATTTTGAGAGGTCATGATGTGAAGCATAACTATGCTCTCCTTAAGATTTTCATAGCCCCGCCATAGAGTCATAGCCCCTGGTAAATTATCACTTTTTCTATTCATAAATCCACCTAATTTTCCTAACCAAATAATAGCTTGTTTTATTTTTGGAGGTTCTTCTGGCAATGTAGCTACTTTATGCTCACGTATGAAAAGGGCCTTCCACTCTTCATTGCTTAAAATTTTAGTACAGGTTTCCATGGGATTTGATAAAGCGACTTTTGTTAAATATAAAATTTTAAATGCAATAATGCTCTTTATAGCAATTAATTTCTGTAGCCTTTCCTTTCTAGTTAAACGAGAGCTTTATATTTTACATCCTGATTTTAAAACCCTGAAATACTCCTCAATTTTCCATCTTAGCTTATACCAATTTATCCTTTCTATAGCATCTAAAGTGCTATTAACTGGTACATTAGTCAGCAAAGTCCAATCAATAGCTTCCAATCCTTCAGGAGGATTTGTTTCTTTTGCACTTACCACATATACAGGGATTTTATCACTTATTTTATGCACTGTGTCTTTTGATCCATAAATTGAAGAAGATCTGATAGGTATATAGCCTTTCATATACTTAACTTCAATATTAGCTTTCCTTGATCTTTGGTTTCTATCTTTATTAACTTATAGAGAAATTTTCTTCTTTACTGGCAGTTGAGTGATGCGTGTTTGCAAATCTGTTTTTCCAATTTCAGTACAGATAAATCTTCTATTAGTTCGATTACGGATTACATAAAAACTACCTAATGTCTCAGTGATCCATAAAAATTTGAAGATATCTGCCTCTCTATCACCAAGGGTAACAAGTTGTACATTTGCAGGAAGGTTGTTTATGCTTTCTTTGAGAGCTGTTATCCACTTATAACTTTCTTTTTCTTCTATGGAGGTACGGTATTTCCTGTTTGCTTTTTCTTGTGCCTTTTCTTTTTCCCTAATAGAACGTGCCCAACATTGTTGAGAAGATAGACCTAAAGGCAATCCTTCCTTTGCTGACTATTAAGGCACTGTGCAACAGTAAACCCATTTTATTCTTCGTATAAGCTTTAGAAATACTACCTAGCCTCTTGGTTTTTATATGAGAGTCAAAATCCAAATAACTTGTATCTTGAACTGAAAAAACAAACTGATTTCCTTTCATTCTCTCCATAGTTTCTTTGTAATGGGAAGAATAAATTTCCTTATCCTTAAGCTTTTCATTGCTAAATAATCTGTATGCACCCTTAGCTTCTTTCCATCCACTACAGCTTTGATTAATTGATCCAGACGCCTTACCCTCTATACAATATCCTGTTTTAATAAGTCTCTTATTAAGTCTTGTATTTCCTAAATTAACGTGTTTTAACTCTCTTTCCAGCCATTTATCCCCTAAGCCATCAGTATATTGCACATTTGTACTTACTTCACTCATTTTAATCCCAAATTTATTTGGTATCCATTTTACTCACTTTTTTATTTGTGGGTAAAAGTGAGACCTCAATCCTGTTGAGAGGTTTTGGTTATATATAAAACAGAACATTTTACGCAATAAAATCTACGATACAATTGTTCTGCTTGAATGTGCTTTGTGTAAATTTATTACCTCTCTTTCCCCTTCCACGGTTAAACAACTCTGCAATGCTTCTTATTTGGTTAATTAATTTGGTATTAGTGCAGATATAAAATTGATGATAGTTCACATTACAAAACTAAAAGCTGCTGGGTTGTTTATCAATCAGCGAAATATTCAATTTATGGATGAGTTAGTGAGGTTCTGGAGAGGAAGAAATAACAATTTCTTGCAGAATTTACCAAGGTGGTTTTCAAAATTTAACAAAGAAGTGTCAAAGCTCAAGAAAGAGAATAGTGTGCTATATACCTTTCTGAGAGAAAGTAACATTAATGTGATAGTTAAAATGTGGGAAGAAAGCGAATATATAAGAAACAAATTTATTGGTAGAGATTTAAATAAGGAATTCAAAGAGATTTTAAAAGAACGGTATTCAAAATATGCTGACATTTTAATCAACAAAGCTGATGACATAGGAAGAAAAATATTTCTACATAATAATAAGCTACTACTTGATCCTTTGTCAGAACATTATCAATATAGCTTCAAAGATATGACGTTTACTGATATCAGAAATTTTTTTGACGTTCATAAAGAGGATTTTAGAAAAAAATCACAAATATCTCTAATTGACTTGATAGATATAAGTGACGTAAGAAAAAACACTCCTATACTGAAAGTACAAGCATTTGTTGAGATGATTAGGAATGTAAAACCTAGCAGAAATCTTGATAATTCAAACGCTGAACAACTTCAAGCTATTGATAGAAAAATCCCTTAATTGTGCATAGGCCAAGTTGGCTTATGTGTTCTTATTCTCACCTTGTAAACATGCCAATAATTTTATCCATTATTCCGCCCATATTTGCTTCAGCTTGAGTGTGTGCTATCTTACCACCGTGTGAAATTAATTTGGGATCTGCGCCAGGTGATATATTAACAAATTTACTACCAACAACTCCACTGCTAGTGATTAGGGCTGAGCTATCAACTGGGAGTTTTATATCCCTACTTATACACATGTCGATTCGTGCTATGTAGGTAGCTTTGTCGAGTGATACACCAGTTATGCTTCCGACTTCCACACCAGAGATCTTGACACTATCACCAACTCCTACACCGTTAGCATCAGTAAAAAGGCCATGTATTTTATAACAATCCTTATAGTTTTTCTTTATGTAAGATAATTTATCAATAGCGAAGAAGATAAGAAAAACAGTAAAAATTAATACAAATGAACCAGCAGTTATTTCAAGTATATTTGACCTTCGCATCTTTAGTTATTAGGATTCCATCTTTCATAGTAATTTTTCACCTTTTGGTTTGGGTAGTATGCATCTTTTGTACCTGTTAAATTAGGAATTTTTCTTTTGTTATTATTCACTGGTACTGCATTATCAGTATAATGCAGCCATATATGCCATGCTGGAGGAATTGTTGTAGGCTCAGAAACATTGTCATATATTACCCGTCTTTTTCCTTTACTTGATTCATAGTAAGAATTTCCGTTTTCATCTCTACCTATAAGTTTACCTTTTCTCCTTAATAAGTTTGTTACTGAATTATAAATTTTAGATAACATAAAGGTATTAAAACAAAAAGTATTATATATACTAATACTTTAACGATGTATTAACAACAGTTTAATGCAATTACCAATTCTACAAGTTATTATACCAATAATTGCATCGATGTTCTGCTTTCTTACCAAAAAACATAGGGTATCCTGGTTTATCTCTTTTTTTACAACGACAGCTACTTTCTTTATTTCATTAACGTTGCTAGTGAAAACATACAATGGTGAAATTATAACTTATTATCTTGGAGATTGGGCTCCTCCATACGGAATAGAGTTGAGAATCGACATGTTGAACTCCTTGATTCTAACTTTGGTGAATTTTATAGCGCTGATTAGTGTGCTTTATAGCTTTCATATTAATGAAAAGGAGATTAGCAAAAACAAAATCACTGGTTTTTACTCTCTATTTCTACTGTGCCTAAGTGGATTACTTGGGATTTTAGTCACAAATGACATATTCAATCTTTATGTCTTTTTAGAAATTTCATCTCTTTCTTCTTATGTTTTAGTTTCAATGGGAAGGGATAAGAAAGCTTTAGTTGCAGCATTTGAATACCTCATTAGTGGTACTCTAGGAGCAACATTTTACTTGTTTGGCATCGGGCTTTTATACTCTATGACAGGAACGCTCAACATGCTTGACATGGCTGAAAGGATAGTGCCATTATATGATAATAACATCATAAGACTTGGTACATTGTTCATTTTTGTTGGTCTCTCAATTAAGATGGCACTCTTTCCACTCAGTAAATGGTTGGTTAATGCTTATAGTGAAGCACCTAGTTTCATTAGCATATTCTTTTCAGGCACAGTAACCAAAGTGATGATGTATGTTTTTATCAGAATCTTTTACACTGTTTTCCAGCAAAATTTTTTCTTACCACTAAGCAACGTGATGATCATCCTTGCGCTTTGTGCTGTTGTATTTGGATCAATATCTGCAATAATCGAAAAAGATATAAAAAGACTGTTTGCTCACTCCAGTATCAGTCAGATTGGCTATATAATTTTAATGCTGGGTTTAAATTCAAAAGCAGGTTTGTTTTCAGCAGTTCTTCACATAGTAAATCATAGCATGATAAAAACGTCTTTATTCATGACTGCAGGGTGTATTTCTTATAAGGTTGGTATGACAAAAATAGAGAATTTATCAGGACTAAAAAAGTCAATGCCCTATACAACACTTGCATTTACTCTACTTAGTTTAGCATTAATCGGTGTACCCTTGACAAATGGCTTTGTAAGTAAGTGGTATATGATGAAAGCAATTATAGAATCTCATGCATGGATTTCCCTTATAGTTTTTGCTGCTGGCTCTTTTCTTGCACTAATACATATGTGGAGAATGGTTGAGAAAATATATTTTGAAAACAGTACAGCATCAAACGCTGGAATGACACTTAATGAGGTACCATTGCTTATGCTATTTTGTCTATTATTTATGGCAATTTTAACGGTAATAACTGGGATATATAGTAGTCCAATTCGGTTGGTAATTAATAAATTTGCTTTTTGATTTTCTTATGTTTTATTGTATCTCAAAGTCTGTAAAGTTTTTGCTGTGGATAAGCTGAAGAAGATTCACTTATTATTATTCATTAACGTAATAGCTCTGTTTTGCGTTGGCATTGTTGTGCAATATTCTTCTGCTGGAGGAAAGTGGACTCCATTTGCAATTCATCAATTGGTCATATTCTCTTTCTTCTTTCTGCTTGCTATAGCTATGTCATTTATAGAACTAGATTTTTATTTGAAGTACGCTTATTTTTTTTATATAGCAGCAGTAATTGCGCTGTTAGCAGTAAATTTTTTTGGCTCACATATAATGGGTGCAACAAGATGGATAAGAGTTGGATCCATTAGTTTGCAACCATCAGAATTTGCAAAAGTAGGCTTAATACTTGCACTTGCTTGTTATTTTAGTAAACAAAGTGTGTATAAAATGATGAAATTTCAAAGCTTATTTAAGCCACTTATAGTTATTTTTTTACCTGTATTCCTTGTATTGAAGCAACCTAATTTAGGCACAGCTGTAATAATGTTGTTTATAGGAGCATCAATTATATTTACAGCAATAATGGAAAGACCTCATTTAATAATTTTTGGAACGCTTGGCATTTTCGCAATACCAGCTATTTGGCCTTTTTTGCGCCCTTATCACAAGCAAAGGATATTATCATTTTTGGATTCATCAGTAGATCCACTTGGAATAGGTTATAATGCACAGCAATCTCAAATAGCTATTGGTTCAGGAGGTTTGTTTGGTAAGGGGTTTGTTAATGGTAGTCAAACTCAACTTGGATTTTTGCCAGAGAAACGCACAGATTTCGCTTTCGCGGTACTTGGTGAGGAATGGGGATTCTTAGGTAGCATGACTTTGGTTTTACTCTATACTAC
Organism: Wolbachia endosymbiont of Encarsia formosa; assembly: GCF_039540065.1. Taxonomy (NCBI): domain Bacteria; kingdom Pseudomonadati; phylum Pseudomonadota; class Alphaproteobacteria; order Rickettsiales; family Anaplasmataceae; genus Wolbachia; species Wolbachia endosymbiont of Encarsia formosa. Next base: position 562,490 of record NZ_CP154278.1, on the reverse strand, counting down.
ATTGCTTGCTATAATACTCTCCATCGCTTACAGGTCAAAAAATTACTTTTCTAAGTTAATATCTATAGGAATTTTTGCCTTTTTTAGCGCTCATTTCTTTATAAACATTGGAATGACAATAGGTCTCTTACCTATAATAGGTGACCCACTACCATTTCTATCCTATGGTGGCAGCACAACTGCTGCGAGCTTGATATGTATAGGGTTGCTACTTAGTTCCGTAGCATCTACAAAGTACTTAAAGCTAAGCTTCCGATTTCATCCATAGAAAGAGCTTAGACAACCATCACTCTGCTAATGGCTAACGTCTTATTCTTCAATGAGAATCCCATTTTACGGTGCTTAAATCTATTCCCTCTTGTACCATTTCCAAAAGTGGGCTCATCTCTCTTAGCCGTCCAACATTTTTAGTAACAAGATCTGCCGCGTATAGAACTTCATCTTTAGTTGTGAATCGGCCAAGGCCAAATCTAATTGATGAATGCTCAAGATCATGGCCATTGTTTAGTGATCTTATGACATAAGAAGTCTCAAGAGATGCAGATGTGCATGCAGAACCAGAGCTTACTGCTAAATCCTTGATTGCCATGATAAGAGACTCACCCTCAACATAAGGAAAACTCAAGTTAAGGTTACCGGGAATCCTATTTCCATAATCACCATTTAGAACAACATCAGGAAATGCCTCTTTTATTTTATTGTACAAAATATCTCTCAGTTCCTCTAATTTACTTGCTTCTGTTCCCATTTCTTCTTTAGCGATACGTGCCGCTTCACCAAAACCAACTGCAAGGGGAGTAGGAACTGTTCCAGAGCGCATGCCTCTCTCCTGTCCACCACCACTAATTAGTGGTGTCAACCTAACACGAGGATTTTTTCTGCGGACATATAATGCACCTATTCCCATAGGTCCATAAATTTTATGGCTAGAAAGGCTTATAAGATCAATGTTCATTTCATTTACGTCTATTGGAACTTTTCCAAAGCTTTGAGCAGCGTCTGTATGAAAAAATATATTATGCTTTCTACATATTGCACCAATTTCTTTGACAGGCTGCATTACTCCGATTTCATTATTTGCCATCATCACTGAAATCAGAATTGTTTTATCAGTGATTGCCTCCTCAAGTTTCAACAAATCTATAATTCCGTTTTGCTTAACGGACAAATATGTAACTTTAAAGCCTTCATTTTCCAGATGTCGACAAGAATCTAAAACGCACTTATGCTCCGTGCAGACAGTTATTATATGATTTCCCTTATTCTTATAAAAATGAGCAACACCTTTGATAGCCATGTTATTTGATTCGGTTGCGCCCGAGGTAAAGACGATTTCTTTGCTGTCTGCATTCACTAAATCAGCAATGTACTTCCTTGCTTTTTCTACTGCTTCCTCAGCTGTCCAACCAAATGAATGACTACGAGAGTGTGCATTACTAAACTCACCAAAATAAGGTATCATCACCTCTAAAACGCGAGGATCTACCTTAGTAGTAGATTGATAATCAAGGAATATCGGTAATTTTATTTTAGCATTGCGTATTTTTTCCACATTCATAGTAAGGTTTCAGCATAGAAGTTACAACATTTAGTAGCACTAAAGCTTAATTTTTTCAAGATATAATCTTGCCTAAACTAACGTTGCCAGCGCTCTCTCCTACGTTATTCCAGTGTCCCTGTAATGTCATTCCCTATGATCAGTGTTTAGGTCGAATACGCGCTAGGCAAACCTACCAGCGCTAGCAGCTTCTTGCTGTCCATTTGTTAAGACTGGTTTATCAACTTGAGTATCAGGTTTTGACAATGCATATACAGCACTGCCAACTACTAGCGCTATAGCTGCAGTTTTAGCCACTGCTATTGGTGTAGAGGGTTTTGACTCAACTGTAACTATTCCAGTTGCAGAAAGTGCTTTCGCTATTAAAACACCTGATAATGCAGTTGCACTACCGGCAAAAAAACCTTTCGCAATTGCTGATGTGCGTTGTTTTTCCTCTTTAGTTAAATTCCTAGAAGCAGTTCTAGCATGATTTTTCACATTAACATAGGAGCCTTCACGTTTTTTTGGCGGAGTAAATACATAATCTCTTTGAATAGCCAAAGATGAAGGTGTCACTCTATAGTCATCTTTTATATTAACATTCGCACCGTTTCTTACGAGAGATTCTACCACGTCTGCATGGCCATTCATAAGAGCTAAATGTAAAGGTGTCCATCCCTCCTTATCTTCTTGTTCATTAATCCTGATTTCATCTTTTTCCAACAGAGCATCTACTACCTCTTTATAATCATTTTCAGCAGCTAAATGTAAAGGTGTCTTTTTATTCTTATCTTTTATATTAACATCTATCCCTTTTGTTACTATTAAAGCCTTTGTCAAGCTCGTATAGCCTAACTTAGCAGTTAAATGTAATAATGTGAATTCATTATCTCCAACTTCAAATTTATAATTTACATAAAAATTACTCTCTTCCCACTGTTTAAATACCTCTTCATTGCTTGCCTTTAGCTCTTCTTTTACTTTTTCAATTACGTTCCTTTTATCTAATTTATTATCACTATTAACCGTACTTAATACTTCCCGCCACTGCTGATAATTTATTGTCATAATTTTTACCCTAATCTTAAATAATTTATTTTAATTTTTAAATAATTAATATAAGAAATCAATATTTATTTTAAATGAGCTTATAATCGAAATTGTGGGTAGCAAATTATTGCCTCTTGAATCACAATGTCCGTATAGCTGCGGTTCGAGAACTACTATCTCTCATCCACTGAAGATATTGCACAGTGCTGTCTACTTGATCGTCATGGCGGGTTTCTGGGAACATTAAAATTTCATACTCAAAATCGCTGAGCCATGTTGCTTGATGCGGCAGAAAAACCTTGCCAGATTCTATTATCGGAACAATCTGGTGTAATCGAGCGATTTTACTGTTATGAGGCACTATTCCGATAATAGGTATTGCCTTTAGCTCTTGAATCAATTGTTGACCGCTTGTCTTTGCTTCGATTAGAATTGCGTGTGGCTTCCAACTTGCAGCTAGTGATAGAACTTGTTCTTTAAGTTTTGGATACTCAAGCTTTGCACGATACACATCTAGTAAATAAAACTTATTATCTACCTTTGTCCAGGTAGTGCAGACACTAAAGCCACTTGAATCTCCTGTTGAAACTGCAGTATCCCAGCTTTGTGTTATATGTGAGAGATTGTCAGGAAAATTTCTATAGCGTTTTAACCACTCTTGCTTAATTATACCACTTGAAAGCGGTAGAGGACTTTGTTGATATTGAGCAGCAAAAGCATAGCTCCCAAGTTCAGCCTTTATCATTTCAATTTCTCCTCCATCTAGGGGATATAGCAGCTTACCTTCCTTTTTTAAGTATAAAATCCTTGAAGATGTAGCGCCTGTTGAGCTTTTGCACTCATTTGTAGTTACTTGAATAATAGGAACAGGAGAAGGGATAATTGATCTTTTGATTGAATAGATAATCTCCTTATTTTCAGAAATCATTGGCAAACAAACGTGATGCCATATATTTTTCGGTTTGGAAAGAAGATGCCCGGTTAAATCCTCCTGATGTAGTCTGTGCATTACAACAACAATAACTCCTTTTTTTCTATTATTGAGCCTAGTTACTAAAGTCTGATCAAACCAATTTGTGGCACGTTTTCTAAACGTCTCGCTCAAAGCTTGAGAGGAACTCAGTGGATCATACACGACGATAAAATCTCCACCTTCACCAGTCAATGTTCCTCCAACTGACGTTGCAATCCTGCATCCTCTCTGTACTGTTTGAAATTTGTATTTAGTGTTCTGGTCTTTGCATAGTTCTACCTCTGAAAATAGCGCTTTATACCAACTAGATTGCATTACGCACCTGGTGTCGAGCGAATGCTTTTCGCTAAGCCGCTGAGAATAACTTGCAACTATTATTCTTGCGGTTGGCTGATTACCAAGTATCCATGCGGGCCATGCAACACTCACGCACATAGACTTCATCGAGCGCGGAGGCATATTGAATATTATTCGCTTCACTTCGCCAACACTTGCTGCTTCAAGCCTGTCTGCTATAACTTTTACATACTGATAATTGTTATACTCACACCACGGCATTACCGTTTGAAAGCATAGTTCGATAAATTTTAAAAAGTTCATGTTAGTCTCCTATAGTGTTAGTGGAATTTACTTTATGGTGGTGTCAGCCTCTTTGGTGTCATCTCAGCGTCCTTTTTCTTGTCATCCAAGTAGCCCTTTCCTTGTCATTCCAGTGCTTGACACTGGTTCACCTTATGATGGTGTTATTCAAGTAGCCTCTATCCAAGTGCCCCTTTGGTGTCATCCGAGTAGCTGACACTGGTTTCTTACCAACAAAAACCTAGCATAACTTTTGTGCTCAAAAGATTTCTGGATTCCAGCATCAAGTGCTGGCCTTAAGCTTTAGTTACAAGTATTAAGAAACTTACCAAATGAAGAAAAAAGGCAAAAGAATCCCCGTGTGACGAGTTTTGACCCTATAATAATGTAAATTGATAATGTGCTAACAAGCGTGTTTTGGCTGAAGTAGAAAAAATTTAAAAAACATGTAGCCGCTATAATTTTTGTGTAATTTGCCAATAAATATCTGAGTTTTTTTTACTGAATTTTGTCATTGAGCCTGCAGGTCAAAAACAAGGATAAATACTCTTATTATCATAATAAGGGAGTTGGGAGAATCTTTAAAGTAATCTTTTTCCTTTGTATTCACTTATGCTTGAGGTAACTGCATGCAGGCTCATGAATGTCCTTACTCTTTATTTCCATGAATTCCCTTTGAAGTTGAATATTGAAAATTGACTGGAGAGTTGTGGATTACTTTGTATATGTCATAACAAGCCATGGCGCTCTCAGCAAAACCATTTAGTATCAACTTTAGTTTACCGGCATAAGTAGCTATATCTCCGATTGCGTATATTCTATCTCTACTGGTTTTTAAGGTAGTCGGATCAACAACTATGCTGCCATGTTCTAACTCTATACCCCAATTGTTTATTGGCCCAAGATTCATTGACAATCCAAAAAATGGCAGCAAAAAATCAGCGGATATTTCTTTTTCTTCCTTAGAAGCAATGTTTTTTACTATCACTGCGCTCAACTGCCCATTACTTCCTGCTAGTTTGTGTAATTGATATGGCACTACCAGTTCTATCTTTCCATCATTTTCAAGTGATTCTAATTTATTTCTAGTTTCAGGAGTGCAGCGAAATTCCTTTCTTCTATGTATCACATAAATTTTCTTTGCAACTTTAGAAAGTTCTACAGTCCAATCAGCTGCAGAATCACCCCCCCCTGCAATGACTATAGTTTTGTCCTGAAAATCAGAAATTTTATTTACACTGTAAAATACAGATTGATTTTCATATTCTAATATACCACTTAAGGGTGGACGGTTAGGTTCAAACATTCCGTTACCTGCAGCAACAATAACAGCTTTACATTTTACCTCTGTACCTATGCTCGTTATGACAGTAAAGTTTTCACTTCCGTTATTCGAAATCTTTTCCACTTTTTTACTTAAATGGTAAACAGGCTCAAATGGTGAAGCTTGCTCCATTAATTGCTCAATTAATTTTTGGGCAGTAATTACAGGATAACCAGGTATATCATATATTGGCTTTTCTGGGTAAAGAGCTGTGCATTGTCCTCCTGCTTGATCCAAAACATCTATTATATGACATCTCATATCAAGCATTCCCACTTGAAAAGCAGTGAATATTCCAACAGGCCCTGCACCTATTATTACGATATCGGTTTCCATATTCAGATGGTGATCTATTTATAGATATTAGCTTTCTTTGCTAACAAGGTCAATTTACAAAGGGATGTATTTTTAAAAGATGTGGCTAGATTAGATAAGATTTCCAGAGTTATGAACCACATAGTCCAAATAAGCTCTAAAAATCAGCTATCGTAGCGAGATGATGTGCGGACGGAATGGGATTCGAACCCATGGTACGCTCATCACGTACGTCAGTTTTCAAGACTGGTGCCTTAAACCGCTCGGCCATCCGTCCATTTCTTTTCTATCACAATATTTGATTTTAAGCAATCTATAAAAGCTTTACTTGCCCACGCAAAAGTTGCTAAATATACTGTCCAATATTTCCTCAACATTAATAATTCCAATCACTGCACCAAGTTCAAATGCAGCAAGCCTCAAGTCTTCAGATATCAACTCAATTGGATTATCGATATTAAAACGTTGTAAATGTTCCAGTGCTTTCTGCATGTGACTCCTATGCCTTTGCCGAGTAATCACAGGAGTGTCTCTATCATGCCCAAATTTTTCCTCTGCCTTCTTTTTTATGAGAGAGATCAACTTGTTTGTACCTATTTCCTTTAAAATAGAAATATGTAGAAAATCTACACCGCCAATCAGTATATTTCTGTCATTAATTGCATCGTCAGCTTTGCTCAATACATAAATAGTATCGCTATTTACAACGTTGCAATTGATATTATAACGTTGTTCAAAAGGAAATAGTTCTATTCTTAGATCAGCTTCAAAAGACCTCTTTTTTGCTCGACTTATGCCTTCTGATTCTATCGGGTCTGAACTCTCACGAATTCCAGCAGTATCAGAGAGAATGATTGGGTATCCGCCAATGTCAATATGAGCTTCAAGCACGTCTCTTGTTGTGCCTGCATATTCAGAAACAATAGCAATATCACGCTTGGCTAAGAAATTAAACAGAGTTGATTTACCGACATTTGGTTCACCAGTTATTACAATATGTAAGCCCTCACGCAACCTTTCGCCCCGTCTATTATCATTTAAATGCTCTTGTATCAACTGCACGAGAGATTGCACTTCATTATTAATTTTTTTCAATTCACTTTTTTCTGCCCAAATGTCCTCTGGAAAGTCTATATATGCTTCGATTTTGGATTGTATCGTTATTAATCTTTGTCTCCAATTGCTGTATAGTCTCTCCAATTCTCCCGATATCTGCTTAATCGCTTGTTTAGCTTGCATTTTCGTCTCAGCATCAATTAAGTCTGCAATCCCTTCTATTTGCGTTAAGTCAAATTTACCATTTAGAAAAGCCCTAAGTGAGAATTCTCCAGGCCTGGCCATAACAAAAATTTTTGATAATTCCTCCAAGATGATTTTTATGACTGCCTTGCTTCCATGCACTTGTAACTCTATAACGTCCTCGCCAGTGAAACTGTTTGGAGCAGGGAAATAGATGATTATTCCATTATCTATCAATTGATTGGAATCATCATATAGATCAACTAAAGTAGCAAATCTTGGTTTAATTTCTTTCTTAATATGAAAATGATTTAAAGCTTTAAGCGCGTAGTTGCCTGAAATTCTGATTACTGCAACTCCTGACTTACCCAATAGGGTCGATAAAGCGAAAATAGTTTCATTTGTGTTTGTCATTTATATAAACTACTTAGCAATTTAAGAAACCAAAATACCTAATTTGAAAATATTCAAAATTTTTATCCATCTTGCTAGTTTATAGTAATATCATATTAATAAATACATTATATAAAAAACTGTAAAGGTCACTCAGGTGAAAATATTTATTTTGAAAACTGATAATATGATTTATAATTATCAACATAGATTTTAAATATTTTATGCTTAAGAAATTAGCTTGGTATTGGTCTTTTGTAGAGTTAATTAAAGGGTTTGTTATTACATTAAAATATATGTTTAAGTCAAAGGTTACTTTAAGGTATCCTATGGAGAAGGGCCCTTTAAGTCCAAGGTTTCGTGGTGAGCATGCGTTGCGTAGGTATCCAAACGGTGAAGAACGATGCATAGCTTGTAAATTATGCGAAGTTATCTGCCCTGCTCAAGCAATAGTTATTGAAGCAGAGAAAAGAGAAGACGGTAGTCGTCGCACCACGCGCTATGATATTGACATGACAAAATGCATATACTGCGGATTTTGCCAAGAGGCATGTCCAGTTGATGCAATTGTGGAGGGTCCTAACTTTGAATTTTCTACTGAAACAAGAGAGGAGCTAATGTACAATAAAGAAAAGTTGTTGCGTAATGGTGAAGTTTGGGAAGATGCAATTGCACTCAGGTTAAAAAAGAATAGACCGTATTATTAACTAGGTATGTCAACAATTAAAATTTCTTACAGCAAGTATGTAATAGATCCTTTGTACAACTGTTATTTAAGTGAAAGATCAGTAGCTCACCTTTTGGTGTCATTCCAGCGCGTGACGCTGGAATCTAGAAAAAAAAGAAACATGGATCCCAGTGTCACACACTGGGATGACAAAAGGTCTGATGAATGATAAAAGTTACCTTTTCAACCGAACAAAAAGTAAAAGAATACAGTGGTAGAGTCACTGGCTTTGATATATTACAACCGGATGCTTTGAAAAAAGCAGTTGCATTGAAAGTAAACGGTGAGTTGTATGATCTCTCACGTGAAATTGAATCTGATGCAGAGATAGAGGTGATACAACTGAGTGACGAAGTGGGTTTGGACATAATAAGGCACGATGCTGCTCATATAATGGCCCAGGCAGTGAAAGAACTCTTTCCTAATATTCAGGTTACTATCGGGCCAACAATTCAAGATGGTTTCTACTATGATTTTGCTACAGATCGTACCTTTACCACGGACGATCTTGCTGCAATAGAAAAAAAAATGAAGGAAATTATAAAAAGTAACTACAGATTTGTTCGAGAAGTTTGGACTCGCAAGCAGGCAATTGATTTCTTTAGTGGTATAGACGAAAAATATAAGGTTGAAATTATTTCCTCCATACCAGAAAGTGAAAACCTAACTGTTTACAGGCAAGGCGATTTTGTTGACTTATGCTTCGGTCCACATTCTCCTTCAACTGGCAGAGTTAAAGCGTTTAAGCTTATGAAAGTTGCAGGAGCATACTGGCGTGGTGATTCTAATGGCCCAATGTTGCAGCGAATATATGGCACCGCGTGGAGAAATAAGGATGAATTAAATACTTATCTTAAAGGTCTGGAAGAAGCAGAAAAACGCGACCATCGCAAAATCGCTAGGGATATGGACTTATTTCACATTCAAGAGGAAGCTGTTGGGCAGATTTTTTGGCATGAACAGGGATATACTTTATATAATGTTCTTGAGTCTTACATCAGAAAAAAGTTAATGAACAATGGCTACTTTGAGGTAAAAACACCTATTTTAGTAAGCAAAGAGCTGTGGGAAAAATCGGGACATTGGGATAAGTTTCGTGAAAATATGTTCATTATTGATGAATCTGAAAGTAAAAAGCTAGCAATAAAACCCATGAATTGCCCTTGTCATGTGCAGATTTTTAATTCTCACACCAGAAGCTATCGTGATCTACCAATGCGTATGGCAGAATTTGGCACGTGCCATAGGAATGAAAGCTCAGGCTCATTGCACGGACTGATGCGAGTGCGTGGTTTTACGCAAGACGATGCACACATTTTTTGTATGGAAGAACAAGTAAATTCTGAAACTGTAAAATTTTGTGACCTTTTAAAAGAAGTATATTCAGAGCTTGGATTCAATGAAATTTATGTGAAATTTTCAGACCGTCCAGATATTAGAGCAGGTAATGATGAAGTGTGGGATAGAGCTGAAAAAGCGCTGCTTGAAGCCGTGAAAAAAGCGGGCTTGAGTTATAAACTTAACCCTGGTGAAGGTGCATTTTATGGTCCAAAGTTAGAGTTTGTTTTGAAAGATGCAATAGGAAGAAATTGGCAATGCGGAACGTTGCAAGTTGATTTTATTTTACCGGAGCGGCTTGAAGCTTTTTATATAGGAGCAGATGGGCACAAGCATCACCCTGTCATGTTACATAGGGCAATTCTTGGAACTTTTGAGCGTTTTATTGGAATTTTAATAGAAAATTATGCAGGAAAATTTCCAGTTTGGCTTGCTCCAACACAGCTTGCTATTCTGACCATTACAAATGAGGCTGACGGTTACGCCACAGAAATCAGCAACGTTTTAAAAGAACAAGGTGTGAGAGTCAAGACTGATTTGACCAATGAAAAAATTAGTTATAAGATACGTTTGCATAGTTCAAACAAAGTTCCTATATTATGGATTATAGGCAAAAATGAAGTTACAAGTAAAACTGTTTCAGTAAGAAATTTAGGATCGGAAAGACAGGAGTTTTTTTCTTTGGAAAAGGCTACTGAATTGCTGTTAAAAAGTATTAATTTAAGTTTTAGGGAGTTAAAGTTTGCAGATACAAAAAAACAATAAAAATAGAATTAATGAATTCATCACAGCTAAGGAGGTACGCTTAGTTGATCATAATGGTGAAATGGTCGGAATTGTGCCAATAGAACAAGCTTTGGCATCTGCTCATAATATCGGGCTAGACTTGGTGGAAATTGCACCTGATTCAACTCCTCCAGTATGTAAAGTTCTGGATTACAGCAGACAAAAATATGATGCAAAAAAGAAGGCAAGTGAAGCAAAAAAGAAACAAAAAACATTAACTATAAAAGAAATTAAACTGGGTCCTAATATTGGTGATCACGACTACGAAACAAAATTGCGTCAAACAAGGGATTTTCTTGTGCATGGACATAGAATTAAAGTCACAATGAGATTTAGAGGGAGAGAGCTTATAAACACTGAAGTTGGACTGGAAAAATTAGAACGTCTAATTAGAGACGCTGAAGATATTGCAAAAGTAGAATTAGCACCTAAAAGGGAAGGAAATCAATATTCTTTAACTTTAGCTGCTAAGTAGTAAAATCATTTAAAAATATAAGTTAAGTTACTATCCTCTCTTCAATTATATGACGAAAATGTCTGATTAATCCTTGAACTGGCCAAGCTGCAGCATCGCCAAGTGCACAAATTGTATGCCCTTCTATTTGAGTTGTAAGGTGAAGTAGCTTATCTACTTCACCAGGTTTAATATTTCCTGCTACCATTCTTCTCATAATTCTCCACATCCATCCAGTGCCTTCACGGCATGGTGTACATTGTCCGCAGGACTCATGCATATAGAAATGTGATAATCTTTCTATTGCAGCTATTATGTCAGTTGATTTATCCATCACTATTACAGCAGCAGTACCAAGCCCTGATTGTGCAGCCCTTAATGAATCAAAATCCATTTCAATAGTATCACATATAGATTTTGGAATTAATGGGACTGAAGACCCACCAGGTATTACAGCAAGTAAATTATCCCAACCTCCTCGCACTCCACCTGCGTATTTTTCAATCAATTCACGTAGTGGAATTCCGAGCTCTTCTTCAACATTACACGGGTTGTTTACATGTCCTGAAATACAAAAAATCTTAGTACCAGTATTATTTGGTTTACCAAGAGATGCAAACCATTCTCCTCCGCGATTTAGAATATCTGGAACCATGGCTATAGTTTCAACGTTGTTTATTGTGGTTGGACAGCCAAAAAGTCCAACACCTGCGGGAAATGGAGGTTTCATGCGAGGGAAGCCCTTTTTTCCTTCAATTGATTCAAGTTGAGCTGTTTCTTCTCCACATATATAAGCTCCTGCACCCCTATGGATAAATACATCAAGATCATAACCTGATTTGCAGGCATTTTTTCCAATTAAGTTTTCTTTATAGGCTTCCTCAAGTGCCTTTTTTAGAACTAAATATTCATTATAAAATTCACCCCTGATATAAATATACGCAACTGATGCGCTAATCGCTTTGCCGGCCAGGAGAATTCCCTCAAGTAACTTATGTGGCTCATATCGTAATATATCTCTATCTTTACATGTACCAGGTTCTGACTCATCTGCATTGACTACTAAATATGATTTTGAAGGACTTTTAGGCATAAAGCTCCACTTGAGGCCAGTAGAAAATCCTGCACCCCCTCGACCTCTCAAGCCAGATTTCTTTACTTCATCAATGATTTTTTCTGATCCTAAATCCAGTAATTCCTTTGTTTTTTGCCAACTACCACGTTTTTTTGCACCCTCAAGTAGTGGTGTTTCTTTACCATTTAAGTTTATGAATACTTTGTCCTGTTCTTTTAGCATGCTTTTAAGATTCTAAGTGATCCCGACGCGATTCGAACGCGTGACCCACTGATTAAAAGTCAGTTGCTCTACCGGCTGAGCTACGGGATCATTTTATTTTTCAGCTATACTAAACAGTAATATAGTTTTTATCTGTTTTAATCAAACTAAAATTTTCATGCGTGGTTAAATAAATTATATAATATACTGCATTAGTGATAATTTAATTAAAAATTTTTGAAGGAAAACTTCTTGTTAATTCAAAGATTCATTTGGTAAAGCTGACGTACAACTCTAAAAAGATAGAGAATTATACATAAATGCAGAATTTGTGCAATATTTAGCAATAGCCTCACAAATAAATATTTCTTGCATTTCAGCCTGAGTGATTTATGCTTTAAGCAAAAGTGGGGGTATAGCTCAGCTGGTAGAGCATCTGTTTTGCACGCAGAAGGTCAGCGGTTCGATCCCGCTTGCCTCCACCAATATAGGTTCAACATACCATAAAGCCAGCCTATTTATTCTATCGGGGTTTTATACTAATTCTCTAGTGATATTTTGTTATTATAATTCTAGTATAAACCAATTTAATAATAAATTAATCAATAAATGTTAGAATAGATATAATTAAATTTATTGGATAATACTTATGAGTGGAAAAAAACTTGTCTTTAAGATGGTACCCGGAGAGGAATTATCAAAAGGATTTGGTAGCAGCGTCTATTGGCCTGACTTTTCTCGTTTTCAACCTGTTAAAAAAGTTAAGCTTGTGCAACTGGAAAAAGAAGATGAAGCGATAGAATTACCAATAAGATTATGCGGCGATAACATCGCTAGAGATGGGTTTTATTGCATAAGGGATGAAGAGGGAAATGCCCTAAAAAGTATTCTTTCTGGAAATAAACCAGGTTATTCAGAAAACGATTGTGCATTTGTATATTACGGTGATATGTTGGTCAAGCTATCAATGGAATCGAAGTTTATAAGTAGAGGAGATGGTGGTAGTAATTTGCGTAATAATGTTAAATCTGAGAGATCGAAACATAGTTATGTAACACAGGAAGAGCTGGATGATACTTACAAATATTATTTCTCAGATTATCAAGGATAATATTATTAATTCACCTGACAATCAGGCATTACAATATATTGGACTGGATGTCAGTGAAGAAACAATAAAAGATATATTATCTAAAATACCAGAGAATATACTACTATCAAAGATGTTTGCTAAAATTTTTGTTGAGGAACTAACAGAAGGTCAGTTAGAAATTCTTGCCAATACTCTTCGTCCAGGCCAAATAGAGTATTTAGTAGAGCACTTAACAGATAATCAATGGCAAGCTTTGGTGAGTCATTTAACCAACCACCAATTACACATTCTTGTTCATGAATTAAATCAAGAAAAGTTAAAAATAATAGTCCCCTTATTAAATAAGGATCAGGTTACGAACTTAGTAAAAGACTTTAACCTAGATCAAGTAAAACAAATTTTCCCTCACCTTAAAATGGATCAGCTCCAGGTGGTTATCAAGACAATAAGTAATGATCAGTTTGTAAAACTAATAAAAGATGCACCTGAGGAAGTTTTAAGCACTCTTTTTGACGAAGCATTAAAAAATCGACTTCCAACTTTAGTAAAAACTTTAGAAGAAGATACATTACATAATTTAGTTAAGAAGCTAGACCACGATAAACTTGCAATAGTAGCTCGAGAGTTAACTGATGATTCTGATAAGATTCAGATGGTTGTTAAGTCTTTAGCTAACAACCCAGAAAAACTTCAAGCTTTTGCTCATAGTATGTCTGATAAGCAGTTTACAGAACTTTTGGATAACATGGGTGCAGAAGAGCTTAAAGATATCATTCACAAACTGCCTTATGAGAAAGTGACAGATGTGATTGGTGATCTCGGCAGTAAGGATCATTCTAAAGCTATTATTGATGCATTAAAAGAGAAATTTAACGAGCAAAATGAAAAAATGAAAGAGCTTCTGGGTAAGGTTGACCGAATGATTCCTGAGGAGAGTGAAGCAAATTGGAATGATGCACATCCATCAACTTACGTTCTTCAAGATGTTAATGCTGAGTTTGCAGTAACAGATCATTTATTGTGAACTTGGATATTGATAAATCAACAGTGTGCATGTGAAACTAAAAAATAATTTAAACTTTAATAATTTATGGAGGTAATTTATATGAGTAAGAACTCACAAAACCTTTTACAAAGTGCTAATAATGAAGAACAACTTATAAGCGCTCTTGGTCTTGTTACACTTAAGAAAGGTACTGGTAAGGATATACAGGACTTAAAAAAAGCGGTTAGTGGTGATACTGTTAAAAAAGCATTTGATGAATTAGCTAATAATATTAATGAAAAATTTATTAATAAGTTAAATATTATGTTAAAACAAGAGCAAGATAAAGTCGTAAGTTTGCAAGATATTATAGGCGACACAAGTAAAGGATTACAAAAAGATCTAGCAGATTTAACAGCTAAATTAAATAATATGTTACCTGAGGAAGAACCAACCCATCCTGATATACTCTAGTAGTTAGGAAAGTAACAGCTTGCTAGCAGGCTGTTACTCTTTTTACATGCTATTTCAGTGTAACTGAGTTGATTTTAAAATTTTATGGAGATAACATGAGTAACAACAGTAAACAAGAAAGCGAAAATAACTTTGAAGTAATAAACCAAATGAGCGATTTCAACTTTAAAGAAATAGACAATATAGAAGTTGAAGTTAAGCCCACAAACTTTGAGGACATTGCAGATAAAATTGCAACAATTCATTACGTCTATCAAGTTATGGATAAGTTAGTCTACGATTTAAATGTGAAGTTTGTTTCTGATTTGAATGCCTCACTTATGAACAACATAGCACAACTTCGAGAAGAGTGTATTGATATGAAACAAGCATTGGCTAACGGTTTATCTCATTTGAATCAATTAATTCATAACAATCAAAAGGATGAGTTTATTGATAATAATCAAAACTATAGAACATGGACAGAAGAATTTGTTCACCTAATGGGCGAAGTTGAAGGATTAAAAGCAGCAATAATTGACCATAATAACGTAAAATGGGAAGCGCCAACTCACCCTGATATATTATAGTAGTTAATAGCTTATTAACAGGCTGTTGCTTTCTTTCACATACGATTTCAATACAACTGAATTAGGAAATCTATTTTAAAACTTTTGGCTTATAGTTCTCATCATGTTTTGCAAACACCGTATCTGCAAGAAAGGTGCTGTTATCAGACATTTTACCTTGCACAACAACACCATTTTTTTCTGAAAACATTGGTGGAAGTATTCCCTGGTATTTCACCACAACGCTTTTGTTAAAATCTGTCATTTGAAAAACTACTTCGCTTTCGCTTCGTATCACGCTATTTTCAACAACCATTCCACCAACGCGGATTGACTTTTGACTGTTTTTTAAGACTATGGCTTCACTTACTGTATAGAAAAATGAGATATTTTCTTTGAGCGTCGTTAAAATAAAAAAGACGATACAGCTTAAAAAGCAGAAAATTCCTGAAGTTATAAGTAATCGCTTATGTTTCTTCTTCATTTTTGCTTTTAAGACTTTCTAAGTTTTTTTTACTTTTTATATAGCAAGAAACAGTAAAAATCAAATTTCCACCAATCAGTATGAGACTAATAAGGTAAGCAAAAATTACATATGTATTCATAATATATCATTAATAAATAACTCACCTGCATCAAAATAGATTAAGCTTCCATCTATTTGCTGCAATACCAATTTACCACTCTCATTTATATCAGCAAAAATTCCCTCATGCAATTTGTCAGCTAGCTTTACACTGATTTGCTTGTTCATTTTGAATGCTCTTGTGAGCCACATTTCTCTTATAGCATAAAACCCATCAAATAGCCATTGCTTTCTTAGCTTATTAAAATTTATTATTAATTCCTTTAACAGATCCATGTTAGACACAGATTCACCGTAATTGCTAATGCACGTTGTTCCTGGAAGTGGTGCATGATTGACATTAATTCCAATTCCTATAATTAGCCAATTCGAATTGGACTTTCTTTCAAGCAATATTCCGCTTATTTTCTTGCCATCGATTAGAACATCATTTGGCCATTTATATTGAAGATTGAGACCGTTTATGAATGGATCTCTTGTCATCCCAGTGCTTTGACACTGGGATCCAGAAGAAAAATCAGTGTCACGCACTGGAATGACACCACAGTGGGTTTGATTATTCAAGAAATTTAACGATAATAAAGTATTCCCGACAGCAACAGCAGTCACAAAAGTCAATTCTGTCAATTTGCTAACATCCGTTTCCTGATTAATTATCAAACTTGCATAGAAATTACCCTCTGGAGAAATCCAACTTTTTCCAGTGCGCCCTCTACCTTCTGTTTGTTTATCGGTAATAATAATAGTTTCATTAGATATCCCTTTCTCAATTAAATCCAATGCTTCTTTATTAGTACTTGAAACTTCTTTGTAATGATGAATACGAAAACCTTCAAGGGTCACCTTGTCAGCCCTTTAGTTCAATGAGTGAGTAAAGATCTTCTACATACAAGAAAAGAACGAGGTTGATCAGTGAAGCCACTGAAGTGATAATGAATAGACCCTTAGAATAAGCAACCTTATTACCACTAGCTTTATCAAAATACATAACTTTCATGATATTTAAATAATAGTAGCATGATATCACACTCGCTATTACAAGGATCAAAGATAGGCTGATAAAGCCAGAATTTATTAAACTTTTGAATATAAAAAATTTAGCGATAAAACCTGCAAGTGGAGGTATTCCCGACATCGAGAGTAATAGTATAGAAAGATGGAATGCTAAAATTGGTTGCTTTTTTCCTATACCAGATAAATTTGCAATATCACAATCGTCATCGTCAATTTGTACGAGATATGAGAATAGCCCTATGCTTGTGATGATATATATCACCAGATACATTAAGGCACTATCTGTTCCGTCTTGTGTAAAAATAGAAAGTGAAGCAAATATAAAACCAATGTGACCAATTGAACTGTAAGCAAGCAGCCTTTTTAAGTTTTGCTGACGCAAGGCCCCAAAAGCTGAGATAAGCACAGACAATGCTGAAACGTATAAGAAAATAGGCTGAACATAACTTTTTACATTTACTAACTCTTCATTCATCAATCGAATTAAAAATGTTACAAGTGCAGCTTTTGGGGCCGTAGAAAAAAACGCAGTTACTATGGTAGGTGCACCTTGATAGACATCTGGAGCCCACATATGAAAAGGAGCAATAGCAAGCTTAAAACACAAACCAATAAGAATAAAAACTAGTCCATAAGTTATCTGATGGTTTTGCAGAAATGAACCAAGCTCAGAGAAATTGACTTCTCCTGTATATCCATAAAGCAGCGACATTCCATATAGCATAATGCAGGAAGATAATGCACTGAGTGTAAAATATTTCACTCCTGCTTCACATGAATAAGCTGAATCTTTATTAAAGCTCGCAAGAACATACAAAGATATACTCATCAACTCAAAAGCTAAATAAAAAGAAATCAGACTATTTGCTGAAACCAAAGTTATCATGCCAAATAGCGCAAAAAGAATCAGTATTGAAAATTCATATTTATAGTCATATTTTGATAAATTCAGCAGCAAAAGTATTAAAATTCCTGTGCTGAGAATTAACCCTTGGGCTGACCTGATGTATAAATTGAGTTTTAACAACGAATTAAAGAGAAAAATTTCATTGTTTTCTGCCGAAATAATTAAAATAATCAAAGTTACCACTGTGCAGCCAAGTGCTAATAAGTTGATAGTTCGGCGGTTAAATATAATTCCAAGCAGTAGCAACACTAACGAGGAGATAATAGAGAACGTTTCCGGCAATATCTGTATATAATTCATAGCGCATTATATTTGACTAACAAATTTGCCATACATGGCTTCAAATAATGCAGTGCAAGGGTTGGGTAGAATCCAAGCAAAATAACAAACACTGCAAGCAGAATTAAGACAGAAAATTCTATGCTATCCAAGCGATTATTTAATAATTTAGAATAGCTAACCCCCCATATTATTTGCTTACATAAATTCAGCATATAAACTGCGCTTAAAATAGTGCCAAGTGCGATAAATCCTGTAAAAAACCCTATGCTCTTAAACATTCCAACCATAGCCAAAAACTCACCTATGAACCCAGATGTTCCAGGTAGCCCTATTGAAGCCATTGAAAACAAAATGAACATAAAACCAAATTTTGGCATTGTATTTACTATGCCAAAATACTTTGCAATCTCCAAAGTTCCAGTTCGAGTATATAGCATTCCAACACACAAAAATAAAGCAGCAGAAATAAGGCCATGACTAATCATTTGAAATATGCTACCCAGTACTCCTTCCTCACAAAATGAAAAGAGGCCAGCAGTAACGATCCCCATATGTGCTATTGAAGAATAAGCTATTAACTTCTTTATATCATCTTGAGCAAACGCAACTAGCGAAGCATATATCACCGCAATAATGCTCAGCACAACAACAAAATTTGAAAAATACAAACTTGCCTGAGGAAGCATTGGAATAGAAAATCTTAAAAATCCATATCCCCCCATTTTAATAAGCAAGCCAGCTAAAACTACAGATCCAGAAGTTGGTGATTGCACATGCGCATCAGGAAGCCAAGTGTGAAATGGAAACATTGGAACTTTTATTGCAAAGGAAATAAAAAATGCAATCCACAGCAATGACTGCACTTCAAGATCAAGGCTTGGCACTAATGTGGCTAATTTTTGTATATTAAACGTCCCAAAAATGCTATAGATGTACACTAATTCAAGTAGAAATAATAATGAGCCAGTTAATGTATAAAGAAATAACTTAAACGTTGCATATACCCTGTGTTTTCCTCCCCAAATGCCAATAATAAAGAACATTGGTATTAAAACAGCTTCAAAAAACACATAAAAGCTTATAGCATTCAGTGAAACGAAAAACCCGACTACAAAACTCTCAAGCAGTAGAAATAATGCCATATAGGCTTTTAGGTTCGTATAACTCATTTTACAGTTATAGAGTATACAAATTACAAACAAGAAAGTTGTAAGCAGAAGGAAAGGCAACGATATACCATCTATCCCTATTCCTACATTCTTTATTGGATAGCTGACAAACTGAAAGTCCGCATTGTTATAATCAAATTCTATACAAGTTACAATGCTAAGCAAAAATGGAAGTATAGTAAAAAATAGGGCAAGGAATCTTAGGTGTATAGATTGATGATTAATCCTGATCGAGGATAAAATCAACGCTCCTATCAGTGGAAGCAAGAATATACTAAGTAACAACACCTTCTATTTAATTCCAATAATATATAAAGCACCGATTATTAAAGTAACAAACATAATAAATGCATAATCAAATATATAACCAGTTTGTAACTTTATAGAACTTTTTGAACATTCATTAACCAACCTTACAACACCATTTGGTCCAAATGAATCAATAGCCTTAACATCAAACTTCCATAGAAGCCTAGATATAAACCTTATCGGTGCAATTATAACAAACTCATACACCTCATCAAAGTACCATTTATTCTGCAAAAACTTAAGTAAAAATTTACTCTTAATTTTCCTAATTACTTGATATTGGTAAATTAGGTACGCAAGTGCTATTCCACTTATGCTCGCTAAGGTTGGCAGCAGTTTTATAAAGAAATTATGAACTCCATGCTCATCAATCACCATTAAACTTGATTTCCAAAACGCATTACTAGTTATGTTCAAAATATTTGCTCCCCATACTCCAGAAAATACCGATCCAAAAGCAAGTATCAGTAATGGTATAAGCATAATCTTCGGTGCTTCATGTATATTAATTTTACTCTGTTTTTGGCTATGGAACACAAGAAGCAATAACCTCCAAGAGTAAAACGCTGTGAAGAATGCAACAACTAAGCTTATTACAAAAGCAAAGCTATCCGTGCTATAAGCATGTTCAATTATCAAATCCTTTGAGTAAAAACCTGCAAATGGAAATATTCCAGAAAGCGCAAGAGACCCAATCCAGATGAGAGCGTAAGTGCAAGGGATTTTCTTCCAGCAATTTCCCATTTTCTGAATGTTTTGCTCATGATGCGTTGCATGAATTACATTGCCAGCACCAAGAAATAGTAGAGCTTTAAAAAAAGCGTGTGTCATTAAATGAAAAATAGCAACATTGTAAGCAGAAAGCCCACATGCCATAAACATATAACCAAGTTGACTGCAGGTTGAATAAGCAATTATTTTTTTTATATCATTCTGAGTAATCGCAACGGTGGCTGCAAAAAAAGCAGTAAGTGCACCAACGATAACTATTAATTCTCGTGCAACATTTGATAACTCAAACAATGGAGAACATTTTGCTATTAAAAATATACCTGCTGTTACCATCGTTGCTGCATGAATGAGTGCAGAAACAGGGGTTGGCCCTTCCATTGCATCTGGCAACCAAACATGTAAACCAAGCTGTGCAGATTTACCCATACAGCCAATAAAAAGTAATATGCATATTATATGAGTTACTTTGAATTCACAACAGAATGCTCTAATGTTCTGCGTGCCAAGAAGATCAGTTGTATCAAAAACTTCAGTAAAATTCAAAGAGTGAAATGTATAATAAATAAGAAAGATTCCAATCAATAGTGCAAAGTCTCCTACCCTATTCACAACAAATGCTTTAATTGCTGCATTATTTGCAGAATATTTTTGGAACCAAAATCCTATGAGTAAATAAGAACACAGGCCAACCCCTTCCCAGCCAAAAAAAAGCTGCACGAAATTATCGCTTACAACCAGCACAATCATGCAAAACGTAAATAGCGATAGGTAAGAAAAAAACCTCGACTTCCCTTTGTCATGATCCATATAACCGATAGAATAGAGGTGGACTACTAGTGAAACGGTGGTAATGACAATAAGCATTAAGGATGAGAGAGCATCAACACTAATTGCCCAATTTACTTTTAATACACTTAATGAAAATAGAGGAAATAAACTCAAGTGATAATTTTCAGAGAAGGTGAGAAAAACATACCAAGATAAAACTGCAGATATTCCAATCCCTGCCGTTGTAACTAACTGACTTTTTCTAAAAAATGCTCCAAACAATGAACCAAAAAGTGGCAGAAATACTATTAATTTCAGTATATCAATCATACTTTCATTCTTTCATTAAATTTGCCTGTTCAACTTCTATATTGCCACGTCTTCTATAATATACAACCAATATTGCAAGCCCAACTCCTGACTCTGCTGCTGCAACAGTCAGAACAAACATCACAAAAATTTGCCCAACTATATCATTCATAAAGGCAGAAAAAGCAACTAGATTGATATTAATTGCCAGCAATAATATTTCTATTGATAACAGTATGTTGATTATGCTCTTACGGTTAATGAAAATACCGCACACCCCAATAGTGAACAAAACAGCAGCAACTATCAAAAAATAATTTAATCCTATTTCCATTCTACTCCTTTTCCAAATTTAGCCTTAACCAATTTTACAGATGAAGATTGTGTCAATTGCTTTAATACATTCTGTTTTTTAACTCCTTTTTTCTTGTCCTGCAAAGTAAGAGCAATTGCACCAACAATTGCAACAAGCAGCAGAATACCAGAGAGATGAAAAGCGTACATGTAGTCAGTGTAGAGCAAATTACCGATAGCTTTCACGTTATTAGTATTATAGTTTATAACATTGCTTATATTTGGTGCTGAGCTGAGGATTACAAAGCTGATGACTAGAAAAAACACAACACATAATATAGCACCAAGAGTGAAATGCTTTACAAAACCCTGGCGCAACCTTATGTAGTCAATATCGAGCATCATAACTACAAAGAGGAATAACACTGCGACCGCACCGATGTATACTATCAGTACCATCATAGCAATGAATTCAGCTCCAAGGAGAATGAAAAGCACTGCAGAGTTAACGAAGGTGAAAATTAAAAATAATACTGCATTCACAGGATTTCTTACACTAATTACACAAATAGCAGATAAAATGCTAAGAATTGCGAAAAAATAAAAGAAAAAAGGCATCGATACTTTAACTGCAACAATAGTTACTAACTTAAAATAATTATTGCCGTAAAGTCAATATTATATTAAACGTTTAAAAACATTGTACTACAAGCTTCAGCTCCATTTTAAATTATTATATAGAGCATTTTCTCAGTCACACAAACACTCTTGACAATTTTAATTTATTAATGTAAAATATATGTATGTTAATAGTCAGTCATAGCTCAAAATGTATAACACATTTGGTTACTTCGAAACTTGTGATAAGCAAAGTGGCAAGTTAGATGGCAAAAGTTATCAATACACCACAAGAGATCATGTGAAAATTTACTTCAATAACACACTAGCCAGTTTAGGTAGATCATGGAGAGAATTTAAAGAAGAAGCATATGAGTTTATATATGATATCGGATCTTGGTTGAAAGAAACATATGAAAATCTCACTGAACGACCTGAAATGCATAACTTCTATATTCCAGAAAAACTTCCTGTTAAAGCTGAGGAAATAGAGATGAAGGAACTGAATCGTAAGTCTAAGCCATTCCAAACTCCACCTATCCACCCAACAAGTAGAAGCTCTAGTGCCAACATCTCAAATCAAGTTCTTGTTACTCTACATACAGCTGAAGCTACTAAAACAAGATAGATACAAAACCTACGTTTAAATATGTAGTACTTGAGTGAAGTATTCTTTAAACTGTTCTATTCAATAAAATCTTTACAATATTTGGATCATAGGTTTAACTTTACGAAGTTATAGTCTATAGGGCTTCAATGAACGATTATCTCTCACTGCTAAATCCAGAGCAACAATTAGCTGTAACTAACGTAAATGGACCAACTTTGATACTAGCAGGAGCAGGAACAGGAAAAACAAGAACGATCACTTCAAGGATAGCGCACATAATTCGAAATGGCTATGCTTACTCTGATGAGATCTTAGCAGTTACATTTACAAATAAAGCAGCAAATGAGATGGTATCAAGAGTGCTTGATCTAACGGGCACAAAAATACCATGGCTTGGCACTTTCCATGCAATTGCAGCAAAAATTTTGCGCCTGCACGCAGAAATTGTGGGCTTAAACCCCAATTTTACAATCATTGGTGTGGATGACCAATTACAGGTAATAAAAAATATTATCGATGAAATAAATCCTGATTACCTATCGGAAAAATGTAAGACCATTATGAATATTATTCAGCAATGGAAAGAGAAGTGCTTATTGCCATCTGAAGTGGAAGATATTCAATCATTTAGGCCAGTATATGTAACTGCACTCAAGGTCTATTACCAGTATCAGGAAAGGTTAAAATTCCTTAACTCTGTTGATTTTGGTGACTTATTGTTATATAACATACAACTTTTTAATAAAAAGACCGAGGTTCTGTCCTACTACCAAAACAAGTTTAAATATATTATGGTAGATGAATATCAAGATACAAATGCAATACAATATCTTTGGCTAAAATACCTTGCAAAAGAGCACTCAAATATTTGTTGTGTAGGAGATGATGATCAATCGATATACAGTTGGCGTGGTGCAGAAGTTGAAAATATTTTGAAGTTTTCTGATGATTTTAAAAATGCAAAAATCGTAAAATTAGAATGTAACTACAGGTCAACATCACATATACTTGCAACTGCATCATATATTATCAATCACAATAAGACTCGATTAGAGAAAAAGTTGTGGACAACAAATATTGAAGGAGAAAAGGTAAGTCTAATAAAATTGTGGGACGGAAAAGCTGAAGCAAGGTTTATAAGCGAACAGATATTAAAGCTCAATAAATACAAATTTAGTTACATTGCAGTGCTGGTTAGGGCCACTTTTCAAACTAGAGTTCTCGAAGAGTATTTTATAAAATACTCAATTCCCTATAGGATTATAAGTGGCGTAAAATTCTACGAACGTCAAGAAGTAAGGGATATAATTGCATATTTAAGGCTTGTTACAAATAATAATGATGACCTCGCTTTTGAAAGGATCGTAAATCGTCCCAAAAGAAGCATAGGAGCTACAACTCTAAAGAAAATATACACGACTGCTCAGGATAACAAAATTTCTTTTTTTCAGGCAGCAAAAATATTGGTTAATAGTGATCAAGTAACCGAAAGAATTAAACTCTCACTAAATGATTTTTTAAATACAATTAAAGCTTGGGAAGAAATAGTAAGCGTAAAACCGCTGCATGAATTCGTTAAAATCGTAGCAAATCAATCAGGATATATGGAAATGCTTGAGAATGAAGGAGTGACGGGTTTAGCGCGAATAGAAAATGTTAAAGAGCTCATTGCATCTTTGAAGAATTTTGACAGCGCTATAACCTTCTTGGAGCACATTAGTTTGGTGATGGAAGTGGATAATATGAATAGCGATGACAATGTATATGTTATGACTCTTCATGCGGCTAAAGGGCTTGAATTCCCGTGCGTGTTTTTACCTGGTTGGGAAGAAGGATTATTTCCTCATCAAAGATCTTTTGAAGATAAAAGTGGTAAAGCTTTGGAAGAAGAGAGAAGACTTGCATATGTTGGCATAACCAGAGCCAAAGAAAGGTTAGTCATTTCATGTGCAGATAGGAGGGAGATTAATAATCAGTGGCAACCAATGCGCACTTCTCGATTTATTAAAGAACTGCCAAGAGAAAATGTTGAGGTGATCAAGAATAGCGCCTACTGTTGAAGCTATAACTGCAGTTCTTACGACAAACACATCTAAATTACTTCAATTATATATTTCTCCTGACAAAAATTCTCTGATGGTCTTAAATAAAATTTTCAGTGAATGATTATCAGACATATTGTGCTCTGCTGATTTTATTAAGTGTACTTCAACGTCTGTTGACTTAATTTTTTCAGCTAAATTCAATGAAGTTTGATAAGGAACATCTTTATCATTAATGCTATGCAATAAGCGCACAGGACAGTTTATATCTATTGTTTCTTGATTTAAAAGGAGATTCTTTCTGCCATCCTCGATCAAATTTTTAGTTATTTTGTACGCGCAGTGCCCTGAAGTAAAATCTATTACACCTTTAGAACACAGCTCTTCTTTTTGCTTATCTGATAATTGCTTAAATATTAAATCTTCAGTGAAGTCAGGAGCAGACGATATACCAATTAGCGCTGCAGTTTTTTCTGGAAATTGAAGGGCAGTGAGCAGCATCAGCCATCCACCCATACTTGAGCCTATAATTATTTGTTTGCTGCTAGTTAATTCGCTTATCACTTTAGCACAATTTTTTTGCCAATCACTTATTGTATAATCAGCGAAGTCACCGCTTGAATTACCGTGACCAAAATAATCAAAGAGCACAAGTGCTACGTCATTTTCTTGGCAAAATTTGTAAATAGCAGTTGCTTTAGTTCCATCCATATTGGATGCAAAACCACTAAGAAAAACTATAGAAGCCTTCTTTCCTTGTAGCTTTCGATATGCTATATGGCCATTACTTCCATCAAGTAATTTACAATAATTCATACTACTTTGGCAAGGCAACCGGACTATCGCTCATCGAACGCAAATAGCTGACTAGATCTGCAATTTCTTGTGGATTGGAAATGCCTGCAAATGCCATACGTGTACCTTTTATATAGGCTTTTGGATTTTTTAAAAAAGTAAATAATTCTTCATATCCCCATTTTCCACCTTTTTCAAGCAGTGCTTTTGAGTAATTGAACGAACTGCCAAGATGTGCCTTTTTATTTCCAACTACGTTCCACAAATTTGGTCCTACTTTATTCATTCCACCTTTCTCAAAACTGTGGCAAGCTATACATTTTTTTGCTGCTGACTTCCCCTTTTCAAAGCTAGCATTTTGCATGAGCTCCCCAATATCAAGTGCCACTTGTTCAATCTTTTGCTGAGGCTCATTGCTGGCTGCTACTATTGTTTGGTGTTCAATTTTATAATCCTCTGGGTTATAGAGCGTATCAACTACATTACTAACTATCATAATTATTAATCCAGAAAGTAAAATCGATGCTGCAATCTTATTAAGCTCCATAGTTAATTCTTATCAAGTAGTGTTACTTAAATTATGCAAATATTTTTGCAAACAGCAAACAATTACCTTAATGTCGCCAAAGATGGAAATTTCTACTACTTAGCTAAGTTAGGAGACTGCAATTCTACTTCTATCGGAGTAACTTGTGGTTCAATTACATAATGATCTGGAATAACATATTCAAATAGATTTCCTGCAAACTTGTCTGCAATGATTGAAACTGAAACCACTGCTATAATGTTCGTTTGCTTGACCTAAGATTCAGGAGCATTTAAACTGAACTTTATACAGTACTAAAAATGATAGGAAATCTAAGCGGAATAGTTGATGAAGTGTGCAGCGATCACATAATCCTGAATGTGAATGATGTTGGCTATATAGTGTATCTTTCAGCCAAAATTTTAAGTGCTTGTTCAATCGGAAGTAGAGTAAAATTACTTATCGACACTTATGCAAATAGCAGAGAAAACGTTGCTCAGCTATATGGCTTTATAAGTAAAGAAGAACAGCAGTGTCTGCGTTTATTAGTTAAAGTGAGCGGTGTCAGCTATAGAACCGCAATGTCAATTTTGAGCAAATTAACTCCAGAGCAACTATTTTTGGCAATTATAAATGAGGATAAACTAGCACTTAAGGTGAGTGGACTTGGCCTGAAACTCATAAATCGAATTATTACTGAGCTGAATGGCAAAGTAAGTAAATTAGAGATAAATAACAATAATTTTCACTCAATTAGTGAAGATGCTCTTTCAGCCTTGATCAATCTTGGATATGAAAGAACAAAAGCTTATGATACAATAAAAAAAATAGAAGATGAATCACCAAACTTGGACACTAAAGATATTATTCGTATGGCGCTTAAAACAATATGAAGTCAATATCATGTAGTAAGGAATACTCTGAAGATGTACGTAATTTAAATATCAGGCCTGAGCAACTTGATGATTTTTTCGGGCAAAAAGATTTAATACAAAATTTAAAAGTGTTTATAAATGCTGCACAGACGAGAGCTGAAGCTTTGGATCACGTATTACTCTATGGTCCTCCAGGGCTTGGTAAAACAACTTTAGCACAAATTGTCTCTAAGGAGTTAAGGGTTAGCTTTCGTGCAACTTCTGGTCCATTGCTTAGTAAAGCTGGGGACTTAGCTGCAGTGCTCACTACTTTAAATGCAAAGGATGTTCTATTTATCGATGAGATCCATAGATTAAATCGTAGCATTGAGGAAGTTTTATATACTGCTATGGAAGATTTTTGCCTAGATATACTAGTAGGTGAGGGCCCATCTACTAGAACTTTAAGAATAGATTTACCACCATTTACACTGATTGGAGCAACAACACGGCTTGGACTGCTTTCTGCACCGCTGAGGGATCGTTTTGGTATTCCCCTACATCTTGAGTTTTATTCTTTTGAGGAACTGGTTGATATTATAAAAAGAGGTGCAAGAGTTCTTTGTGCTGAAATCGAAAAGGATGCTGTGCAGGAAATTGCCTACCGCGCCCGTGGTACTCCAAGAATTGCTTTGAGATTACTCAGAAGAATAAGAGATTTTGTTGAAGTAAAAGATGATAAAAAAATTACCTGTGAAATTGCCGGTTCTGCACTATCAAAATTGGGTATAGATAAAATGGGACTAAATAAATTAGATATGGATTATCTGAGATTTTTGTTTAACACCTCAGGACCTATTGGAATTGACACTATATCTATTGCGCTATCTGAAGATCTTGGCAATATTGAAGAAACAGTAGAACCTTATTTAATCAAGGTCAGTTTCGTAAAGCGCACACCAAGAGGACGTGTTTTAACTGATCGAGCAAAGGAATATCTCAGCATCAATTCAGTGGTATGCTAGCATTATAACATATTTTAGTACATTGTATAATATTACACTAAGACTATAATATTCTCTTAATTATATGCTTTGCGGGTGTTTTAGAGGCAAATAAGAAAGTCTTCTATTATAGTGAATATGTTCTTGAAAGATTATGTAATATATGATAGGCTGCATGTAGTATAAATATAAAAATATCAATAGATTATTGATATTTTTTAAGATTAATACTTATTAAATACTTCATATTGTAAGATTGAGTTATTATGTTTTATAGACTTAAGATAAAATGGTAAAAAGCTTTCTAAACAATTATAGAAACAGTAATTTAATTAATGGAGAAAAAGCAATGGAAAATTTTTTAATCAATAACACCGAAGAGGACGGTAGCTCAATCTTCATTAATCGAATTAGGGAGCAAGATCTCTCTGCAGAGCAGAAGCTTAATGAATTAAAAGGATTCATGGAGGAGCTTGCTAGGAAAGCTGAGCTCAAGAGAATAGAGCTTGAGCGTCAGGCTGCGAGTTGCACTGATGAAACATTATCTCAAGTAGAGCTACAGATAAAAGACGATGAGGATTACTTTACTGATAATAATCAAGGGGTATTCGCAAATTTCTTTGAATCCCTCTTTAATCTTTTTGAAGTAAATGTAGATCCGAAAGTCTACAAAATGCTCAAGGAGAAGAAAGAGAAAAATCTGCTTCTTTCGATAATTAAGTTTTTTCGTGATAAGCTTAAGGAATTAGTTAAAAAGATCTTCAAAAAAGATTTAAGTTGGGATAAAAGGCTAGACAAAGAGATAAAAGAATTGCAGGAGAAATTACTCAGTGGTGGGTTATCTCCGGAAGAGGAAATAGCAATACTCGAACGTTTGCAAGCGTTGCAAAATTTAAAATTGAAGCTGCAAACTTTTCTAGTGGGTTCAGTCATTGCAATGTTTGCAGAAATTTTTGCAGTTGATTTAGCAGCAGTAGTAGAGCAAGATGTCACTGAAGAAAAAAGAGATAAAAAAGCAGAAAAAACAGAATTAAAAGAAGTTCGTCAAGAAATAGAAACAAAAGTGAATGAAGTTGCTCCAGTTCACCTCTTTAATTTTTCATCTCAAGTTCCAATGCCAATCACTCTGAATAAGCAAGAACGTGCTATTTTACCAAAGCCTATAGAAAAATTAGTAGACACTCTACCTAAACCTGTTATAAGTGACAAAGATAGTGAAGTACAAAAACTGGAAAAAATAAATAAAGAAAAGAAAGAAGCAAAAGAAGAGAAAAATGAAAAACCAAAATTATCTGTCTGTCCACCTGCTCCACGGCAAAAGGAACACAGGAGAGTTAAGCGCTCGAACGTTACATACAATGCAAAGATGTTAAATAAAGGAGCTAAATATAACTGCAATAGTGATCAGCGAGAAGCTACTAAGTCTAATGCTTCTGTTGAACTACCAGGAGGATTAACTGATGATGTAAGAGTTGAAAACCATGTTTCTTCAGTTAGCAAAGAGAGAAGTGTGTAAAGGTTCTCTCTCTTTTTTTCATTCCAGACTGGTTTTTTATCTGGATTCCAGCATCAAGTGCTGGAATGACATGGCGGAATGTCATTCAAGTAGCTCTCTCTTGTCATTCCAGTACCTATTTTCCTGTCATCCAAGTAGCTGACACTGGGATCCAGAAAACTTAGTTTAAAAGAGTTGTTATTTCAGTTTAGGATCCATTTTCTCTTCTAGATTCCAGACTGGAATGACACCGTCTTGAATGGAAGCTAGTGCCAACGATGCGCCGTATTGCAATGTTCGTACAGTTGTGTACTCAGACACTGTCATCCAGATACAATTTCATCATATAAATCTTTCCATTCTTGATTTGTTTTTTCAATTAAGTCTATTTTCCACTTTCTCTGCCAGCTTTTTAGGAGTTTTTCTCTACTAATTGCTAAATTTATCTC
This sequence comes from Wolbachia endosymbiont of Encarsia formosa, assembly GCF_039540065.1. Lineage (NCBI taxonomy): Bacteria > Pseudomonadati > Pseudomonadota > Alphaproteobacteria > Rickettsiales > Anaplasmataceae > Wolbachia > Wolbachia endosymbiont of Encarsia formosa. Next base: position 532,633 of record NZ_CP154278.1, on the reverse strand, counting down.
TTTCAAAATAGACTAGTTTACAAACATTGTACCTTGACGTGAAACCAGAGATGGCTTTGCTTTTGTGTTCCCAAATTCGTTTAGTCAAATTTGATGTTATACCTGTATATAGGGTTCCATTGCGTTCACTTGCAAGTATATAAATATAATAACTTTTCATATATAATAAATAAATTTACCGAATTCCAGACTGGAATGACATTAAAGGAACTACTTGATGATACCAAAGAGGCTACTTGAATGACAAGAGAGAAAGTATTGGAATGACATCGTCTTGAATGGGAGCCAGTGCCAACGATGTGCCATATTGCAATGTTTGTACAGTTGCGACTTAAGTCAATAAGGAAAGGTGTTATTCCATTACCTCCTCTCTTGTCATCCAAGTAGCTGACACTGGTTTTTCATCTGGATTCCAGCATCAAGTGCTGGAATGACATGGCGGACAAGTAGCTCTCTCTTGTCATGCCAGTACTTCTTCTCTTGTCATCCCAGTCTGGAATCCAGGAGTATAAAAATGGTGAATAAAATTTATGTTAAAAAACTGCTTGTGCTAATAATTAATTATTAATATACTCATTACATAATATTTTAATTTAGAGGTTGATATGCATGGTAACAATGATGCAGGCAAAAGAGTATCTGATAATACTGCTCCAGGAGGAGGAAAGATTAATCTGAGAAATTTGAGGGGTGAAAATGTTACAATAGATGATTTTAGAGACAGGATTAAACGTGAAGAGGAAAGAAAGAAAAATCAATCTAGTGGTCAAGGTAGTAGTAAGTAATTATGTTAATTTAGGGGGTGGAGTTATGCCTAATAAAAGTGAAATAAATCAAGAATTAGTAAGAGCGTTTAATGGTATTCTTCGTTATAATGAGGCTATTGCTACTAATCTGGTCGTAGAAAAATATTCTAAGAAGGATTGTATAGTTATCTCATTTGATGAAAACATGGATAAAATGCAATGCATGAAGTACCTGAATGAGTTGAAGGGAAGTATATTAGATGTATTTTATAATGGAGATAAAGATACTCAACATAAACTTGCCAAATTGTCTTTTGATATGAATTCTTTTCCTTTTAAAGGTGATAAAAAGTTTCTAGAAAAAGACCAAAGAAAGTATAAATTTTCAATACCAATAGATGAAAAGGTGTTTTTTAATTTAAAATGTTTGCTAGCCAATGAATTTGCAAAAAATGCAAAGATGGTTTTAATAGAAAAACTTGGTAAGGAGTGTATAGCAGAACATGGGGGATTTGAGGAGATAGAAGTTAATGAATTTGCAAAAAATGCAAAGATAGATTTAATAGAAAAACTTGGTAGGAAGTATATAGCAGAACATGGGGGATTTGAGGAGATAGAAGTTGAGGATAAAAAAACTTACCTATATGCTATAGATTTTGATCCTGATGACACAACATTGCAAGACAGTTTTAAAGATTTATTGTTATCAAAGATAGGAGAGTATAGGGAGTCTCCTGAGGAAGCTTTAGAAATCAAGGGTGATGAGATATATATAAAATCAAACGTTTTCAATGAGATTGAGTTCATTAAAAGTATTGTAAGAAACCTCTCAGTGATTGATTTTCGTGCTCTTGAAGTTTCAAATGATGATGATCCACTTTCTGTAGACAGAAAATTTTCGCTCATTGATTTATTTTGCAAAGCAGGCACGTCAGTTAATGCTACAATGCGTGTCCCTTGCTCTGATAAAAGACGCCATGACTATCTGAGCAAAGGAGAAAAGTCGATTTTAATCCCTGTTTTTAAGTATAGTAATGATTATGTTATACTTTTAAAAAGAGAAGAGGTTGATCATCTTAATAAGATATTTGGCATGAATGTATTAAGTAATATGGAAGATTATATTGACGAGAGTTTTCTATCAAAGCTAGAGATTAGTGGTGAAGGAATATATGCAATAGATTGTGCGAATCCAGACATTGCTTACTGTGTGATGAATAAAGTCATAGTAAGCTCTGTAATCAATGAGGACTATAAACTGTCCATTGATCCTGCGCGTGTGCCAGCTATGAAACCACAAACTCTTGCCCCTTCTGAAGAAAAAGTAGGGACGGATGGACCAAGTGCAGATACAAGTGCAGATAGTGGTTTTGGTGATTCACCTAAGAATTCAGTTATAGGTAAATCACATAATGGAAACTTAAGAAAATTTTTTGGACCCGACTACTCTGTTGAAGGTAAAGGTGGGGATGATGCTTCGACTAAAGATAGTGGCTTTTGCGCTTCTTCAGCACAATCTTCTTTTGATAATAAGCCCAAACCAATGCTTGACAAACCGTCTGCATCACAGCATGACCAGCGTTCTGCAAAAAAGCTTAAATCAATTTGCTGTATTTTATAGCTAAAGGGAATTAGACTATTCGAAGATGAATTATGAATGAAAGTTTATGTATCCGTTTAGATGTATGTGAGACCAGTGCTTTCTTTCTTGTCATTAAAGTAGCTTCGTCATTCCAGTGCGTGACACTGGGATGACAACATCATAAAGGAATCAATGTCAGTTACTGAAATGACAGAAAAGGAGCTACTCAAATAACACCCCTAATGGCGAAAATTGCCCTCAATCACAAGTTCGTGCAGTTATGCAAACACAAAGGCAGCGCGTAATACTGGATCCAAACTTTAACTGATATGGTTACAGAAAGAAAATTTATTAGGTAATTATAGATACTGAAAGTGGCCATTTTAACCACTTTCAAGTGAAGAGAATCTCAACAAAGGTTTATGATATAATGTAAAAATAGTGCTCCTCTTAAGCACTATTTTTACCATCTGTCTCAAATCACTAAACACATGCTCCTACTGTATTACGTCGTGTATCTCCAGTACACTTCGGAACACATTGATTACCGTACATTTCCTGATCACTAGCACAATTTATACAAGTTCCTGCAATATTTGGTGCTATCACGTTTACAATTTTGGGTGCACCAAAAAACACAGCAGTGAATGCACCGAGTGCAAAGAGTGCTGGCCACGGCATCCTGCCAAATATTGCAAGCAATGCTGCACCTATTATCACTACTGTGATCATTGGCCCACCTATACCTTGAGCATAGTCTACTATTTTACATATCACTGCTGATGTTTCATCAGCATGTACATCAAACGCAAAGGAAAGAATTAAAGCTACAAGTAGAAGAAAGTTTTTCATTATGCCTCCGTATTTAACGCTGTATTATCTATCATTTTGATTAAATTTTAGTAAATGGTGAGAATTTTTTTCTTAAAAGTATGCTTTATTTCATTTAGAATACTTTTCTTAGTTTATTTATATTACAAGTGCTACAGAAATTTTATAGCATCGTTTATTGCCTTTATCGTGCTTTGATTGACACAATTTACAATGATGGAGTGGAGCACGCAGGGTATCTATCATTTTTAATTCTGTTATCAATATTTCCTTTTCTTATTGTTTTAATAGCCGTGGCATCAACATTCGCAAATTTCTTAGATCAATACAATGTCGGCTGGGCATTTATTATTGATAACATGCCACAGGATATTTTATCATCTTTAATGCCGCGTATTAGGGAGATAATATCAGGCCCTCCGCAAAGCTTATTAACCTTGGCAATTGTAGGCGCTGTTTGGACTGCCTCATCGACAATTGAAGGATTTAGAACAATACTCAATAAGGCCTATAAAATTCCAGTTTCGCCACCTTATATCTTGAGAAGAGTGCTCAGTATATTACAATTTTTAGTGATCACACTCATTATAACTCTAACTATAGTGTTCTCTACATTAGTGCCAATGCTAATTGATTTTTCTTACCAAGGGCTAAGTTATACTAGATATTTACTTATTGAGTTTGTGCTTTTTACTATAGTATCTTGGCTATATTTTACATTGCCAAACATAAAACAAAACTTATCAGACGTATTTCCCGGATCTTGTGTGGCTGTTATTCTTTGGACGATCTCTGCTTCAGCTTTCAAACAATATTTAAAAGCTTCCTTTGACCAACTGAATTTGATATATGGAAGTTTAGGTGGTGTGGTAGTATCGTTACTATTTTTTTATGTGCTAAGTTTGATTTTTATATATGGAGCAAAATTTAATTTTCAGCTAAAATATTTCAATGAATCTTGCTAAGGAGAAAGAAATGGGTAACTTAGAAGGTAAAATAGCTTTAATTACCGGGGCTTCAGATGAAATAGGCTCTTCTGTCGCAAAAAAATTTGTAAAAGAAGGTGCATCTGTGATTCTGATTTCCAGATCTCTTGATAATCTTAAGTCACTATACAACGAAATTGAAGAGCTTAGAGAAGACTCTGTAAAACTAATTCAACTTGATCTTTTGGATTTTGAGAGCGTAAAAGTACTGCCAAACATGATAGAAAGCCTGAAATTATCAGAATCTGGAACACTTGATATACTGATTGCATGCACTGAAATTTTAGGTAAGTTGAGCTCTGTTCATGATTGTGAGCTTGAAGATCTACAGAACGTAATGAATACAAATTTTACTGCCAGTTGGTACTTGCTAAAAAATTTGGGTCCAATACTAAAAAAGTCTAATGCTGGAAGAGCGATATTCATGACCTCAGAGATAACACTTTCTCCTTCCTCTTATCCATATTGGGTAGCATATGCTGCAAGTAAGGCTGCACTAGAAGCAATGGTGAAGATATATGCATCTGAGACAAAACATACGAACTTATGCATAAATGCCGTGTATTCGGAAGGGCCTATCGATAGTGAAATGTATAAGCAAGCATTTTCGGGAAAAGATATATCTGAATTGGTGCCACCTGATAAACTGACAGACAAATTTGTAGAACTTGCTTCTGAAGATTGTAGCATATCAGGACAAATCTTACCACTTAGCAAATCTCCCGAGTAAATTACCATAGTATCTGCAAAGATACCGTTAAGCCTAAAGGTAGTTAGGTTTAATAAAAATTCACATATACAGGAAAGATTGGTAACATTATTTGAGTCGAGACTATTATTGTAATTATGCCAAAACGCACAGATATAGAATCTATATTAGTAATAGGAGCAGGCCCAATAGTTATAGGTCAGGCATGCGAGTTTGATTATTCTGGAACGCAAAGCTGTAAAGTATTAAAAAGTGAAGGTTATAAAGTCATTTTAGTTAACTCCAACCCCGCAACTATAATGACAGATCCTGAATTCTCTGATGCAACTTATATTGAGCCGGTGCTACCTGAAATCATAGAGAAAATTATAATTAAGGAGAGGCCAGACGCAATATTACCAACAATGGGAGGGCAAACAGCACTTAATTGTGCAATAAAACTTGCAGATGATGGAGTGTTAGACAAATACAACGTAGAATTAATAGGAGTAAATAGAGAAGCAATAAAAAAAGCGGAAGATAGAGAATTATTTCGCCAATCCATGGATAAAATAGGTCTAAAATACCCCAAAAGTATCATTATAAAAAATCAAGAACAAATAAAAAAGGCTTTGGATTACATTGGATTACCAGCTATCATCCGTTCATCATTCACTCTTGGTGGCGCAGGTAGCGGCATAGCATACAATAAAGAGGAGTTTTTCAATATTGCAGAAAGTGCTCTCAAAATTTCACCAATAAATGAAGTTCAGATAGATGAATCAATTATGGGCTGGAAGGAATATGAAATGGAAGTTATCCGTGACTGCAAGGATAACTGTATAATAGTGTGTTCAATAGAAAATGTTGATCCAATGGGAGTGCACACCGGAGATAGTATCACAGTTTCTCCTGCTTTGACTCTGCGTGATGCTGAATATCAACAAATGAGAAATGCATCTATAGCAGTGCTGAGGGAAATTGATGTTAGCGCCGGTGGTGCAAATGTGCAGTTTGCAGTGAATCCTAAAGAAGATGGAAGCCTCGTTGTGATTGAAATGAATCCAAGGGTTTCTCGCTCTTCTGCACTTGCTTCAAAAGCAACAGGTTATCCTATTGCAAAAGTTGTAACTAAACTTGCTATCGGCTATTCACTCGATGAGATACGTAATGATTGCGCTCCAGTTATACCTGCTGCATTTGAACCAGCGATTGATTACATCGTCACTAAAATTCCTCGATTTGAGTTTGAGAAATTTAAGGGGACGAATTGTGAACTATCAACTTCCATGAAATCAGTGGGGGAAGTAATGTCGATCGGCCGCACTTTTAATGAGTCACTGCAGAAAGCTTTTCGTTCACTTGAAACTGATCTTACAGGACTTGATGAAGTATTTCCTGAAAATACTGATATTGATCAAATCAGATCTCAATTAGCAAAATTGCTGCCAAACAGATTACTGATTGCTGCTGACGCAATGCGCCACGGAATTAGCATAGAAGAAATAAATTCGATTACAGGATATGACTTATGGTTTTTGCAGAATATACAGCAAATTATATTCGCTGAACAAAAAATCAAGGAAAATGGCCTTCCTGGAACTGCATATGAAATGTTAGAGCTGAAAAAAATGGGATTTTCAGATGCAAGATTGGCAAAATTAAGCAATAAGAAAGTAGAGCAGATTGAAGCAATAAGAAAAAAATTTGGCATTAATCCAGTTTATAAACACGTAGATACCTGTGCAGCTGAATTTGAATCGAGCACTGCTTATATGTATGGCTGTTATGAAGGTGATGTTGAAAATAAAACGGAATGTGAGGCTAATATTTCGGATCGAAAAAAAGTTGTCATTTTAGGAAGTGGTCCAAACCGCATTGGTCAGGGTATTGAGTTCGATTATGCTTGCGTACACGCAGTTTCTGCTGCCAAAAAAATGGGGTATGAAACAATAATGATTAACTGTAATCCCGAAACCGTTTCAACTGATTATGATACCGCTGATCGTTTATATTTTGCCCCACTGATTGCAGAGGATGTGCTTGAAATACTAAGCAAAGAGCAAGAAAATGGCACACTGGTTGGTGTAATAGTTCAAATCGGCGGGCAAACGCCTTTAAAGTTAGCCAAAGTGCTTAACGAGAGAGGTTTCAAAATTCTGGGAACTTCGTTTGATTCTATTGACCTTGCAGAAGATCGCATGAGATTTAAAAATCTTGCTTTGCAACTTAATTTAAAACAACCTGAAAATTCTATCTGCCATTCAGTAGAAGAAGCGTTAACCAACGCAGAAAAGGTGGGGTTTCCACTAGTAGTCAGGCCATCATATGTCCTCGGCGGTCAGTCTATGTCGATTAGACATGATACTCAGAGCTTTAAAGAGTATGTCTTGAATCAAACCAAAATTTTTGAACACGGATCGCTGCTTCTTGATAAATTTTTAGTCAATGCAGTTGAGGTTGACGTTGATGCTGTATGTGATGGGAAAAAAGTTTTCATTGCAGCAGTCATGGAGCACATTGAAGAAGCTGGTATCCACTCTGGCGATTCAACATGCTCAATACCGACAAATACATTGAGTGACGAAGTAATAAAAGAGATCGAGCTCCAAACTGAAAGAATAGCATTAGCATTAAAAGTGAAAGGTCTGATAAACATTCAGTTTGCTGTTCAAGAGAGTGATGTATACATACTTGAAGTGAATTTAAGGGCTAGCCGTACAGTTCCTTTCATTTCCAAGGTAATCAACATTCCTGTTGCAAAGCTTGCCTCTCAGGTTATTTTGGGTAAAAATTTGAATCAGGAAAACAAGCCTTTCAATCATTTTGCAGTTAAATCTGCTGTTTTTCCATTTACCCGCTTTGCAGGAGTTGATACTTTACTTGGTCCTGAAATGAAATCAACAGGAGAAGTGATGGGAATTGACTTATCTTTCGAAGCTGCACTTGCAAAAGTGCACATGGCTGCAGGATACAAGTTACCAACAGAAGGAGCAGCTCTGGTTTCAGTAAAAGATGATGATAAAGAGTGTATATTGCCTGTTGCACGAATGTTGAAAGAACTGAGTTTTGAAATATATGCCACCAAAGGCACAGCTTCGTATCTGAACAATAACGGCATTGCTGCAAAAGCTGTAAATAAAGTGAGAGAAGGCAGACCCCACATAGTTGATATGCTCAAAGATGGAAAAATAAATCTAGTGATCAATACCTCAAAAGGTGTAAAGTCAGTCTCAGACAGCAAAGATATTCGCAGAACTGCTATTTTGCAAAATATAGCTTATAGCACCACAGCTTCTGGAAGTAAAGCGTTAGCGCTTGCAATTCAATATGTAAAGAATAGCAAATTGGAAGTGAAATCATTACAGCAGATACAAAACGTTTAAATATCAAGACTATAATAAATTATTACTTATTTCAAAATGAGGATCTTGTAAGCTAAGGGATAATGTTCAAAAAACTGCGTCAAAGCGAATTTTTAGTTCAACTCAATTTTCAATCTGTGGAGAAAGAAAATGTTGAGCTGAGATATAGTTAATATGTACAGCACTTTTCCTCCACCTTCCTTATAGAACAATATACCAACTTGTACAAGCTGGTAAATGAACCTTTGGTTTTAGTAAATGTCTCATCGATAGGATTAGTGTATCCGCCTAAATGTCCCGAAATACTTAAAATAAATTTTCCCAATTGTTTTGCCACGATTTTATGACCAAAGGATATTTTTCGCTCCATCAGCTCGAGTAAATAATTTTCAGCAATTTCTCTGCTTGAATACTGATATACTTTCTTCAGATCACTTATGAAAGTTTTTGCTGCTTCAGTAAATTTCTTATCTGATGTACTATACATTTCTGCTTTAGCTATTTATAGCAGCAGGAAAACTTTTTAATACAAGCTATTAGAATATCCTCTACTCCTCTTTCTTTTATCTCATTTAATACCCCCAACCAGAACTTCTCTTTCAGCCAAATAAAAACCCAATACATCCTTTTTGCCTTCTTGATCTATACCCAATATGTTATACATGCACTTACTTACACAACAACCGTCTTCTTTCACCTTAAAAAATCATGAATACTATCGGATATATTGATTGTAGTGGACGACTACACCATTCATTGATTATAGGTAGTAATTTATCTGTAATTCCAGATATCTCTGCTGCAGATATTTTTTGCCTCAAGTTCAGTTGTTTACCTTTTTTTTCACTATCTGTGGTTCGCTCTCTATCTCTTGGTGTCAAAAGTTCAAATATTTGTCCTCAAAGTTTTTTCCGTTTCTTCTCTTCTCTTTCAGTGGGTAAATGGTACCTTCCAGACTCTCTTCCAGTAGCCTTGTTACCATCTCTCCCCATCAATGGTCTACCGATGATAGGATATTTGTTTCTAATTCTTTATAGTCTACCAATCCAGTAGTTCCATTTACTTGACTCATGTCAAATCTCCATTTTTTGTTTCTATTTTATTTTTACTTCTCGCTTTGACACACTTTTTTAAACGTTCCCCATCATTTGTTTAAATGGTATGATAAAAAACAATAATTTTTATCTTAATGTTTAAGACGGTAGATGCCAGTGTCTAGGCACTGGCATGACACCCATTTCTTTCTATTCAAATATCCTCTTTAGTATCATCTACTTTCATGACACCATTTGTTCCTATGTTTTTGTCTATCTTATTTTGCTATTCTGCTGCTCTAGATTAGAATACTGATTCTTCTAGAAGTTGTTCACGCTCCTCTTCTATTGCAATAGAGTTATCGTGATTTTTAAATAAATCTCTGATTTTTGTTTCTATTTCATTTGCAATTTCTTTGTTTGCCTTGAGGTAACTTTTTACATTTTCTCTTCCTTGGCCAAGACGCGTATTGTTATATGAATAATAAGCACCTGCCTTTTCAAGCACACCAAGCTTTGCTCCTATATCTATTATTTCCCCAAGTTTTGATATGCCTTCATTATACATTATATCAAATTTTGCCTCTCTAAATGGAGGAGCGACTTTATTTTTTACAACTTTAACTCTCGTTTCATTACCCGTAATATTCTCTTTATCCTTTATTGCACCAATTTTTCTTATATCAAGTCTTATAGAAGTATAGAATTTTAACGCATTCCCACCGGTGGTAGTTTCAGGATTTCCATATACTACTCCTATTTTCATACGAATTTGGTTAATAAATATCAATATACAGTTTGCTTTTGAAACTGCAGAGGTGAGCTTTCGTAGCCCATGACTTAGAAGTCTTGCTTGTAGTCCCATGTGCTGATCACCCATATCTCCTTCAATTTCAGCTCTTGGAGTTAGTGCTGCAACAGAGTCAATAACTATTACATCAACTGCACCAGAACATACTAAATACTCAACAATATGCAACGCTTGTTCTCCAGTGTCTGGTTGTGAAATCACTAAATCATCGGTGTTTACTCCAAGTTTACGAGCATATATAACATCCAGTGCGTGCTCCGCATCGATAAATGCACATAAACCTCCTTTTTTCTGTGCTTCAGCAATTACATGCAAAGCAAGGGTAGTTTTACCAGAACTCTCAGGGCCAAATATCTCAATTATACGTCCTTTTGGCAATCCCCCAACACCCAGAGCTGAATCAAGTGCAATCGACCCTGTAGATATCGTGTCTATTTTTTCTACAGGGTTTTGCTTTAGCTTCATTATTGCACCTTTACCGAATGCTCTTTCAATTTGACTTATTGCATTATCTAGTGCTTTTTGCTTATCATCATTTCTTTCTTCTGGATTATGTGCCATGGATCATTTATTAACTTGTATAGTCTCCATGGTAATTGAACGCAACCAATCTGCCAAGGGTTTTTTAATAACGAAGAACGTTAGTTACCTAAATTAGATATATAGACTCTGTAGTGCGATACAAAATAACGATAGAATACAATGGCAGTGGTTTCTCTGGCTGGCAAAAGCAACAACACTCTGATAACTCAATTCAGGAAACCATAGAAAACGCTATATTTAATTTCAGTGGCGAGAGAGTCTCTTTGCATTGTGGTGGCAGAACTGATGCAGGGGTTCATGCTTTAGGGCAAGTTGCTCATTTCAATATGGAAAGGCAATTTGAGCTTTACAGAATAAGAAATGGAATAAACTATCACTTAAAAGCTATTCCTATAGTTGTGCTTGGTGCAGAAGATGTAGATGATGCATTTCATGCACGCTTCTCAGCAAAAAAAAGATGTTATGAATATAGAATAATTAATCGCTACGCTCCTGCAGCTCTGGAAATCGGTTATGTGTGGCAAGTATTTAACCCACTTGACGTAAACATCATGCGTGAAGCTGCTAGACACCTGCTTGGAAAACATAATCTTTCAAGCTTCCGCTCAAAAGATTGTCAAGCTACAAATCCGGTCAGAACAATCGATGATATTGATATAGTACAAAATGGAAGTCACATATACATCAAAATATCTGCGATTTCCTTTTTACATAACCAAGTGAGAATTATTGTTGGTACTTTAGTTGAATTTGGAAAAAATAGAACTAATCCACAAGAAATGCTAAATATATTAAGTCAATGTAAAAGAAACGCCGCTGGGGTCACTGCTCCGCCTCACGGCTTATACTTAGTAAAGATAGATTACTAGTTTAAGTCCTCATTGGCATCACTATGTATAGTGCGCTTGAATCATCTTCATCAGTGATAATTGTAGCACTATTACCATCTGATAAGCTAAACTTACACTTATTTTTTATGCAGGATAAAGCATCAAGCAAATAACGTGAATTAAATCCTACTTCCATAAGAGCTCCATCGTAATCCACCTCTATAGACTCAGTCGCATCACTGCACTCTTGGGAATTTGAATGTAGAGTTAATAAATTCTCTTGCAATGAAAATTTAATTGATTTTATTTTATCGGACACAACAACGGAAACTCGGTCTATAACACTAGCAAGTTTGCTACTCTCAACAATCATTTGTTTATCTTGAGACGTTGGAATGACAGCTTTGTAATCTGGAAAAGTCCCATCTATCAATTTTGATATTAGAATATACTCACCACATGTAAATTTGATTTTTCTATCTGAAAGTTTTATATTAATCTCATTACAATCACACAATACTTTCAATAATTCCATGATAGTTTTACGTGGAATGATCACCCCAAATTCGCCGTTGATATCTTCAGGTTTAGGCCTTTTTATACATGATAAACGGTGGCCATCAGTTGCAACGCAGTACAGAAATTGCTCATCTGTATGCAGATATATCCCGTTTAAATTATACCTTGTATCATCCAGCGACACAGCAAACTTCGTTTTAGTCAATAAGTCTACCAAATCTGCACTTAGTAGAGTGAAATCGTATTGATGATCACCTTCTTCCAGAACAGGGAAGTTATTTGAAACTACGTTCGGTAAAGAAAAATTTGCATTTCCACAGGATATCAATAATTTTCCTTTATTATTCATTTCGAAATTGACATCCAAATTAGTTGGCAATTTCTTCACTATGTCATGTAAAGTATGTGCTGAGATTTTCACTTCTCCTTCTGCTGATACACTTGCAGTAAGTGAGGCAAATATTGAAATGTCAAGATCGGTAGCCTTTAGTTTTATGCTGCCATGTTGTGCTTTGATATTTATACACGCTAAAACGTCTATCGCGTTGCGCCTTTCAACCACCCCGCTCACTCTGGATAGCGTATTTAAAAGACTTGCTCGGCCAACGCTAAAACGCATTTGCTCACATACAACTTGCTCTTTACCTGCAACCTCTAACATACTAATTCTCAAAAGTATATTTTAAATGATATTCATATTCTATGTAAAGTGCTATTTATCTTTTTATCTGAGAGATAAAAACAGCCTATCTTATACTTTAGTAATCAATAATTTACTTTGTATGGCATAAGTCGTGCATTTTTTGGTAAGCTTTTTGAAACCCAAGCAAAGAATAAGTATCATCAACATTTGCTGTTTTTATTTTTCCATTAACTATCATTGATAATCCTTGTTTCATTTTTAGAATCAAATCTTGGTCCGTTTTTGTATCATCTGTCCACGCAAGACTTCTCTGTATTATCGGCAATTGATATTTTATTTTTTTATCGATATTGAGAACTACGGGCTCATTATTATACTGAAAGCCAGAAGTGACGCTCACCTCATCTGCTTTTTTATCAACGTAACTGACCATTACATAAGGCTTGCGATCGGCTGTATAGTGTTCACTTTTTTCCTTAGGATAGGATACAATATAACACACTTTCTCACCATCTTCCAGTGCAGTATACACAAACCAGTCTTTATATTTTTCCCTCAGTTGTACATTACTAACCGATGCAAGAGTGTCTATTGAAAAAAATATTAGAAATACGAAAAGACTATGCATGTAAACCGAATTTCAAACTCTCTGATTTTATATGTTGTTTTACCTTACTCATCGCTTGTTCAGCCAGCTGTCTTATTCTTTCTCTTGAAACACAATATTTTTTGCTAAGCTCATCCAAAGTCTGAGTATTCTCAGACAAATATCTGCTAATGAAAATGTCTCTTGATCTTTCATTAAGACTTGCTAATGAATTGCTTAAGATTGTTTCTTTTAATGCCTTTTCTTCATGATTCTGGTAAGCTAATTCTTGATTGACTAAATTACACGGAATCATATCTTGTAACTCCTTTTTAGAGTCATCACCTATTTTTATACAATTATTTAACGACTGATCCTTACAAGCCAAACGATAGTTCATCTGTACAACATCTTCTTCAGATACAGAAAGCTCGTTTGATATTGCTTTTATTTCTTCTTTACTCAAAGTTTCTCTGTTTGTGTATTGTAAAATTCTTTTTTTTATTTTACGTAAACTAAAAAACAATCTCCTTTGTGCTTGCGTTGTACCTATTTTTACAAGTGACCAAGATTTTAATATAAAGTCTTTCATTGAAGCTTCAATCCACCATACTGCATAAGTTGAAAAACGAAATCCCAAGTCAGGATTGAACTTTTTCACTGCATGCATTAAACCCATATTTCCTTCCATGACCAGGTCCATCAACAATAGACCGTAATTCTTAAATTTCATTGCAATTTTTACTACCAAATTCAAATGGCTAGTAATCAACCTGTGAGCAGAAGAAATATCCTGGTATTCTTGCCAATTTTTTGCTAATCGCACTTCCTCTTCTTGGGAAAGCATAGGAAATTTTCGCACTTCAGCAATATATTGCATGAGATTAGTGCTACTATTAACAGATAAATTCGCTACTGGGGTCAACATAATAACTTAATTAAAACTCCATGTATATAATATATGGATTTTCAGTGAAAAATTCAAGCTTTAATCAAAAAAGCATAGCTTTATATCTAGTTGAGATCTTAACAACAGCTACCTAAATGTAGAATTAAAATTGCCAGCGTGTAACGATAAAAACTACATTAAATAAATAGTGTGTTATTCCAGTGCTCAAACACTGGAATTCACATTTCTTTTTTCTAGATCCCAGTGTCATGCTACTTGAATGACAAGAAAAACCCACTGGGATAATAAGACAAAGATAGACTAGAAATTAAACGCTACTCCAGCTTCTGCACCAACAGTGCTGTAAAGAACTTTGATTCTGGCATCATCTTTAGCTATCTTAAAATTAGCACCATAAGAACCAAAATAACGAGCACCAGCATAAAGCTTGATTTCTGGGGTTACATCATAACTAACACCAGCTTTTGCTTGATAAGCAAAAGCAAATCCAGAGGCTTTATCATCAGTAACTTTTGTCGCTAAAGGGTTGCTTACATATGCTGCGCCAACACCAACACCAATATATGGAGTGACAGGCATGTCTTCAATTGCTACGTCGTAATAAACGTTAACTAATCCTGAAAATGCTGTTAAACTTTCTGCAATTGCTGAATCACCAGCTACATCTCCGTCTTTACTCAATTGTGAGTAGAGTCCTTCAACATCAACTCTGATATCATCCATTTTATAACCAAATGCACCACCACCAGCTAGAAAAGATGCTTTTAAGGGACTATCCTTATCTTTACCTGATTTATGTGTAATGCCAGTAATCTTTGTTTTAAAAGGTAAAATTTCACCATTATATTGCAAACGAACATAATAGCTAGTTTCTTCATCACTTATTGGACCAATAGGGTCTGATGAAAAAGCAGAGTTTGATAGGCTTAGCAACGTCACTAAAGCAGCTGCCGAAAAAAACTTTTTATAATGCATAATTGCCCTCGTTAAAAAATTAAAATTCCACTTTAGCAGTCTAAATAATAACTAAAGTTAAGTCAAGTGCTAACTTAATAACACAAAACCTTCTGTATCTTAACTAACTTTTAGGAAAATACAAAGATTTTATTAATTAATAAATAGAGTTACTCTACTTTTTTTACTCTTGATCTTCTGACACCTATTTCACTAATGTCTTTTTATCTTCTGATCTGCATTCAGCATTGTGAATTGCTGCATATTCATGCAGTAATATGAATGTACTTCATGGAAGTACTAGTATAAAAGGAAAACACTTATTTACTGCATTAAGACAAACTTCAGTAGTAAATTTAAAAAGGAAGTTTAAATCCAGGTGGTAACCCCATCATACCTGCAAGATCAGAGGTTGCATTTGCCATATCTTCTTCTGATTTTTTAATGGCATCATTAAACGCTGCTGTCACTAAATCTTCTACTATGTCTTTTTCTTCATTTCTCATAAGCTCTAAGTCTATGTTTACCTTTTTAGCTTTATAGCCACCTATTTTTATAACTTCCACTAATACAGAAACTTTGCCACCACCAGAAATACCTTGAAACTCTTTTCCAATATATTTTTTTTGGGCTTCCGCAAGCTTTTTTTGCATTTCTTGCGCTTGCTTCATTATTTGACTGAAATCCACAACCTACTCCTTATTTTCTATATTAACTACCTTTGCACCTTTAAACGTATTTAATATATCCTTAACTACAGGTGCATAATTTAAATTACTCACTTCCCTATTCATATAACTCGTATCAACTATAATAACCCACTCCTGATTAGTGGCTTGATTTAAGTAACTTTTCAAGTCATTACAAAAATTACTGTTCAAGTTAGATACAGCTTTTAATTTTAAATACCCAAATTTACAATCTATTAATTTTAGATTACTACACAGTTGTTTGTAAAGATAAATTTGGTTACTCCGCCTTAATAGTTGCAAAATCTTATCAAAATCGTAATTTTGTTGTTTATTTTTCACATGGATCCCAGTGTCACGCACTGGGATGACAGAGTGGGGTTTTTCCACATATTTTTTTGGATCCGAGTAGTCAGCTACTTGGATGACAGGGGGAGAAGGTGCAACAGGTCTGCCCTGTCTATTTCCTTGCTCTACATTCTGTGAAAGAATTTTTTTGATCACCTGTTCCGGAGAAGGCAAATCAGAAAGATAACAAAGGCTAATTAATATCATTTCAGCGGCAATTTCATTGCATGTTGAAACCTTTATATCTTGAATACCCTTAAGCAGCACCTTCCACAATCTCGAAAAAAATATTAAAGACTTTTTTGTACTCAAATCTTTTACTCTGCTCTTCTCATATTCTGTATCAATCTCTTTTGTAATTAAAAAACGGCATATTAACTGGATTGTTTGCAGTAGATCTTCAAAAATATTGAGCGGATTTGCTGTTTTTACCACATTGTCGAATACTAACAAAGCCTTCTGTAAATCACTATCTAATACTGCTTCCAGTAGATCAAATATAACGTTTCTATCTACTAGACCAAGTATGTCTTTAACACTTTGAGTGGATATTGTACCATCTTTGCTATATAGCACTGCTTGATTCATCAAAAATAAAGCGTTACGCATTGAATGATTGCAGTGGTGAGCAATTAATTCCGACGCTTCTTTTTCAAAAAAATAATTTTCTTTTTGTGCAATATCATTTAAACGCTCCATTATCTTAGCTGAAGGAATGTTATGTAAGTCAAACCTTTGACAACGTGCAATAATAGTTATTGGTATCTTTTTTATTTCTGTAGTTGCCAGAATAAACTTTACGCTAGATGGTGGTTCTTCTAGAGTTTTAAGTAATGCATTAAATGCATTACTGGATAACATGTGTACTTCATCTATAATGTAAACTTTAAATTTAGAACTTATTGGTAAATAGCAAATATCTCCCAAGATCGCTCTAACATCCTCAACACTAGTGTGACTTGCCGCATCGATTTCAACTACATCTGGATGGCTTGAATTTTTTATTGCCAGACAACTTGTACATGATCCACAAGGTTCAAAAGTTGGCCCCAATGAGCAGTTCAAACATAAAGCTATTATTCTTGCAGTGGTGGTTTTACCAATTCCACTGCTACCAGAAAGCAGTATAGATTGTGGAATTTTGTTGAGAGTAAAAGCATTTTCTAGTATACGCACCAATATATCTTGACCTACTAAATCTTTAAAGCTACTAGGACGATATTTTAATGCTATGTTCATAGCCTAGAATAAAACAAATAGTACAAATAGGTATGCAACCCAAAAAGATTCTGATATGGTTGCTTCATTTCTGACCTGACCAAGTTACAGAATTTTTGCCTGCATACCTTATAAAAGGTTATACTCTTTTTTTTTTTTAGCAAGGTATATTCTATATTAGTCTTATAATTTATATGTTAGACCTTTTGCAACATTACTTTGGAGTAAACAGCTGTTACCTAAAATACTCTTCTTCTGTCATCCCAGTGCCCAGACACTGGGATCCAGAAAACTTAATTTTAAATGAATACATTAGGCTGTTGTATAATAAGAACTGGATTCCAGTGTCAATCACTGAAATGACACCCTTCCGGTGGGGATTGCTCTCAAACTACAATGTTCGTACAGTTGTACTGGGATCCAAGTATAAAAATATTTGGAAATTACACAATGGACAATGGATTCTAGGAATATATGTTAAAAGTAATGTCCATAATGAAATAAGCTGGATTCCAATGTCACGTACTGGAATGACAACATATAGGTATTGGAATAACAAAAGAGGAATATTATGATTTTATATCATTTTCCTCTTTGTCCGTTTTCACGAAAAGTTAGAGCTCTTCTCAAGGAAAAAAAGCTGAGTTGTGATTTGGTATATGAAAATCCATGGGAAAAGCGGAATGAATTCATGGAGATCAATCCAATCGGACAAGTACCAGTATTAATAGATAATAACTTTGTAATAGCGGATAGTAATGCCATTTGTGAATATATAGAAGAGACTTACAATAGTGACGTCAAATTACTTGGTTCATCAACTATTATTAAGTCTAAAATACGCGCTTTAATCAATTGGTTCGATAGCAAATTTTACAATGAAGTTACTAAGTATATTATGAATGAAAAAGTAATTACTAACCGCAGCCCTGACTCTAGATTTCTTCATGCAGCTCAGCATAACCTGCCTTGCCATATGGAATACATCGAACACTTAATTAACAAGAACGTTTGGCTTGCAACCGATAAGTTCACTTTAGCCGATATTACTTTAGCATCACATATTTCTATAATAGACTACGTAAATAGTTTCCCATGGGAAAAAAGTAAGATTTTAAAAGAATGGTACTCCATTGTTAAATCAAGGCCTTGTTTTCGCGAAATATTATTAGAGAGAGTTTTTGGCTTAACTCCCCCTAGACATTACGCTGACCTTGATTTTTAACTTGCGTTAGTTTTAAAGCTACAGTCATTCCTTCTTCAGTAGGAATCAATATGGAGAAATATTTTTTTTCATCTGACAATCTATCATTAAACTCTCTCATAGCATGCCATGACTTTTCTGATACTTCTTTTGGAGGAGATTCTAAAAATACTGTATCAAATAATAGAGTGTTATCTGCAACGATTAGCCCATCTTGTTTAATGTATGACTCTGCCCAATCTAAATACTTAGGATAACTACTTTTGTCAGCATCGATGAATATCATGTCAAATGGTGCCTTTGTTGATAATTCATTAATTTTTTCTAGTGCATCACCTTCTATTAGAGTAATTTTATCACTTAGATTAAAAGCACTAAAATTTTTTTTTGCTATTCTTGAGTGTTGAGGATTATTTTCTATTGTATATATATGACCATCTTTCGGTAAAGCTTTTACCATACAAATTGACGAATAACCATATAACGTGCCAATTTCAACTATGCTTTTAACTTTATGGATTTTGATAAATAAATTTAATAATTTTCCTTCTTCAGGAGTGATTTGAATACGTTGTTTCTTATCAAGAGTACAATGTTCTTCTATTTCTTTATACTCTTTTGCAAATAAGCTTCTTATGTACAACGATTTTCTGCTAAAGTTATGACGCATTAAGTTTTATAATATAAACTAAGGAGGTTTAATCTATATAAGATTTATAAATATAACAATAGGGTTAAGAATAATAAAATTTTTTATTTTAAGTTGTTATTTTATAAAGTAAAATTTTAAGTGACAAAGATTATTATATATTTTACTATAGTTAACTAGTATAATAACCAATTGTTATACTAGAATTAAGGGATCGTTTATTTACATCTCTCTTATAAAATGTAATTTTTATAATCAATTAGAGGGGTTTATATGTCTTATAACATTGCTAACGAAGTTGAAACGTTAAGCAAGAAGTCTAATAATAATGAAGGAGTGAAATTACTGCACAACCCAGCTTATCGCGAGAAGTACAAAGAACGCTTTAACGAAGCTCAGAAAAAAGTTATGGATATGGTCCAATTTTATGATGGAACTATAGTATTAATAGAGAATAAAATTGCTATGTATTATTATGCTTGGCACAGTAAAAAAAGAGAGTTTGAGCGTAAAAAGCAACAAACAGTATCAAAAAATAATGATTCAGCATAGGGTTTTTATATGGTAAGCTACAGTGTTATTACTTCACTATAGCTTTTCCATATAACTCATCTATTACATTAGTGAAGTATTCCAGCTCTCTATACCCTTCATGTTTGATTTTACCATTCTCTACATATGATTTTTCATCGTTAAGCTTGATGATGAATACAGGAGTAGCTGTGATATCAAGTTTATTAATTGCAAGTGATTTATCATTTATAATTTTGTCCATCATCTTTTTATCATTAATGCATTGGTTAAATACATCTTGCTTCAAATTGCTTAGTGCAGCAATTTTTTGTAGTATAGTTAAATCACTAAAATTAGAGTAGTTCCACGAGTCTATTGCATTAAACACAGCTTTGTTAAAATTAAAATAGTCTTCTTCTTTTTCATAGCAATAACTTAGCATTGCAGCTTTTAATCCTCTGTAATCTAGAGGAAAATGACGGAATATGTATAACATCTTACCTGTATCTATGTACTTTTCTTTGATTTTAGGAAAAACTTTCTTATAAAAAAGAGAACAGTGATAACAAGTGAGCGAAGCATATTCTATCATTAAAATTGGTGCTTTTGGATCACCTAATAATTTATCATCAGGCAGTAGTGACAGTAGTTCTTTTGATGTTATTTCATCAGTTTTTTGAGTGTTGGGTAAGTTTTGTTCAATAGCTGCATAAGAACTAACACTTATAAAAATAAGTAAGAACAATAATCTAAAAATCATTACAATGGAAACACTTAACTTATTAAAGAATTTATGCATTTATATAAATAATGTCAAGATAACTTTTTCTCGGCAACACTTTCTACTCTGTCTTTAAATGCAGCAATTATTTTACTTTGTGTGTATTTATAAACTGAGTTTAATAAGGCGGAAAACAAATTGGATTTAAATTCAAACTTTATATAGAACTCTACCATAGTTTTACTTTCATCTATAGGAGTGAATTTCCATTCGTTGTATAAATGTTTAAATATTCCATTTGACGACACAGCTTTTATCCAACTTTTATTTGCTCCATTTGGAGAAAGAAAGGTCACTTCTGATGTGTAACTTCCTTTAATGCCATGAAAAGCTGCAAGGAGGTCCACAATCATTTGGCTATCAGTTTTTTCTTTTATATAAACAGCTTTGCACCAAGGAACAAAATCAGGATACTTCTCAACGTCAATTACAACTTGAAATATCTCATGAGATGGACAGAAAAAAACACCTTGTTCTTTATATTGGTGTAACATAAACCTAAATAATGGAAAAGGGATCCATATCTACCGTCAGTCTTAGTAGATTCCTGAGACCTAAAGTTAAGGTGGGCATCACGTACTAATTTCAATGAAATTAACAGAGGCAATTCCCTTGATCAGAAATTATCGCTCGGGAAATTTAACTTAACTCATAACGCATAGCACAGACCCCTAAATTAATTATAGATTATTTATATAGAGTATGTCTATAGATATATTAAAACTAGCGATCATTATTTTGCCTTTGTTAAATTTTGCATTTTAAGTATCATAGCTAATAAATATATCTTATGAATCTTATTAAGTTCTTAACCATTTTTATTGTAATCTCCTCAAGTGCTTACGCGAATTGTATAGGGCACAAAACTTTTGTGCTTGCCATGAAGCAGCAAGTAGACAACACGTCTATGAAAGGGAATAGAAAAAATCTAGAACATGTACAAGAAGAACTTCTGAAAATTATTCAGAATAATGTTGACCTCAAAGGAATATCTCGATTTGTCATAGGGAAATATTGGAATTTATCTACTCAGAAAGAAAAAGAAGAGTTTCTAAAAGAATATGAAGTATATCTCGCGCGCTTGTGCGCTAAAATTTTGTATAAATACATAAATAATAGTGAAATGATCATAATGAGTACAAAAGCAGTTGACGATGAAACTTGTCTGATAGGAACAAGATTTTCTTATGGTGATGAGGAATTTACAAATATTGACTTTAAAGTTACTAAAAGTGACGGTTCTTTCTTAATAAACGATGTTGTAATGAGTGGAATAAGTATTTCTATTAATCAACGTTCTCAATTTAGTGAAAAGATCGACACGAATGGCATGGCAAGTGTAATAGATGAATTAAAACGTAACAATAATTTATGATATACATGCCTCATTGGCCTAAGCCGATTGGCAGTAGGCCAAAGGATTTTTCTCTTGATAGCATAAAAAGTTTTCTAAATAAACTTGGTAATCCCGAGAAAAAAATACCGCCAATAATTCACATAGCTGGCACTAATGGCAAAGGATCAACACTATCCTTTATAAGATATATAATGCAAGCAGCAGGGTATAAAGTTCATACGTACACTTCTCCACATTTAGTGAATTTTAATGAGAGAATAGTTGTTGCAGGCAATGATATCGATGATAGTGAATTACATAACTCACTGGAAGAATGCCGTATAGCAGTCACAGAACAACCCATCACTCTATTTGAAGCCGCAACGACTGCAGCCTTCTTAGCTTTTTCTCGTCATAAAGATGATATTACTTTAGTTGAAGTGGGTCTGGGTGGAAGGCTTGATGCAACAAATGTTATAGATAATCCGATTCTAACGATCATCACTTCCATTGCACTTGACCATACAGAATATCTTGGTCCTACCGTAGAAACCATAGCAGGTGAAAAGGCTGGAATAATGAAACCTAATGTTCCTTGCGTAATAGCACCACAAGAAAAATCTATAATGAACATGCTAGAACAACACGCAATAAACAAAAAATCTCCCTTATATAGAGGAGGATTTGAGTGGAATTGCGAAAAACAGAATAACAGAATAGTCTTTCAATCGACTATTCAATCAATAGAATTTTCTTTGCCATCTTTAAAAGGATATCATCAAATAATCAATGCAGGAAACGCAATTGCAGCATGTAGCATTTTAAGTGGGAAGTATGGATTTAATATTGGAGAAGAGGACATTGCTTCAGGTTTACAGCGCACTTATTGGCCTGCGCGGCTAGAGTCTATAAAAGAAGGTAATTTAATTTCTTTATTACCAAAAGATTGGCAATTATTTCTAGATG
This sequence comes from Wolbachia endosymbiont of Encarsia formosa, assembly GCF_039540065.1. Classification (NCBI taxonomy): domain Bacteria; kingdom Pseudomonadati; phylum Pseudomonadota; class Alphaproteobacteria; order Rickettsiales; family Anaplasmataceae; genus Wolbachia; species Wolbachia endosymbiont of Encarsia formosa. The sequence continues at coordinate 509,901 of NZ_CP154278.1, read as the reverse complement.
GCGCGCACAACAATGATGTTGCCAGAGTGTTAGCTAAGTGGGTAAGAGACAATTTTGCTGAAGGTATCTATATGATCTTTGGTGTTACTCGTAACAGAAACGTCGCAGAGTTCTTAGAGCACTTAAAGCCATATATCAAACTACTATGCGCGATTTGTGTTAAATCTGAACCTAAAGCAACAAGTACAGATTTAATTAGAGAAGGAGCTCATAATATAGGAATCAATGCTATCGAATGTGAATCAATCAGAGATGCTATATCAAATCACATACTAAAAGCTTCTATACAAAACGTCAAAACCATACTAATCTGTGGCTCGCTATTTTTAGCCAGAGATTTGAGTATGGAGAATAGCTATCAATTAATCCAAGAACAATAAATGCACTACACAACTTGCTCTCTTCCATGAGCGTGAACACTATCGGGATTTACAATTCTGCTTGGCTTTTCGGTTAATGCTCCTATAGGTACATTTTGTTCATCACCTCTTCCTTCAGTTTTTACAAGATTTACAACTTTTCTCTCGTAGATCTCACTTGCTAAGTGTAATAATAAAGTACAACCTAGTACTATAGCAAATCCAATGAGTACTTTACTGTCTACGCAACTAGATTGGTACTGTAACACCAAACCTGCTATTAATAAAATAGGAGGAAGATAATTTGAAATTTGGGAAGTAAGAATTAGATATTTAAATGCTTTACTTTTGAACATTTCATCTATATAAATAGTACCTTCAAAAATAAACGTTAGTGCGGTTGTGTGTCCCACGCTGGCTCTCTAAAATTACTTTAGCTACAAATATTAAGAAATTTACTAAGTAAAAAAAGACAAAAGAACCCCCGTATAGCGAGTTTTAATAATTTAAATTGATAATGTACTAACAAGCGCGATTTGGCTGAATGTAGAAAAAATAAAAAAGACATGCAGCCGCTATAATTTTTATGTAATTTGCCAATAAATACTTGAATTTTTTACTAAATTTTGCTGTTAAATCCGCGGAGATTAAAAACAAGGGTAAATACTCTTGCTATCATAGTAAGGGAGATGGCGTAATTTGTCAAGTTAAATAAGCTAAGTTATTAACATGTAATAATTAGGCAGCTATTGCAGATTGAACGTTCAAATGATCACTAACTTTGAGGTTTTGGTTTCATCTATTTGCGGCTGACTAATCATAGTTCTAATGAAATTGGTTGCCATAAAGGTACAACCTAGAATAAAAAAAGCAACCGAAATAAAGGGGATAATAGGAAATTCAAGAGGTAATATAGATGTAATTCCTCCTATTAAAAATGAAACGTTAGATGCAATGTCGAGGCAGATCTTCATTAATTTCTCTTGCCAAGAGGTATCGAGTTGCTTATTAAGGCCACACTGCCTAAAATGATCAGTTAATGACCATATATTTAAAGCAAGCGAAAGTGCACTTAGCATAGTGCTGACAATAGTAAAATACAAGATTAAGGAAGAAATATTTAGGGCTAATGCTGCTATGTACCAACTCAAAGAAGCAATAGATAGTGCAGTAACTAAGCGTTTTGAATAAGTTCGTATTTTTTTTCTGTAAATAAGCCCCTCTTTCTCATAACTCATAAACTTAACAGTAAATACATATTATATCATAACATTAATTGACTTGAAAATCAATACAGAGTGCCCGGGAGAAGACTTGAACTTCCACAACTTGAAAAGTTACTAGCACCTGAAGCTAGCGCGTCTACCAATTCCGCCACCCGGGCTTTTTGTGATTTACTATGTTAAAATAAAATAATATACTCAAATAGTTTTTAACTTAAAGGTAATGCCAAATCTAGATCAAATATTTTTTGCTCAGAACAATGTTAATATTAATAATGTATATAAAATAGTCAACAACGCTTTGAGCAATAGTGATGGTGGTGAGCTATTTTTAGAGTTTTGCCAATCAGAATCCCTAGTTTTTGATGATAATATATTAAAACATATGGATTTAAATATCAGAAGAGGATTTGGTCTAAGGTCTTTTTGTGAAGATAGTACGTCTTTTGTTTGCTCTTCTGAGATTAGCGAAAAAGAAATTAGTAAAGCTGCTTCCATGGTAAAAAGTTCAGCATCTTTAAGCAAAACGAATTCAGTAAACTTAAATGAGGAGGCAAAAAGCCTGTATTCAACGATTAATCCCATAAATGAAATGGACCTGAGCTCAAAGATTAAACTACTTAATGAGGTTAATGAGTATGTAAGGTCGAAGAATAATTGCGTGAAGCAGGTAAAAATAACTCTAAATGGAGAATGGCAAGTTGTACAAATAATAAAAGATGATCACAGGTTAAGCGATATTAGGCCTTTGGTACGTTTTAATGTACTAGTCATCGTAGAGAAAAATGGCCGAGCTGAGATAGGTTCTGCAGGGCATGGTGGAAGAGACTCTTATAGTAAATTTGTTTCTGAGAAGAAGTGGAAAGAAGTTGCAAACCAAGCGTTAGAGCAAGCGCTAGTAAATCTTGAGGCAATTCCAGATCCGGCTGGAGAGATGACAGTTGTTTTAGGTTCAGGTTGGCCAGGGATATTATTGCATGAAGCTGTAGGTCATGGATTTGAGGGTGATTTTAACCGTAAAGAAATCTCGGCATTTTCAAATTCTATGGGCAAACAGGTGGCAGCCAGTAACATTACTGTAGTTGATAATGGAACTCTACCTAATTTGCGTGGTTCTATTAGCATAGACGATTAGGGTACTTTACCTGGCTATAATGTGCTTATAGAAGATGGAATTCTAAAAGGATATATGCAAGATCATATGAACGCTAAACTTATGGGTGTAAATCCAACTGGTAATGGTAGAAGAGAAAGTTACAAAGAAGTTACTATGCCACGCATGACAAACACCTATATGTTGGCAGGAAAATATGCACCAGAAGAAATAATATCCAGTGTAAAAAGAGGCCTATATGCAGTAAATTTTGGTGGTGGACAAGTTGATATAACATCAGGAAAATTTGTTTTCTCATCTTCAGAAGCTTACCTAATAGAAAATGGTAAAATTACACATCCAGTGAAAGGAGCAACACTAATTGGTTATGGGCCAACAGTGCTAAAAAAAGTATCAATGATTGGTAATGATCTAAAGTTAGATCCTGGTGTTGGTACGTGCTCAAAAGACGGGCAAAATGTGCCTGTTGGAGTTGGTCAGCCAACACTTAAGGTCGATGCAATAACTGTTGGTGGAACTGAAATGTAGATAAGTGCTAAGCGAACTCAGCTCATGCTGTACAATTGTACAAACATTGTAACCATTATCCAAGTAGCCCATATAGATGCAAAAACTACTTAACAAATCTCTCTGCCTTTCTTGCCATAACGTGTATAACAATCTCACAAAAAATAATATCATAGAATTCAATAGGTGATCTTTATTGCTAAATACCATAAAACTCGAGGTTTTAGCGCAATAAATCTATCATAAGAAGGTAGTCTGGAAAAGTCTGACTTATGCAGCAACTGTAAGTAACGTATGTAAAATGATTTAAAGTTTAGATTGCTGATATAACAAAATTATTGTTATAATTTCGGAATGCGTTATTTCTGGCACTATTGTAGGTTTTTTACCATTGGATAATAATCTACCTGCAAAATTTTTGTCTATCATTTTACAATCATCATCTACAAAACAGAATAATTCTGTTACATTCTTATTCAATGGGTAACCTCCTATTATGTCTAAAATACTGGAGTTTACCCTCTTTTAGATAAATTAAAAATTGAACGTTTGGTAATGACGACATATGTGGAGAAGGATGGCAACCACCACAATTCGGGAACATTTAAAAAAGCATAAGGGTCAAGTTAAGGAAATAAAGGTATGAAGAAGATAGGATAAGAAGATATAAAATTCTCTCGGATATATTTTAGTGAGAGAACTAATGATGAATAAAATAAATTGCTTATCAAATTACCTCAACAAATTTTTCAATGAAATGGCAAATAATTGAAACAGAAAAGGAAAAGAAAATTGAGTAATTGATGATTCATAAAAGCTATAATTTTGGGTAATATAGGGGTTACAAACTGAATCATAGATACAATGTGCCAATTATTAAATGAAGAATCTGTGATAATAACGAAACAGGGTTTAGATTTCAGGTTTACTAAAGAAGCAGTAGAATTTATGAAAAGAATGTACAATGGCTTTATTTAAAATACCCTGCAAATTGATTGTAGAATCTTGCAGCAATTTAAAAGCATTGGATAGTAGCTTTGCCTAACAGCATGGAAAATCTATATAAAGGTTATGGACAAAGGTTATGAGAGTAACACTAAGTGTGGAATAAAGTTAAAATTAGTTTTTGATTACCTAAATCAGACATTGGATCAACTTAACATAACGGAGGGAGTAAGAAGGTTATAGGGAGAAGTTGCTAATATCTGACCTTGGTTCAAGTTCTTTTAAACAAATCAATGGAACGGGAGCTTATTTTATAAGTCGTTGATACCAATGTATATGCTATAGAAACAAATCAAAAAATGGAATTATTGGAATGTTTAGGAGACAAGCTATTTTTAGAAATGAAGGTGTTGTTGGGAAAAGAAGCAAAGATTAGAGTAAGAATGATATATCATAAATTAACTGAAGAGCAGTCTCTAGCCAGAAGAAGAAAAGCTAATAAATTGGCAAAATCACATGATCTTCCAAAAGTAATCAGAAATTGTTGAACTGGTCAAAACTAATATTCCAGAGGATAAAATTAGTGCTGAGCAAGTATTACAGAGTAAGGTGGCAAATTTAGTTGTTTTTTAAACTATACAAGAGCTACATAAGACTTAAAAGGGAAGCCACACAGAGTATTGTGTGAATTATATGCTAAATTATGTGCAATTCTCATATTTCATGAGTTGTACAAAATTAAAAAAGAATACAGAACTCAGTTTAACAAAGGCATTTATTGAGCTAAAAAGGCGGATTAGAGAGTTATTTTTAGCACTAAAGAATAGAGTTAATAGTTTGAAAATTTTTCTTAAAAAGATTGCAATAACTTGTTCATGATTTTCATTAAAAGACAAGTACAGAAAAACTAGAGTATCTACTTTAACTTCCCTAAATTTGCTCGCAATCTCTTAACTTGATTCTTATGCTTTTTTGAATATTCCCAGCTAAGGTAAGAGAAATTTAATTAAAGAATTTTTGTGTCAGTATCGATATATAACTTTCTTAAGCGTTTGTTGAAAGGATTTGTATTAATTCTCCAGGTTCAAACAATATGCTAGATTTTGACTATAAAAATCTTTGTACTTATAGACTGCTTTGCAAGTAATCATTACTGAAAGGTGCTTTCATGCATTTTTTACCTGAGTGAAATAAGTATAATTCATTGAGTTTCCAAAATTGATAATGAAGAAAAGTATTATTCGTCTAGTAAAGTCAATTCAATATTCTTGTGAAGGAATAAAATCAGCTTTTATATCAGAAGTTGCATTTAGACAGGAGTTACTGCTTTTTATAGTATGTGTTTCAGCTTTATTTGTTTTAGATGTAAGTAATTTAGAACGTGCAATAATGGTAAGTAGCCTATTTTTGGTGTTAATTGTAGAAATTATCAACACTGCTTTTGAAACAACAATTGAGCGTATTTCCAGTGAACAACATATACTTCCAAAAAAAGTGAAAGATCTAGGTAATGCAGCAGTTTTTCTCTCATTAATTAACTTCTTGATAACATGGATGATAATATTGATATGAATGTTATTAAGATATATTTTCAAATTCACCGATTAAGACTTGCATATCTTGTGGTAAATCAGAAATAAATTCTATATATTCTTTACTTTTGGGATGATATAAGCCCAGCGTGTGAGCATGTAGTGCCTGTCTGTTGAAGTTGCGAATAAAGTCAGAATTTTTAGCATATTTTACACTTTTACTACTATTTTTTCCGTAAACTTGATCACCTACTATAGAATGTCCTATGTAACTCATGTGTACTCGAATTTGATGTGTTCTACCTGTCTCTAAAGTACATTTAACCAAGCTTGCTTGCCCTATAATTTTCTTCACTGAGTAATGAGTGATTGCTAATTTGCCTGTTGTTTTTGTAACGCACATCATTTCTTTATTACTGCGTTTTGGAGCAATATTGGTTTTTATTGTTCCTTGCAGATTAGGTAATGCTCCCCAAATTACTGCTAAGTATTCCCGTTTTATTTTACGATTTGATAGCAGCTCAGACAAGAAGCTGTGGGATTGTTCATTTTTTGCAATTACCATGAGTCCACTAGTATCTTTATCAAGCCTGTGAACAATTCCTGGTCTTGTATTTATATATGGAATTTTGCCAAGGTGAGCGATCACTGCATTCAGGAGTGTATCATTGTTTGTTCCAGCACCTGGGTGCACTGTTAATCCACTTTGCTTACTCAGAACTATAATGTCCTCATCTTCGTAAATGATATCAAGCTTTATATTATAGTTAGGTTCAATTGATATGGATATGTCAGGTTGAACGAGATGTACTATATACTCTTCACCTAGTTTTACTATGTGGTCATTATTAATTATCGGTGTGCCAAATAATGTTACCCGCTCATTTTGTATCAATCTTTGTGCTTTACTGCGCGATATGTTGCACTTTTTAGCTATGTAGGTATCTAGCCTTTTCATTACTAACAATATCTAAGACTATATCTATAGTAGCTACCTTGAATAAGCTTCTTTAAATGCTTCGCGAACATCTGGATCCACAAAATCAACTTTTGTGTTAGGTTGAGCTTGAAGACCATCTTGTTTCTGGATATCAAAAGTCGTTTGGGAACCATCTTTCCAGTGGATTATTACCTTATTATCAAAATTTCTTAATGCTACCTCACTTACTTTTTCTCCCTTATCATCTTTTTCTTCCAACTTAATAGATTCTAATAAATAGAAGAAAAACTCACTTGCTTTGCCGTTAATTTTTTCTCTCCACTTATCTGTTTTTTCTTGTTCAGATAATTCTTTTTCCAATTTTGCATTTTCTTTCTCCAGTTCTTTTGTCCTTTTTTTTGATTTTAATAGTCTATTTTTCTCTATTGCTTTTCTCTCTTCATCTCGCTGTTCTTCAAGAGGAGAAGGAGGAATAGCACTGTCTTCATTGCTAGTAGGTTCGTTTGTTTGTTTATTCTTTAATTCCTGTAGTTCATCTTTTACTTTTTTTAGTTCTTCTTCTAATTCCTTCTTTATCTTTTCCGCTTCTTCTTCTTGCTTTTTCAACATACAAAAAAAATCGTTGTCGTTGCTAATTATTTCTTCTCTAGATTGAAAAAAGCCAACAAATCTGCTTGGTTCAAATCGCTCAACCTTATCTTCAGCGATTTTAATAGTATTCTCTAAACTAGAAAAAATGCTTTCAATGTTTAGTGAATTTGTTCTTTTTGCCAACCCTTTAGCTTCGCTTAAAATGACCATCATTTCCTTACGCAACTTATCTAAATCTTTTTTGATGTCTCCTCTAATTCCTTGTAGATGAACAAGTGTTTCTTGAATTTCATCATTTGCAGGCTTTAGAAGGCTATTATCAAGTAGATCTTTAACTTCATCTAGCTGCTTATCAAATGAAGCAACAATTTTATCTGTAAAATCAGTCAAGTGCTTATCAAGTAATTTTATCAATCGAGATATAGAATCATTTTCTTCCTCATCTTTTGTCTTTTTTTCTATTACCGATACAACCCCACCTCTTCTGAATGGAAAGAGAATATCCAAATTGTTAAACTTTTTAATAATATTACGATTATTGTTTATCTCATTGTTTTTTAGCTTGCTGAATGTTATACATATCCCAACAATAGCAATGATACTAGCCAGTGCAACTATGGCCCATTCCAAATCCTGAACATTGGCAAAGCTAAATCTATTTTGTATTAATGCGCCAACTATAATTACAGTGCTAATTATATATGGTATGGTAAGAAAAATGGCCTTATTTTTATTCTCTTGTCTTTGATCATCTAATGTTTTTTTTTGATTTTCAGAAATTGGCAAAATTATTGAAAAGTTTGCTTTTTTGCGACCTATAAGACTTAAATTTGGTTTTATCTCTATTTTTAGAGCATTTTCAGCAAGTTCACTTACCTCGTTGTCTTTGCCACCTCTAATTTTATCACTTATTAATTCCTCTATCGGCTTTTTTCCTTCTTTTATCTTCTGCTTATGCATATATCTCATAGCAGAAGAGGCTACAAAAGTTGTTAAAAGAATAATAGAAACCAAAGTGTAAATTGGCATGAATGTTGGGTTAAAAATATCTGTAATAAAGCTTAAATTATTACTAGTTATTATTATTGCAGCTACATAAGCCAAAGAAAATTGAAGCCAAGTATTTACAGCCGCTATGGGCAGAGTGTTACTTACAGAATACTTTCTTGCTGCATGCCATAATCTAGGGAAAAAACCAATAGCATCATCTATTTTGGCAAAATTATGATCTACTTTAACACTTAAAGGATTTATTATATCTAAAGGCATAAACTTTCTAGCACCTAATTAATTATATACTAATAACACTTTTAAAACAAGTTTTTTGGCTTATGCCAAGGACGATTAGAACGCACTTTACTAACCTTTATGCCACCATCTGTTAGCCAAACAGAGTGTGTGCCATATGCCTCTAAGTCAGCATACTTGATGGTTTTAGTATTGCAAGCTGAATAGTTGAATTTGCTTAGCTGAATTATTAGATTAACGTTATCACAACTTTCCATAATATCCTCTTTCTTATAAGCTAACAACACTGATCTATCATTCTCTTTGCTATATATGCAACTATACTTTATCCTTTTGTTTGAGTTGTGGTATTTAGTGTGATTTACAATTTGATTCTGCCCATTTTGCTTTGCCCACGTTTTGACAACAAAATTCCTGTTTTTTCTAGTAAGAGAATATAGCAAATTGTCATCTTCTTTTACAGCAGCATTATCAGCACTAACTAGAATGTCAGGTGTTCTATACATAGCGCTAGAGAAAATACCCAGTACAATAAAGAAAATTCCAAAGAAACGCCAATTTCTTTCCCACAGGCATAGCCATAATAACCCAAGTGTTATGATAACAATTGATGAGGCAGGAAAAGTGCGAATAGGAATAACCAGATACTGAAGATTAGCTATTACATTTGTTATATATAAAACGCTGTCAATTGGGCGTTCCATGAGAGGCGTTATAATCCACTGAGTACCTAAAGGAATCAATAAAACATAGATTATTCCAAGTGGAATAATAATGAGTGTAACTATTGGTATAGCAACTAAATTTGTGATAATGCCGCTGATTGAAAAATAATTAAAGTTGTATATTGTGTACGGAACAGTTGCTAAACTTGCTATGACTGAGCTGATCATTATCGACACAAAATATTTTATTATTTTTATTTTGAATAACTTATTAGCATTGATCTGATAGCTGGCAACTAGTGCCAAAACAGCAGAAAATGACATTTGAAAACCTGGCTTTAAGATTGCTTCTGGCTCCACTATGAGTATCACCGAAGCAGCAAGCGCAATTGCTATTAATCCTCGATATTTCCTTTCTATGATTATTGCAACAAGTACCAAGATCACCATGATGTAGGCACGCTGAGCAGAAATTTGCATACCGGTAATCAACAAATAAAAGGTAGTTGGCAAGATAGTAAAGAATGCAGATATTTTTTTAGTGTTATATTTAAGAGTCAAAGTTTCAGATATTGCAAATAAATTACGGAATACTATAAAAAATAGACCAGCAACAAACGATAAATGTAAACCAGATATAGCGAATAAATGTGCTATACCTGAATCTCGTATCGCATTCATAGTTTTTTGATCTATTCCGTTTTTTTTGCCAATTAATAATGCAGAGATTATGTCCGCGTGTGGCTTTTTGGTATTTTGCTGTAGGTTTTCATAGATATATTGACGGAAAGATTCTATATACTCTTGAAATTTTCTTGCTTCAGCCTTTTTGTACAGGACTATTTTGCTTGTTGCAAAGCCTGTTGCACTTATTTTCTGATAATATGCTATTCTTGCAAAATCATATGCATATTCCGAAGGCGCAATTTTTGGAGGAAAGAGTTTTGCTGATAATTTTACTTGATCCCCTATTTTAATGCCTTCTTCCGCTTTGGTTCTAACTGATATTCTGATGTTATCCAGCTTGAACTTCGTGTTTTTTATTTCATAAAGCAAAAATTGCTCATACGAGCCCTTGTTATTAATATCCTTCACTGTAGCAACAATGTCTTTCACATACCTTTCCTTATCAAGAATGTGAGTATTAACTGAATCTGTTCTTAATTTACTGGCTGTAAATCCTACGAGCACTGCAATTAAAGCAATGCATAATATTGCGTACCTTTTGTGCAGTATTGCAATCAGAATTAGTATAGGTGAAAGCAAGAGAAAAATAGATATATAGCTTGGTTCAAAACTTATGGAAAAATAGGTTAAAATTCCTGCACACTGAAAAACAGGAAACCACAATATTAAGTTATATTTTTTATTGTACAGATTGTTACGTATATAATTTACTATTGTGTCAAAAAAGGTTAATAGATACATAAATATACGTAATAGTGTGATTTTATTCTTTATATTTATTATTATTGCATATATAATAATAAATAAGCAACGACGCGGGATGGAGCAGCTCGGTAGCTCGTCAGGCTCATAACCTGAAGGTCGTAGGTTCAAATCCTACTCCCGCAACCATCTTTCAACTGTACAAACATTGTGATTTCGGATAGAAGAATCACTTGACAAACTTCACCAGCCTCTTATCATATCAATAAGAGTATTTATCCTTGTTTTTGACCTGCAGGCTCAATCACAAAATTCAGTAAAAAAACTCAGATATTTATTGGCAAATTACACAAAAATTATAGCTGCTGCATGTCTTTTAAATTTTTTCTACACTCAGCCAAATCGCGCTTGTTAGCACATTATCAATTTAAATTATTAAAACTCGCTATTCTGGACTTCTTTTGCCTTTTTTCTATTTGGTTGGATGATTTTATAAATTAATTAAAATATTCATAATATTGATCTCTTATCACAACAATGCTATTATTAAGCTAATATTACTTTTAGTGAGGTATGAGCAATGGTTGATGTGCCTTTTATTGGCGTAAATACGGTTATTGATAACGTATACAGAAGAAAAATAAACTCGTTATATCAGGGTTATTTTTAGCTGTATCAGCAGCAACTTCTGTCTGGTTTATCTTTCCTGGATCGCAAAATGTACTTGCTCCATTCTTGCTTCCAGCTATATTCCTTCTCTTGACTCTTTCTATGGGATATTATACGTTTCTTTTTGGTTGTGAGAAAAAATCTGTAGTAGAAAATGTTCTAGGTATCTGCTGAGTCAGTTAAGAGAGTACATTGCCAAGACGGAATGGCTTTGTTGCATAGCACTGATAGGCATGTAAACGACAGTGAATTTAGGAAGATAATTTAAATTTAGCCATACCTATATCAGTAAATTTGTTTAGCAAGTAGCACTTAATTAACAGCTCTTTTTCACGATTTATCTCTGATTTATTTTTCAAGCCAAACCCAAATATTTGCTTTAACCTATAGAAAAAGACTTCAATATAAGATCGTGCTCCATACTTAACTTTTTTCTTCCATTCATTAATACCATCTTCATAGTTCTAATATGACCTAATTCTACTAATATACTTGTTTCTTTCTGATAAGTAATCAGCTAAACAAATTTTAGTATCCTTCCTAGGGCGAATAATAGGCACAATATTGTATTTTCTGCATTCTTTATACACACTTCTTATATCATAAGCCGCATCTGCTCGAATAGAACAAATGTTATATTTATTACTGACTTCCTCTAACATATCGTAGACCGGCAAATAGTCCACAGCAACACCACTAGTGTAGTTCATGCTTATTGCTTTCTTATCATTTACGTTTAAAACAACATGTAATTTTCTTACTTGACCATAACCACTGTATTTTCTTTTTCGAGTATTAAGCTTACTATGCCCACCGTTATTACTGTAGATACTAACTCTAGTGCTATCTACGTCAATTTCAATATTTTCCAAATCATCTTTATTGGTTCTATGGTCATCAATCTTCAAATTAAGCTTTTTAAATCTTCTGGAAGCTTGTGTATAGCTTATAACCTTAAGTTTTTTGCCTATTTGTACCATATAACCTTTTACAAAACCTACAGCTTGTCTCAGGCCAATTCTAAAAAGATGAACTATTATGTGTATTAAAATTACAACTTTATTACTATAAATGTTATTACCACCTGCAACTTTTGGACTGTTTTCGTACCAATTTTCTATGGCTTGATTAACAAAATGAAAAACATTTCCTCTTTTTTTGAGAAACTCGTTATATTCTCTTTGGTTACTTACTCTCATTTTTTGCGGCATAAGTTGTTTGAAAAATGCCTATTTTACAACAAAATGCGTTAGTAACCATATATTTAAAAGCTTTTCTCCTTACAATAACCTCAATCAACACTAGCTATGCAACAAAGCCAGACGGAATCGGATTTTTGCTAGCAGAGACAAGAGATATTACAAAAAATAAGTTTTGTAAAGTACTTTTGTTTTGAGAATCGTAGCAAAGCGCACAAACTTGCTTTATATGTAAGAGAAATTGATAGCGTTGCATCCTCGATAAAAGACGAGGATCTGTTAAATCACTTTGATCAATTTTTTACCATAACTGAAGTAAGCAATAAGAATAGTAGAAATGAGCTAATTAATCGCGCAAGAATATATAGAACAATAAGTGAAAAACCTAAAAATGAAATACAAAGTTTTTTAGCTAATCAAAAAGAGAGTCTTTCGTATGAAATAACGTCACCTAAAATTGATAATTTTTTACCACAGGTTAATGCAGTAACTGTTTAGGTTAGCAAAAGTTCAATACGTATAGCTAAGTCTTTGCAATATCAATAATTTCATTGTGTACATGATTATCATTTTTTTTTTCAATTCCAGTAATAACATTACATCTATTAGATTCTTTTATAGCTATTTCTTGAAATCCTTTTCGAATTTTATGATAGAAATCAATGCTCATTTCTTCATACTTATTTTTATCCTTTGCTCTGCTGAGTCCAACTTGAACATCAATATCTAAAATAAATGTGATATCTGGATATTTAATTTCCACTAATTTGTGTAAGTCTCTTATTAGACTCAAGTCAACACCTAGTCCATACCCTTGATACGCAATAGTTGAATCGATAAATCGATCACAAATAACTGTCTTTCCCTCTTTAAGAGTTGGCAATATTAATTTTTTCATATGTTCGTGCCTCATCGAGATAAGCAGCAAGAGTTCAGAAATAGGATCAATATTATTCTTAAGTAGTAATCCTCTTATTTTTTCTGCAAAATCAGTACCACCTGGTTCTCTAGTCAATACGACATTATTTTCACCGTGAATTTGCTTGAAATAATTTGCAAGTAACTCAGACTGTGTTGTTTTACCAGAACCATCTATTCCTTCGAAGGTTATGAACATAAATTTTATAATTACAATGCTAAATGCAAACAGTGTACATAGAAACCATTTGACATTTAAGCAATAAGATCATAAATTATGGTATACAATTCTCTATGAGTTATGGTTACGCTAGACACTCCTAAGATAGATTTAGAATTTACTGCAAAGAATTTCAATCTCCTGGGAGTGGATAACAAATATTATACATTAAGTGACTGCTATGGGGAAAATGGTCTCATTGTAATGTTTATATGCAATCACTGTCCTTACGTTCAATCAATTATTAGCAATCTAGTAAGCGATGTTAATTTGTTGAAAAAAGATTATCAGGTAAACACCGTTGCAATCATGCCAAATGATGTAAATGAGTACCCAGAAGACTCCTTTGAAAACATGATTAATTTTGCCAAGGAAAATAAGTTTACATTTCCATATTTGATTGACAATAACCAAGAAGTAGCTAAAGAGTATGGTGCTGTTTGTACCCCTGATTTTTTTGGCTTTAATTCCAAACTAGCCCTCTGCTATCGCGGGCGTTTTAACAACACAAAAAAAGAGAAAGTTCAAAATTACGAAGTAGGAAGTAGTGATTTATTTCAAGCCATGAAATTTATTGCAGAAACTAGCAATCCTCCAGTTGACCAAAAATCAAGCATTGGTTGTTCAATAAAATGGTCTAATTCTACAGGTTGAATATTATGCACAGCGGCTCTCAGCATTTGTTTGATATTATAATTTTACTCTCTGCTGCTGTGTTTATAGTCATAGCGTTTTGGAAAATGAATATTAGCCCAGTACTTGGTTACTTTGTTGCAGGTGCATTGATTGGTTCTCATGGATTTAATCTGATACATTCAGTTGAAGTAATGGATAACTTTGCAGAGTTTGGCGTAGTTTTCCTATTGTTCATTATAGGTCTTGAATTGACATTTGAACGCCTTATCGCTATGCGTAGGCATGTGTTTGGGTTTGGTTCTCTTCAAGTTATAGTTACTATGATAGCAATATGGTGCATTGCTCTCGCCTTTAGAGTGAGCATAAACATGGCAGCAGTTATTGGTGGTGGGCTTGCATTATCTTCAACAGCAATAGTGTTGCAGGTTCTGCAAGAAAAGGGTTCTCAAGCAAGCCAAGTTGGCAGATTGTCAATAGCAGTGCTACTAATGCAGGACTTTGCAGTGGTACCTCTAATAGTACTAGTGCCCCTACTTACTGGCAATTCTGAACACAGCTTAATAAGCTCGTTGGCAGGCTCATTAGTGCAAGCAGCTATTGCATTGGTGTTGATATTTGTAACTGGTAGGTTATTACTTAGGCCATTGTTTTCGGTTATTGCCAAAATGGAGAGTAATGAAATCTTTATATCAACAACACTTCTGATAATATTAGGATCAGCATTTATTACTGAACAATTTCATTTATCAATGGCATTAGGCGCATTTGTTGCTGGGTTACTAGTTGCAGAAACAGAACACAGGAATTCGGTAGAACATGCAGTATTGCCATTTAAAGACTTATTTCTTGGTTTATTCTTTATGACTGTTGGCATGTCTATTGATATTGACCTTTTACTCAATAAGTTACCACTCGTTACTTTATTATCAATTATCCTTATCGTTTTAAAGACGTCCATTATATATACATTGTGTAGATTTTTTGGATTTAGAAGTGCACCTGCAATACAAGCTGGATTACTGCTTGCACAAGGCGGTGAATTTGCATTTATTTTATTCCGTTTAGCAGATGAATTAGATGTACTATCAAGTGAAATCGCTCAAGTGCTTATGATGGTAACTACAGTAACTATGGCTTTTACTCCTCTTTTATCGGGAATTGGAGACTGGATAGCAAATTCATTTAGCACTGAAAAAATAATACTAGACGATGAAGCAATCGAAACAGACACACAAGACCTTTATAATCACGTAATAGTTGCTGGGTTTGGTAGAGTGGGATATATGGTAACAAAAATGCTTACTGCAGAGCATTTAAGTTATGTTGTTGTAGATATTCAATCAAAAATAGTAAAAGAAGGAAAAAATGACAGTTTTCCTATATATCTTGGAGATGCTACAAGATATGAAATTTTAAAATCAGTAGGAATAGAAAGAGCTCAAGCTCTTGTGGTTTCGATAAAGAACGAAGTTACTATAAAGAAAATAGTTTCTCTAGTTGCAGCAAATTTTCCGCATGTAAATATTATAATACGTTTGCCAGATTTGAATAATGTGGAGGTTTATAAAGATCTAGGGGCTAGTAAAATTATTCCCGAAACATCTGAAATTGGATTGCAGCTAGGTGGAGCAGCATTAAGTTTAAGTGGAATTAGCGAAAGTGGAGTTACATCTTTAAAAGGTAAATTCAGAAAAGGCAACTACAGTATGTTAAAAGACCTTGGTAGTGATAAAGATGAATAATCCTCTATCACTTTAATTAGTGACCAGAAAAACACATTTAATTAAGCAACTATACTCTCTAGAAAGGTGAAATTGACCTTATTGTAATTATGAACAAAATAATAATAAAAAAATTTGGTGGTACTTCGCTAACTGACTTAAATCGAGTTGCAAATCTAATAAAAAACGATATTGAAAAAGGTTATAATGTAATTGCTGTTGTATCTGCTGCTGCAGGATTCACTGACCAAATGGCTTTTCAAGCCAGGCAAATTTCAAATTTAAATTGTAGACAAGAGTTATCAGAGTATGATGTCCTGCTTTCAGCAGGAGAACAAATCTCTTGCGGGTTATTAGCTATCACTCTTCTGTCTGTTGGAGTTAATGCTAAATCATGGCTCGCCTGGCAGTTACCAATTCTAACGGATAATTTTTATTCTGAGTCTAAAATAAAAAAGATAAAAATTGACCATGTAAAAAGATCTTTTGCTGAGGGTTATACTGCTGCAATCATTGCTGGTTTTCAGGGTATATACGATGATAGAATCACTACTTTTGGTAGAGGAGGATCTGACATCTCAGCAATTGCCTTTGCTGTATTCTTTGGTATTAGGACTTGTGAAATTTTTACTGATATTGACGGAATATATACAGCAGACCCAAAAATTGTTCCAAGGGCACGCAAGCTTAAATCTATCTCTTACAATGAAATATTGGAGATGTCGTCATCTGGTGCTAAAATATTGCATAATCGTTCAGTACAACTTGCAATGAAGCATAATATTAAGGTGCAAGTGTTATCCACTTTTGAGGAAGTAGAAGGCACTACAGTACTACATGAAAAAGATGTACTGGAAAGATATTTAATTACTGGAATAACTTATAGCACTCACAAAGCTCTTGTAACTTTTACTAACTTTGCAAATACTCTGGATACTTTAAGAGATATAGCAGGAGCAAACGTTAAAATTGACATGATACATGGGTCAAGCTTTTTGATTTCCAAATTTGATGTTGATTTAATGACAAAGTTATTGAACAAAAATGAAAATTATGTAGTAAACAATAATATAGCTAAAATTTCAATAATTGGTATTGGTGTTATGTCTAACACTGAAGTGATATACCGCACACTCAAGGTTTTAAGCGAAAAAAAGATAGAAATACTTGCTGTCACAATGTCCGAAATCAAGATCAGTATAGTTGTTCAAAAAAAACACGCTGAGGCTTTAATTAGAGATTTACATACCGAATATGAGCTTGATGTATGACAGCACGCTTGAAATTTATTTACTTGATAATTCAAAAAACTTGAAAGAGCAAAGATAGTTATTGAAATTATCTTGATTTACATCGGTTATCCAAGTTTGACATTGAATGCTTAACACCTCCTCCATTAACACCTTTCTGTAATCTTTATCCAGATGCGACATTATATCGTCAAGCAGAAGAAGAGGTGCTTTATTGTAATGAATACACCTTGCTTTTACACTAGATAAGATGATAGAAAGCAGTAATAGCTTTTGCTCTCCAGTAGAACAAAGATTTATTGGCATGTCCCCTTTTTGGCAAAAAACCCAAAAATTATCATTATGTACAGAAAAGGTTACTCTACCAGTTAATGAGTCTTTTTCTCTGTTTTCCTTTAGACGATTCTGAAAATATTCTACAGTATCGTCCAAAGTTAGCTGGCTGCTGAATTTCAAACTTGCCTTCGGAAAAAGCTTACAGGAATGGTTATCAATTGTGTCTTGTAATATCTTTAAAACAGATGATCGCATACGTAAAATATCAATTGCATTGGTAGCCATAACGTTTTCAAGACTAGAGAGCCAACTTTCGTCCAAAATATTCTCTCTAAGCAGTTTACTTCGCTCATGTTTAGCTTTCCTGTATTTCATATAGCAATAAGTGTAATTTTCTTCAAACAGTGAGACGATACGGTCTAAAAATTTTAATCTGTCGCTCGGAGAATTAAGAAGAATATAGTCCATTTGTGGAATGAGCCATATTACATTGGATATTCTATACAAAGATGAGTAGCTTGACTGCGTTTTCCCATCAATTTGTATTAATTTCTTATTAAGATTCTTTCCTATACCAATTGAGTTAAGCTCTGCTCCATTGAAAAAATCATAATACACTACCCAACTTTCATTACTGCGCCTATTTTGCATCTCATTGATTTTTGCTTTTTTCATTCCGTTGCTTTTAGCAAGCAATGAGATTGCTTCAAGTATATTAGTTTTTCCAATACCATTTTTGCCAGTTACTACAACTGGTCTATCATCTAAATCCAGTTCAAAGTTTGAATGACTACGAAAGTTATATAATTTCAGTTTTTTTATATAGCAATGGGTAGTCATTCTTTAATTTATATTCTCCTTACTTCTTCTAGAACCTCATCAACATGTCCACTAACTTTTACGTTTTTCCAGATCTTCACTACTTTACCTTTTTTATCTATTAAAAAAGTAGTGCGCTCTATTCCCATATACTTTTTGCCAAACATGCTTTTTTCTACCCAAACACCATATTTTTCCAACATTTCAGCATTTTCATCAGAAACTAAAGAAAATGGCAAAGAATATTTTGCTTTGAAGTTAGCGTGGCACTTAACGCTATCTTTTGATACACCAATTATCACTGTGTCAAGAGAAGAGAAATTTTCTATTTTGTCTCTAAAGCCTTTTGCCTCCATTGTACAGCCCGGAGTATCGTCTTTAGGATAAAAATAAAGGACTACATTTTTTTTATCAAAAAATTCACTCAGCGATAAAATTTCGCCAGAATCTGTTGGCAAACTAAAATTAGGTGCATTATTTCCTATTGTTAATTCCATACTTTGCTCCATTATTAACACTTTTATGGTACTATATTATATTGTAATAGGAAGGGAGGATAAATGAAAGTAGCTTTTCAGATGGATGAAAGTCTAAATTTTGAAGCTGATACTACATTTTCGTTAATAAAAGAAGCGCAAAGAAGAAAGTACGAAATTTTTGTTTATGTACCTAATAATTTAGCACTCAAGTTAAATCAGCCAATTGCTCTTGCTCAGAAAGTCAGCGTTGATGATTGTAGCTTCATTTCAAAAGAGGATGTAGTAATCAACCTAAATGAAATGGGTATCATATTTATCAGACAGAATCCACCATTTGATATGCGTTACATTACAACAACCTATATCTTAGAAAAGACTACTGCGTTAGTAATAAACAATCCAACAGAAATAAGAAATTGTCCTGAAAAATTCATTACTTCACTATTTCCAGAGCTAATTCCTCCAACTTTGATCACTGAAAATATATCGATGATTAGAAATTTTTATCACGACTATCAAGATATCATATTGAAACCACTATATAGCTATGGAGGAAATGACGTAATAAGAATACAAGACCAAAATAGCATTCAAGTAGTAGTGGATCTCATGATCGCAAAATATGAATGTCCTGTGATTGCACAAAAATTTTGCAAAAATATAAATAAAGATAAAAGAATATTGTTACTAGATGGAAAGCCAATAGGAGCAATGAGGCGAATTCCAAAAGCTAGCGGAGAAATTAGAACAAATATGCGGCTGGGAGCAAGTTTTGAACCTGCTGAAATGAATGATATAGATAACAAGATATGTAATACAATTGGCCATGAGCTAAAGAAAAGAGGACTAATATTTGTTGGTATTGATATTATAGATGACTTCCTTCTCGAAATTAACACGACTTCACCCACGGGAGTAGTTTACATCAACAAATTATATAATATATCACTAGAAAAAGCACTATGGGATGGATTTGAAGAAAAAGCAATTCGTCAACTAAGTTCTTGAGCTATTGCCTTAATAAATTCAGTAACTCCATTCCTTATTCTTGTTTTCTTAGTATTATTAGCCATATCACACAATTTTTGACAATTTTGCAATAAATCAACTAGCAACTCTCCTAGATTCTTTTTCGCGTTACTATTTTGCTCGACCATTACAGCTGCTCCCGAATCTTCAATATGTTTTGCATTACAAAATTGATGGTTATCTTTTGAGTGAGGATAAGGAATATATACAGCAGGACGCTCAGCAATAGTAATTTCTGCTATTGAAGTTGCCCCCGCTCTGCTAATTACCAAATGAGCATTTGCCAGTCTACTCTCCATATCATCGAAAAACTCACTTAACTCACAATCAATCCCTTCACTTTTGTATAGACTCTTGACCTTGTTTATATTTTTCTTCGTACATTGCTGCGTTACTCTAATCCTCTCTTTTACTTCAACAGGTAGATCACAAATTACGCTGCTCACTACATCATCAAAAAAATTTGCACCCTGACTGCCTGCTATTATTAACACGTTTAAAACTGTTTCATCTCTAGAATAGCCTTGTGCTTCTATATCGACAAAATTTCCTGTAAAAACGCATTTACTACCTTCTGCATACTTAGTCTCTGGAAAGCTAATTGCAATTAATTTTGCACTCTTGAAAAAGAATCTATTTACTCTCCCTAAAATTGTATTTTGTTCATGTAAAATTATAGGTATAGAAAAAATCCCTGCTGCAAGAAGAGTTGGAAAAGAAGCGTAGCTACCAAAACCAATGACTAGTTTTGGTTTCAATTTTCTGATTTTATATATTGTTAGTACACAACTATATGTTAACAAAAAGAGAAACTTCAATTTGTTGCTGCTTGGCTTGCACAATGGTAAAATATAACCCTCTACATTGATGATTTTTTGATTAGTGAATAATATACAATTGTGCCCTTGTGCCTTTAGTGCTTTTGCTAAGGTTATAGCTGGAAAAATGTGTCCACCTGTACCACCTGTTGCTAGAATAATAGTCATCTGTAAGTAGTAATTTGATAATAGATTGTCAATTATTTTTTAATAATTTGCATGTAAAATTTTATTAAGCTTTATGATAGTTGAGTTAAAAATGCCTAAAAGTAGTGACAGCAAAAAAGAATCTAACGTGAAAAATAAGCCTCAAGAGCAAAGAGAAGGCAGAAGAGGAGGTCTTGTAAGATTGTTAAAAGCATGATAAAAGCTCTTTTTAACTCAGTTGTTGATCTACCTCAGCAAGAACAACTCAATAAAAATATTGATAGACAACAAGGTTTAGATAGTAAAAGAAAAAGCCCAGAGGATCTTAGTCAGGCAAAAAAGCTTGAAGTGAAAGAAGCCGCTGAAGGGTTAAAAGAAAAGTTAGAAAAATCTGATATTGGTAATCAATCTATTAGAATTGAATCGCCTAATCAGGATAATTGTAGCTCTAAAACAATAAGTTAGCTTAACTATTTAACGATTCACCATCTGCGGCAAGTACTGATTCGTGTATAATTTCCGAAATAGTTGGATGAGGAAAAATCGTAGATTTTATGTCGCAGTCTGTTCCCTCTAGTTGCTTTGCAAGAGCGAAATTGCTAATTAACTCTGTTACTTCTGCACCTATCATGTGAGCTCCAAGAAGTTCGCCTGTTTTTTTGTCTATAATTGTTTTCACTAAACCTTCAGTTTCACTTAGTGCAATAGATTTACCATTAAAGTTGGAGTGAAATTTTCCTACTTTTATATCGTATCCACTTTTTATTGCCTGTTCCTCAGTAACGCCAACGCTTGCTATTTGCGGATGAGAGTAAGTGCAATTTGGTATGCACTCTTTTTTTAACTTATGAGCATTTTTACCAGCAATTTTCTCGACACAGATCACAGCTTCATGACTTGCTTTATGTGCTAAACATGGTGGACCAGCTACATCACCTATTGCATACACACTTGATTCACTTGTTTCATACCACTCATTCGTTTCAATGAAACCAGAAGGACTTAACTTAATTTTTGTATTTTCTAAACCTATATTTTCAGTATTTGCTTGAACGCCAACTGCAACAATTACTCTATCGAATTCTTTATTCTCACCACTACTTAGCTGCACTTGAACAAAGTCTTTATTTTTAGTGAAAGTTTTTATGCTATTGCTCGTATATATTTTTATTCCTTGTTTTGTAAATATCTCTTGTGCCAGGTTTGAAATATCTTCATCTTCCAGAGGCAAAATAGTGTCTTTTATTTCTATAATCGTTACATCAACTCCCAAAGTACTATAAAAACTTGCAAATTCTATTCCTATCGCACCAGAACCTATGATTAGTAGCGATTTTGGTAACTTCTTTGGAGTCATAGAGTGCTGCGCATTCCATATTAAATCTCCATCTTCCTCTATTCCAGGTAGATTTCGCGCTCTAACACCTGTTGCTAAAACGATATGACTGGAAGAAATTTCTTCCTCCTTTTTGTCATTAAGAATTTTTACAGTACGATTACCTGCAAGTTTACCAAAGCCCTGATGAACTTTGATGTTATTTTTTTTCATCAAATATGCAACACCGCTTGACAATTTATCAACAACTTTTCTTGAGTATTTCACTATTGATTGTATATCAAAACTTGCATCCTTTACTTTTATGCCAAATTCTTCTGATCTTGTTATTAACCTATAAATTTCAGATGCTCTAAGTAGCGATTTTGTTGGTATACACCCCCAATTTAAGCATATACCACCCAAATTTTCTTCCTTTTCAACAATTGCAGTTTTAAATCCAAACTGCGCCGCTCTAATTGCTGCTATATAACCACCAGGACCGCTGCCTATAACTGTAATATCATACTCATTCATCAGTTTTCTTCGTATGAAAAAGACTATATATAACAGATGGAACCCGTATGATCAATGCTCAGGTGCATAGAAGCGTCTTGACAAACCTTCCCACTTTTCTTCTTATATCAATAAGAGTATTTATCCTTATTTTTAATCTCCGCGGGTTTAACAACAAAACTCAGATATTTATTGGCAGATTACATAAAAATTATAGCGGCTACATGTTTTTTAAATTTTTTCTACTTCAGCCAAAACACGCTTGTTAGCACATTATCAATTTACATTATTAAAACTAGCTATATAGGGATTCTTTTGCCTTTTTTTACTTAGTAAATTTATTAATATTTATAGCTAAAGCTTCAGGCCAGCACTTGATGCTGAAATCTTCACTACAAATAAGCATATTGAGCACAAAATTATGCTAAAATACAACGTTTTTGGTGAGACTATGGACAAACTGAATCCCAGTATCTGGGCACTGGGATGACAAGAAATAGGCTGCTTTCATAACAATGAAAGGTTATTTGGATGATAGCTGCACTTCCAGTTTCAGCTACTCGGATGACAAGAAAGAGGGAACTGGCATGATGAACCATAATGTTCGTACAGCTGTGCAAGAATCAGTGGGTATGACTTGCTAAATTTTTAAATTACGGACAGCACCAAGTAACGCACAAGTACAGCGTCTATACCAGTTACTGTTGTACCTTATTTCTTTCTCCACAATACATTTTACCTGATAAGAATAGAGCTACTATAAGATAAATAAGATTCCATGTTGCTAACGAAACACCAAAAATATAATGAGGTCTGTCACAAGACGGAGAGTAGTTAGGGTTTAATAGATTATTTCTTATCTCTTCTATGCTAACGTTACCACTTGCTTGCTCTGTACAGCCTAAAACATCATGAAATAAGTGGAGTTCAAGACCTACATGATAAAAAGATATTATTGCACCAATGAGATAGCTGCAAAACATCGCATAGATTAGGATTTTGTTGTCTTTGAACATATACGCAACTGCAAGTAGCCCTGTAACATAGTAAACTACTCGCTCGTATATACATAACTTACACGGTATCATATTGAAAAAATACTCTAGCACATATGCAAAAATTAAAGCGACAGCGCTTGATAAGAGAAAAATTATAGAACTGTTATTTACATCTGACATAGTTAATGAATTACTACAATATCTGTTAAGAGTCAACTCTTGTTTGACAACCTTTCATGTAACCCACGTACCTATGTGCTACTCTACTACTTTTAACCTCTATACACATGCTAACAACTGGATACTTATTTGATTTGTATACTAGTTACAACTCTAGTAACACTATCTATTTTTGCAATTTCTTCTTTGGTATACAATTCATCCTTGTTTTTCGTCCAGCTATTGTCATATTGAATATCAACTTCTCCTCCATTGGTTTTAAACCCAAAAGTTTCTTGTATAAGCGATCTTTTCTCTTCTAACAATTTATTAAAATGTTCGCTAAAACTTTTATAACCGGACATAAAAGTAGAAAGAGCTTTATCAAGAGGAGTGTGATATATTATATTTTCCATAATTGTGTAGATGTTATGGGGTGATGATTGAAGTATAGGATAATGATTTTGAAATCTACGCTTCATCTCATTATAGAATTCCACAATCTTTACTTTACCAGCATCACTTACAGAAATTATAGCATTCTCAATATTTGGTATACCGTCATAATCATAACCTTTTCTGTCATTTTCAGCAACCAAAAAGCCCTGGCTAGCCTGAATCTCACTAAGTTTTTTGTCCTCCTTAGGTAAAATATCAAAATCAAAATAGATCATAGGAGACTTCAGTGCTAACAACATAAATATACTCATACTGTCTATCTCAACACCAAAAGATAATCTTTTACTTTCTGGAATAGAGTATAGATCTCTAAAATATTGAGATACAGTGTATAGAGGACATTTAGATAGTTCTATTTTCTTATTTGGTTGTAAGTGAAAGCTGAATTCATACTCTCCTAAATCCAGCTCATTAAAGTCTATAAGCTCTATGTTTTTGTTTAGGTTAAATTCTCTATTTGATATTTTATTCTCCAACTCTTTACGTTGCTCAGGAGTAAAACCAGATCCATTTATTACTAATTTCACTACACGTGTATTTTCTCTTTTTGCCCATTCGCTCAATCTCTCCAAATATTTTTCTGGAATCGGGTATCCATATCTTTTTGGAAGCCACTGAAATACTAAAGATGTATCAACCGTGAAAGTATGTGGAGATCCAGGCCTTAAATCTTGTCCTTTATAATTCATAGCAAAAGTACTAAATAAATTAATACTTTACTATATAATATTAATTTATTAACTACTTATTTAAGTAATATTATTTACTTATTAATAATACTAAGATAAAAAAGTATATTATTAGTAAAACAAGATTATCTACTTTACATAGGGGTTTTTATTCTTTTTCAAAAGTAATCTAACTGGTACACCTTCAACAAAGAAGTTTTTTCTAAGACCATTAGTCAAATAACGTTTATAACTCTCATCAACACTTTCCGGGACGTTGCATACCAAAGAAAAAGCTGGAGGTTTGGTGCCAATTTGAGCAATATACTTCATTTTAATTGCTCTACCTTTTATAAGTGGGTGAGAATGTTTTTCCACGGCATCTATTAGCCAATTATTCAGTTTTGCAGTGCTGATCTTCTTGTTTAAGGATTCACTCACTTCAAGACACTTATCTATCACATCACCACAGCGCATACCTTTCAATGCAGAAATTGTTACAGTTGGCACTTCCAAAAATAACCGAGTCACTTCCTGTTGTTTGACAAATTTTATTAACTTACTTCTGTCATCCTTACCTATTAAATCCCACTTATTTAAAACAATGATAATTCCCTTCCCCCCTTTAATTGCAGCTTCAGCAATTGATAAATCCTGCTGCTCAATGCCAAGCAAGGAATCTAGCATTAAAATCACTACATGAGAGCGCTTTATTGACTCTATACTTTTTTCAACAAATCTTGACTCTAAGTTATCAACAACATTTGCCTTTCTGCGGATTCCCGCAGTATCGATGAGAGTGATTAATTTCCCATTATGGTCGTATGAAATATCCACAGAGTCACGCGTGGTACCAGGTTTTGAGCTTACTATTAGTCTATTTTCTGCAAGTAAACTGTTTAAAAAAGTTGATTTTCCAACGTTTGGGCGACCGATGATTGCAATCCTCAGTCTAATGGACTCACTTTCAGGCAGCTCAGTTTTTTTGTTAAAATCTTCAATAACACCAGCTAATACATCATAAAGATCAATCATACCAAGATTATGTTCGGCTGAGATATACACCGGACCTATGAAGTTGAAGAACTGCAAATAATCAACATTTTCCGATTTATGACTTTCGCATTTGTTTGCTATTAGTATTACAGGTTTGTTCGTTTTTCTCTTCAGCCACTTTGCAAACTCTTTGTTCTGCTCGTTTTGCACTTTTGCATCAACAAGAAAAAAAATTACATCTGCGCTTAATAAAGAAAACTCTATTTGTTCAATAACTTGTAGTGAAAAACTGGTTTGGTCATTCCATCCTCCTGTATCTATAACTTTAAACTCTAAATCACTAATTCTTCCAATTCCTTCACGCCTATCTCTCGTTACTCCTGGAATGTCACTAACCACCGCTGCTTTTCTTCTCACCAACCTATTAAAAAGAGTTGACTTGCCTGCATTTGGAAGGCCTATTATGACTATTTTCAGCATAGTTTAAGAGCGTATTTTATAAATAGTAAATTATAATCAAAATTTTTTAATTTCACTATTGACTTGATAGATTATATACCTATCCTAAAATTAGGATATTTTATCTTAAATTTATTATGTAAAATTGGAGGGTGGTTATGTTCGTGTCCTAGCAAGTACAAAGTTTAGAATTAGAACAACAAAAGTTACACGAGAGTGTATTAAAAAAAAATTCACAAAGATTTGGGGAAAAGTTTACACCAACCTTAGCAATACATGAGCATGTTAACGAAAAGATGGCAGACGACATCTTTGCCGGGTTGCGTGATATGTATACAGTAGAGTTTGAATATAATATAGCATCAGATAAACCTATAACTGTGGCTGTAGAAAATATGGCAGAGGGATTTCAAAAATTTATAAAGCGTTGGAAACAAGAAAAGATCATGTTTAGCGCGCCATTGTATGTAAGTAGAGGAAATGGACCAATACTAGATTTCATGATAAAGAAGTTTCACCATCTCAAAAATAATGACGCAAACATTAATGAGGACAGCAAACGTAAACTAGAGACTGTTTTATCAGAAGTGCATGATCTAGTCTCAAAAGGTAATTATGTAAGCAAAGAGTTTATGAAATTCTTACCAGAAAATGTATTGAAAAAACGTGAAGACTACTTATCAAATCTAAAGAAGATTGCAAGCGAAAGTATTGATCATGGTGAAAAAGACAGAGTTATAGTAGAAAGAGATAATGTATTTTACTGTGTAAAATACTCAGAAGAAAGTATTGTAAGTCCTGCAAAATTTTTGAACAATTCAGAATTTCAAAACTTAGAGGGAATACTAAAAGTTGGAGAAGATAGTACAATAAAAATAAGAAATGGACAATATCACGATGTGAAAGGCAAAATGAAAATGACCTTTAAAGTAGGCGATGAAAAAATTGAAATGATTTTATTCTCTGAAAAAGCTGAGGATTTTGGCAAAATAATGGTACATATGGATGATAAAAGTTGTGAAATCTTCTCAAAGCATTGTGAAGAGCTAAAAAAAGAACCTCGTATAAGCAAGGTCATCGAAGCTGCCAAAAGCTTTGTGCAAACAAAAAGCAATGCTCCTTCTTCTACTCTAGACGATACTAATGCATCTCAGCATTCTCAGGAAGTTCTAACATTATAAGCTGACAGACAAGGCAATTGTACACTGTTAACAGTGTACAATTGCCCAGCGCTAAAAATGTCCAAATTCTAGACTATAAATCTGTGTGCGCAGTTTCATCAATTTCGTTAGACCTTAAGAAGGTGTTTATGTCAAAATAGACACTGCAAAAAAGTAATGTATAATTAATGAAAAATTACTTTCCTTGATATGCAAGACTTTCAAATACTAGAAACTAAAACATTAGAAGCCGAAAAAGGAGGAGGTCCTGATAGGGTTAATAAGCAACATGAAAAAGGAAAGCTAACCGCTAGAGAAAGGCTGAGTATATTGCTCGATGAAAATTCATTTCAAGAGTATGATAAGTTTGTGAAGCATCACGCAACTGATTTTGGCATGCAAAATGCTGATTTTTTAGGTGATGGAGTTGTAATTGGCCATGGTACTATTTATGGCAGAAAAGTTTTTGTTTATTCTCAGGATTTCACTGTCTTTGGTGGATCACTTGGCGCATCGCATGCAAAAAAAATATGCAAAATTATGGATATGGCAATTAATGCCAGGGTTCCAATTATCGGACTAAACGATTCTGGTGGAGCCAGAATTCAAGAAGGAGTAAATTCCCTTGCTGGTTATGGAGAAATTTTTCAAAGGAATGTAAATGCATCAGGCGTTATACCACAAATCTCTCTAATCATGGGCCCGTGTGCTGGCGGTGCAGTTTACTCTCCAGCGCTAACTGACTTTACTTTCATGGTAAAAAATAGCTCATACATGTTTATAACCGGACCAGATGTAGTGAAAAAAGTTACATACGAGAACGTAAGCCACGAAGATCTCGGTGGAGCAAAAATTCATACAAGCAAAACAGGAGTAGCAGATTTTGCGTTCAATAACGATGTTGAAATGCTGCTGAAAATCCGTGAATTCCTTACCTTTTTGCCAGCAAACAATCAAGAGTTGACAAAACCTGTAACAATCTGTGACTTAATTGATGATGTTGATGAATCTTTGAACACTCTAGTCCCTACCAATCCTAACACTCCTTATGATATATATGAACTTATTGAAAAGGTGTGTGATGAAAGGAAATTTTTTGAACTAAAACCCGATTTTGCTCGTAACATCATAATTGGCTTTGGCAGAATTGTAGGAAATACTATTGGTGTTGTTGCAAATCAACCTATGCACCTTGCAGGATGCTTAGATATTGACTCTTCAAGAAAAGCTGCGAGGTTTGTAAGATTTTGTGACGCATTTAACATTCCCATCATCACACTTATTGATGTTCCAGGTTTCCTGCCAGGTACAAATCAAGAATACAATAATATAATACAACACGGAGCGAAACTGCTTTACGCTTACGCTGAATCGACCGTGCCGAAAATTAGCCTTATCACTAGAAAAGCGTATGGTGGTGCATATATTGTTATGAACTCAAAACATTTAAAAGGTGATATAAATTATGCTTGGCCAACCGCTGAGATAGCTGTAATGGGCCCTGAAAGTGCAGTTGAAATTATATTTAGGCATGAAAAAGACCAGCAAACGTTAATCAAAGAATATAAAGAGAAATTTGCTAATCCATTTTTTGCTGCATCGCATGGATATATTGATGATATAATAGTGCCAAGTAAAACAAGGTATCACCTTCACAAAGCACTAGAACTACTTAAAAACAAGAAAGTAGAAAGAATATGGAAGAAGCATGATAATCTTCCTTTGTAACTTTCCTCTCAGTCTTTATTGTAAGGTCTACAGTGCCGTTACAACAAGTTGGATTACCAATAACGCTAACTTTTGGGTTCTTTTTTCTACAATGTATTCTTATTTTAGCTAAAAATTACTTCCGCATATTTTAAGTATGATTATAATGACAATTAGAGATACTTTTAGAGCTCAAAAATTTATCTTTGTCTGCAGACTTTTTTATTAAACTCATAAAAAAATGTAGCGTATCCTCTTCAGCGTATGTGGGTGCATACACACATACTTAATTTCTGTCGTATGTGCACTGCATTTTTTTCTAATCTTTTTTTTCACAGGGGGATTTTATGTTCAGAATTCCAGATACTTGACCTTTACTTTAGCTAATAAAAACCAACTGGTACCTGCGGTTTTTATAGCCTCAAAATTTCAATCAAAATTCAACTATCATTCAAAGAAACTTATAGTTATTATTAGTGTTATTACTGTGGTAACAGCGCTATTGATAAGAATATAGAAAACCTCTATAACCTTGTTCTTTTAACTTTGTAGTTGATTTTAAGTAAAGATACTCATCAGTAATTGTGAAAAAGACTTCAAGTGAGAGTATATAAATAAGATACTAACTACTAACAAAGATATACAAAAGTTGTCTTTGTATTATGGGAAGGGCTATACTTATCCAATAAGTTGTTTTTCCTGTCTTTTAAGACTAATATCCCATCTTCTTTCGCTAACTTAAAATCTATATCCTGCTTCCAGTGCGATAAATCTATAACTACATTTTCTACCATTTATTGCTCCTACCTTAAACCTTATTAATTACTTTACGTCTACAATAACATGAATATAATTCAGTGTGCCGTTACCAAGATTCGAACTTGGGACCTCGTCATTACCAATGACGTACTCTACCACCTGAGCTACAACGGCAAGTTCACGTATTATGATAATGAATAACATGAAAAAAAATAAGGAAAAAGAAGAAGAGAGAAAAAGATTGGCAAAAGCTTTAAAGCAAAATATTCTAAAAAGAAAAAAACAGCAACAGAGTAGACAAGATGCCAGAACTCCCAGAAGTGGAAGTAATCTCTAACTTCTTATTTGATAAAATCAAAAATAAGAAAATAAGCAATGTGACAGTTAATAATTGTAATTTGCGTGTACCAATAACAAAGAATATTGATGATTTGCTAAAGGGCAAAGTTATAAATGATATCAAGCGTAGAGGTAAATATATAATCTCGAATATAGATGCTAGTATGGCTGTAATCATACACCTTGGCATGAGCGGAAAGCTTGTATATGCTGAAGACAATCAAGCACAGAACAAACATGATCATGTGATATTCTTATTTTCTGACAACACTTCACTAATCTTTAATGACCCAAGAAGGTTTGGATTAGTGATTGTTTTAAACAGAGAGCAAGAACTAAATTTTTTTAATAACCTAGGAATAGAACTCCTCACAGATGAATTTAACGGAAATTATTTACAGAAGTTGCTAAAGAGCAGAAAAGCAAATATCAAATCAGTATTAATGAATAATAAGCTAATAGTTGGCGTAGGTAACATATATGCTTCTGAGAGCTTATTTAGAGCTCGCATATCACCACTTAGGCTAGCACAAGATTTAACATATATAGAGTGCGAAAAACTTGCTATCGAAATAAAAAATACTCTGAGTGATGCAATTGCTGCTGGTGGTTCAACACTGAAAGATTATGCACAACCATCTGGATCTGCTGGATACTTTCAAAATAACTTTTACGTATATGGTAAAGTGCAAAAACCTTGCAGAATCTGCAACAATATCATAACACTTATACGACAGAATGGTCGTAGCACTTATTTTTGCAATGCATGTCAGAATTAAATTTTATTTTTGCATATGACACTCTTACCTGAAAAAGATCCTTTTGATTTGTTTTCAAAGTGGTATCAAGAAGTACTTAATTTTCCGTGTAAAGAGTCAACTGCAATGACACTAGCAACGTGTAGCAAAGACTGCATTCCATCTGCAAGAGTGGTATTACTAAAGGAATATAGTAAAGAAGGTTTTGTGTTCTTTACTAACGTAAACAGTAGAAAAGGAAAAGAATTGACTGAGAACCCCAAAGCTGCACTCGTATTTCATTGGACAGAATTTTCTAGACAAGTACGAATTGAAGGAGAAGTTAGGCTTCTAAGCGGCAAAAAGGCTGACGAATATTTCTCTTCTCGAGCACGTAATAGTCAAATTAGCGCGTGGTGCTCAAAACAATCAAGAGTTCTGAAAAATTGGCAAGATTTTGAGCAGGCTATAGAATTGAAAGAGAAAGAATTTCACAATACACAAGTTTCTCGTCCTGACTTTTGGGTGGGATTTTGTGTAATCCCAAAGATAATTGAATTTTGGCAAGAAAGCGAATATAGGAGACACACTAGATTTAGATATACTTTTGTTGAGAAAAGCAATTGGAAAATAGAGCAGCTATATCCTTAATTTTAAAGATATGCGCTTTCAGCATTTTATCGTAAAGTTAAGGAACTTGTCTTTTCATTATAAACTCTCTTTAATAAACTACTTCTTTTTTCCTCATCAAATTTTTCTTAACCTGATGCGCTCCACTGTGCAGATTTTCAGATTACTTACTAGGTGCAGAGATATTAATTTTCGATAAGTAAATTTCATCTACTGATGAACTAGGTCTGGTATCTTTAATACGTTTTACCAAAAGCTCCATAACTCTTCTTTGTCCAAGAAATTGCCGAAATGAACGTAATGCATTCGGATCAGTTAACCCAAGGAATGTCTGGAATGCTTGTAGATTTGGGCTATCATTATACCAGCCACTATTTTTATTGCTCTTAGCAGCTGATTGTAAAGGAGTATCTCCTGAATGGTTTTTAATATTAGCATCAGCACCGTTTTCCAGCAGTAATCTTGCTATTTCTTCATGACTTTTTATAGCTGCTACATGTAAAGGTGTATTACCAAACCTATTGCCAATGTTGACATCTACTCCTTCTGCACTAAGTAATAACTCAACTATCTCTTTATGGCCATTGTTAACAGCTACACTCAAGGGATCCCTATCAGTACTACAGCCATTGACTTTAGCACCATTACTAAGAAGCAATTTAACTACTGCTTTATGTCGATTCTGAGCAGCTGAATACAAGGGTGTGAAATTCTCTTTGTCTGTTGTATTAACATCAACTTTTTTCGTGCTAATTAATAATTCAACTATTTCAGTGTGTCCATTTTGAGCGGCTGCTTGCAGAGCTATGTTACCAAATGTATTGTCTTTAGCATCAATCTCAATTTTTTGAGTATCAAGTAACACCTTTACAACTTCTACAAGTCCATTTTGAGCAGCAATATGTAAAGGTGTTTTACCATCAGTATAGTCTTTTATATCAGGATCAGCTCCTGCTTTAATCAACTCCTCTACTATAGCTTTTACTGTAGTTTTGTTTTCACTCATAATAGCAGAGTGTAAAGGTGTACTGCCTTCAATAGTTCTTGCATGAACATCAGCTTCTCTGCTGATTAGTAACTCTACTACGGCTAACTGCCCTGAATAAGCAGCTTTATGTAAGGCTGTAAATCCAGCCCTATCCTTGATATTGATATCAACTTCTACATCAAGTAATGAATTAATTTTGCTTATTTCACCACGAAAAGCAGATGTATGTAATGTAATATTCTCATCTAAAAGCCATTGACCTATACTGAACATATTTACCCTCTATTATATACAAAAGTATACTATATCAGAATGCGGAATACTCAAGCAAGAATATCTATTTGTTGAATTTTCTTCACGCTAACTATACTTATCAACTTATTAAAAATTCTGAATCAAATATTTTTTAGCTATAAACATTGAGAAGTTTACTAAGTAGAAAAAAGGCAAAAGAACCCCTTGGTAGTGAGTTTTAATAATTTAAAAGGATTTATTGTCATCCTGATCAAGTAACTTTTTATGGCTTAAAAACTTGTTGTATGTAACGTATTGTAATACTTACGCAAAATATTTTAGTGCATTCTCAAATATGAGCATTCCATCACCATATTTTGGCATAGCCACTCCTGAACGTTTACATTTTTCTTTTTCAAGAGGCCAGTTGTCCTGCTGAGTAAAAAATATTCCTCTCTCTGGGTGAGGCATCAAAGCTAAAACTCTACCACTTTTGTCTGACAAAGCTGCCAGGTCGTATATAGACCCGTTTGGATTGTAAGGAAATTGTAAATTTGCATAGTCACCATTTTCATCAACGTAACGCAGTGCAACGGAATTATTTTCAATCAATTGATTTAAAATATCTTGATCCATAAAAAACCTTCCTTCTCCATGAGCAACAGGAAGATATAGCTCACTCAGGCCCCGTAGCCAAACAGAACTACTCTGCGTATTAACTCTCACTCTAATCCAACAACATTGGTAATTACCTATATCATTAGAGGTTAAAGCTAGATTAGAGAATTCTGGAACTAATTTTACTAATATCTGGCAACCATTACATATCCCTATAATAAGCTTATCCTGAGATAAGAAATTTTGAAATTCGTCTAACAAGTTGTTTTTTATACGCAAAGCAAATGCATTGCCAGCACCAGTGTCATCACCGTAAGAAAAACCTCCTGGAATTGCAAGTATATTACTTGATTTTAGTTCATCTGGATTACTTATAACTTCATTAATGTGAACGATTTTTACTTCTACATTTCTGATATCAAGTTTTTTACTGCATTCCATAAATGCAAATGCAGTTTCTTTTTCACAATTTAAGCCATAACCGGATAAAACAATAACTTTCATGAATCAAAAAACTCAAACTTTCTTTTTACAAAATTTGCTATTAAATTCAAAGCAAATAGCATTAACAACAAAGCTATAATTGCAATGGCAGCAAGTTCAATGAATGCAATTTCAGGACTACTTGACCATATATATATTTGTACAGGTAGAACAGTTGCTGGATCGAAGAAAGATGTAGGTGTATCAGCAATAAATGCTACCATGCCTATCATAAGTAAAGGGGAAGATTCGCCTAAAATCCTTGCAATTGCAAGCACAGCACCATGTATTATACGTGGTAACGCAATCGGTAAAGAGTGATCCAATATCACCTTGATGTGAGGTGCACCTAGCGCAAACGCTGCATCTTTTATTGCAATAGGAACGTTTGTAAAGGCATTTTTTGTTGCAATAATAATATTAGGCAGCATCATAAATGAAAGAGTCATCCCGCCAACAAACGGTGAAGAACGGGGTAACCCAAATATGCCTAAGTAGAGAGTCAGTCCTACCACACCAAATATTATCGAAGGCACTGCAGCAAGGTTATTCATGCTAATTTCTACAATACTGGTTATTAGCCTATTTCTAGGCATAAATTCATAAAGACAGATACCTGACATAATTCCTATTGGCAATGCCAACGCTAAGCATACTATAATTGTCATTAATGAACCGATAAATGCCCCTAAAATCCCTGCATTCTCAGGTTCACGAGAATCAGACTTAAGAAACAGAGACTTATTAAAAAATTTTCTTACTCTTCCCTTCTCTTTTAACCAATCAAGTAATTTAGCATAATGATCATTCAAACATTTATTTTTATATAGTGAATTGATCACACTCGATGCGGTAAACCAAATCTCATATTCACCACTATTTTTTACTCTCTTAAGAAAAAACCTCTCTAGCTCCTTGTAAGAGTTACGACTTAAAATTTCGTCACTGTCTTTAAAGTCAATTCCTTCAAACACTTTATGTAAAGAGTTATTGAGTAGTCTAATGGACTTATATCGTAAATCACCAGGATTATTAGTTAAAATAAGATCAGCATTTATTTCAACTGGCAATAAAATTTTCGTTACTGTTAAAGCACTGTAAGAGTTAACTAATATACTTAGTAATATACATATAGGACACCCAATTGAGACAATCAGTGCTGTAAAAGAGCAAAAGCATAAAATGCTGTTCTTTTTATTTTTTCTTTTTACACGAGCATGTACGCGCTTAGATTGAAGTAACTTAAGGAAGTTTTTCTTTATTATACCCATTTACTTTTCTTTACATGAGAATTTGAAAAGACTTTCCCCTTTTTCCAGTGCTTGACACTGAGATCTAACAGGCTTTGCCTGCAAATAATTTTTATATTTTCCATGAAAGCACAAACCAAAAGGAGAATCTGGATCCCAGTGTCAAACATTGGGATGACACCACAGCAGGAGGCAAAGTACAGTTGTGCGACACACACTGGGATAATAAGAGAGAGTTTTGAGATGATACAATTGACATCACTCCCTATTGTATCTACTTAGATTTTTTTTTAACATAAGTAGTACGTTCTTTGATCCTTGCAGCTTTCCCAAATAGCTTGCACAGATAATATAATTTTGCTCTACGGACCTTTCCCTTTCTCATCACTTGTACTGAAATTAATGCAGGAGAGTAAACAAAAAATTGTGATACTATACTTTCTCCATGACTTACCTTTCTAACTGAAAAAGAAGAGTGTAATCCACGATTTCTTTTTGATATACATACGCCCTCAAATATCTGTGTACGCTCACCCATACTATCAACTACCTTAAAAGTGACCTTTAAATCATCTCCAGGACAAAAAGCTGTCATCTCTTTGGCTAACCTTTGTATTTGTTGTTCGTTAAATTTTTCAAGTAAGTTTGTCATTTATCATCTCCATTCAACAATTCAGGTCGACGTTCCTTTGTTCTAACATATGACTGTTCCCTTCTCCAATCACTTATTTTTCTGTGATTGCCAGACAACAGAACCTTAGGAACTTTGTACCTACCCCACTGCTCAGGCCTAGTATATTGAGGATATTCAAGCATACCACCACTATAACTAAAACTTTCTTCAGCAACGCTATCGAAATTATTTACTACACCTGGAAGAAGCCTAATACATGCATCAAGAACCACCATTGCAGCTGGCTCACCTCCCGAAAGTATATAATCTCCAATACTTAACTCATAAGGAGTATACACATCAATTACTCTTTGGTCAACACCTTCAAATCGACCACACAATATTGTTACATGAGGAATTTCTGTTAGCTCCTTTGCAATGCTCTGATTAAATTTTGTACCAGATGGAGTAATATAAATAAATCTAGTATTTTTATGAGCAGAAAGCACATTATCAACTGCATTACCAATCACATCTGGGCGCATAACCATCCCTGCTCCACCTCCATATGGAACATCATCTATAGTTGAATGTTTATCTTTAGCAAAAGAACGAATATTTACTATTTCAAGATTCCATATTTTTTTTTTCAACGCTCTTCCAGCAAGAGAATAGTTCAAAAATCCGGGGAACATTTCTGGAAATATGGTTAATATTGTAACATTGAACGCCATTAAGGTTTATTTTAAGTTATTTGGGGCTATACTCTAAGAACAGTAAATTGATATGATACATAGTTAAATTAAATATGTCACTGAATAAAACGATATACGAAGGTAAAGCCAAAGTCATTATTGAAACTGAAGACTCATCAACTGTTATACAGTACTTTAAAGATGATGTTACAGCGTTCAACAAGGAAAAATATGAAATTATTGAGGGCAAAGGAATAATTAATAATCATGTTAGTGCTTTTATCATGGAAAAGCTTGAAGAAGCAGGAATTAGCACGCACTTTATAAACACTCTAAACGAAAGAGAACAGCTAGTCAAAAAACTCAAGATAATCCCTCTTGAGATAGTGGTTAGAAACATTGCAGCTGGCAGCTTTTGCAAACGTTTTAATATCAAAGAAGGTGAGGCACTTACATCTCCTATAATCGAGTTTTTTTACAAAAATGATGACCTAGCTGACCCAATGGTGAATGAAAATCACATACTATATTTTGGTTGGTTATCCAATAAAGAAATGGAAGAAGTTAAAACTACAACTTTAAAGATCAACAAAATCTTAGTCGACCTATTTTCAAATGCAAATATATATTTAGTTGATCTCAAGTTAGAATTTGGCAAATTGATAAACAACAGCACTAAAATCATTTTAGCCGATGAAATCAGCCCTGATAATTGTAGGCTATGGGATAAAAATACGCATAAAAAACTAGACAAAGATGTTTTCCGTTTAAATCTAGGAAACTTAAAGGAAGCATACTCAGAAGTTGCAAAAAGACTATAAGTAAAGTTAGACTAACTAAATACTACTCTATCAAGTGGAGGGTTACATGCCTCATCAAGTTTTCCAATAATCTCAATTTTTTCTCCACGCTTTTGGAAATGCCTTTCCACATCCTTCATATTATCGGGATCTACAATCAGTACTATACCTATGCCGCAATTAAATGTTTTTAACATTTCTCTCTTTTCTATTTTTCCTTCTTCTTTCATCCATAAAAATATATCTGGCCATTTCCAAGAATTAATATTTATGTCTACAAATAAATTTCCTGAGAGAATTCTTGTAATATTGTCTATTAACCCGCCACCTGTTATATGCGCAATGCCTTTTACCTTTGGCATAATAGGCAACAAAGAATCAACATATATCTTTGTTGGCTTAAGTAATATTTCACCCCAAGATTTATTATTCCATGGAGATATATCATTATAATTTATACCTAAGCTTTCAAAAATATGGCGCACCAAAGAAAATCCATTTGAGTGAATTCCATTTGATTCTAAACCAACTACACAGTCACCTGCTTTCATTATACTACAATTTGGAAGAATTTGCTTTCGATCAACAACACCAACCACAAACCCTGCAAGGTCATAGTGATTGTTACCATACATTCCAGGCATTTCTGCAGTTTCTCCACCAACTAATGCTATTTTAGATTCCTTGCACCCTTCTGCAATGCCATGGATTACATACAATAAAACGTTTTTGTTTAAAACGCCTGTTGCAAAGTAATCAAGAAAAAATAAAGGTGTTGCTCCTTGTGCAAGTAAGTCATTTACACACATTGCAACTAAGTCTATACCTATAGTATCATGCTTATTCACCTCTTGAGCTATTAATAGTTTTGTGCCCACTCCATCAGTTGAGGAAACAAGTACTGGATGGTCGTATTTCTTACTCAGCGAAGAAAAGTCAAACAATGCGGAAAATGATCCTACTTCACTAATTACTTCTTCTCCTTTAGTCTTTTCAATAATAGGTTTAACTTTTTTTATTAGTTCATTATATAGTTTAAGGTCTATTCCAGATTTAGCATAAGTATTCATAACGCCTTCATAAATCTTATAATTATTAATACTACATTAATGCTTTGACACAAAAAGCGCAACGAAACTTTCTCTTAAATTGACTACTACGTGCCTACCAATATAGGGTTAAATTAAATCATTTATACTTTTATCCAATGAATAAAAACATAATGTTAATAACAGAATGCCTATCAGGACGAATTCTTCATGATTTTGCTAGTTCTATGCAAGGAATATTGGGTGGATTGGAAGAGCTTGAAGAAAACAACCCTAATATGCAAAACGAAGCATTGTCATTACTTAAAGAAAGCTCCGATGATTTAATATATAAATATAAAGTTATGAAGCAAGCGTATTCTCATTCATCAGATAATTGCAGCTTTGTTAAGACTAAATCCAATATAGAAAATTATTTATTAAAAAAAAAAGTAAAGCTTCAGTGGAGAGTAAGTGAATGCCCTACAGAAGACTTAATTGAAAGAATAAATAAGATAATCTCCAATATGGTGATAACTATAGTCAGTGCAGTAGCACAAATTGAATTAGTGTCTATTTTGCTGGCTAAAACAGAAGATAAAACACTACTAACTATAAAAGTAGAAAATGAACATAGATCAATAAGCACATCATTAGTGAGCAAGTTAACAAAAAAAAATGATATTCCTTTGGATACAAAAGACATTATTATCTATATGACTTCTTTACTGTTAG
The DNA here is from genome assembly GCF_039540065.1 of Wolbachia endosymbiont of Encarsia formosa. Classification (NCBI taxonomy): domain Bacteria; kingdom Pseudomonadati; phylum Pseudomonadota; class Alphaproteobacteria; order Rickettsiales; family Anaplasmataceae; genus Wolbachia; species Wolbachia endosymbiont of Encarsia formosa. Next base: position 470,861 of record NZ_CP154278.1, on the reverse strand, counting down.
AACAGTATAACACTAAAATCAATTGCACTTGTGAAAGTAATTCACTGAATATAGGCTTAACTATAACTTGAGATGGCTTCATATTTCATGAAAAGTACTCGATACTATAAATTTGAATCTTGGATAAGGAAAGGAAAAATTTTGTGTAGTAACCTAGACATAAAATCTGTAGTTAATTTCTTTTTGAAAGTTACAGATTGCTAAAAATACTTAAACAACTAATTTTTATAACTTTGTACCAATAAAACTATTCCTACCTTTAATTATCAAACAGTAATGTATAGAACTACAAATTTTTGCATATTAAGAAATCTCTTAAGCGCGTATTTAAGTTGCACATCTGGCTACTGCAATCTCTCACTTCCAAGATAAAGTACCTTATTACCAAAAAAATTAAATTTAATTTTTGTAATCACTTAAGTCTAGTATTATTTTGTTAATATATCGTTCATTTGCATCCTTGATGATAAATTTTATACCATTTTTATAACTTATGACTTCACCCACAGAAGGTATTTTACCAGCAATTGAAAGAATCAAACCACTAAGTGTGGCGTAATCTTCTTCATAGTCACGCAACTCTATTTTTAGACTTTCTTCTATATCCTTTATAAGGGTCCTTGCCGACATTTCAAACTTACTTTGAGATAATTCAGTAATGGTGTATTCTGAATTTACCTCATTCCCGTTATCAATGTTTGGTATTAATTCTTCTATAAGATCAGTCATTGAAATTAAACCATCAGTTCCACCATGTTCATCCAACACAATAGATAAATATAATTTAGAAGATTTCATCATAACAAAAAGATCTGTTGTTTTCATCGAAGCTGGAACAAACAGTATATTTTGTTTAATATCTTCCAGGTTAAAATTTTTATTCCTATTGAAAATAACATCTTTTACGTAAAAAAAGCCTGTTACGTTGTCAAAGTCATTTATATAAGTTGGTATTTTAGTGTAGCAAGTGTTTTTCACCTTCTTTATTAACTCATCCTTACTTGATTTAATGTCTACTGAGCATATTTCCTTACGTGGAGTCATTATATCCATGATACTACAATCACGGAATTTTAATAGACTATTAAGTATGTCAAGATCTGACAGATCACCCATTAATGCCTCAGTCGCACACTTTTTTAACAAAGAAGTTTTATTGAAGAGGAAGAGAAAAGTTATGTATAATATTTTTTCTAATAAGGTTCTCTTATTATTCAATTTATTCCATTTAATGGTGAAAATGTCTTTAGATCAGATCTATCAAGAAAACTGTTATTAAATGTTTAATAAGCATGTGAATAATGTCAAATTAATTTGTGAATTATTTGTTAATATAAAATACTAACAATTGATCAACAACTTTCTCAACGACATATACATAATTGTGTAACAATACATGATAGTAAAGTATTTTCCGTAAAAGAAAATTACTAACATTATAAATATCTTACTTATACACATAAATTATAAGGCAAAATCAATAGTATATAGAAGTTATTAACATATTTATCCACAAGTTAAGTAACACTAATTTTTACTGAATTTTAAGTTAATAACAATTTATTGATATAACTATTGTTACTACTATACTTTAGTATAGAAAGAAGTAGATAAAATAGATTGGAAAGCAACAAAACAGAGATAGTAAGAATTATTAAGCAGAATAAACCAAATGAAAAAGTACCTATTTGGTTAATGCGCCAGGCTGGTAGATCTCTTCCTGAGTATCGCAAAGCCGTAGAAAAAACGATTAATTTCATGGAGATATGCTATAGCATAGATTTAGTGGTAGAGCTGACGCTACAGCCAATAAAAAGATTTGATATGGACGCAGCCATAATTTTTTCAGACATTTTAATAATAGCTGACGTTTTAGGTTGTGATGTGAATTTTGTTCGCGGTGTGGGTCCAATAATAAAACCTGTGAAAAGCTCTGAGGAGTTAAAAAATTCACAAGAATTTGAAACTAAAACCTTTCCAATCTTAAATGCCATCAGGAAAGTAAGAAGACAATTATCAGAGGAAAAGTCCCTTATAGGCTTTGCTGGAGGTCCGTGGACGGTAGCTTCCTACATCATAGAGGGTGGTAGTAGTAAAACTTTTTCTAAAGTATTACATTTCTGTTCCCTAGAACTAGAAGAAGTAATTAAAAAAATAACAGAAGCGACAATTATTTATCTAATCAAACAGATAGAGTTTGGAGCAGATGTCATTCAGTTATTCGACAGCAATGCTGGTATATTGCAGGGAGAACTGTTTGAAAGATACGTCATCAAGCCAACAAAGGAAATTGTTTCAGCAATAAGGAGTAGATTTCCCAATTTTCCAATAATAGGATTCCCAAGGTCTGCTGGAAGTTTTTATAAGGCTTACTGCGAACAAACAGGCGTATCTGCAGTAAGTATAGATTATAATGTTCCAATAGAATGGGCAAAAGCAAATCTAAAAATTCCTCTACAGGGTAACCTTAATCCTAGTCTTTTGGCCTACAATAAGTCAGAAGCAATTGAAGAAGCAAAGCGTATAATAGATTGTTTTAGAGGGTTACCTTTTATATTTAATCTTGGACATGGAGTGCTTCCTGATACTCCGGTTGAAAATATTGCTGAATTAGTTGACCTAGTAAGAAACTACTAAAACTCTTGTATGAAAAGCCTTTATTAGGGTGGAATGAAAACCTTACTTGACAAACCTCATTCTCTTCCTTACTATAACGATAAGAGTATTCATCCTTGTTTTTGGGATCAACGACAAAATTCAGTAAAAAAAACTCAAATATTTATTGGCAAATTACAAAAAATTATAGCGGCCTCATGTCTTTTTTATTTTTTCTACATTCAGCCAAATCGCTCTTATTTTAAGCGTTAGCACATTATTACAGTGCCAATTTACATTATTAAAACTCGCTATACAGGGTTTTATTTGCCTTTTTCAATTTATTAAGCTTTTTAATATCTATATTTAAGAATACAAAAATACCAACCTTTATGTAAAATAATAAAACTTCTAGCTTTTTTGTTGTGTATAGTTTATCATTTTTATTTAACTTTAGTGAGATTATGTCAGACCTTGCAAAGAGGATGTCTCTGATAAAACCGTCGCCTACAATTGCTGTGACCGATAAGGCAAACAGACTAAAAAGCGAAGGAAAGAAAATTTGCGTTTTAGCTGCGGGAGAGCCGGATTTTGACACTCCAGATCATATAAAAAAGACAGCTATTCAATCGATAAATGAAGGCAAAACTAAATATACCGCTGTTGATGGAACGCGTGAATTGAAAGAAGCAATAATCAATAAGTTAAGAAAGGATAATAACCTCGAGTACACGCTTAATCAAATCTGTGTTGGTACAGGCGCTAAGCAGGTGTTATTCAACTTATTTATGACAACAATTAACCATGGAGATGAGGCTATAATACCAGCTCCTTATTGGGTTTCGTATGTTGATATGGTAAATCTTTTTGGCGGACTGCCAGTTGTTGTAGAGTGCAAACAAAACTTTAAGCTGACACCGGAGTTACTGGAAAGCAATATAACTGAGAAAACTAAGTGGTTAATTCTCAACTCACCAAATAATCCAGCAGGAATTGTCTATACATATGATGAATTGAAAAGCATAGCGCAAGTATTGCTTAAACATCCACATGTGAATGTTGTTACAGATGATATTTATGAGCACATAGTGTACGACGAAAAGTTTTTTACCATTGCTCAGGTTGAGCCAAAACTTTATAATAGAGTTTTTGTGGTCAATGGAGTATCAAAAGCCTATGCAATGACGGGCTGGAGAATAGGCTATATTGCAGGTAGGAGTGATATAGTAAAAGCTATTTCTACACTGCAGTCTCAAAGTACTTCTAATCCAAATTCGATAGCACAAGCAGCAGCAGTTGAAGCATTAAACGGTGACCATAGTTTTTTGAAAGAAAGAACAAGGATTTTTAAGAGTCGTAGAGATTTTATGGTGGAAAAGATAAATTCTGCTTCAGGCTTGTCATCATCTATTCCACAAGGTGCATTCTATTTGTTTGTCTCCTGTGAAGGTTTATTGGGTAAAAGCACGAAAAGTGGTAAAGTAATAAATAGTGATCTTGATTTCGCCGAATATTTATTAGAAGATCATTTAGTTGCTGTTGTTCCAGGAATTGCATTTGGTCTGAAAAATTTTATCAGAATTTCTTATGCAACCTCTCAGGAACAATTAAAAATTGGATGTGATAGTATTACTAAAGCATGTGAAATGCTAAGTTAACTTTTTGACATTCTTATGTATAATATTTCAATAAGATGAAGTTAATTTATGGCTTGGGTGTATTTGCTATTAGCTGGTTTGGTTGAAATAATATGGACCACAGCACTGAAATATAGCAATGGCTTTACTCGTGTTATACCTGTAATAATTATTTTAGTTAGCGGTTCTGTGAGTCTTTACTGTCTATCGTTAGCAATGAAGTCTATTCCCCTTGGTACATCTTATGCAGTTTGGACTGGTATAGGTTCTATAGGTGCAGCGATAATAGGAATAATGTTTTTTAATGACCCAGTAAATTTTGGGCGTTTATTTTCCCTTGCTTTGGTAGTGCTGGGTATCATAGGATTAAAAGTATTTTCCAATTAAAAAAAATTAAGTACGTCTATTTTACCATTTCAGGACTTTCTACTAAAGTTGCTTTGGATTTTTCGGTTCTTGAATAGGGTATTCCTATTGATTTAGCAAGTACCTTTCTAATGTTCAATGTTTCATTTTTCTCATTTTGTTGGATTAAGTTAATATCATTTATTTTATTCACTAAATCTTTTCCTTCCTCTAAAACTTTTGAATCGCTTTCGTTGATGTGATGTTCATCGTTAAATTCTGCAACGATCTCTTTCTTCTTTGGATGAGTATTCAGAAATTCTAATACCTGGTGTTTAGCAACAGCTTTAATGAATTTCTTATCGTGAAATCTTGAATCGTTATGTAATTCTTCTAGGCTTTTATCATATTGTTTTGCTTCGTTTATAGTAAGATTTATTATTTCTTCTACGCTGCTTAAGAGTTCCCTATACAACTTGTCGTATCTATTTCCTGTGTGTGCGGTAAATGTTTGTTCAATGTATTTTGTTGTGTAGTTTTGTAGTGTGTTGTCTGCTGTGTTTATATTCATTCACTCACCTTGCTTTTATATTATATTTTACACACGAAAAGGTTAATATTTAGTTAACTGCAGCGTTTCTGATACTGAATTTCATTGAAAATTATATTATTTAAAATATAATTGTTATCACGAAATAAAAGCGTAAGTAAAATGAATTTTGTAACAAAACTAAAACTTATAGTAAAAAAAATAAAGCTTAAGATGAACAAGGGTAAAATTATAAAAATCCTTATCATCTGTGGTATAATTTTTTTCATATACCTTATCCATGAACCAGTTATAGATATGCTAAAAGGTCTCTTTTAGAAAGATACTCGGATTAGAGTAGCTATCTACAAAAGTATTGCTCCTTGCTGATAAAATACATATAATCCTGTTTTTAGCTAATATTAGCATTGCAGAGAAACTTTTTCATATGGTTGCTAGCATCACTATTTTATGCATACCAGTATATATTGCGTGTAATTCCAAATATAATCGCTCCTGAATTAATAACGAAATTTAACATAAGTATTACAGATGTTGGTCAATTTGGTGGGCTATATTATATAGGCTATACGCTTGCTCACATACCTGTTGGTCTTGCCCTTGATAGATTTGGGCTAAAGTTTGTTTTGCCTGTGTGTATTGTCTTAACGTTTGCTGGGACATTACCACTAATATGCTTTGATGAGTGGTATTACTCAATACTTGGTAGAGTTATTGTCGGAATTGGATCATCTGCTTCAGCAATTGGGCTCTTCAAAGTTGCAAGTATGTATTTTTCACAAGAAAAATCAGCAAGAATGGCTAGCTTGTCTATAGTAATAGGGTTACTAGGAGCTATTTATGGTGGATTACCTCTAGACTTCTTGCTCAATAAGTTTGGTTGGAATTATGTTATATACACTTTCTCAGCGTTTGGTTGTTTGCTTGCTCTGCTGTTGCTTTTAATAACACCAAGCAGTAGTTCAGAGGAAAGTACAAGTGACAATATATTTCAAGATTTAAAAACTGTGCTTTTCAACAAACATATCATTCTAATCAGCTTTTTTGGTGGCTTAATGGTTGGACCATTAGAAGGTTTTGCTGATGGTTGGGCAAAAGCGTTCTTATGTGAATCATATCAAATGACCGGGGATCTGGCATCTTCGCTTTCTTCCCTTATGTTTATAGGTATGGGAACTGGATCATTCTTTTTAGCTTACTTGCTCGAGAAATATCCATACAAACATTATGAAGTAATTATTGCGTGTTCTTTTGCTATGATTGCTAGCTTCCTCTTACTTTTCACGCAAGCTGGTGGTTTATATATTGCACTACCTGCACTTCTTGTTATCGGCTTTGCGTCTGGGTATCAGGTAATTACTATTTACAAAGCAATAAGTTATGTGAACAGTAACTTGGTAGGATTAGCCACAGCCATATCAAACATGATAGTTATGGTTTTTGGCTATTTTTTTCATACAGGAATTGCAAAAATAATAGATTTATGTTGGAATGGAATGGTAGTACAAGGAAATCCTGTGTATGGTACTGAGTTACTAGTAAAAGCAATATCAATTATTCCTGTATGTTTGCTTTTAGCTGTTTTTGGATTTATGTGGTTAAAGAAAAGTTCTTATGACAAGTGTTTCAGAAAGGATTTGTGACTCTAAAAGTAGTCTGAAGTCTTTTGATAATGAAGTTTATCTCTCTATAGAGAAGGAACTGCAGCGTCAAAGATCGCATTTGCAATTGATTGCATCGGAGAATTTTGCAAGTAAAGCAGTGATGGAAGCACAGGGTTCTTTTCTGACTAATAAATATGCAGAAGGTTATCCTGGTAAAAGATATTACTGTGGCTGTGAGTATGTAGATGAAGTTGAAAATCTGGCTATAGAAAGGCTTTGTAAGCTGTTTGGTGTTAAATTTGCAAATGTTCAACCCCATTCTGGTTCTCAGGCAAATCAAGCAGTGTTTGCTTCACTACTTGCTCCGGGTGATACAATACTTGGATTGTCACTGAATTGTGGTGGACATTTAACTCATGGTGCAGCACCAAACCTTTCTGGTAAGTGGTTTAAGTCGATTCAGTATACAGTTAATAGAGACACTTACCTGATTGATATGGATGAGTTGGAAAGGCTAGCGCTGGAGCATAAACCGAAGCTAATCATTGCTGGTGCTTCTGCTTATCCAAGAGAAATAGATTTCGAGCGCTTTCGTGAAATTGCGAATAAAGTTGGTGCATATCTGCTTGCAGATATTGCTCACTATTCAGGGCTTATTGCTGCAGGTTGTTACCCATCACCTGCCAAATATGCGCATGTTATAACTTCAACAACTCACAAGACTCTACGAGGTCCTCGTGGCGGAGTGGTAATGACAAATGATGAAGCATTACATAAAAAAATTAGGTCTGCGGTTTTTCCAGGGTTGCAAGGTGGGCCCCTTATGCATGTGATAGCTGCAAAAGCTGTTGCATTTAAGGAAGCATTAGAGCCGGAGTTTAAAATTTATAGTAAAAAAGTTGTGGAGAATGCAAAAGTGTTAGCTCAAGCGCTGCAAGAACATGGACTTGACATTATAACTGGCGGCACTGACTCTCATATAGTGCTAGTTGATTTAAGATCACGGAAATTGACTGGAAAAGACGTTGTGAATAGCCTTGAAAGATCTGGAATTACCTGTAATAAAAATTCTTTGCCATTTGACACAGAAAAACCGACCATTACCTCAGGGCTCCGTTTTGGTACTGCTTCTGAGACAACTCGAGGACTTGAGAAAGAAGATTTTAGAGAATTAGCTAATCTAATAAATGAAGTAATTCAGGGATTAATTGATGGAAATAGCCCTTATATTGAAAGAGCAGTAAAAAATAAAGTTGAAAGTATTTGTAGTAATTTTCCTATTTATTAATTTATTTGGCATTTAAGATATCTTCATTTGTATACTTTGCTTTGGGTTAAACTATTATATAGTAACTTTATAGCTCTTTAATTTTATGATAAATGTACCTAGCATAGAGAGTTGTGATTTTCACAATAAAAATGTTCTACTCAGGGTCGACTTCAATGTTCCTATAAAAAATGAAAGAATTTGTGATACCACTCGTATTTTGAGAGCTCTACCTACCATTCAATATTTAGCAAATGCAGGTGCAAAAGTTATTATTATCTCACATTTTGGGCGTCCAAAAGCAAAAGACAGTAACCTATCACTAAAAAACGTAGTTGAAACTTTATCGCGGCTTCTAAGAAAAGAAGTGAAATTTATTGATGATTGTATTGGTGAGAGAGTACAAAGAGCAATAAATGCGATGGATGGAGGAGATATAATATTACTAGAGAATCTGAGGTTTTATAAAGAAGAAGAGCAGAATGATTCAAATTTTGCTAAACAATTAGCATCTCTAGCAGATATATATATAAATGATGCGTTTTCTTGCTCTCACAGAGCTCACGCTTCTATTTCACGCATTACGGAACTTTTACCTTCTTATGCAGGATTTTGCTTGCAAGATGAGATAAAGTATCTTGAGCAAGCTATATCGTTTGACGCTAAATCTATTACTGCGATAGTTGGTGGAGCTAAAATATCAACTAAAATAAAAATGCTTATAAAGCTAGCAGAAAAGGTTGATTACCTTATTCTGGGCGGCGCAATTGCTAATAATTTTTTGTTATTTAATAAAGTTAATATAGGCAAGTCTTTTTTTCAAAATGGCGTTGATGATCTTATGCACGATATTGTTGAGACGGCAAATAAAAACAATTGCAAAATAGTTGTGCCAGAAGACGTTTTGGTTGCAGTAAATTCTGATTATAGCACTGGCGTTTTAAGAAAAACAGAATCCATTTTGGACGGTGATATAATTTTAGATATCGGACCTCAAACTTTAAGCACAATAAGCGGTATAATAGCAAGCAGTAAAACTCTGCTGTGGAACGGACCTATTGGTGTTTTTGAACATTCAGCTTTTGCAAATGGTACAGTAGAGGTGATGAGAGTAGTAAGTGATTTGACACACGAAGGAAAATTAACCAGTGTAATAGGGGGAGGAGATAGCCTATCTGCAGTAAATGCTGCAGGTCTTGCCGATAAAGATTTTACATATATTTCAACTGGTGGTGGAGCGTTTTTAAGTTGGCTAAGTGATGATGAGATGCCAGGACTGCGATCAACATTAGATTAAAACTTTTTTAAGTTGTTGCTTATACCCTAGCTTCTTTATGAATATGATTATGTAGAAAATAGCTAAGTTAATCTTGTGCTTGATAATACCAGTAATAGGATTTGTTTTTTACATTAAGGAGCACTATCTTGATGGTACAAATTAACGAATTAGTTTTGAGCCGTTTTTCAAAACAGATTCTTCAGATCCAGACTATATTCCACCACTTCCGGAGCTGAATGATTTTGATAGAGGAGTATTAAGAGTTTGTGGAGATTGGGGAACACACCCTGATGAAGAAGATTTCAGAATTTTACTTGATTGTCCGCAGCATCAAGAAGTGCTGAAAAGGATATACGATAAGCTCGATCATCAAGTGGCTACACCAAATGCAGGCTTGGGGTTATTTAAAGATGAATTGACTAAGATTTGGTTTACAAATAGCGGAGTTGAGAAAGAAACTATAGGATTTGGACATATTTTTTGTGGTGAACCAGATAGACTGGGACTTGGTGGTATGCATTTTGTAGGTAGATATGTTGAGGCTCAAGAAAATAAGTGGGCGGGTGCAATTTGGGGTAATAAATCTATGTGCAATAAATTAGATATTAAGCCACCTGTTTACACGTTTGGAATGAAATACTTAGGTAAGGGTGGAGAAGTAAAAGTTAAGTGCCCAAATGGGTATGCACATAACCTTCATGCTGATGATATTTTAGTTTCTGCAACTAAGGCGTTTAAGGAATTGGGAAAAGATTGAATGTGTCTGTATAAAATGGAAGATGCCAATTATCAATCAGTGTTTGTGAGAAAGAATGACGCTATACTTACGTTCTATCCTGACTTAACACCAAAATGTAATGATAAAAGTACTAATTGTAGCTGTAGCAAGCCTTGATTAGCTGAAAAAAAGTAAACATTTTATGCGTATTATGTTAATTTAGTTATATTGTGGGCAATTTGTAAAGCTGCATGAGACTTATAGTAAAAAAATGTTTGTCTGTTTTATTTCTGTTGCTGCTTGTAGCGCCTCTTGTATATGGACAGCAATCTTGCTTAATTGATATCGAGAACGATTTTCAAGATTTGAAAACATCATTAAAGAATCCAATATTTTTAGATCCTGCACCAAGTTCAAATTATGATGATAGAGAAAGCAAAAAAGTGTTGATGGTGGTAGTGCATCATACCGAATCTCCAACATTAAAAAGCACAAAATGCGAATTAAATTCTTCAGGTATATCAGTACAGCTTATTGTTGATAGGGATGGTAGCATTACTCTGATGGTTCCACTCGAAAAACGAGCATGGCATGCTGGTATAAGTTATGCGAAAGTTCAAGTAGATAATGTGGTTGAAGAGCTACGAAAACTGAATGATTATTCTATGGGTATAGAGATTGTAAACACAGGGCTTGAGCCTTTTCCAGAAGAGCAAATGAAATCTGTCAAAGATCTGATTTTGTACCTCATGAAGCGCTTTAAGATTAGAAAAGATATGATATTTAGTCACGCTGAAATAGGTACTATAGTATATAACTCATCCATTGAAGGCTACGCAATGCGTAAACCTGACCCACATAAGTTGTTTGATTGGGAGTTATTGGAGAGAAATGGCATTGGATTGCATATAGGTGATAGAATCAGTTCTCAAGACGCAAGACAAAAAGTAGAAGAGGTTTTATATAAGGTAGGCGATAAGAGTGAAAGTATTTTGAAATTAAAAAAAAGGTTGAACAATTTTTTTTATAAAATACTGCCTTGGAATGATAAAGAAGGTAAAGCTGACAATAATGCTGATTACTAAAATGAGTTTGATGAGAATTTTGCGTGGGTTATTAATCAGTTTTCAATGCATCATTTGCCGAAAGAGATTAGAAAAGACTTGCCTCTAAAATTAGAACAGGAAGATATTTTGCCTGAATTTTTAAGCGAATATGGCAATTGTATTTTCAACAGATTCACATCTTTTAATAATAAAATTGAATCAAGTTTACAACCACCATTTTTGAATGAAGAGGATTACAAGCGTTTATTATCTTCTCTTGCAGAATATGAAAATAATATTTCTTCTAGTGCATTTGCTACGCTCATGTACAAGATTAAGCTATATTACGACTCTTATCTAAGGTATAATATAAGATCCTCGCTTTATATTCCATTTAAGCTTAATTCATTTGAGAAGCTAGATGTTTTAAAGAATGAAATATTGTCTTTTAAGTCTATAAGCCCTGAAAAGGCTATAGAAGTCTCGAATTTAATTAATGGGTTTAGGTCGAAAATTTTACCTGATTTCCAAAATTTTGAAAAACAATGTTTCCAAGAATTTAAGGACACTTGGAAACAAAAATTTATACCGAATATGGAAAAGAAAATGTCTTGGACTGCGCTGCATGAAACTGTGTTGGAATATTTAGAAGAGGCGAAGAAAGAAGTCTAATGAGTATTACGATGGCAAGATGAATGGGCAGAGAAAAATAAAGGACTGGTTTCACATGCATCTGGAAGGATACAAAAATTTCTAAATGAGATTAATATAGTATTGGGATGACAGAGTTTAAAAAATAAGTTACTTTTTTTTATTTTTGGTAAAAAGTAGTCTATGGGTATTAAAATTGCACCTTCTATACTTTCAGCAGACTTTGCAAAATTAGGAGAGGAAGTAAAAAGAATTAGCGACTTGAATGTAGATTATATACACATAGACGTTATGGATGGAAATTTTGTTCCAAATATTACAATAGGTCCGAATGTTATCTCTGCGATACGTAAATATAGCAATCTTCCTTTTGATGTACACTTAATGATTAAATCTCCTGGTAACCATATTGAAAGTTTTATAAATGCTGGTGCTGATATTATCACTATACATGCAGAAGCAGAGATACATCTTGAGAGGCTAGTAAGAAAGATAAAATCATACAAAGACATAAATTATACAAAAAAAACAATACAAGTTGGAGTTTCAATTGTTCCTTCAACTTCTCCAAGCGTGCTTGAATATATAATACATGAGCTAGATATTGTACTAATTATGACAGTCAATCCTGGATTTGGAGGACAGGAGTTTATTCATTCGCAGTTGAGTAAGATATCTACCGTGAGGAAAATGATACAGGACCGTAATCTTAAAACACAAGTTTCAGTAGATGGTGGAGTTAACTTTTCTAACGCATCTGATGTAATAAAAGCAGGTGCAAATATATTAGTTGCTGGATCAGCAATATTTAAAGCTGAAGACGTAAAAAAGACTATAAACGATCTTAAAAATCTTTCGTTATAACCCTACAGATAACACAAACCATTTTTGTTATCTTGTCAGTTTTAAAAATTCCTATTATCCCAGTGTTTCGACACTGAGATAATAGAAAGTAAGTTCAACCTCAATAGAAACCTGATGATGAGTCATTATTACCAAATTTTGGTCTGTTTCTATTACTAAAACCAGAACGAGGACGAGTAGGTCTATTACTATGATAATTATCTCCAGGTTTTTTATTAAACGAGTTGTTATAATAATTATCCCTATTATTTAAACCATCTCTCCTTTCTTCATTGTAAAGCTTACCTTCAAAAAATTCACCTGTTTCTTGATCAACACGACGTCTTGATAATTTTGGACATCCACCTTTTTCAAAGTCAATTACCAAAGCTTTGAAGGTATCACCCTGTTGAAGTATATCCTCAATGGACTCTACATGTTGATTAGCTACCTCGCTTATATGCATTTTTCCTTTTCTTCCATTAAGAAGTTCTAACTCTACAATAGACTTCTCTATCTTTACAACTTTAGCATCAATTATAGAACCTTGTTCTAGTTCTGTTATTGAATCAATCATCATATCCTTTGCAGCTTCAGCTTCAGTACTACTAATGGCAAAAACAGAAACTTTACCGTCATCCCCTATTTCAATTTTTGCATTACTTCTTTCACATACACTGCGTATATTTTTTCCTTTAGCACCAATAGCTGCAGAAATTTTATCTTTATCTATATAAAACGATAACACTCTTGGTACATGATCTTTTATATCCTTACGATGTTCTGAAATTACTGCATTCATTTTTTCTAAGATATGTAATCTTCCTACTTTTGCTTGTTCTAAAGATTTTTCAACAATTTCAAAGCTTATACCAGGAATTTTCATATCCATCTGCAGTGCTGTAATCCCTTCGCTAGTTCCTGCTACTTTGAAATCCATATCACCAAGATAGTCTTCATCGCCCAGTATATCAGAAAGTATTATATGCTCATTTTTTTCTTTGATGAGACCCATAGCAATTCCTGCAACGGGAGCCTTTATTGGTACACCTGTATCCATTAATGCAATGGAAGTTCCACAAACTGTTGCCATAGAAGAAGAACCATCAGATTCCATAATCTCAGATACTACCCTTATTGTATAAGGAAATTCATATTTATCAGGTAAAACAGGATGAATTGCTTTCCAAGCAAGTTTACCATGACCAATTTCTCTCCTTCCTGGTGCTCGTATAGCAGAAGCCTCTCCAACAGCAAATGGAGGAAAATTATAATGCAACATAAAATGTTCACGTCTATCCCCTTCAATGTCATCCACAATTTGCTCATCTTGTGTAGTACCAAGAGCAGTAACAACTAATGCCTGAGTGGCACCCCTTGTAAATAGCCCAGAACCGTGAGTCTTTGGTAGAATGTCAGCCTCGATTTCTATCTGGCGTATTTCATCGTACTTACGGCTGTCTATCCTCACACTTTTCTTTCTAATCATTTCACGCACTAAAGATCTTTCAAAGCTTTTTACTGCATAAGTAATTAACTTTTCGTCTTTTCCAGCCTCTTTAAGAGTATTCAATATATTATTCCTGACCACTTCTAGAGCTTGAACCCGCTCTTGTTTTACTGTTTTTGAATATGCTTCTTCAAAGTCTTTGCGATATTTCTCAAGTTCTTGAGTTATATATGATATATCAACAGGAGCAAAGCTTTCAGGTTTATTGCCTACTGTATCAGCAAATTCTTTTATAAGCTTAATAACAGGTTGAAGATGTTCATGGCCGAATTTTATTGCACTCAAAACATTTTCTTCAGAGAGCTCTTTGACTTCCGATTCGACCATTAAGATCGAATTTTCATCACCAGACAAAAACAGATCCAAGTTGCTTGCTTTCATCTCTTGAACGGAAGGATTGAGTATATAATTGTTATTTTCATCACAACCGACCATAACTCCAGCTATAGTAAAGTGGAAAGGAACACCAGAAATTGCAAGAGCTGCGACGGTACCTATCAATGCTGGTACTTCAGGAGAATTGACCGTATCGTAAGTTAATAGATTACATACTACACTAATTTCATCATGAAAACCTTCAGGAAATAACGGTCTTATACTTCTATCTATTACTCTTGAAATTAAAGTTTCTCTATCAGATGGTTTTCCTTCTCTTTTGAAAAAACCACCAGGAATCTTACCCATGGCATAACTTTTTGCAATAAACTGTACATTTAAAGGGAGAAAATCAACACTTTCTTCCTTCTTTTTTCGTACAACAGTGACTAAGATAGAAGTATCTCCATAATTTACAACTACTGAACCATCAGCTTGACGTGCTATTTTCCCAGTTTCTAAAGATAAGGTACGCCCCTCCCAATCTATAGATTTTTTTATAATTTCAAACATACAAAATTCCTCGATTATTTTCTAATGCCTAACTTCTCTATTAACTCTTGATAGGCTTCATTACCAAATTTACGTTTTATATAATTTAAGTGCTTGCGCCTTCTACCTATCAATACAAGTAAACCGCGCTTAGAATTATGGTCATGCTTATGCGTTTTAAAATGCTCAGTTAAATTAATTATTCTCTCGGTTAAAATTGCACACTGTACAAAAGATGAACCTGTATCATCTTCTTTAATTGCATATGTACTAATCAAACTTTTTTTCTTTTTGGATGTTATTGACATCTAAACCTCATTTCAAAATATTAAAAACACGAACAGGCTTCACATAACCATGAGTAAAACTGCAAATTGCAATGGGCACATCACCCACTATCTTACAAAAAATATCATAATTCTTTAAACCACGCAAGTTATTTAATATAATTTCTTGACCTTTTCTGATTTTCTCCGCCTCCTCTAAGGAAATTTCAACTTTGAACATCGATTTTAAAGCAGATTCAATGGGGATGATGAAACTTTTTGTATTACCTCCATCATCTTCTGCCATCCCACCTCCCTCTGTCATCCCAGTGTCAAGCACTGGGATCAAGCTTATTGCATCACGAACATTGTTTTTGACATATGCTCCTAGAATCTTTTGTCCATTACATGATTTGTAAGTATTTGTATATCTGGATCCCAATGCTTTACACTGGGATGACATCGGAGAGTAAGTTGTTGTGTTTTTTTTAGTAAGTTGCTCAATTGTCACTGATTCATCTTCCTTAAAATCACCTACCATCGTTCTTCTTAATTGTGTAATATGTCCAAAACAATTTAATGCAATGCCAAGATCCCGAGCAATTGATCTTACATATACGCCGCTACCGCAGATCATAGAAAAATCGGCACTATTATTTATGGTGTCCAAAAATATCATCTTCAGTTCATGTATTTTGACTTGTCGAGGTTTTATATTTACCTTTTGCCCACTTCTTGCTAATTTATATGCTCTTGCTCCCTTGATTTTTACTGCTGAAAATTGAGGAGGAGTTTGTGTTATCTCACCAATAAAATCCTTAATCACACAATTTATTTGGTTATATTCAGGTTTTATAGTGCTAGTTCTAATGATATCACCACCCAAATCATCCGTAGTTGTTTGCTTTCCCCATTTGATTGTAAAATTGTATGCCTTTAAGTTACAAGATAAATACGGTATAGTTTTTGTTGCTTCACCAAGAGCGATCGGTAATATACCTGAAGCCAAAGTATCAAGTGTTCCCAAATGTCCGGCTTTTTTTATTCCAAAAATCCTTTTAATTTGAGTTACAGCTTGTGCAGAACTCATTCCTATTGGTTTATAAAAATTGAGCCAACCATTTATCATATATCAATCTTATATAATTAGTAGCAATTTAGAAAGTAGGTAAAATATTAATTTATTAATAAAATACTTGACTAGTGTGCATTGTTAATATACAATTAACTGTATTTTTAACCTTAATTAAGGAGGGAGTGATTATGAATACAAGCATATGGAAATTAAAAAACATAGCACCTATAACAAAGATGGGTATTGAAGCTACGGTTGCAACTGCATCTTTAGCAACAGCAATAACCATGATATTGGCAATTACTGAAGTAATTGCTCCACCTCTAGTTTTGTTAGTATTTACTTCTGGATTTGGATCTTTAGGGGCTGCTATTATTGGTACCTTTGCTGCAATTGCAGTTCTATCTATTGCCTCTGTATATTTTGCCGCAGCAGCTTATGCTTCATATCAGCAAATGCATAAGAATTAAGAAATAAGTGAAGCTAAAGCAGGCGATGAAACAGCAGCTAATAAAGCTGAAGCAGTTAAAACAGAAGTTGAAGAAAAAATTAAAGATTTAGCTACTAAAGCTGAATTGAATAACAAAGCTGACAAGTCTGAATTGAATAAAAAACTAGATTTAGATAAAGTTAGTGAAGCATTTAAGAGTGCATTAGAAGATTCTACAGTTACTGAAGTATTAAAAACTCAAGGATTTAAAAAAGACTAAATGGTAAAGAGGTAGAGACTTCTACCTCTTTCTTTCAAGAATATAAAAACTACTATAATCTATCCCACATCTCAATAATATCTTCACTCAACCCTATTATCTCTGCTTTTTTGAACTGATAGCACTTGTTAATAGATTGAATCCCTAAATCTCCTATAAAAGGGATGGCATCATTACCTAGAATTTTACCACTACGGCAGATTATCAGCCTGTCGATTAAACTATGCTTCAGTAGCTCTGTGATTAACACTCCTCCACCTTCAACTAATAATCTTGTTATGCCAATTTCTGAAACAAGTTTTGATGCCATGTCTTTTAGGCAGACTTTGCCAGCATTGTTTGAATTAACTACTAAGTAGTTAATGTTTTTTATTTTTTTCTTTACTTCATTGTTTGTAATTACCCAAGTTGAACCTCCTGTCATCCCAGTGCGTGACACTGGGATCCATTCTTCTTCTTTTTTTCTAGATTCCAGCGTCACGCGCTGGAATGACATCGAAAGGTATGCTGTTGGCTCTTTGCTTAAATCATGGTTATATAAGGTATCTGCAGTCTTTGCAATATTATGCTCTTCCTTCAATTTCCCTTGGCTATCGATAATTAGCCTTATTGGTGATCTATTTTCCAGCCCTGGTAATCTGCAAGTTAAGAGTGGATCGTCACTAACAAGGGTATTGCTGCCAATCATAATTGCGTCATATTTTGCTCTAAGCTCATGTATCCAATTTCTCGTATCCTCACTTGTTATCCATTTGCTATCGCCTGTAAATGTTGCGATTTTTCCGTCAAGAGTTGTTGCGATTTTGCAAGCTATAAATGGTCTATGGAGTTTCTTGGTGGTAAAAAAGCCAACATTTAGTTTCTCTGCTTCTTTCTGCATAATCCCTTGTTTTACTTCAATTCCTGCATCTACTAAGGCTTTTATGCCTCTGCCTAAAACTCTATTATCTGGGTCAATTGCTGCAATCACTACCTTTCTTATTCCTGATTTTATGATTTCTGTAGTGCAAGGTTCTGTAACTCCAAAGTGGCAACATGGTTCGAGAGTGACGTACATAGTTGTACCATGAGTTAAGTCTTTAGCATTTTGTAAAGCAACTACTTCTGCATGTGGACGTCCACCGATTCCTGTGTAGCCTTCACCAATTACCATGCCGTCTTTTACAATGACACATCCAACAGTGGGATTTGGTGCAACACTTCCAAGACTTTTTCCTGCAAGTTTTAATGCGATCGACATGAAATAATCATCGGTCATTAGAAAGAAGTCATTTCGTATGAGGTATCAAAAATTCTTCTGTGCTCGTGTATGGCAAATCTATCTGTCATACCTGAGATATAATCACATATTATTACTGAACGCTGAGATTCACAAGCAAGTTTGTTCCACTCTATAGGTAATAACCCTGGGTTTTCATAAAAGCATTGAAAAAGCTCCTGTACTATACGTTTTGCTTTGTTCATTGTTCTGGTCAGTTTATAACTTCTGTATATTTTTTCCATGTTGAATTTTTTCATCTCTTTTGTGGCACTTGCAACTTTTGGTGAAAATGTGACTAGCATTGTATTTAGACCTCTTACATCTTCTACGCTTTTTATTTTGTAGTCTTGAATATTTCTTTCAGTCTGAAAAACGACATCATTTATCATAATTCCTATAGTTTTACTCAGTGATTCATGTATGAGTTTGCTTTGAGCCAATTCTGAATATTTGCTTTTTACTTCTTTGAACATTTTGCCAATTAAAGGAACATCGAGCAAATCTTTGATGGTTACTAAATTCGCCCTGAGTGCATCATCAAGATCGTGAACACTGTAAGCAATATCATCGGCAATTGAAGCAACTTGCGCTTCAATGCTTGAAAATTCTTCAAGTTTTAGATTATATTTTTTGTTGTATTCTAATAACAGCTGATTACTTGTAGAAGACTCCGCGTTTTGACCAAGCAAGGGACCGTTATGCTTTGCAACGCCTTCAATCACTTCCCAACTTAGATTCATGCCATTAAAGTCGGCATGTTTTTGTTCAAGATAAGTTAAAATCCTTATAGCTTGAACGTTATGATCAAACTTATACTTCTCGTTATCAATTTGAACTAGAGCATTCTCACCTGTGTGACCAAATGGAGGATGACCAAGATCATGTGCGAGCGCTATGCATTCAGTGATATCCTCATCTAATCTGAGCCTGCGTGCGATGGATCTTGCAATTTGTGCAACTTCAAGGCTATGAGTTAGCCGAGTGCGATAGTAGTCATGCTCATAATTGATAAAAACTTGTGTTTTGTATCCTAGTTTCCTAAACGCATTAGAGTGAATAATTCGGTCCCTATCACGCTGAAAGCAGCTGCGATTTTCATCTTCTGGCTCTTTAAAATTTCTTCCTTTTGTTTTATTTGGAAAGCACGCGTAACTTAATAGAAAATTATTGTTTGACATGTAAAATTTCTACTATAATAGGTTATCAATAATGAACGGTGGTTGTTATGTCAACAGATTACAATATTAGCTTAACTGACAATGCATTAAGGAAAATCCACTCCCTTGTAGAACAGGAAGGAGATGAGAGTTCTGTTTTGCGGGTTGCAGTTTCAGGTGGTGGATGCTCTGGCTTCAAGTATAATTTTCTTATGGATCAAATAAATAAGAAGACGTATTTGGGTGACGATTTTGACGATGACGAAGATAGCAAGGATTATAGAAGCCACTCCAGTTTTAGTGAAAAAGGTAAAGATATAGTAATTAATGATGAGAATGGAAACCCTGTGTTAATGGTTGATAATTGTTCAGCAAAATTTTTAAATAATTCAACTATAGATTATACTGAAGATCTCAGTGGTTCTGGTTTTCAAATCAAGAATGCTCTCGCTAAGTCTCGATGTGGGTGTGGTAACAGTTTCTCGGTCTAATTCTCCCTCCTGGATCTTTTTATAATATGGGTAGTTGTGTAACACTAGAGCTAGCTTCTGTAAGTAAGAGCTTCAAAAAAAGTCCTGCTATTATAGAAGATATCAATCTGAGTCTTACAAGGGGGCAAGTAGTTGCATTGATTGGTAGTTCGGGATCAGGAAAAACAACTATACTACAAATTGCAGGCCTATTGGATAAGCCAACTTTAGGTGTAGTGACAGTAGATGGAGTAAATTGCACGCAAGCCAGCAATAAATATAAAACTCATGTAAGAAGAAATTTTCTTAGCTTTGTTTATCAATTTCACTATTTATTACAAGAGTTATCAGTGTTGGAAAACGTTATGCTTCCCCAGCTTATTGCAAGAAGAAGCAAAGCTGAAGCAAAAAAAAAATCGCAAGCAATATTAGAAAAATTTGGTCTGGAAAGTAAAGCAAGTAGTATGGTATCTGAAATTTCTGGTGGAGAAAGGCAGAGGGTTGCAATTGCAAGAAGCATTGTAAACTCTCCAAAGCTTTTACTTGCAGATGAGCCAACGGGAAATTTAGACCCAACAAATTCTTTGAATGTGTTTTTGCTATTACATTCATATGTAAAGGAAAATAATAGCTCTATGCTTATAGTAACACACAACTATATCCTTGCAGAAAAAGCAGATCACATTTTTCAGTTAAAAAACCGATCATTAGTAGAGTTGTGAATGGAAGAAGCAATACAATACAAAGCTACCTATAACTTGTACTTATTTAACCAATGATCATTAACGGAGTATAATTCGCATGAAATGCCTTCATTGCTTTTTATACACGGACTCTTTAACTTACGCTGTTTACTTAGAAAGCATCCTGACAGCATAAATATCGCTAAAACGATAAATAATAATTGCCTAAACATAACAAGACTTTTTTTATTTGTATTAATACATTCATTTCTCTCATTTGTAAAGTTAGGCATATTCTTTTACCCTTATCTCTTTTTTAGCTTTCTGAGGAGAAGTAGCTGCACTGTTTAAACGTAGTTTTATATAATTATCTATAATTTGAGCTACTTCCTCTTCTTTATCCCTTAGAAAGTGGTTAGTATCGTCTACTATATGGTATTCCATATGGTTGTTTTTTACCGAATTTATTAACCTTTGTGCTAATTCTGTTACATCGCTTTCTTCTGAAATTGTATCATTATTACTTTGTATTATAAGTCCAGGAACTGGGCAAGGAGAGAGAAAAGAGAAATCGTACTTAGTTGCTGGAAGAGAAAGGGCAACAAAACTTACTATCTCTGGACGGCGCATTGTCAACTGCATAGCTACCCATGCTCCAAAAGAAAAACCGACTATCCAAATTGAAACGTTGTTAGAGTTATGCTCCTGAAGCCAATCAATAGCTACTGCAGCATCAGTTAATTCTCCTATACCCTTATCAAAAGTTCCGGTAGATTTTCCGACGCCACGAAAATTAATTGTCAATGCAGAAAAGTTATTATCGATAAAAGATTCATATATAATATGTATAATCTTACTATCCATACTACCACCATATTGGGGATGGTGATGTAAAATTAGCACAACCGGTGCATTGGCATCTTTGCTTTGATGGTATCTACCTTCTATCTTTTTTGTTGAATTATTTAAAAAGACTTCTACCATGATGACTCCTAATAAAAACCTGTTTTGACAGGGATTGATAATGCAAATTCTTTATCAATTATGTATTAATTTCGCTGTTTTTGCAATAAATTTTTATCGTGTTAAAGTTAACATACATAATTGGTTGATGGTAAGTGACAAATAAGCCTGTGAGTTTATTCTCCCTGGAAGATAGTAGTTACGTGTATGCTGATTATAATGCAACTGCTCCAGTGAGTAAAAATGTAAAAAAAAGTATACTTGAGATTTTGTCAAAACAAACACTAAATCCATCATCGCTGCATAAAAGAGGACAAGAAGCGAGGAAGATTCTTAAAGAGGTAAGAGATAACGTACGTGATGCTCTTAGCATTCCAGATGATAAAGAAATAGTTTTTACGTCTGGTGCAACTGAAGCAAACAACCTCGTCATGAGAGGAATGAAAGGCTATCTGCATATAATTTCAGCTACAGAGCATCCTTCAATTCTTAATTCTGCATATAATCCACATATAATACCCGTTAATCAAGAGGGTATTGTTGACTTTTTAGAGCTAGAAAAAATTCTAAGCGAACTTGAAGGGAATAAAGTAATAATTTCAGTGATGATGGCTAATAACGAAACTGGAGTTATCCAGCCTGTTAAGGAAATAGCTAAAATTGCACATAAATTCGGGGCAATCTGTCACACTGACGCTGCTCAAAGTGTTGGGAAAATCGAATTAAATATGGAAGATTTAGAAGTGGATTTACTTACTTTATCTGCTCACAAATTTGGTGGTATAGCAGGTAGTGGAGTTTTAATATTTGACAAAAAGCTTGTAATAGAACCTACTATAATAGGTGGTGGGCAAGAAAAAGGATTGCGTGGTGGTACAGAAAATATTATTGCAATAGTAGGTCTTTCTGCTGCATTGCAAAACATTCCAGATCTTCTATCAAAGATGGATGAAGTAGAGAAGCTGCGTGATCAATTGGAGTGTGGGTTATTAAGTCTTGTCAGTGATATCAAGATCTTTGGCAGAAATTCTAAAAGATTGCCAAATACAAGTTTCATTTATATGCCGAGAGTGAAGAATGATCTGCAGCTCATGCACTTTGACTTAAATAATATTGCAGTCAGCAATGGTTCTGCATGTTCTTCTGGAAAAGTTGGATCTTCTCATGTTTTGCTTGCAATGGGAGCAACAAAAGAGCAAGCAGAATGTTCAATTAGAATCAGTATAGGTCCAGAGGTTAAACCGCGAGACATAGAAAAAATAGTGGATTGTTGGTATAGTGTCTATAAGAATAATGCTTTAGTAAATGCAAAAACTACTTTCACCATTCCCCTTAAATCATGATAGAGGGGATGGTGAAAGTAGTTTCTATTGCCAGAGGTTGTTATAATAGTTACATGCTGATGAAACCCGATTTGCTTATAGTTATGGAAGAAATTCTCTAATTGCATACCACACCATTCAATTGTAGTATGTAATTTTATACTTGATAAAAACGCTGTATTGTATTATAATATATCATCAAGAGATAATGAGGAGTACATATGTCTTATATGAAAAACGAACAGGATATTCGCTCTCAGGGCGTTTATTATAGTAGTGGACTCAGGAGTTACCTAACTAAAGTATACAATTATATGGCTTTAGCTTTAGGTGTTACAGGGCTTGTTGCGTTTTTAACAGTGTTTTCTGGTCTTTTTCAGGTGATTCATTCTAATCCAGTCCTGTTGTATACAGTAATATTTTCTCCACTTGTACTAGTGTTTTTTGTATACCCTAAAATTCTACATCTTAGTGTTCAGTCTGCATTCACCATATTTTTTGCGTTTGCAGTATTAATTGGAATGTCTTCATCCTATATTTTCATAATTTATACTGCAGAAAGTATAGCAAGAGCATTTTTCATTACATCAATCATGTTCGGCTCTATGGCTTTGTATGGTAACATCACAAAAAGAGATCTAACAAGTATGGGCTCTTTTTTGAGAATGGGAGTCTGGGGATTAATTATAGCATCTATAGTGAATTTGTTCCTTGGAAGTGGTCCACTCGATTTTGCAATATCATTCATATCGGTGATAGTGTTTACTTTAAAAACTGCATCTGACGCTCAGAGAATCAAGGATGTTTATTACAAGTATAATGATGGTTCAGAAGCTGCTACTACTAAGCTGGCAATACTTGGTGCAAATAGTCTTTACCTAGACTTTATCAATATATTTCTCAGTTTGCTCAGGTTACTTAATAACAGGGACTAAATGTTCTCCTTTTTAAGGAAGAATAACAAGAATTCTATAGTTTTCTTTTTAGTATCTTTAGTGGTATTGATGCTGTGTCTTGCATATGCTTCGGTGCCATTGTATAGCATCTTTTGCAAAGCTACTGGATATGGTGGCACAACGAGAAAAGCAGCTAATACAACAATAAATGCAACTGACCAAAAAATCAGGGTCCACTTCAATGCTGATATAATGTCCGATCTACCTTGGGAATTTAAATCAGAAACTAACTACGTTGATGTAAACATAGGAGAACAAAGTTTAGCTTTTTATTACGCAAAAAATCTATCTGATCAGCCTTCATTTGGAATGGCGGTGTATAATGTTACGCCTTTCAAAGCAGGTAAGTATTTCAATAAAATTGCATGCTTTTGTTTTGAAGAACAAATGTTGCTACCAAAACAAAAAGCAGCTATGCCAGTATCTTTCTATATAGATCATGAGATATTGCTTGATAACAACACAAAAGGTTTAAGTGAAATAACACTATCGTATACGTTTTTTAAGCTTAAATAACAAACCTTTTCCTATTGTGATTAAAATAATAGTTATGCAACAGGTCTATTTAATTGAGCAGCGGCTCTTATTTACTTTTTGCACACTGACTACTTGTGTTTCAGTGCTTGGTATAATCAATTCCCATCCTTCATTATTTGCTTCACAAGCATTCCAGTACTCAGTTAACTCTTTATTACTTTTTATATAGTCTGGCATTTTACTGTGAGGTTTTTTTCTAATGTATGCTCAATTAGAATTTTACAGCAATCCTTGCATTTCGTTGACTTATCTCTACCATATAATTTAGCAACATAGTCTAAAGCGGTATTTCCACCATAGTTTTCATTTGGGTGATCATTTACTCCCGCTTTTATGAGAGCTTTTAATATATCTGGAGAATGAGTCAAAGCACAGGTATGTAAATATCCTTTTTCGTTTTGCACATTAGCTCCTGCTTTTATTAAAACTTGCGCTAGATTTGTTAAAGTGTACGGTTTATAATTAATGGCAATGGAAAAAAGACTATCTATTGGAAAGCCATCATAATCTTTCAAGTCAAATTTGTGATTAATATCAAAGCCTTTTTTTTCCCAAGAAGTATATAAATATTTACAATGGTCTCCTTTTTTATCTGATCTTTGCATTCCACATTTTAGCCCTTCTTTTATTTTTTTATTATATTGTTAGCATTTAAATCATCATCTTCATCCACTTTGCACAACACATTGAATAAAACACCATAAAGCCAAATTTCTCTGTTCATCATAATTTGTGCCTCAAAACTACTAACAATACGCTTATGTAGTGTATAAACACTAAATAACATTTTACAAAATATTAATTGCTAGATAACATAATTAAAGTTTTTGTCTTACATTTATCATGGTTAGAGCTATACAAATTAAAAAAACTGGGGGGCCAGAAGTATTAGAATTTGTAGATAATAACATAGGTGAGCCAAAAGGCGAGGAAGTCTTAATACGTCATACAACTATCGGCTTAAATCATTATGATTTAGAGCACAGAAAAGGTATGCGCATAATTAAAGATCTGCCATCAGTACTTGGAGTAGAGGCAGTAGGAGTTGTTGAAAAGCTTGGTAAAAAAATTAGTGATGGACTTGAGGTTGGAGATAGAGTTGGATATTGCACAGCTCCTACAGGAACATATTGTGAAAAGCGCATTGTACACCAGAAATATCTGATAAAAATTCCGAATGATATATCTGATGAAGTTGCTGCTGCAGTGCTGTTTAAAGGTGTGACAGCTCACTATTTAGTTAATCAATCTTATAAAATTAGGCCTGGTGCTTTTGTGCTAGTTCATGGAGCTAATGGTGGTTTGGGGCAAATAATATGTCAATGGGCAAAAGATAAAAAAGGTATAGTGGTAGGCTCTGTAAGCTCTGACGAAAAAATGAAGATAGCTTTACAAAATGGCTGCACATATGCAATAAACTACAATGATAAAGACTTCGTTTCTAAAATTATGGAGATTACGAAAAATATAGGAGTAGGTGCAGTATATGACCCTATAGGTTACGCTACAAGCAAGCTTTCTTTTGAATCTTTATCTAAGTTTGGCATATATGTTTCCTATGGTCAGATATCAGGTAGCGCTCCTCTTAGTTTTTCTTTACTTAGCTCGCGTTCGTTATTTGCAACAGGAACTTCAATCTATCATTATAAGCATGATAGATTTATATTAGCGCTTACTGCAATGGAAATCTTTGAGATGATAAGAAAAAAACTTTTGATTGTACGGATCAATAAAAAATATAAATTCGATGAAATAATAGAGGCTCATCGTGACATGGAAAATAGAAAAATAAGTGGGCTAAATATCATCAAAGTTTCTTAAAATAAATTAGTAACCTAAAATAATTATTCATTAAGTCATATCAACAAGAATTTCGTATGGTTAATTCTCTTTTTGGGAAAGTTAAAAGCATACAGCTGAACTGACTGAGATTTTTAACGGACTAGTTTGAAAAACTTGTCATTCTGCTACTCGTTAGTGGCGTGGTAATGCGATGTTTTATCTATAGATATTATGTTCACAGTAGTTTCAAAAGAAGCTGAGTAAATAAGTTATATTTCAAATTAGATTTGGTGTCACATCTAACATTATAAGTATTATCACTTTAATAGTATATGGAGCTGTTATTTTTCTTTTAAATGAATGCTTTTTTCTGTTTTACAATAGTTTTAGAGTTGAGGTTATAGTACTTAGAAAGTTTACATTCCTTTATGAATTGTCTCTGTTGTTCTGATATATCCAGTAATCATAAGTTCTCCTTTAATGGCATTTTGTTCTCATGTTTTATATACCATTACACTCTGGGACCATACATATAAGGCTAAAGTTTGCTGAAAGTCAATTAAAATTACTTAATAAATTGACTATATAAACTAAAAATGCTAGTATTATATTATTAATTTTAAGTAAGGGTACATACTATGAGCTATACAAGAGAACAGTTAAAAGAGGCGAGGCAAGCAAAAAGTAACCTAGAAAAGAACATTGGATCAAAACTAGAACTAGCAGCAGGCACAATAGCACTAGGAATGGGTGCTGTTACTGGGGCTCTTGCAGGTTTAGCTCTAAGTTATGTTAACTTGCCACCTCTCATTGCAGGTGGAATCATTGGTTCTGCAATGTTATTAGTAGGCTTAATCAAGGCTTGTTTTTTCTCAAAAACTACAAATCTCAACGATATACCAGAAGGCATGTCCAAAGAACATGAACAAATTTTGAGAGAATATAGCAACAGCGCTGAATATAAAATTAAAAATTATGCAAATACTATCAGTAGTATTGGTGTTTTTTTTTTGGAGTTGGAGCAGGACTAGTTGCTCTTGGTTTTACATCACCCGCAGCTATAGGTGCTTTAACTTTTGTAGTGAGTGTGATTGCTTGTATTCCTTTAAGTTTCTTAATTGATAAAGCAATTGAGAGCTTTTTTCCAGAAGGAAATAGACAGCCAGGTAGTTCCGTTTATGGGGAGATATACAAAGGAAATAAACAGCCAGGTAGCTCAGTTGATAGTGATGTGAAAATTGTTGATGGGGATGTGTGCAGGAGAGTATTTTAAGAGACGATAGATAGAAGTTTTTGAAGAGGATTTAGCCCATTTTTTTGTGTTAAGTATAATTGAATTATCAGCTCAATTCCTAATCTTGCATAGCTAGTTGATTTTCCCATCCAAGAATCATTTTATTAGCTTGCCTCAATGTTTCAATAGAAGGCAAATCTTCTGCGCTGAGTGGTAGGCGGACAGTTTTGTGTTCTATGAGCCCAATGTCATGCAAAAGTGCTTTAGTAGGTATTGGATTGCTGGCAGTAAATAGAGCTTTGCAAGCTTGTTGCCAACTGTCTGCTTGAGGGTTCTTGCCACTCATGCATTGCTTAACATATTTATGTACTACACTTGGCCAAACATTGGCAACAACAGAAACTAGACCAGACGCACCCTCAGCAGCTATATCGGATATCATATTATCATCTCCACAAAATACCTCAATATTTGGAACAACTTTCTTATACTGAGTTAAAGTATCAACAGTTCCACTTGAGTCTTTGATAGCCCAAAATTTTTTATGGTCAGATAAGTTATGTGCAGTTTCAGGATGAAGATTTATTCCCGCTCTTGATGGAATATTGTAAAGCATTGCTGGTACATGTGCTTTTTCAAGCAGCTTTTCAAACCATAAAGTCTGTCCCATGATTCCGGGCTTTGTGTAAATGGGAGTTGTCATTAAATAACCATAAATAGGCATATCCTTGCAAAAATCAAGCCATTCAAGAGTCTGATATAAATTCACTCCTGGTACACCAATTATAATTTTCGTATTGGATTTTAGCTCACATACAAATTCAACTAATGTGTGCTTTTCAGAATCAGTAAGTGATAAGCTTTCACCGGTGCTACCTAGCAACACTATACCATTTTCAGCTTCAGCTTGTATTGTAAGCAAACACTGCAAGCTTTGGTAATCTATACTATCTCCATTGCAATTAAAAGGAGTAACACAAGCAGTCCATAAAAATGGAGATTTCAATTGAAGTTATTAAAATGGTATTTCATCATCGATTAGTTCGTCTTTTATATCGTTGTCAAAACTTCCGTGTTTATCTTTTTGTTCTGTTTCATTTTGTTTGTATTCACTTGGCTTGTAATCAGAGTTTGACATACTGTTTCGTGAATCTAAAAGGGTAAGGGCACTATTAAAGTTGTATAGCACCACCTCTGTTGTGTACTTTTCAGTACCATTTTGGTCAGTCCATTTTCTAGTTCTCAGAGAGCCTTCAACGTACACTTTACTACCTTTCCGTGCAAAGTCTTTAACAATTTTTACTAGTCCTTCACTAAAAATTACAATATTATGCCATTCTGTCTTTTCAGAGCGAGTACCAGAAAATTTGTCAGTCCAACTTTCAGACGTGGCTATTGAAAAACTTGCCATCTCTTTTCCATTTTGTGTAGTCCTAATTTCAGGATCTTTTCCTAAATTACCAACCAATATGACTTTATTTATAGTACCACTAGACATAATTATGCTTTAAAATAAATCTCTTTATTATCTTATGTGAGAGTATTATTGTCAAATTTAATTAAAAACGCGCTTGGAGGGATTCGAACCCGCGGCCTTTGCCTCCGGAGGGCAATGCTCTATCCAACTGAGCTACAAGCGCAGATGTATTAGATTATTTAATAGATAAACTATCTAAATCAAATTTTTGTTCTGGATAAAGCGTAAACATAATACCTCCATGTCCAAAATGTACATTTTTAGAATTGCTTATCCGTTCTTTTGTTATCTTTTGGTTTATAGCCCATGAAAAAGTTACATAATTTTCAGTTACTGAGTGCACTTTTAAATCCTTAGTATTTATAAACAACTTTCCATTTACCCATATTTTCCATGTATCCGGGGAAAAGTATAAAATTGAATCTAAACTGACTACTTTACAATTGAAATTTTCTTCCTCTGTAACTCCTGAAGACTGTAAGTTAAACTTTTCCATCTCACTAACTATTCTATTAACCTGCTCTTCATCAAAAAAAATGCTTTTTATGTTACCATATTGCGATAAAGTACTCTCTGCTGCCTCTTTTATTATATCGTCTCGATCTATATAATAATTGTTGATAAAAAAACACTCCTTCGCACGCAAATTTGCTATATCAATAAAGTCATTTATTTCTTGATTTCCAACTTTTAAAATACTTTTTAAGTACTTCTTTTCTATAATCATTCCATTATTGGAATGATGACAGACCATTTCATCATTGCCTTGTCTTTCTATATAGACACATAAATTTTCACTATTTAACCCTAATATTTTATGCTCAATAAAATCTTCATTACTAATATGCTGTTGGCAAGAATATTTTTTACAAATCCATATATTTTCTACAAGATCTTCGCAATTGCAATATGAACTAACATTAAAAAATAGCAGCGTAAAAATAAAAAACAACTTTATATTCATTTACTTAATATGGTATACCAATCAAAAACTATACTAGCTCTCACTATCTCTATCATATTACCACTTAAAATCTGGTTTATAATTGCAGCATCTATATTTCTCTGCTTATTCAAGGTAAGAGATCTGATCATAACATAACCAGGCAGATTTGGAATAGACTGTAGAAAGAAAAAAATATGCTTATCGCTAATTGAGCTTAAACTTAGAACCACTTCACTTCTTATTACTTTTGTGCGTTCATTTTTACCGTGGAATCCGGCTTCTTCAGGTATAGAAATTGATATTTCAGGTTCTAATATGTAGTATCTTTTATATAGCTTGTTAAGCTCAAAATTTAAATTTGCAATATATCTACTACTATGCAAATTTGAAGAAGAAATTCTTTTCCATAAATCTAGATTTTTATTTAGAATAACTTCCTTTTTTTGAATTTCAGTAATCTGTAAGTTAATAGAACGTATTTCCTCAATCGCAACTTGATTTTTATTATAAACCTTCTTGTTATAGATAATAAAGCACGTTGATAACCCTATTAATACAATAGATAACGATAAGTAAGATATAAAATGAATTGCGGCTTTTCTTTTTAATTGAGAGATAATCATCAGTTTACATTGCCTCTCCTATTTCAATATCAATAGATAGATTTTTCTCTTTAGTAGTAGGTAAGCTAGAAATACTAACATCATGGGTACGAAAATTATCGTTTAAGTTTTCCTGTAGTTTCTCGTATTGATAAGAAATGTCTTTACCAGATTGAAAATTAAACCTTAAAGTTGTGGTAATATAACTTTTTGCCTCATTATAATTCCACTCAAATAATTGAAGCTCTACATCTGGTACTTTTAGCTTTTCTACATACTTAACTTGTGTGAGAGGAGAGTACTCTATTTTTGATAAAATATTATTGATATTAATAAAATCGTAAACTTCATCTATCTTTTTTACATTATAGCTTTTGCTAAGTTTTATTAGTTTGTTATTTAAAGCACTCCGCTTTGCAGATAAATTATCACCAACATTAAAATTTGAATACAAATTTCGCAAACAAAAGGCGTTAATTACAACTAAAACCAAGAGTAGGTATAGAAAAATTTGAGGAGAATTTAAATAAAGATAATTAAATAGATAAAATTCTTTAGTTTCTTTTGTGTTAAAAATATTTATTGGCTTATTCTTAAAGCTATGGAACAAAATTGTAGTATCACAAAAGCTATCTTTTTCGCATATAGCTAATTCTGCTACCAATAGTTTACCTAGCTCATATGGAGTCAATATGTTCACACTATTCTCTGAAAAATTTATAACTGATAAACTAGATTTAATAGCTTCTGATACTATGATGCAAAGGTCGATAGGGTCATTTTTTTCAAATCCAAACTTAGTTAAAGATTGAATTGTATTTTTCACTTCCTGATATATTTCACCAGCAATGATTCCTGGTAAATTATCATTAGTAAATGGTATTAAACGTGTAAATATCATTTTGTTCTCTTTAAGAACCACTTGTCTATAGCCACCTGTTTTAGTTGCAGCAACTATAATTTTCCAGTTACTAGGATCTTTGTGTAGAATCTTTTTTGCTATACTGACTAGTTCTATAGGAAACATTAATATTCCTTTAAAGTTAGAGCCTATTTCAACAAACACGTCCAACCAATATTCTATTAAATGATTTGCTTTCGATGAAACAAATAGATACCACCAGTTTTGATTAAATTTATTCGGCTTTTCGACCAAGAGAATAGAATTTATATCGTTATTATGAGCAAAATGCTCTACTTTTGTTTTTGCTGATAGATAAGCACTAATCCTATTTACTCTTGGGATAGACTGTAGCAAATAGTTCTGATCAGTGTGATTGAGAACCAGATATAATGGTGCTTTTTTATCTGATGAGAGACATGAAATTAAGTCAGAAACAACTTTATTATTTTTGTCCTTAGCAAAATATCTTTTATTTAAAGTATCATTTTTAAAATATAGTAACATTGTGCCTTCTTTTCCTATAGAAAGCATAAACTTACTTTTGGGTTTTGACCCAAACATATTAACAAAGTGTATACTCATCTAGAATTAAAAAGGTAATTTATTTAAATTCATTAAACATTAGATGACAATATTACTTATATTATAAGTTTTTGATAAAATTAGTAGTAATATTAACCCTTTTGTATGATGAAGGTTTTTTATATTTGTGCTAGACACAACTTAACCTGACAAACGAGGATTAATTATATCTCAGCTTGATATTTTATTCTCCAATAGACTGAAAATTGAATTGAGCTAAAGACTTGATTTGACGCACGTTGTTGCACATTACCATTTAGTATACTTGAACTGAACATTTTCAGTGAATCCATCTGGCATGACTGAAACTTTTGTATTCATATTTATTTTTAAGTAATTTACTAGCTCATCAACTAATATATCAGGAGCAGAAGCACCTGCAGTAATTCCTATTTTTTCTGTGCCCTGCAACCAATTTTTGTTCATACATTTATAATTATCAATCAAATAGGCTCTTTTTCCTGTGGAAATGCACAGGTCTAATAAACGGTTTGAATTTGAACTGTTTTTGCTTCCTACAATTAACACTACGTCTGTAATTTTAGCCAATTTTTTAACAGCGTTCTGCCTATTTTGTGTTGCATAGCATATATCTTTTAAGTCGGGACCTGTAATGCTTGGAAATCTGAGCTTCAGTGTAGCAATAATTTCTTTGGTATCGTCAATACTTAACGTGGTTTGTGTTACATAAGATAAATTATCTGGATCTTTGATTTGTAAATTGTATACGTCTTGCATAGTTTGCACTAGAGATATAGGATTACTTACTCTTCCTATAATTCCTTTAACTTCTGGATGATTTTCATGTCCAATTAGAATTAATTCTTTACCACTATCCTCATACCTTTTTGCCTCTTTATGTACTTTGCTAACTAATGGACATGTTGCATCAATCACTTGAACACCCTTTCTTTTTGCCTCATCCTCTATACTTTTCGACACTCCATGTGCGCTAAAGATCAATATTCCTCTATTGTCTTTAATGTCTTCTATGCTGCTTACAAAAACCACTCCTTGTTTCTTGAAGTCCTCTACTATATACTTATTATGAACGATTTCGTGTAGTACATAAACTTGGCGTTCATTTTTGTATTTCTCTAAAGTCATTGCTAATATGTCTACAGCTCTTTTAACCCCTGCACAGAAACCGCTTGGTTCAGCTAAGATAATCTCCATTTTTTAAGTAAGTATGTAAACATTGCTAAAAAGCAAGCTCCGCTCACTATGTTTCATATCATGACTGCTTTACTATAATTTCAAATTTATCATTACCAAGATTCTTATTAATATACCAGGAACCGTCATCTTTAATTACAAATTCAGGACCCTTGAGGTCTCTTGTTATTGTCCTTCCATCTTGGTCATCTATGGGAATATGGATATCGAATGTAACGATGTCTAGATTTACTATAGCTTTTTTTTCACTGTCTGAATTTAGACTAAACTTGCCTAACATGACATCATTAAAACTCACTTTTCCTTTATAAGTATCACACTGACCATCTATACAACACTCACTTTCAATATAAAAAAGATCTGACATATTTACATCTATAAAAAAAGAACTAAACTTACATACTAAATATAACTTACCCTTAATAAGCAATTACAGATTACTTTGGCTACAGCAATAATGCAACTGGAAGTATAACATAATTAATTGTATAAGAAACTACACTTTAGAGAAATGGTTGTTTGGTTTTTTTATTAATTTTTTTCACCATACTGTCAATCATGTGTTTTATTCCTTGATATACAGAGTGTGTACTTTCGTCACTACGCATATAAGCAGAGCAGGAAAATATATTATGCTTTTCGTCTTCTATTGATAGCTTTGTATCGCATGTTATATGTTCGCCGCCGAGCTTCTCTATCAACTGGTCTTTGTCGTCTCCTATAGTTACCTTAATCTTACTTTCTTCTTTACCTATCTTGCTATTTAAAATTAAAACAATAATGGCTGGAGATATACATATAGTTCCTATTGGCTTTTTTGCAACAAAGAACTCTGAGACTAATCTTTCAAACTCAGGCATTACTGTTTTATTTTCAGCTAAGTCAGATAAATTTTTCGCAACTCCATATCCACCAGGTACGACTAGCATGTCAAAATTTTCAGCTTTAGCTTCTCTTAAATCATTTATCTCACCTCTTGCAATTCTTGCTGCTTCTACAAGTACATTCCTTTTTTCTTTTACTGCTTCTTTTGTTTTGTGATTCATAACTTGTGTGATATAAACATCAGGAGCAAAGCACGTGACTTCAACTTCCTGCTGATCAAACACAAGCAGAGTTAAGACTGCTTCTCTCACCTCTGTGCCGTCGAGGTGGCCGCATCCTGATAAAACCACAGCGGCTCTTAATTTTTTCTCACCCATAAAATACCTTGATTTCATATAATCTAGGTATTGTAATACAAATTCCATATTTGGAAAGGAGTAATTATATCATATTAATTATATTATAATTAATATGATATAATTAAGCATATTTATAATTTATAGGAATTGAATATGGTACAAGGTGGTGAAGTAGATACTGGCAACAGTGAGTATCTTACACAAGGTGTACTTGAAATTATTCAGGGAAGTAAAAAGTTACAAGAAGAAGAAAAAAATTTTCTGGATAAAAATAAAGATTTAAAAGATCTAGATTTAACTGAAGAGGAAAACGTAATTCTTTTATTAAGTAGTAGGAAAAGCGAAGAATTTTTGGCAGCTATGTCAAAAGCATTATCAGAAGAAGAGAAATTCAAAAAACTAGCTGAGCAAGTTGGTAAAAATCGAGTAATGGAGGAAAAGCTTGAAGCTTTAGGTAACCAACTGTTAGCTCAGGGGGTAATAAGTGGAGCAGCAGTTACAACACTAACAGGTGCACTAGCAGGTACATTGGCAATAGGAGGAGTGACTGGTGCATTAATTGGTGGTGGGGCAGCATTCGTAGGGTTTGTAGCACTAGTTGCTATTGGTTATGCTATATATCAGAATAGAAGTGAGATAAAAGAAGGTGCAATTGAATTCGGAAAAGCAGTGAAAAGTTTTGTGAAAGATGTGATCGATGCATTTGCTTGGGAAAAGACTAACTTCTCTAGATTACAGAAACAGTTCGTTCGCGATATGGTATACTCTACAGACAATGAAAAATCAAAAGAGGCCCAGAATAAAATAAGGATCATAGAAATACTTAAAAATGAAGAGCAACGATCTGCTATAAAAGGGTTAATAGAGGATGGAATCATTCAAGATTTTTCAGAAAAAGATATGACAAAGCTTGTGGAAAAAGGTGATAGTACTCATAAAGAGGATATGCAGAAATTGCTAAGTTTGATGCAAGATTTTCTACCTGCAATTATGGTCATTGGTGAGGGTAAAATAGAGAAGGTAGAAGAAATTATTAGTGAGAAAGCTCAGAAAGTGAAGCCAAGTCCTAAAGTAGAGAATCCAAGTTCTGAACGAGTTAGTGGAGAAGAGAAAGGAGTGAATTGATATATTTGAAGAGCATTTTGATGTGAAAATTACTATCGAAAGGGTGGCACGCTACTTTTTGGGAGTGTTCAAACCGGATTTTTAGTTCAACTCAATTTTTAATCTATTAGGAAAGAAAATATTGAGCTGAGAGATAGTTAAAAGGCAAAGCTGTAGTCCATTTTTGCTCTGTCTTTTTATAGCACAATATACCAACTTGTACAAGCTGGTAAAAGAACCTTTGGTTTTAGCAAATTTTCTTCCTCGATAGAATTAGTGGAGCCGCCTAACTGGCCCTGAATACTAGACAAATTTTTCCAATTGTTTTGCCACGATTTTATGACCAAAGGATATTTTTCACCCATCAGCTCAAGCAAATAATTTTCAGCGATTTCTTTACTTGAAGCACGATATATTTTTTTTAATCATTCATGAAAGTTTTTACTACTTCAGTGAATTTCTTATCTGATGTACAATACATTTCTGCTTTAGCTATTTATAGCTGCAGGAAAACTTTTTAACACATGCAATCAGAATATCCTCTACTCCTCTCTCTCTTTTAGGTCGTTTAACACTTCTAACCAGAACCTCACTTTCAGCTTTTTCTTGCTTTACCATATCTCTTCCCCTCTTGTCTCTATCTTTATGTATTAAGCTATATAACTCAAAATCTTGATAAAATGCAGAAAAGTTTTTTTAATTTCAGCTCCATCCTCGAAGAGTTAGAAAATAACTTTAAGCAAGTTAGTCAGAATTTTTCTGACGTAAAGGAGCAAGTTTTAAATTTAGCTGTCAAATCTGAAGATTTGGTAGGCAAGTTTCTTAATTATCACCCGAATATGTGCATAGTATAAAATTAGCTTGATAAACTTCAAGAGCTTTGCCCATGAAATCAGTGTGCTTCTTGAAATACAATATACTTTCGTTACTTTAATTATGAAAATCCGTTAAGCCTTCTTGCCAATTATTACAATATTTTCACTTGGAAAAAAGTAGTCAGGTATAGCCATGTTTTTTGGTGCAGGACCGCCAATTACTCGGCCTGATGTGTCATAATATGAACCGTGACAAGGGCAGAACCAACCGTTGCCGTCTTTTGTAGCGTGATCAACTGGTACACATCCAAGGTGGGTGCATATTCCAATCATAATTAACCATTCATCTTTCCCTTTGTATACTCTTTTTTCATCTGATTCAGGATCTCTCAAATTTTCTGCATTTATGGCTCTTGCAGCCTCAATCTCTTGTTTCGTACGTCTGCGAATAAATACTGGCTTACCTTGCCATTTTACCTTTTTTCCTTGTCCTTCTTGAATGTGAGATAGATTAACCTCAACCGTAGACATTGCTAAAACCTCAGCAGAAGGATTCATAGACTTAACTAGCGGCCAAAAAACGCTTGCAGCTCCTATACCTGCCATGGTGCATGTAGTTAATGTTATAAAATCTCTTCTACTCTTATTTTGAGTAAGATCCTTAATAAGAGATGTTTTTTTATTCTTCTCATTTGTCAACGATTTTTTATTTTTAGTTAATTTCTTATCCATTAATCTCTACTTGACCATAGATATATATTTTAATTTAAATACTATAGATTAATCAACAGAAATTTGCACTTTTTGCTTAGCCTTTGCTATACAGTTAAGAAGGAACAGAGTTTTCAATTTCGGAAATACTATCTTCAGTGGAATTAGGATCCTCAATTTTCGCTACTGAAACCACCTTTTCTCTACTCTCTGTTTTAAACAGAGTGACTCCTTGAGTGCTACGTCCTGCAATTCTGATATCATTTACTGAAATACGAATTAACTTTCCTTTATCTGTAATAAGCATGATATTATCACCCTGCTCAACTGGAAAGCTAGCAACAACATTACCGTTTCTGTTGGTAGTAAGGATATTTGTAATACCAACACCACCTCTATTTGTTACCCTATACTCGTACGCAGAAGTTCTTTTACCAAAGCCATTTTCAGTAATAGTTAATATGAACTCCTCATTCATTGCAAGTTTTAAGAATAGTTCGTTATCTATTCCTAAATCATTCAAAGTTTTTTCTAACTTAGAGTCAATCGAGTTATTAGCTGCAGCTTCCAGCCTTTTTGTAAGCAGAACTTTCAGGTAAAGTTCTTTTTTTTCTGTTGTGACATCTATACCATTTAGTATGGTCATGGATATCACGCTGTCATTTTTTACAAGTTTGATACCTCTTACACCATCTGAATTGCGACTTTTAAATTGACGCACATCGCTTACAACAAATCTGATGCTTTTTCCAAGCGTTGTTGAAAGTAGAACGTGATCAATTTCGCTACACACTTTAACTGACACTAATTTATCCCCTTCGTCGAGCTTTATTGCTATTTTTCCATTGCTTGGAATATAGTGAAAATCCGCTAAAGAGTTACGCCTTATGTTCCCATAAGCAGTGGCAAAAACTATATTTTGATTTTCGTCATTCTCACTTGGAAGTGGCATGATGTTAGTTATAGTTTCACCATCGCTAAGCGGAAATATATTAACAAGAGCTCTGCCACGTGCACTTGGCTCTGCAAGAGGCAATTTATAAACTTTTAATCTGTAAACTCGGCCAATATTAGAAAAGAATAAGAGGCTAGTATGAGTATTCCCAACAAATAATTTTGTGATTACGTCCTCCTCTTTTAATTCCTGTCCTAACTTTCCTTTCCCACCACGATGCTGAGTTCTATAGTGAGAAAGCTTCACACGTTTGATGTAACCATTCATAGTTACGGTCACCACCATATCCTCCTGTGGAATTAGATCTTCAGCCTCAATGTCCATATCTGATTCTTCTATTGCAGTTTTTCTTGGTACGGCAAATCTATTCTTTATTTCTTGTAGATTGTTTTTTATTTCTTTCATCAACTTCTCTCCTGAGCAAAGAAAAGCGATATATTCTTTTATCAGGTTGATCATTGAACTTAGCTCAGCTTCTAATTTGTCTTTTTCAAGGCCTGTTAAACGTTGCAATTTCATGTCAAGAATAGCTTTCGTTTGCAGCTCAGTTAATCTATACACTCCGTCTTTCAAAAAGCTCGTGCTATCTGAGATTAATCCAATAATTGTGTTTATCTCAGCTGAAGTTTTCCATTCTTTATTTAAAAGTTCTCTACTTGCTTCTGCAGGATCTTCTGCACCACGGATGATTTTTATCACTTCATCTATGCTGAGGACCGCAATGTAGAGACCTATATATATATGAGCTTTTTCTCTCGTTTTTCTTAGACGAAACTCTGTTCTTCTGATTAGTACTTCTTTTCTAAAATCAATAAAAGCAGCTATGATTTCTTTTAATGACATCAAAGCAGGCCTGTTGTTGTTGAGGACTAAAGTGTTAACACTAAAACTACTTCTTAGTGGAGTAAGTCCTAGTATTTGATTCAATATAAAATCTGCTTCAGCATTTCTTCTGAGATCAATTACTACTCTAATACCAGACTTATCAGATTCATCCCTAATTTCTGTTATGCCATCAATTCTTTTTTCTTTTACAAGCTCACTTATTTTCTCAATTAATTTTACTTTATTTACTTGATAAGGTATTTCATCAATAACTATTGCCTGTCTATCTTGTGGCAGATTTTCTATATGGGTTTTACCCTGCACAACAATCGAACCTCGTCCGGTGGCAAACGCTGATCTTATCCCAGATTTGCCGAGAATCGTTCCCCCAGTTGGGAAATCCGGTCCTGGCATCACTTCAAGTAACTCATCCAAAGTAACTTCAGGATTATCTATATATAACATACAAGCATCTATTATTTCTCCAAGGTTGTGAGAAGGAATATTGGTTGCCATACCAACTGCAACACCACTTGCACCATTTACCAATAGATTCGGAAATTCTGCCGGCAATACGACAGGCTCCGTTTCATTGCCGTCGTAGTTTGCCCTAAAATCAACTGTATCTTCATCAATATCATTTAGTAAAAAATGCGACACTCTGTGGAGCCTTGCTTCTGTATATCGCATTGAAGCTGGCGGATCTCCATCTATCGAACCAAAATTACCTTGCCCATCAACAAGTGGTAAAAGAAGAGAAAAATCTTGAGCCATCCTGACCAAAGAGTCATAGATAGCTGCGTCACCATGTGGGTGATATTTTCCCATTACGTCCCCAACTATACGAGCTGCCTTTTTATATGGCTTACCTGCATCGAACCCAGCTCTTGACATTGCATATAATATGCGCCTATGTACAGGTTTAAATCCATCTCGCACGTCAGGTATAGCTCGGCTTATGATTACACTCATTGCGTAGGAGAGATAAGAATCTTCTATCTCTTTTACTATCGAAACTGGTACTATATTGTCTTGCATTTTCTATACTTTGATTGAAGGTATTAACATTTAGTTAGACAAATGGGCAATGACAGACTTGAACTGCCGACCTCCTCGGTGTAAACGAGATGCTCTACCAGCTGAGCTAATTGCCCCTCTAGATATAATTCTAGAGTTCAATGTTGTTGTTGTAAACAAAAATAGCGATACAAGTAGCTCTTATGGAATCGCTGGGTGCGCACTATGAAGTTGTATAAATTTTAGTCTTGCTGCTACCTTGTATAAAGGTATTCTTTCACTTGCATTTTTTGACATGTTCAACAACTTTGAATAAAATGCTGTAGCATTTTTAAAATCTGAGAGCTTATCTAGAATAACAGCTAAATTATAGGTATAAAAAATATTGTTTTGATCTAAAGAAATTGCTGCTTTCATGTATTCTTTAGCTTTTACGTAATCGTCTTTTTTCATATAGATCAAACCTAAATTTGCTGATAAAGGGGCGCAATTTCTTCGTATATAATACAATTTCAACATTTCACTCAATGCCAAATCAGGATCATATTGTGAGATTATCGTCAGAAAATTCTTTAATACATAAGGGTTGCTAGGATATTCTTTTAACAGTCTTGTGTAAATCTCTACAGCTTTTTTAAATTCTTTGTTAGCGTAATAGATATTCCCTAGTCCAATTAAAGCACTTTCATGATAAGGAAATTTTGCAATAATCTGATTGAGGAGAGAAGTAGCTGTTTCACTATCTCCTAACTCAAAGGAGTCTTTTGATTTTTTTAAAACAGAGTATATATCAAAATTCTTGCCAGAATTTTGTGAAATTTTGATATTAAATTTGTCACTTTTTCTCTCGATAACATCAAGATCTTTATATTTTTTATCAGCTTTTATATGCTTGAAAACACTATCAAAGACCTTCTGTATCTCCAAATTTTCACTAGCATAGGTAACAGAAGACCTCCATAAAATCACAACGCAAATTAACATGCAGACAAACATAGATCCTAGTGTTGTGGCATTGGCTGCAGCGCGTAACCAGTAAATCTTATTTCTTTGAACTATACGCAACACATTACAAATTCATAAATGCTACATTACTTATCTAATATAATAATAAAGATATTATTAATTGGCAGATACTATTTAGAATGAGTTAAAAGAGCACTTCTACACATTCCATATGGTTGCCAATTACACTCCTCACATGCGTAGTCAAATTTCTCTAAAGACATTTTCTTTCTAATTCTTTTTACTGCTTCATTCCAGGTTAAAATCTCTCCTATTTTCATTCCTAAAATTTCCATATGCCTTCTATCTAGCTCTAAAACTTTAGCTTGTGTGGTACATTTAACTTGTTTAGTCTGGTTTGGGCAAACACTGCAAATAGTGTCAAGATTATCAACTACTTCGATTTTAGTATTAGGATCATTAATTACTTTACTTGCTATCTTTTTGTAATTTTCTACAAAACCCTGAGAATACCCATATCCTTGAAATGTAAGAGTGCACATGAAATGATGAGGACGAAATTTTATCATTTTTTCAAATATTGCAAAGCTGCTACAAGTAGAAAAATTTTTACCAAACCAGGAAGGATAAATGGTAAAATACCTACCATTATTGCTCGTTCCAGACCAAAGTAAACAGAAAGCCAACTAACACCACAAATAAAGATTACAGCTGTACCGGCCAGACAACTTAAAGAATTACACACAAATGATTTATATTTAGAGTTCAGTAATTCATTTACTTTGTTCATTACCATAACAGCAGCTAAACAGCCAATTAAATATCCACCTGTTGGTCCAAGAAAAATGTGATAACTACTAGAAAAATTCGCAAAAACAGGAAATCCTGCTGCACCAAGTGATAGATATGTAAGCACAGAATAGAATGCTGTTCTGCGGTTAAATTTAAGCCCAATGAGCATTACTCCTAAAGTTTGCAATGTGATAGGCACAGGCTGCAACGGTACGCTTATTTGAGCCATCAAGAATAAAAGTAAAACGCAAGACAATATTTCAACCAGTGTTGACCTACTGCTTGATTGTGTTATAAACATATCTTCCCAATAGAAATAACTTACTAAATGTAATATATGTGTATAAGAGGTTTTGCAATTTAAATTTTGCTCATATTGCGCTACAATGAATTATTTATGCACTATTTAAAAATGATGAGTAAACAAGATCTATTATCGTTGATGAAAGCAAGACACAGTGGACGTTCATACGATCCTACAAAAGCAATATCTCAAAAAGAAATGGATATTTTAATAGAAGCTGTAAGGCTAACACCCTCGTGTTTTGGTGATGAACCTTGGCGATATGTGATATGCAACAAACAGAACAATCAAAGCGCATGGAAAAAATTGTTCGATTGCCTTGATAAATCTAATCAAAAGTGGGCAAAAGATGCACAAGTGTTAATCATATCTTTAAGTGCTAAAAACTTCCGAAAGCAAGACAAAGGGGGAAATTTTTGGGCTAAGCATGATACTGGTGCAGCAAATTACGCACTTATGCTACAGGCTACAGCTATAGGCTTAATGGCTCATCAGATGGGCGGATTTGACAAAGACAAAATAATAGAGAGGTTTAATGTACCTGATGATTTTAATGTAATGTCAGTGATAGCGGTTGGTTACGAGGAAGAAGGTGCCGAAGTTAAAGAAAAGAAGAGAAAGCCAATAGAAGAAATATTTTTTTATGACGAATGGCCAGCGAGCTGACTTGACCATTCTTTTTTTAATATCTTAAAAATTGGATTATCTGGCAAATAATTTTTTTTCATCCTACCCTCTTCAATTGCTTGCCAATCTTTCCATGAAAGCTTTTTACTTCCCAATTCATAATCCATTCCATCCCACATATCTTCTCGAAAGCCATAAACAGCAAAGTGCCAATTATATTCATTAAAAATAGAAGTAAGATCTCGAAAATAGTGCTCTAATCCTTTTGAACAGCGATGTCCGCCAAACTCTCCAGCAAGGATCTGATAATCTGGTATATTATACTTCTCTTGGAAAATTTTTATAGGTTCTATATATAATTTTAACTTATCTTTATTCCAATACTCTACTTTTTTTCCATCAAAAGATTGAACATGTCCAGGATAGGCAAAGTTATCCTGGTTTAATTTTAAATTTGTATAAGCAAAGGGCTCATACATGTGAAAAGAATAAAGAATATTAGAATCATCAACTGGTTTGAATTTATCAAAAGTATTAGAGTCAGCATAACTGCTGCTATCAAGTATTATTGGGGTCTCTGAGTCAACTTGGCGGACACTGTTTACCACGCTGCTATAAAAGCCAAATAGATTCTTCTGAACTTTGCTTTGTTCTACGTTATAAATAGCCGAATCTGCAGTATTATAAAGCCTTTCTGGATGTGGTTCATTTAAGATATTATATCCAACAATAGCAGGATGATCTTTAAGCTCTTTCGCAAGATCTTGCCAAAATTTTGCTGCTTGTTTTTGAAAAGCTTGATCTGACCATAAACGTAAATCATCTTTATCGTTATTATTTTGCTTCCATCTAGATCCAGGTAAGCTAATCATCGTTAACACTACTGGTATTTTTTGTTGATGAAAAGCATCTAAAACATCTTTCAGAACTTTCAGGTCTTTGGGAATTGGGCCCTGATAACTGTCTGCATTACCTAAGAGGAAGTCACGTTGCGTAGTTTCAAATTTGTCAGGAGCAAGACGAATAAAACCAATTTTGTATTCCTTTGCTGCTTTGATTAAGTCACTATCAACTTTTCTATTGAAAACATTTGCTCCCTTTCTAACTCCAGTTTGCCAAAAGAGCATTTTGCTGTTCTCCTGTATTGACTTAGCACTCACATTACAGAAAACTATAGAATACAAAACAGCTGTAATTAGAAGAAAAATTTTCACTTATATAATTTTGCTATAATGGTAAGTAACCTAACAGACAAGATCCAGTTTGTAAAGATGCACGGTACTGGCAATAGTTTTGTTATCATAGACTCACGTTCAGCAAAGAATTTAGACTGGAATTATAGACGAATTGCTGATCAAGGCAGTTGTGATCAAGTGATAATTATAACAATGTCTAATGCTGCAAACTGCTTTATGCATATCTATAATGCTGACGGTAGTCGAGCTGAAATGTGTGGAAACGCAGCACGCTGTGTTGGATATTTGATAATGTTAGAAAA
Source organism: Wolbachia endosymbiont of Encarsia formosa (assembly GCF_039540065.1). Classification (NCBI taxonomy): domain Bacteria; kingdom Pseudomonadati; phylum Pseudomonadota; class Alphaproteobacteria; order Rickettsiales; family Anaplasmataceae; genus Wolbachia; species Wolbachia endosymbiont of Encarsia formosa. Next base: position 427,048 of record NZ_CP154278.1, on the reverse strand, counting down.
AGGTACTGAATATATCACTATTGAGCTGATAAATAATCGTATCTTAGAATGTTTTAAAGTAGGTGATAAATCAATAAAGGTCAATATGGGTAAACCACTGCTTAAATGGAATGAAATTCCTCTTTCTTGTGAATGCGATCCCCTTTATCTACCTATAGAGGTTGAAATGCTGAAAGAGCCAGTTGCAGTAAATATTGGTAACCCTCATATAGTTTTTTTTGTTGATAACATAAGCGAAATACCATTGCAGAATTTAGGACCAAAGCTAGAAAATCAAGAATTATTTCCTCAGAAAACAAATGTTAGTATTGCAAAAATAGAAAAATCTGGAGAAATAAACTTAAGAGTTTGGGAAAGAGGAACAGGTATTACTGCTTCATGTGGTAGTGCAGCTTGTGCGGCATTTGTTGCATCTGTACTTCGTAAGTGTTTGGCTACTAAACAAACTTCAGTAAATTTACCAGGAGGTAAGTTACTGATTGAGTGGTCAGGAAATATATTTATGACTGGCGATATAGGATTTTTATGATCTAGGACAAGCACCGACTCATTACTTCCAAAACTTTTTTACCAATCACCGCAGGAGTTTCTGCAATTGCAATTCCAGCACTCTTCATAACTTCTAACTTCGCACCAGCACTTCCTCCACTTGAAGAAATAATAGCTCCAGCGTGTCCCATACGTCTTCCTGGAGGTGCTGTTTGGCCTGCTACAAATCCAATAATTGGTTTTTTAGTTTTTTCCGCCTTTATAAAATGTGATATATCTTCTTCTTCGTTTCCACCTATTTCACCAATAACTACAATACCATGAGTATCGTCATCTTTTAAAAAGAGCTCCATACAGTCAACAAACGTCATGCCATGAACAGGATCGCCTCCAATTCCTATACATGTTGACTGACCAAGACCAACAGCGGTTGTTTGTGCTACCGCTTCATAAGTTAAAGTTCCAGAGCGAGACATAATTCCTATATGTCCACGTTTGTGAATATGTCCTGGCATAATTCCTATTTTGCATTCTTCGGGTGTAATAACCCCTGGACAGTTTGGGCCAATCAATCGACTGTTTGAACCAGCGAGAGCGTGCTTTACCTTTACCATGTCAAGTATAGGAATGCCCTCTGTGATGCAAACTATTAATTCTATCTCTGCATCTATTGACTCAAGTATTGCATCAGCTGCAAATTTAGCAGGTACATATATTACCGTAGCATTCGCATCAGTTTTTTCTCTAGCTTCTGCTACAGTATTAAAAACTGGTAAATTAAGGTGAGTGCTATCACCCTTTCCAGGAGTTACACCGCCAACCATTTTCGTTCCGTAGTCAGTAGCTTGTTCTGAATGAAATGTACCTTGTGCACCAGTAAAGCCCTGGCATATTAATCTTGTATCTTTATTTACTAAAACAGACATACTCTACTTCACCTCTTGTACTATTTTCTGTGCAGCCTCGTCAAGTTCGTCTGCAGCAATAATATTTAGCCCTGACTCTTCTAAAATTCTTTTTCCTTCTTTAAAGTTAGTGCCTGATAATCTAACCACTAAAGGGACCTTAATATCTATTTCTTTTGCAGCTTCAACTATTCCATTTGCAATAATATCACAACGCATTATACCGCCAAATATATTAACCAAAATTCCTTGTACATTACTATCAGATAATATAATTTTAAATGCTTCAGTGACAGTTTCCTTACTTGCTCCACCACCAACATCTAGAAAGTTAGCAGGCTCTGCTCCATAGTACTTTATTATATCCATTGTTGCCATAGCAAGACCTGCACCGTTCACCATGCAACCAATATTGCCATCCATTTTGATGTAACTAAGTCCATGTTTTGAAGCTTCTATCTCTTCTTTAACTTCTTCATCATAGTCACGAAGCTGCACGATTTCTGGATGACGATATAAAGCGTTGTCATCAAAATTAATTTTAGCATCAAGTGCAACAAAATCCCCAGAATTTGTTTCAACTAGTGGGTTAATTTCTATTTGGCTTGCATCAGTTGTAATAAACGCATCATATATATTTTTTGCAATATTTGTTATTCTTTCTATTTGTTCTGAATTCAAATTAAAATTATTGGCAAGTTTACTGTTATCAAGATTTGTAAAACCAGTAGCAGGGTCAATATCAAATTTCACAATTTTTGTAGGAGAATTTTTTGCCACTTCTTCAATATCCATCCCACCTTCTGAAGAAAATATAAATACTAGCCTACTAAGCTTTGGATCGACTACTAGACTTAAATAGTACTCTTTTTTAATGCTTGAACCTTCTTCAATGTATACTTTCTTTACCTGCTGTCCGCTTGACCCTGTTTGATGAGTAACTAAAGTTATGCCAAGCATGTCCTTTACAAGTTGTTGAGCTTCTTTAGTTGACTTTGCCAGCTTTACGCCACCAGCCTTACCCCTACCACCTGCATGAATCTGAGCTTTAACCACAAACACGTCAGATTTTAGTTGATTTATTTGAGTTTCTACTTCTTCTGCAGATGTAACAACAAAACCCTTTGGTACTGGGACATTAAACTTGTGTAAAATTTCCTTTGCTTGATATTCGTGAATATTCATAAGATAACTAATTATTAACCTTAGTAAAAACTACCAACCATAACGCTGTCTTCTGCATTCTTGCTGATATCTCTTTTTCCTTGCTTCAGCTTTTTTTTTAGCTGTTTTCTCTGATTTCTTTTCGTGATATTTTTTTTTCATTTTGAGCCCTCTTCCTTCCTTTTGAATTATTTTTTTCAACACTGGAAGAGCTCTATCTACATCACCATAATGGACTGATACTTCAATCAAACTCTATACCTCCTTCGGTAATCACTTCAAAATCCATTTATAAATTAGAAAATTAACATTGTCAATTATTTTATAAACTTGAGCGATAGAATATGATATGCAGTGATTTATATGAAAAAAGCTTCATTCTGCTGTCAATCATTTACTTGCTGATAAAAATTGCTCTTAGGTTACAGTGCTCTTGTAATTTTTCTAATCTCGGGGCGGAGAGATTTGAACTCCCGACCCTTTGGTCCCAAACCAAATGCGCTACCAGGCTGCGCTACGCCCCGACTTCTTTACTAAGAGTATCGATAGTTCGGAAAAATGCAAGTTTCATTTATTTCTTTTAGGAAAAATATAATGCAGATTTCTTTATATAGAGTGTCAAGTTGCACTAGCCATATTAAAAAATCTAGCTATACCAATTGGTGAAGGTTAATGCAGCAACTACAGCAGTATCAACTCTCAAAATTCTTTTTCCTAGACTCAGTTTCTGACAAAATTTATTGGCAGAATCAAGTTCGCAAGATGAAAAACCACCTTCGGGGCCAACAATAATAGCAACGTTTTTCTTGCCTTTTAGAACTTTGTTAGGAGGTTTTCCTTCACCTGTTTCATCACACAAAACAAAATTTTTATTCTGAGAATCGGGTAATTCATAAAAATCAATGGGAAGCAAAATCTCTGGTATACTTATCCTACCAGATTGTTCCGCAGCTTCAATTGCCTGTAATTTCGATCTACTTAGGTTAATGTTTTTTACTACTGTACGTTGTGTTGAAATAAATTGAATGCAGGTTACTCCCATTTCAGTTGCTTGTCTTACTATGTTGCTTAAGGCGCCGCTTTTTACCAGAGCACAATACAAATATAGATTTTTTTCATGTTGTTGTTGTTTAGTGCGTTCTTTTATTATAATTTTTGTCGATTTACTTGATATATTCACTACTTCTCCTAACCATTCTCCATCCTTTCCATTAAAAAGATAGATGTTATCATGCTTCTTAAGCCGCATTACATTGTAAATATAGTGACTTTGTCGTGGATGAAGCGCCAAACTTACATTTTGTGATAAAGCTTCTTCAACATAAAGCCTAATTTTTTTCATTCAAAACTTTAGTTATTTGCATTCTGTTTGAGTGACTCTTACGGGATTTGAACCCGTGTTACCACCGTGAAAGGGTGGTGTCCTAACCACTAGACGAAAGAGTCGACTTTGATCTAACTGAGTTATATCGATTATACATATAAAGTCAATTCAATTATTTTGAATCACACAGTTAGAGTGATATATCAGTGATTTTATATCGACATCCTCCTATTACCCCATGTTCAATGCTTACTGAACCTATCTCAGATTTAGGAGCTTTAGATCCTAATTCTAATTTTGTTCAACTTTTGTATCTGAATCATAGCCAGAATCGTATCCAGAATCTCTACGCTCAAAATTTTGCCTTATTTCTTTTACGTTAAAGCCAGCCTTGGTCTTGATTTGCTGACTCGCTCGCTTATTAGCACTTTGCTCATTTAGTTTTACTTGCAAATTATTCACTTTATCCTGCACTAATCCATTATAAGTCCCAGAATTATCTTTTATATGTTTTGCTTGTCTTTCTGATCTCTTTTTCGATAAATCTACCTTAGCATAAATAGGCTCTGGTTGCTCTTTATGATTTAAGCTAGTGGGCTTTTTTGCTCTGAGAAATCATCTACATCTTCATAAATAGGTTCTCCTGATATACTAGAACAACCACTATCTTTCAATGATAAATTTTCAGTAGATCTTTTATGCAAATCATATACTTCAGCATAAATGGATTCTTCCGATACGCTCAACTCTTCTAATGAGTTAATAACCTTAGCGTAATATACCTCATCATAAATGGGCTCTTTTAAAAGTAAAATATCATCATGCTCAAAAATTCTAGGAGGTTTTTTAGGTGAGTTGGCCTTAAATTTTAGCTCTACTTCCTCTTTAAGCTTGTCACAACTTTCCGTTTGTTTCAAAATCTCCAATATTTCTTTTCTTTCTTTTTTTATTAGCTCACCAAGCACTAAACAACATTTTTCTTTACGATCTTTGAGACTGTCCTTATCTCCGTACTGCATAGCTTCTGATGATCTTTTGTATTGAAGGATTACATTTCCTATACTATTATTTATTTCACTAATATTTGCTCCAGCACTAATAAGTAACGTCATTACATTATGATCAAGATTTGTTACTGCATACTCTAAAGCTCGATTTAAAGTTTGATCATTATTCAAGTCAAATGACCCCTTGTTCCTAAAAGGATTAATTCTAGAAAAGAGTTTTTCAAAGCTGTTTACTATATTATGAAGACTTAAAGCTAGCCTCACGCCTCTTATATTGCTATTTCTAGCGGATTTAATTAAAAAACTATCTACTATACCCATGATTGTACCCCTCTATACAAAAGCTCACCATTGTGGTACAATTTTAAACTATAACGATTTATTTTATATTAATAACCGCTTTTCACACCCACTTAACAAGAGGCGGCATCGACATCATAATTGCATCGGGGTTACCATTAGTCATTAAACCAAACCTTGTACCACGATCATAAAGAAGATTGAACTCCACATATCTGCCACGTTTTATCAATTGTTCTTCTCGTTGTTCTTTTGTCCAAGATTTTTGCATATGTTTGTGTATGATGTGTAAGTAAATTTCTAAAAATGCTTCACCTACTGCTTTTGTGAACTCAAAATCATTTTTCCAGTTGCCAGAAGTTAGATTGTCATAAAAAATTCCACCAATACCACGCGGCTCTTTTCTATGTTGTAAAAAAAAGTAATCATCACATTGCTTTTTAAATTTCGGATAATATTCGATGTTGAACTCATCGCAAGTTGCTTTAATTGATTCGTGAATATACTTGCAATCTCGCTCATCTTTATAAATTGGAGTAAAGTCCATTCCTCCACCAAACCATTGTTTTGAGGTATATATCAGCCTTGTGTTCATATGTGCTGCAGGGATAAGGGGAGATTGCATGTGAGACACTAAAGATATACCGCTTGCCCAAAACTCTCCATTGCTTTCACTTGCACCAGGAATTTCATTAATGGCTGAGTCTGCAAGCTTTCCGTATACTCTTGAAACGTTTACTCCAACTTTTTCAAAAATATTACCAAAGATAATTGTAGATTCACCACTTCCTCCACCTGGTCGGTTCCACTTTCTTTTTTCGATTTTTGGTTCTGTGAATGACTGCACCTCAATTGATAAGAAAGATTCGGTGATCTTGTTTCTCAGTGCGCAGAACCATTTAAATGCTTGTATTTTTTGTTCTTCCATAATGCCTTCTGTTGGCTATTAATATTATTGTACTCTATATTTACAGGACTTAATTAGATTGGGATAGTCACTACCCATCAAGGATGTTAATAAATCTATAATAATTAAATCAATATAGTAGAATATTTTTATATGTGCAAGGATGCCAAGCAATAATAATGAATAAAAGATACATAGATAACAAAAAAGAGAACAGAGTTGACTTCATACTAAGAAATTATGGGATGTCAATTATTGTGATGGCAGTCATTATGTTCTTACCTCCAATAGCAATATCAGTACTCTATTTTTCTAATGTATATAGTCAGCATGTTAATATAGAGATTAATTTATTAATTAGCACTCTCATGACTCTCTTTGTGGTATATAATATAAAACGTTACAAGCATCTACTTAATATCATAGAGTTTCAAAATGCAATATTTGCAAATGCGCTGAATCATAATACAGAGTTTTGTCTCATTTTACATAAAGATGAGGGTATTATTTATGCTGATGCTAGATTCTACGAAAGGTTTAAAGATCACATAAACGATGATGTTACGCTAGATAAAATTCTTGAAGCAGGAGATGTTTCAGAAAAAGACAGAAAATCACTCTATCATGCGTTAAGAAATAACACTTCTGTACAAGTATGCATTTCCTTAAGCAAGAAGAGTAGAGTATCTAATTTTCTTTTGCTCTTTGAACCAATACCGGATAATCCACAAATTGCTATAAATAGTAATAAGACTTTAAATTTATCATTAGCCCCAATAGCAAGACCGAATGGGTATTTTGTACTGAAGGCAACACAGGTAAACAAAGAGCAGGTATATGAAGAGTTGATAGAGAAACACAATATAGCAACTTACGTTGCAAATACAAAAGGAGGTATCTTATCTGTAAATAAAAGATTTTTAGACATGTTTGAACTAAAAAAATTGGAAAAAGGTAGCTCAATCAATGATTTTATATCTCAATCGAAGTATGACGATACAATAACCAAAAATGAAATTATGTTTTTTACTATAAGCGGTGCTCCATTTAAGGCTTATATGAGTACTGCTACATTTTGTGATAAATATAATCATAGCTATATACACGGCTTTATAACACCAACTGAATCAAATATTGTTGATTATCAACTACACCCTTGTTTTACAAATTCGTCAATTGCTATTGCACAATGCGACATAAATGGCAATTTTATAAAGAAAAATATAGCATTAGTAAAACTTGCGGGGTCAAATAATGGTTCTATCTTTTTATTGATATCAGATGGTTATCATATGAAAGTGCGTGAATATTTTTCAAGTAATAGGATAAATAATGCGTCCTTTGATGTGCAGCTCAATGGCGGTAATAACATGAAAATATATTTTAATAAGTTTCTTCATAATAAAGTGATGTTCATACTTTGTTATTTTATTGATAATACTGAACGTAAAAAACTAGAGATAAAACTTGAGCATTATCAAAAGGTGCAAGCTATAGGGCAGTTAGCAGGTGGTATTGCACATGATTTCAATAATATATTAACCGGAATAATAGGATTTTGTGATTTGCTTTTACTCCAGCACTCAGCTAGCGATCCATCTTTTGGAGATATAATACAGATACAGCAAAATGCAAAACGTGGGTCAAATTTGGTAAGACAACTGCTTGCTTTTTCAAGAAGACAGACTTTGCAGCCAAAGATTATTAATGTAAATGGTACGATAGCTAATCTTTATGAAATGATCAAAAGATTAATAGGTGAAAATATAAAATTTAATATTTATTATGGTAGCGATTTGGGTGCTGTTAGGGCTGACCAAGGACAATTAGAGCAAGTGATGCTTAACTTAGCAGTTAATGCTGGTGCTGCTATGGAAAAGGGGGGAGAGTTAACTATACGAACCTTTAATCAAAAGGTTGATTCATTAAATTCTACACCTCAAGATATGTTTTCTCCAGATAAGGAAACGATTGAACATGGGAATTATGTTGTGATTGAAGTGATTGATACTGGATGTGGAATGACGAGTGATATAATTGAAAAGGCATTTGATCCATTTTTTTCTACCAAAGATATTACTTCTGGTACAGGTCTTGGCCTCTCTACTGTATATGGCATTATTAAACAAACCGAAGGATACATCTATGTTGCTAGCAAAGTGAATCATGGAACTAAATTTAGCATATTTTTGCCCATAGTTTACATATCGGATGAAAATGATAAAGAGGAAGATAGTCAAGAAACAGAGAAACCGGTAGAGATTAAAGGTAATGGTATAATTTTATTAATTGAAGATGAAGATTCAGTAAGGGAATTTACTGCTAAGGCTCTTACAAGAAAAGGATTTAATGTAATAGAAGCGAGTATAGGAAGCGAGGCACTAGAGATCATTAGAAAAAAAAATCAACACATAGATCTAATAATCACTGATGTAATCATGCCAGAGGTGAGTGGTCCAGAAATAGTTAAAGAAACATTGATACATAGGCCAAACATCAAAGTTATTTTTATTTCTGGGTATGCAGAGGATGCTTTTTTAAAGAGCGATGAAATCAATATAGAAGACTTCCATTTTTTACCCAAACCATTTACTCTGAATGAGTTAGGAAATAAGGTTCAAAGTGTGTTACACAATACAAAAAAAGGCAGTTTACTTTGAGCATGATTGGCAACAAAAAAATTTTTCTAATGCAAAAATTTCTTGCATATATACAATAGAGTTATTTTATACATAAGATAAAAGGCGTGAGCAAGATCATTGCAATAGTAAATCAAAAGGGTGGAGTTGGTAAAACCACAACTAGTATAAATTTATCGACAGCCTTTGCTGCTGTAGGAAAAATTACTTTATTGGTAGATCTTGATCCCCAAGGGAATGCTAGTACAGGGCTCGGGGTTTCTTATCGTAGTAGAGAAGAAAAAAATATATACAAAATACTGCTGAGCAACGAAAGTGAATTGGTAGAGTCGGCAATTTTTCATATAAAGGAAATTCCAAATTTATCGTTAATTTCATCAGTGGTTGACTTATCAGCTGCAGAAATTGAGCTATCACAACTTGAGCAGGGAAAATTCGTACTAAAAGACACTCTAGAGAAAGTGCGTGATAATTATGAGTACATAATCATCGACTGCCCTCCATCACTTGGTCTGCTTACTATCAATGCTTTGACCGCTGCTAACTCTATTATTGTTCCTCTTCAGTGTGAATTTTTCGCTCTGGAAGGATTGAGCCATTTAGTTAAGACTGTAGAGCTGATAAAAAGAAATAACCTAAACCCTTTCTTGGCAATAGAAGGAATATTGCTCACAATGTATGACAGACGCAACAAACTTAGTGAGCAGATAAAAAATGATATTTGCCAGTATTTAAATGATAAAGTATATAAAACTATCATCCCATTGTATGAGACCATTATTCCACGTAACGTACGGTTATCAGAAGCGCCTTCTCATGGAAAACCCGCTATTGTATATGATTTTAAGTGTCCTGGTGCGCAAGCATATATAAGTTTGGCAAAAGAAATTTTAAAGAAACACATGAGCATCTGTAAAGAGAAAAAGCTGGTAAGTGAGGGTACGTCGTGAAGGATAATAGGCGCTTAGGTAGAGGTCTTGCCGGCCTCATAGGCGATAATTATGATAATAAGGAAGATCGGTTACCCGTTGCATTACTGCATCCGAGCAAATTTCAGCCGAGAAAATATTTTGATGAAGAGTCATTGAAAGGACTTGCAAGTTCGATAGAGAAAAATGGCATTATACAGCCTATTGTGGTGCGCAAAGATCCAAATGATGACGATTATGAAATAGTAGCAGGGGAACGTCGTTGGCGTGCAAGTAAAATTGCAAATCTTGATAGTGTGCCAGTCATCATAAAAGATTTAAATGACAAGGAATGCTTAGAAGTATCGATAATTGAGAACATACAGAGGCAAGACATTAATCCAATAGAAGAAGGTGAAGCGTATAGGAAACTAATAGATGAATTCTCCTACACACACGAAGAACTAGCTTCAACGTTAGGCAAAAGCCGCAGTCACATAACCAATATGACTCGAATGTTATCACTCCCTGATGGAGTGATAACAATGATCAACGAGAAAAAACTGTCTATGGGCCATGCAAGGGCATTGATTAATGTTGAAAATGCGGAAAGTCTTGCAGAAAGAATAGTTTCTCAGGGCCTGAGCGTTAGACAAACTGAAAAATTGATAAAAGACTTACAACAAAATAACGATCAAAAAGAGCATAAATATACTAAAAATCAAGATATGGCAGCACTAGAAGGGGCTATATCTTCTCAACTTGGTTTAAAGATCAAAATTAATGACAGTAATTCTAAGGGTAAAGTCATGATACGTTATAACAACTCAAGTGAATTGGATTTTATATTGAAAATTTTGAATAGAAGACTTGAATCAGCTATTAATGTCGAAAGTAGCTCATAGAAATTTCTTGACAAACCTTCCCACTTTCCTTGCAATGGAAGTGAAATGGTGGAGTTTGTCAAGTAAGTTATTTCGTTTCTACCTTCAATAAAAATTTGCACGCAATAGCACAGAAGCATACGTTGCTATTCCCTCATTTCTTCCAATAGAACCTAATTTTTCCGCTGTAGTTGCTTTGATATTTATGAATTCACCATTAATTTCTAATATTTTTGATATGAATTCCTTCATCCCTGCTTTGTAAGGCGATATTTTAGGCTCTTCACAAACTATAGTAATATCTAAATTAGAAACGCTATATCCTTTTTCCTGTGCTTTTTTAGCAGAAAAGTCAAGAAAATGAGATGAATTGCAATCCTTCCATTTAGAGGAATTAGGAGGAAAATGTTCTCCTATATCGCCACATCCTAGTGCTCCGAGTATCGCATCAACGATTGCATGTATTGCAACATCACCATCGGAATGTGCCTCTATTGCCATATTATGCTCAATTTCCACACCGCAAATTTTTATAAAACTCTTAGCATCATTTTGAATTTTAACAAATTTATGTATATCATAACCGGTTCCGACACGGAATTTTGGCTCTCCAAAGAGAAGTTTTGCCATATTGATATCCTCTTTTGTAGTTAACTTAAAATTCTTTTTCTCACCTTCAATAATCGCAACATGTTTTTTATGCTCCACCATTAGTGATGAATCATCAGTAAATTCTTTGACTGATTGATGGCACGATAATAATTCTCTGAAATTAAAAATTTGAGGAGTTTGCATGGCTCTAAGTTTTTCTCTTGAAATCGTAGATTCAATGAAATTATTACTCACCAACGATATAGTATCCTCGACTTCTATTGCTGGAACTACTCCTGTATATTGACCATTAATCATAGATTCAATCAAGTTGTTTATTAGAATATTTGATACAAAAGGCCTACAAGCGTCATGTATAATAACAAAATCTGGATTGATCTTTTGCAAACTCTCCAGTCCAAGTTTAACTGAACTCTGCCTGCTTTTTCCTCCACATACTGGACTCAGCAATTTAGTATCTATAGTTGATGACGTAACTTCTTTATAGAAATCTTTTTGACTTTCATTCACTACCACTCTTATGTAACTTATGTACTGATTAGCTAAGAATTTCCTAATTGTGTGAAATAAAACAGACTTACCTGCCAATTTTATATACTGTTTAGGGATTTTGGCATTGCATCTACTGCCTACTCCTGCTGCAACTATTAATGCTGCTATCTTGTATTTCTCAAGTCTGTTAGTGTGCATGCTTACCATTTTCGGTGTTAATATAAGTTATCTAGCATTTTAAAAAAGTTGATCCAATTCTCAAAAAAGAATATTCTTTTACTAGGTGTAATATATGCTAGAGGAAAATAATGCACGTTGCTAAGTATAACAAAGAAAATGAGATACATCTTATATTTTTTCATGGAATAGGTGATAATTATAAAAATGCGTCCAGGTATATACAAGATAGATCTACATATCTCCATAGGTCTAATTTCTACACTCATGCACATAAATACCCAATTGCATTTCAAAACTATATAACTTACGCAATAGCTAGTTTCTTATTTTTAGGAATATCCATATTATCACCCGCTCTGATATTATTTACCAACCCAATGACGTCTAGGACAGCGAATTCAGCAATATTAGCAGCTTTGATTTGCACTTTTTTGTCTATATCAATACTCATGATTCCATTTATAAATAAGAATAAAAGCTTATCTCAGTCTTCGATAAAAAAAATCAACGAATTAATGGACAAGGGTGTAAAACCTGAAAACATCATACTTTTCGGCCATTCCTTTGGAGGAGCAGTTGCATCAGAAGTATTAAAATATTTTACAGACAAAAATATTAAACTTGGAGGCGTTATTTTTACTAGCACTTTCAGCTCTTTTCATAATACAATAAAGCATTTTCCAATTCCTCAAGCAAAAATTTTAAGTGTACTGCCCTCATGCTTATTGAAAAAGATGCTTAAGGTCCTAAATTTAGATTTTGATATAGTAAGCAATATACAAAAGCTACAAAATGATAATATACCAATAGTGATCATTAATCATGAAAGAGACAACTTAATACCATATCCTGCACAATTAGCAAAAGGACTAGAAGATAATCAATCGTTAAATAGAAATTTGACCAAAATCGTTAATTTGAAAAGCTTTGAATATGATCCGCACAACGGAGTTTTATTTAGTTGCGAATTGAATAAAAATTTGCTTGATCTCATACCTAATAAAACAATAAATAGATAGTATTTACAAAAAACTGTATATTTTTTGATAAATTGACTATTCTAAACACATGCAAAAACGTCATATAACTATTTGTTGCGTACTGCTTTTCATAATAGGAGTGTTGTTTTTGATGCGTCCTATGATTGTCCCGTGTCTAATATCCCTTTTTGTTGCACATTTGTTTAACCCTCTAGTAACCAAGTTTGAAAAATACAGAATACCGCGTTCATGTTCTGTAGTTTTTATAACACTTGCCTTATTGATAGCTTTTATATTAGTTATTACATTTGTTTTACCTATTATATATTTTCAAATTACTTTAATATTAAATTTCTTAGTGAATAAGATACCTTCATTAAAGCTTAAAGTGATTCCTTCTGTTCTAGAATTTCTTAATATAAAAACTGAAGATAATTTATTTGATCACTTGTCTAAAAATCTAGTAGAAAATTACAGTGATTATATATCTTATTTTATAAATGCTCTTAGCATGGGCAGTAATCTTATAATTCAAGTGCTAAATTCAAGCTTTAGTTTGATTTACATGGTATCATTAATAGCTATTACGCTTGTGGTGTTTTTTTATGTATTACGTGATTGGCCTTCAATTGTAGAAAAGGCTAATAAACTAATTCCCATTCTTTACAGAGAAAAAGCTGCAGGTTATTTTTTCAAAGTAGATTTCATTATATCTAATTACCTAAAGGGACAGTTAAACGTATGTATAGTCATGATGATCTTTTACTCCGTGGGCCTTAGCATAATTGGGCTGAAGCATTCTGTAGCTATTGGAATTTTATCAGGAACATTAACATTTATACCCTATATAGGGCCATTATTATACACTATTATCGGATTTTTGAGCGCCATTACTCAATTTAGTGGATGGTTTGAAAGTGCTGCTGTCTTGCTATTATTTAGTGTTGGTCAATTAATAGACTCAAGCATATTAGTGCCTTTATTAATAGGAAAAAAAGTTCATATACATCCAACTATCATTATTTTGGGAGTTGTCATATGTACCTCATATTTTGGGTTTATAGGTATATTATTTTTTATTCCAATAATAGCAATATTCAGTGTATTAGTAGAATATGCAGTCAATAAATATTTTGAAAGTGAGATTTATAAAAATGGCTAATTAGTTCACGATAAAAAGAAAAAGGACCTCTGATACATTTGAGAAATGCAAGTAAATTTTTATGCAAAAATTATTATCAAAAAGTAGCAATTTAAGAGGCTTTACGTGCAATTAAATTTATTTAACAATAATCAAGTTGATTATTGTTGGCAAAATTATATCATCTTAGACGAAAACAAGCACGTATATAACTCAATAGCTAACGATTTATCTTGGAAATGCCTGATTCTTTTTGGACCTAACAGCTCTGGAAAAACTCACCTTGCTCATATTTGGCAATCAATAAACAATGCAATTTTTATCAATGTGAATAATTTTGTAAGCGAGATTAGGTATAGCAATGCGTTTATTTTAGAGGATGTACAAAACATTAAAGATGAGGAAATGTTGTTACATTGTTATAATTATATGAAGGAAAATGATAAGAGATTGCTGATCACTTCTTCAATTTCACCAAAAAAGCTTAACTTCAAGCTCAAAGATTTGAGCTCTCGAATATTGTCAACTATCAGCGTAAAAATTTTACCTGCAAGCGAGGAGTTATTAAGAATTATGCTAATAAAACAATTTTCAGATAAACAATTAAAAATTGATCTAAAGGTAATTAATTATATTCTAGCAAGAATAGAACGTTCTTTCCACAGCATTAATAAAATTATAGAAAAAATAGATAGTGAATCCATAGGATCAAATGTAACCATTCCTTTTATTAACACTTTATTAAAAAAAAGTCCCAAGTGATTCCTTCTGCTGCAAGACATTTGTTATATATATTAAAGATTTATTAATACCCATACAATAATGAAGTTGAAATCACTATTTCTTTATGTTAAAATTATAATAAATACTATGATGTAATAAGAATAAACAGACATATCTAAGGGATATTTTTACGATAGTAAAACTTACTTTACAGGATGTTTTTTATATACTTGATGTTATAATTAAAATATGGTAAAAATAAGATCAAATTTAAAAAAAAGGTTAAAACAAAGGTTTGTAGTACTTACTTTATTGATAAATACTTTGTTTATCTCATATTTTCTTATAAAAAACACAAAAGATACTTTCAATCAAATTATAGTCAAAGAAATAAATATAGGAGCTGATAATGAAAAATAAACAACTACAAAATAAAAAAGAGAATCTTTACATAACGTATTACATAGATACTTTGGTTTCCGAAAAATCCTCTACACAAAATACTTTGGAAAGTTATCGTTCAGATTTACACCAACTTGAAGAATTTTTATTAGAAGGAGGCACTACCTTAGTTGGTGCAAGTAAAGCTAATATTAAAGATTATGTAAGCTTTTTACGTACACAAAAGAAATATAAAACTAGCTCTATATCAAGAAAAATATCTGCTATCAAAAATTTCTATAAGTGCCTATTTAATGATGGAATAATAGACTTTAATCCAGCACCGGCTAATGATAATGAATTAAGAAATACAAAAGTTTCCCGTCCTTTGCCTAAGTATTTAAGTGTTCAAGAAATATTTTTGCTCATGGAAACAGTAAAAAAATCAGCAAGCGGATCGAATAAAGAGATAAGCAGTAAAAGGCTATGTGCAATTTTAGATATCCTTTACTCTTCCGGGATGCGTGTTTCTGAATTAATTAATATGAAGTTATGTGAAGTATCACATTTAGTAAACAGTAATGGTAAAGAAGGCTATATAATAATAAAGGGAAAAAGTGGCAGAGAAAGGCAAATCTTTTTTAATGAGCAAGCATTGCAAAGCCTTAAAGATTATTTATCAGTTCGTGACAACCTGCTCCCTAACAACAAAAAATCTGATTGGCTATTCCCAGGTGATAAACCTCATAAACCAATTACAAGGCAAAGAGTTGGTCAATTAATAAAGGAATTAGCAAGAAAGTGCGATATTGATGAAAATAAAATCTCCCCACATGTGATTAGGCATTCTCTTGCTACCCATCTACTGAATAGCGGAGCGAATATTGTGCTGATACAAAAAATTCTTGGCCATACTAATCTTTCTACAACGCAAATATATACTCATATTGCTAACGAAAAGTTAAAGGACAAATTAGCTGATTCTCATCCTATTACTCAGATGATCAATAATTAAACTTATTGCTTTTAATTTTGTAGTAAAGTTAAATTCAAATAAGTTTACGTATGTTTGTGATTGCAAGTTTATTGTTTAATTTACTCCTTATATTATGGGAAGTATTCTATACTTTTATTACTCTTCCTGTAATTTTCTTTCCTGAGTGTGTAATAACCATTTTCCTCGTTTGCTCGGTGAGAGTTGTATTATTCATGTTACGTTTATTATGTGGCATTAAATATGAAGTGAGGGGAATGGAAAACATTCCTGAGCAACCTTTTATAATTGCATCTAAACACCAATCTCCATTTGAAACATTTATTTTTATACTACTATTTAGAAAAGCAGTTTTTATTTTAAAACGTGAATTGAAATGGATTCCATTCATTGGTTTGCATCTCATGGCATTAAAAATGATTTTTATTAACCGCTCAGATGGTATTAGTTCTGTGCGTCATATCATGAAATTAGCAAAAATGCGTATAAAAGAAAATAGAGGCATAATAATATTTCCTGAAGGCACAAGAACGACTATAAACCAAAATATAAAATATCAACCAGGTATCGCTGCTTTATATAGCGTATTATCTGTTCCTGTATTACCGATTGCTTTAAACACTGGTTTGTTTTGGCCAAAAAGCATACTTTCTCTGAGAAAGAATCCCGGAAAGGCGGTAATAGAAATATTACCTTCCATATATCCCGGGTTAAACAAAAATGAATTCTTGCAAAGTTTAGAAAAAATCATTGAAGAGAGAAGTAGTAGATTAATTCCAGAAAAAACTGATATTGCAAATTAACAAAAAGACTTTATAATTAAAAGAAAAGTACAGGTATTAATATATGGCAAATCATAAGAGTGCTAAAAAAATGATAAAGGTAATAGCAAAGCGTACTTTAGTGAATAAGATGCGAAAAAGCAAAACTCGTACTGCTATTAGAAGATTAGTTGATATAATCAAGTCTGGTGATAAAGAGAATGTTGTCTTGGCATTTCGGAATGCTGAATCCAATTTACATAGATGTGTAAATAAAGGTGTTATTCATAGGAATACTGCTGCTCGTAAAATAAGTCGTTTAAATGCAAAAGTAAAAGCATTGATGACAGCATAATATCGTTAATATAAGGTTAATCGGATTAATGTATACTCTTCAATTTTTATACCTTCTATAAAATTTAAGTAGCTCAAGTGATGGATAAAAAAGCATTGTTGGAACTAAGTGATGGGTCAAAAATTGAGCTACCCATATTAAGTGGAACAATAGGTCCTGATGTGTTAAATATCAAGGATTTATATAAAGTAACTGGATTATTTACTTACGATCCAGGATTTGTTTCTACAGCTTCATGTTCTTCTGCAATTACATTCATTGATGGAGATGAAGGAGTTCTTAAATATAGGGGACATGATATAGCTGATTTGGAAGAAAATAATAGTTTTACTGCTGTGATTTATTTATTACTCTATGGTGAACTACCAAGTTCAGAGCAACACAAAAAATTTCTTTTCAAAATACAAGAATTGTCCAAAGTATCAGAGCAAGTTACAAATGTAATCAAAGCATTTCCAAAAACTGCTCACCCTATGTCGATTTTGATTGCATGTTTTGCAAATTTGTCAGCGTCTTACCATGAAATGCATAGCAACAATGTCAATGGTGAGGATTTAGATTTTGGAATTTCTGCAATAGCACAAGTTCCTGCAATTGTTGCAATGACTTATAGGCATATCAACAATCAGGAATTCATAAATGCTAACAATGAATTAAGTTACAGTGAAAATTTCTTAAAGATGATATTTGGCGATGCTGTTGATAATGCCCTTTTTGCAAAAGCTCTGGATAAAATATTTACTCTCCATGCTGATCATGAACAGAATGCTTCTACGGCAGCTGTCAGATTGGTAGGGTCAGCTGGTTCTAATCTATTTGCAAGCCTGTCTGCAGGAGTTGCTACACTTTGGGGTCCAGCACACGGTGGAGCTAATGAGGAAGTTATAAATATGCTAAAAGAGATAGAGCAAAGTGGAGATGTAGATAGATTCATTGAGAAAGCTAAAGATGATAAAGATCCATTTAAGCTAATGGGGTTTGGACATCGTGTTTATAAAAACTATGATCCGCGCGCGCTTATATTAAAGGATGCTTGTCATGAGATTTTAAGCAAACTAGAGCAAAACAATGAATTACTTGAAATTGCAAAAAAACTTGAAGAAGTAGCTTTAAAGGATGAATATTTCATCACGCGTAAATTATATCCAAATGTTGATTTTTACTCAGGTATAATAATAAATGCTATCGGTATCCCTTCAAGTATGTTTACACCCATTTTTGCACTTGCAAGAACCACTGGTTGGGTTGCCCAGTGGTATGAAATGGTAACCGATAAAGAAACCAAGATTTGTAGGCCAAGGCAGCTATACCTTGGCAAATAAACTTTCATTCACAATTTGTCCTCAAATAGTCTAATTTTCTTTAGCTATAAAATACAGCAACTTATGTTTTTACCAACTGATGTATGCTTTTTTGTAGAACACTGTTCAGATTGTAATACAGACGGTTGGTCAAGTATTGGTTTGGGCTTATCATTAAAAGAAGATCGTGCTGAAGAAGTGCCAAGGCCACTATAGTATTTTCTAAAATGGATGATAAAGTTCCATTATGGCATTACCAACCAAAAGTTGTAAGTCTGTATATTTATACATTAGAGGTCTGAGGCGGCTTTTGATGTTATGCCAACAGTGTTCTATGGGATTCAAATCTCACTTTTACCCACAAATAAAAAAGTGAGTAAAATGGATACCAAATAAATTTGGGATTAAAATGAGTGAAGTAAGTACAAATGTGCAATATACTGATGGCTTAGGGGATAAATGGCTGGAAAGAGAGTTAAAACACGTTAATTTAGGAAATACAAGACTTAATAAGAGACTTATTAAAACAGGATATTGTATAGAGGGTAAGGCGTCTGGATCAATTAATCAAAGCTGTAGTGGATGGAAAGAAGCTAAGGGTGCATACAGATTATTTAGCAATGAAAAGCTTAAGGATAAGGAAATTTATTCTTCCCATTACAAAGAAACTATGGAGAGAATGAAAGGAAATCAGTTTGTTTTTTCAGTTCAAGATACAAGTTATTTGGATTTTGACTCTCATATAAAAACCAAGAGGCTAGGTAGTATTTCTAAAGCTTATACGAAGAATAAAATGGGTTTACTGTTGCACAGTGCCTTAATAGTCAGCAAAGGAAGGATTGCCTTTAGGTCTATCTTCTCAACAATGTTGGGCACGTTCTATTAGGGAAAAAGAAAAGGCACAAGAAAAAGCAAACAGGAAATACCGTACCTCCATAGAAGAAAAAGAAAGTTATAAGTGGATAACAGCTCTCAAAGAAAGCATAAACAACCTTCCTGCAAATGTACAACTTGTTACCCTTGGTGATAGAGAGGCAGATATCTTCAAATTTTTATGGATCACTGAGACATTAGGTAGTTTTTATGTAATCCGTAATCGAACTAATAGAAGATTTATCTGTACTGAAATTGGAAAAACAGATTTGCAAACACGCATCACTCAACTGCCAGTAAAGAAGAAAATTTCTCTATAAGTTAATAAAGATAGAAACCAAAGATCAAGGAAAGCTAATATTGAAGTTAAGTATATGAAAGGCTATATACCTATCAGATCTTCTTCAATTTATGGATCAAAAGACACAGTGCATAAAATAAGTGATAAAATCCCTGTATATGTGGTAAGTGCAAAAGAAACAAATCCTCCTGAAGGATTGGAAGCTATTGATTGGACTTTGCTGACTAATGTACCAGTTAATAGCACTTTAGATGCTATAGAAAGGATAAATTGGTATAAGCTAAGATGGAAAATTGAGGAGTATTTCAGGGTTTTAAAATCAGGATGTAAAATATAAAGCTCTCGTTTAACTAGAAAGGAAAGGCTACAGAAATTAATTGCTATAAAGAGCATTATTGCATTTAAAATTTTATATTTAACAAAAGTCGCTTTATCAAATCCCATGGAAACCTGTACTAAAATTTTAAGCAATGAAGAGTGGAAGGCCCTTTTCATACGTGAGCATAAAGTAGCTACATTGCCAGAAGAACCTCCAAAAATAAAACAAGCTATTATTTGGTTAGGAAAATTAGGTGGATTTATGAATAGAAAAAGTGATAATTTACCAGGGGCTATGACTCTATGGCGGGGCTATGAAAATCTTAAGGAGAGCATAGTTATGCTTCACATCATGACCTCTCAAAATTGTGGGTAAAAGTGAGGCTTCAAATCTGGCGAGTATGGAGGCAAGAACAAAATTTTACACCCAATATTTGCTATCAAATTTTTCGTCCTTGCAGATTTATGAAAGCTTGCTTTATCGAGAACAATAGTCTGTTCAGGTTTTAATATAGGAACAAGTATATTTTCTACATAAGCATCAAAAATCTCGCTGTTGCAGTAGCCTTCAGGAAGCTTTAACTTTTCCTTCATTTAGTGCTCCAATTATTCTTACCCTCTTTCTTTTAAACCCTGGACAAATAACCTCTTACCTTTTTGAGACCACCCATATTCATAAAATCTGTTATCTTCTACTCCAGACTCATCTATGAATATCAAGTTTTCTTTTTCTATTCCTTCTATTTTTTTATGAACTCCTTGGGTTTCTCTTCATTCCTTTCCTGATAAAGAAAAGTTTTTTTTATATGTATAGCTTACTTTTTTAAGATAATTGTAGACTGTATCTTTGCACATGTTGCCAAATTTTTCAATTATTTTTTCAACCGTAATATCTCGGTTTTCATTCAGAAATTTGACAAAGCTATCTAAGTCTTTAATTTTATGACTATGTCCCTTTTGATAGTCTGAAGACGGTTTTATACTTCCTCTTTCTTCTCTTCTTTTCCTCCACTAGTATATAGTTTTCTATCAATTTTTAACATCTTGCTTACTTCTTCCACAAGACCTACTGGGAAACAGTATGGAACTAAATTCAGCGTGAGTTAGGTCAATAGCAGGATCAATTAAAACTCGTGTTTGAGATTTACCAGATCAGCAATTATGTTAAATCTCATGTTGTATTTCTTCTGAAAATTGCGATAGGTATGTGACATGATTTTAAAAACCTTAATTTCATGAATTTTATGCTACACTCTCATTCTAAATGATGTCAACTTTCGATTGTGCTCTTTTTGATCATCGGTCAGCGATTTTTTTCGATACCTTTTATATGGAATTACAACGTTACTCTGCAATTTTTGCCACCCCTGATACCCAGAATCAACATACTTGATATTCTCTTTTGACAACATTTTTTCCTGTTTTCGTATCTTAAAATCATGAATTCGATCTCTGTGTGACTTTGACACTGATAGAATTTGCCCATCTTCTTTTATAACAATTTCTGTTTTTATTGTATTTACTCTTTTCTTTCAGGAATAAGACAATTTTCTTTTCTTCCTATCTTTTGATCGTTGTATTGGTTGTTCTGTAACATCTGCTAATATTTTCAAAATTCTTTCTGGCGTCATAGTTCTATCCTTTTTTATTGAGACTTTCTTAGCCAAAAGTGGTTCCATTTTCTTGAGTAATCGGTAGATGCTTGAGTTATGAAAGTTGAATAGTTAGCTCAAGAATCGGTGCGTTATGTAAGTTCGATAATATAGAATTATACAGAGTATTTTGTCTTCCAATACAGGCAGTCTTGACGTTCTTCCATGGCATTTCTTCTGTTCTTGAACTTTTTCCCACTCTGGGCGCATTTTTTCTACAACCTTTTCGAATTCTTCTATTGTCATTTTTTCTCGTCTACCACTTTTAAAACTCGTTCCCTCAGGTCCTCACTATATGGCTTTGGCATCATTCTACCTTCATTAAAGCAGTATTATACCTTTTTACCCCACCCTTTGAGAAAATCTTACTTCGGTTAGCTATAGACTAAACAACAAGTCGCTATTAAAATTTGAAAAGACAATTAAGGATGTTGGAGGAAGATCAAAGAGAAATTCAAAGGTTGTGTTGGAGGTAAAAGAGAAGTACCACTTAGTTCAAAAATAGGAAAATTAATTGGTGTAGTTTCATCCATAATTGTAGGTGCTTTCATTGGTATAATGGTTGGTATGGTCATTGCTGGTTTATGTATTGAGATGTGTATAATCAACCACTTCAGAACCGATTCTTCTCATCATGGGTGCTACTGCTGTTATAGGAGCCATTGTAGCAAGAACTGCTCCTTTATTAAAGCTAATAGAGATGTTTAAAGGTCAAGCTTTCTCCTAGTAGCGGTCTGGAAAGCTCTAATACTGAACATACTTATTTAAATAGGCAAAGAGTTATTTAGAAAAAAATTGGAAGAATGTTCAAAAAAGTCCATTTATAAAATACATCGGCTTAACTATGATCTTATAACTTAAGCTAATTAATTAAAAATTTTTGTTTTAGCGGTTAAATAAAGCTAGATCTGATTAGAGAGAGGATCTCCTTACCTCTTCCTTACCTTCATTTTCATTTCTAACAATTTTTTTTCCACTTAATATGTCTCTTATTTCATCTCCTGTTAAAGTTTCAAACTCCAGTAGATTTTCAGCAATGAGCTCCAAGTCTTTCCTACGCTTGGTTAAAATGTCTTTTGCTTTTTCATAGCAAGAAAATACAACTTTCTTTATTTCCTCATCTATAAGTCTTAACGTATCTTCAGAAATTGTCTCAGAATCATGTGTAATTTGTTCACGATTGTGATATATTGGCCCTATTTTGTCACTCATTCCCCATTTTGTCACCATAGCACGTGATAAATCTGATGCTAGTTTTATATCTGAAGATGCGCCGCTTGTGACTTTATCATAGCGAAAAATTAGCTCTTCTGCCACACGTCCACCCATTGCAACAGTTATATCTGCTAGCATCTTTTCTCTTGTGAGGGACACTCTATCTGTTTCTGGTAGTCTCATAACTAAACCGAGTGCTCTACCACGTGGAATAATTGTTGCTTTGTGTATAGGATCAGAAGCAGGCATATTAACTGCAACTACTGCATGACCAGCTTCATGGTAAGCAGTAAGCTTTTTTTCTTCTTCTGTAATGACTAAGGACCTTCTTTCTATGCCCATCATCACTTTATCACGTGCATACTCAAAATCATCCATGGTAACAATTTTCTTATTTCTTCTTGCAGCAATAAGCGCAGATTCATTCACTAAATTTGCTAGATCAGCTCCTGAAAAACCTGGCGTTCCCCTCGCAACTGTTTTTACGTTTACATCTGGTGCTATCGATATTTTCTTTATATGCGTATTTAATATTCTTTCACGCCCATTTATATCAGGTAAAGAAATAGTAATCTGTCGGTCAAAACGACCAGGTCTAAGTAGTGCTGGATCTAGCACGTCTGGACGGTTAGTTGCAGCAACTATTATCACACCTTCATTAGACTCGAAACCATCCATTTCAACCAGTAATTGATTTAATGTTTGTTCCCTTTCATCATTACCACCACCAAGACCAATGCCGCGATGCCTACCCACTGCATCTATTTCGTCTATGAAAATTATACAAGGAGCATTTTTCTTACCTTGATCAAACATATCACGAACACGGCTTGCACCAACACCGACAAACATTTCAACGAAATCAGATCCAGAAATACTAAAAAACGGTACATTAGCTTCACCTGCAATTGCACGAGCAAGTAGAGTTTTACCAGTTCCAGGGGAACCAATTAAAAGACATCCTTTTGGTATCTTCCCACCTAACACTTGAAATTTTTGCCTTTGTTTAAGAAAATCAACAATTTCAACCAACTCTTCTTTTGCTTCATCAATCCCAGCAACATCATCAAATGTCACTTTTTTTCCAGTAGTCATAAGCCTAGCTTTTGATTTGCCAAAGCTTATAGTTCTATTACCTCCTGCTTGCGTTTGTTTAAAAAGGAAAAGTAATAAACCGATAAAGATAAGCGTCGGAACCCATTGAATAAGTAATCCACCAATTATACCTATTGCAGAGTCTCCAATTGAAAAGGAGAACTTCACTTTCCTATCATGCAAACTTTTTATTAAGTCACTATATATAACACCACTTGAGTTAAAGGCTGACCCATCCCTAAACTTCCCTTCGATGCTTTGGTTTCTTATTGTAATATTTTCTATATCATTATCTTCTAGTCTAGTTAAAAATTCTGAAAAAGGTATGGTTGTTTTACTCTTACCTATACTTCCGCTAAATTGAATATAAGCAACTGAAATAAGAACAATAATCACTAACCAGATCAATAAGCCTTCTAAAAATTTTTTCATTTACATTTCTAATTAAATACTAATCAAGCTTACCAAATTTTGTTTTATCGTGCTATTAATAATGAATCGAACCTTATCATCATCGGTATTTTTTCCGTTATAATTTACATCAGGATAAGCAAGCATCTTTCCATCTTTTTGTACTGTAGGCAAAGAATAGTAGACTTCAGAGCAATAATCATAATTTTTTAGAAATTCAGGGATCTTTTGTGTTTTCTTTAGTGGAGCAATAGTTACTGAACACTCCTGATCTCCAAATATTGTGCAGCTAAACCTGTTATCCCATTCAATAGAACCATTTAATGGTAAGTGTACAGTAATTTCCTGTATCTTTGACGATTCTCTCATTATCAGAATACTTTCTCCATATTTTCTTATTTTGCATCCATAGAGTGTGCAATTAACATCACTATTTTGTTGCAATATTCTATTAAATATTGCAACAAGGCTGTTGTATCTTGGTTTATAGTATTTACCACAGATTGCCATTATAGAATAAAGAAGGAGCCTTAAGGATATTTCCTCTGGCAGTTTATAAAATTCACTTAGTTTAATTTCAATATAACCAAGATCATGAA
The DNA here is from genome assembly GCF_039540065.1 of Wolbachia endosymbiont of Encarsia formosa. NCBI lineage: Bacteria > Pseudomonadati > Pseudomonadota > Alphaproteobacteria > Rickettsiales > Anaplasmataceae > Wolbachia > Wolbachia endosymbiont of Encarsia formosa. Next base: position 402,137 of record NZ_CP154278.1, on the reverse strand, counting down.
CATTAATACAGTCATTAAATGCAAGGCGTGTGTAGTGCATCAACGCTTTTGCAGCTCTTTTCATATGAAGGGCTGTAAGGCATATTCGCTCTGTTAGAACATCTTGATTATCACTTGCTTTAAGCAAGTTACGGTATAAAGTTCGCCTGTATTTCAAGTCATAATTGCTTCTATCTTCGATCCATCTTAACTGGTGAAGTTGAGCATACCTTTCTATTTTACTACGACTGAAATTTAACAATGGCCTAAATACATAAATACCATTGAAGAAAGATTTGTAATCCATTGATGATAATCCATCTACGCCACTACCTCGCTCTAATCTCAATAAGAACGTTTCTGCTTGATCATTTTCGTGGTGAGCAACAAATAAATATTTAACATTATTGTTTTTACACCATTCTATTAATAACTTGTATCGTGCTTTTCGTGCCTGTAACTGAATATTGCCTTTAATATTTTTTTTCTCCCAATTTAATACGAATGACTCCCTTGCTCCAAGTTCTTTTGCGTAACTTATAGCAAAATGAGCTTCTTTTTGAGATTCTAAACGTAACCCATGATTTACTGTTAATGCTATAGGGGCTAAAAGCTTACTTTTTTTTGCCCAGTTAATCATTAAGTGCAATAAAACTACGCTATCTATACCACCTGATACTGCAACCGCAACTTGATTATCATGAAAAGTAAAGTTATTAACTATATTTTGAAATGACAGCTCCAATTGCATTATGTCTCGGTTAGGTAGTTTATATCTCTCTACATTATACCGCCCACAGGACTTCAATACAAGTTCAACTAACAATCAGTGGAAGCAACGGATTTGCACGTTGTATCATCCCAGTGCTAAAAACTGGGATCCAGGTTTTAACGCAAGAAACTATTTCTTTATTCCAGAAAATGAAAATTCTACTCTACGATTTTTAGCATGGTCTTTTTCGTACTTAGAATTTTTAGAATCATCTTTTACGTCAACCAAAGGCTCAGTTTCACCTTTAGAAGCAGTTTTGATTCTATTTTCTAGATAAGGCGTACAGCTGACCATAAACTTTTTAGCTGCATCTGCTCTTCTAGCACCTAATGCAAGATTATATTCATGAGAACCACGATTATCAGTATGACCAGTTAAAGTAACCTTTGCGTCAGGATTATTTTGTAACACTTCCATCACGTCAAGTAATACATCTGCACTCACTTCACTGATACTAGATTCATCATAACCAAAGAAAACTCTTTTATCACCTATCTGCTTAACAACGGCATTCATTTTATTTGTCGTATTTACTCCTTTTTTAGGGCAAGAACTTACACCAGTAAGAAGCAAACAAAAACAAAACATTATAATCAGTCTACTCCACATTACTAAACCTCCATAAATTTAAAATACAGTGTGTAATTTTAATTCTAGTACTAATAATTCCTCTATACTAGAATAGAGTCAAGGAAAATAAAGTACTAAATGTTTTTTTACAATCTTACAATTAACTTTCTGATAAGATGCTCAGTTCTTAGCAATGAGGTACAATAAAAGAATAAAATACAATTTTTTATTGTACTTTAAGCAAATATACTTTTAACTTTATTATTAATCTATTACGATATTAAGCAGATGTTTCAAAGCAATGATAAAAATGGAATCTTATAAGTTTTTAGAGGAAGTATTAGATAAGGTAAGGAATATCGAAAACATACTAGAACTAGTAAGTAAAAGCCAATTGAATGTAGAGGACAAAGTTGAACAAATGTGTCTTCTAGGGGAAATCAAACATGAAATTATCTCTCATAATGCAATAAAAGAATCATTAGCAAATGCTCTTAGCAACAAGAAGAGTGCGAACACTCAGCAGCTAAAGTTAATAGAGAAAATACATAAAAGCAATAGTGCTATTCCTGTTGATTTAGTAAAATCTTTGCTCAAAGCTAAGATTGAATGCCAAAACTTACGGAAGCTAGCTAATTCTGAAATCAGTAATTTAGAAAAGCTGAAAGAACGCTTTGCTGATCTAATCAAACTCGCTCGTGAAGTAGCTTCTATAAAATCGCAGCAATTAAAGTGCTCAAAATATGACTCACTGCTTGCTGATTATGACTCTAACATCACAGAAAAGAATATAAAGGAAATATTTCCTAAATTAGGCAAATTTTTTAGTGAAAATGTAGAGAAAGTAATTCAAAAGCAGAAGAAGGATAAGGTTACTAATATACAAAAAGTTACGGTTCAGAGACAGATTGAACTTAGTTCCTTATTCTTACAGCAAATGAGTGTTACACCAAATGAGATTTCCATTTCTTATTACGATCCTATCGATTATGATGAATCTGACCTTTGTTATGGTTTATTTTTACTTTTACGGCATACTGGTCATGCAATTCATCAAAAATGTTTAGCGCAAAATTCTATAAAGAGCTCAATTACTAAACATATTATGTATGAAACTCAAGGATTATTCATGGAAAGGATCATTGGAACATCCAGAGAATTTATTGAGTTCATTCAACCACACATAAAGGAGAAACTTTCTACAAAAGGCAAAATTAATAGTAGCGTTGAAAATTTGTATTTGATTTTCAATAAAGTAAATCTTTCATCTTTTTTGAAGAATGCAGATGAATTTAGTTTATTGGCTCACATTATGCTAAGAACTAAATTAGAACAAGATTTAATAAATGGTACGTTAGAAGTTAAAGATCTACACGATAAATGGTTGGAAGGTATGAAGCATTACAAGATTTCAGTAAAAGCTAAAAATGAGCTAGACACTTATTTTCAAGATGAGTATTGGATAAGTGGTGTTATAGGCTACTTTCCTATAAAAGTCATAGCGTTAATCGCTGCTGTGCAGTTTTTTTCTTTCATTAAGAAAAATAATTACGAATTTTTAGATTCTATAGTAAAAGGAGATTTCAGTTTACTTATCGATTGGTTCTCTAAAAATGTATATAGTGCAAAGTATGGCTTTTTGGAACAGCTAAAAAAGGTAACAGGTAGGGATTTAGATATTGAGTGCTACACTAGTTACTTATCTGAAAAGTATAATTTGTCTCAATAAATGGTTTTTTTGAGTTGTGTATGAGTTTTGTTCAGAATTTAATCAGAAATTTTTTTACTTTCAAAGGTTTATTTGCTAGCGATATTGCTATAGATCTTGGTACTGCAAATACTTTAGTTTATCAGAAAAGTCAGGGGATAGTGCTTGATGAACCCTCAGTTGTAGCAATAGTAAAAGAAAAAGGAAGTTACGTTCCTTATGCTTTTGGCAAAAAAGCTAAGATGATGCTCGGAAAAACACCTGGAGAAATAGAAGCGATAAGGCCCTTGAAAGACGGAGTTATTGCCGATTTTAAAAGCGCGGAAGAAATGTTAAAATATTTCATACGCAGCGCAAACACAAGATTCACTGTTAATAAACCTAGTATTATCATATGCGTTCCATCTGGATCTACCCCAGTTGAAAGGCGTGCTATACAAGATGCAGCAGAAAGTGCTGGTGCAAATGAAGTATTTTTGATTGAAGAACCAATGGCTGCAGCAATCGGAGCTGGGCTCCCAGTTACTGAACCTGAGGGTTCTATGATTGTTGATATAGGAGGAGGTACAACTGAAGTTGCAATTATTTCTTTAGGTGGAATTGTTTATTCACGTTCTGCCAGAGTGGGTGGTGATATTATGGATGAGGCAATAAAGTCATACATTCGTGAAAATCATAAGTTATTAATCGGTGAAACAACTGCCGAAAAAATTAAGAAAAACGTCGGTTCAGCCAGTCTGCCAGTTGAAAACAACAAAGAGGGAATGATAATTAAAGGCAGGGACTTAGTGAGTGGCATGCCAAAGGAAATGCTTTTATCAGAATACCAAGTTGCAGAAAGTCTAATAGAGCCTGTACATCAGATAATTTCTGCTATTAGGACTGCACTGGAGAGCACTCCACCTGAACTCTCTTCTGATATAGTCGACAGAGGAATAATTTTATCCGGTGGTGGTGGATTATTGCGTAACTTGGGCAAAGTTATCAGTGAAACAACAAAATTACCAGTTCGTGTTGCAGATGACCCACTTTGTTGTGTTGCCTTGGGTAGTGGAAGAGTGCTTGAAAATATGGATCATTTTGGCCATGTTTTATTCAAGCAAGATTAAATTGTTTTTGAAGATCGAATTGTTTTGATGGAATTATGTAATATAAATGAGATCTCAGTGTCACGAACCAAGTAATTTAAAGGCAGCAGGAAGGGTTGTCATCCCAGCGCTTGACACTGGAACTTGACTACAAATAAGTATGCTGTTTCGATGAAATTGTGTAATAGAAAATGGATTCCAGTGCTTGACACAGGTTTGTGTTTATAAATTATATGCTAAAAGAATTTGAAATTGAACCTTTATTAAAAGATAAAGCTCCGCATCAAACTAAGGCTATTGTTGCAATGTCCGGGGGAGTTGATAGCTCCGTTGCTGCAGCACTGCTGTATAACCTTGGGTACGAAGTGATAGGTGTGACTCTTCAGCTCTATGGCAGTGATGGTAATGCTAATGCGAGAAAGGGTGCATGCTGCGCTGGACAGGATATTTATGATGCCAAATACGTGGCTGAAAGTGTTGGCTTTCTCCACTATATTTTAAACTACGAGGAAATATTCAAAAAGGAAGTAATAGAGGATTTTGCAAATACCTATATGCGTGGAGAAACTCCCATACCATGTGTAAGATGTAACCAAACGGTAAAATTTCGTGATCTATTGCAAGTTACAAAAAATCTTGGTGCAGATGTGCTCGTAACAGGACATTACGTAAGAAGATTAGAAGAAAATGGTGAGGTAAAATTGTGTAGAAGCATCGATAAAAGTAAAGATCAAAGTTATTTTTTGTTTGCAACTACTGAGGAGCAGTTAAAGCTTTTGCGATTTCCATTAGGTGGGTTCTATAAAAGTGATATAAGAAAATTAGCAAAGTATTTTGGCTTACAAATTTCTGAAAAGTCGGATAGTCAAGATATATGCTTTGTTTCCGAAAGCTATAGTAAAACAATAGCTAAATTAGCTCCACAATCTGTACAGAAAGGTAAAATAGTAGATATTCATGGAAAAGTGCTAGGTGAGCACAGCGGCATAGTAAATTTTACAGTGGGACAGAGAAGAGGCCTCTGCATCGCACACAGTGAGCCTCTTTATGTAGTAAGAATTAATACAGAAAATAATGAAGTTGTAGTAGGCCCGATCAATGCTCTAATGCAAAAAAAGATATTGGTCAAAGAGTTAAATTGGTTAGAACAACCAAAAGAAGGCATGGAAGTAACTGTGAAGCTTAGGTCATCACATGCAGGAAGCTTAGCGACAATATATTCAACTGACGAAAAGAACAAAGCCTGTGTAATTTTAAACGACGATTACTTTGGCATCAGTCCAGGTCAAGCCTGTGTAGCATATAAGGGCGAACAAGTTATAGGTGGAGGTTGGATATGCTACTAACTAAAGGGCTTAATTCTTTGATACAGAGTGTAAACGTACAATAATATTTATTGCTATTTTGCCATGTATCCCTTATACTATAAAGTAGAACATTATAGGTTTTAGCAATCGTTAAGGAAGTTGAAGAACTAATAAAAATTGTTGGTAAGGGTAATTTATTAGAGGCCTTGTTTATTTTTTTAGGCGATTTTCAACATGCTAACTTAACTGGTAAAATAGACCATAGAAACCATATTGGTTTGTCTTCATTCGTTAGAAAAAAAGAGGAATCATTAGATAAATATTTTAACTTACAATTTAGTCTACAAGGGTTGTTCTTAATTTATACTCAAGCTTATAAAATTTTAAGCGGAAATAATAATCTGAGCACTCAAGATATCATAGATGAAATATATAAAGTTATTAAGGAGTCTGAGTTAGGTAAAGACATACACGAAGTAGTAGATGGAAGAAAATTAGATTTACTTAACGTTTTGGCAAACCCAAAGAGAGAATCAATATTTAAAACAGTAGAAGATTTTGAAAATAAGGTGCTTATTGATGTTAGAAAGTTACTAAGTGAAGAAAATGCATTAAACGAATATGACAGAGAATTTACCTTAAGTAAATGCATTATTGATTTCTATTATTCTATTCATCAAGACATAAAAGTAGAAAGGGATGTAGTATTATTATTTTCTATATTTGGCCACTATCATAAACTTTCTGAACATCACAAAGAGTCTATAAAAAAGGAAAGTTTATCAATAATAGATAACGTGGTCGTTTCCAGATATATAATGGCTTTAATTGGATTACTGCAAAGTATTAATTTGAAAGATCAAAATAGAGCCACTAAATATACGCTGGATTGTTAGAAGATAGGTAGTCTAAACAGAACATTCAATATATTGTCATCTGCAGGTTATAATAATCAAGGTTTTTTATGCCTGAAAAGAGCTGGACCAACTTTGAAACATCTGTTAAAATATCAATAAGTTTGAAGAGAGGATAATAAACAACACACATTATTCAGCACCGCAAGAAGAGAATAAATGTAGGCCAAATTTCATACTCAGCAAGAAAAATCATAAAAACACAGTCTGTAAACTTATTTTAGGTATGTTTGTATTGTCTGTTGGGTTATATGTTGCTGATTATTTCCTTATGGAGCAAAAATTATTTAATCCAATAAAAGGTGTCCTACCACAGGATAATTTTGCTAATCTAGTAATTGCTGCAATGCTTACTATCGTAATAGTATATGCCTTATCTCAATTATTGAAACCACCACAGGAACCACCACTTTCAACAGTCGATGATGTGCGGAAGAAAAAATTAGAACCGCTCCATGAAAACAAGCTCAGAACTACATAAATGTGGCAACTTAAAAGCACATATTGTATAATGCTTATTCTTAAGTTAAGAGGTAATTCATGGATTTAAGTAAAATAACAACAAAACCAGATGCAATAAGTGTAGTAATTGAAATAAGTGCAAATGCTGAGCCTGTAAAGTATGAATTTAATAAAGAGCTTGGGTTGTTACAAGTTGACAGATTTTTGTCTACCTCAATGACTTATCCTTGCAATTATGGGTTTATACCAAATACCTGCGCAGGTGATGGTGACCCTGCGGATGTTTTGGTGCTAACTCAATTTCCTTTAGCGCCTGGAGTTTTGATATCGGTGCGTCCATTAGGTGCATTACTTACCAAAGACGAGAAAGGAGAGGATGAAAAAATATTAGCTGTACCTATCTCCAGTGTTGATAGCTATTATGACAATATAAAAAACTATTCTGATTTATATAAAAACTTACTAGATAAAATAGCTCATTTCTTTTCTCATTATAAAGATTTAGAAAAGGGAAAAACTGTGACAGTTGGAGAATGGGCTAATGTGGAAAAAGCAAAAGAAATCATTGAAAAAAGTAGAAATTAGTTTGAGTTGATTTAGCCTTAAATTACAGTTATTCGGAAAAATATTGTTGTTTTTAATGGGTAAATATTGGTATCCGTTCAGGATAGAGGTAAGGTAGTATAACCATAGAGTAAAAGTGAGTTTACAACAAATGGTGTCATCCCAGTGTCAGCTACTCTGATGACAAGAAAGGGAGTACAGGTTTCAATATTTGCATGCATCTGAACAGATACAAATATTGCAATTAAAAGCATTAGACAGGCAGTAAAGGTCTTGATATTATAGTAATAATTTGGAAGGGTGGCCGAGCGGCTGAAGGCGGCGGTTTGCTAAACCGTTATACGACCCAAAAGTCGTATCGAGGGTTCGAATCCCTCTCCTTCCGTATATTATTGTTTAGTTATTCATTACATTAATTTCACCCTCTTTTTTAATTATTAAAAAGTTAGCTAGCGTTTATTCAGTATTTATTATAGAATTAGTTATTAGCTAAATAATTTTATATGCATAAAATACTAATTTTGATATTAATAATGCTGCCGCTTAGGTTACTTGCAACTGAGATTGAAATTGTTGCAGATGTAAATGGTGAACCAATTTCAAATTTAGATATCGAAAGACGTATAAAATTCATAAATTCATTGCTTGGCACTCAGAAGATTAATCAAAAAGAGGTAAAATCTCAAATTCTAAGACAGTTAATAGATGAAATTATCATTGTCAGCGAAGCACAGAAGATGAATATAGAATTGAGTAACGAGGAGTTAAATAATGCTGTCACGTTATTCTTAACTCAAAGTTTAAAACTTAAGGCTGATGAAGTTGATCAATACGTAAAAAAGCATAATATAGATCTCAATACCCTAAAAAAACAAGTAAAGTGTCAGCTACTATGGAACAAGATTATTGAAGTAGGAGTTGTACCGCTTATTAATATCAGCGATCAAGAAGTGGATGATGCAAGAAAGCAAAAAGAGAAGTCTGATTACCTTATTACGTTTCAGGAGTTTATAATTCCCGATCAGAAGATAGCTGAAGACTTAGTAAAAAAATTACGTACCAGTAATAATCCAGAATCTTCAATAAAGATGCGCAAAGCAACAGTTAATTTAAGTCAGCTAAAAGGCACTCTCAAGGACGTTTTGGAAAGATTAGAAATCAGTGATGTAGCAGGTCCGGTTAGTTTAAGCGAAGGTTACTCTGTTATAAAAGTCATAGATAAGGTACAGCTCGATCATACACTGCTGGAAAGTACTTTAAAACTGAAACAGGTTGTAGTTGAAGGTTCAGAAAGTTTACTCTCTAATTTTAAGGAGCAAAAGGTCAGTTGTTTAAATTTTGAAAAGTTAGCAGATGATTTCAAGTTGCCAAGCGTAAAAGAGTTTGAAATAAAAATGCGAAATTTAAATCCTGATTTACAGATTTTATTTAGTAAAACAAATATGAATGAAATAGTAGAATTAAGAGAAAATAGAACTGCAAAGTTGATGATGTTATGTGATATCAAAAATAATGCAATGGATATAGAAGCAATCAAACAGGAAATGTATCAACAAAAGATTATGATACAAAGCAACCTGTTATTGGATAATATGCGTAAAAATGCAGCTGTTAGTTATCAGTTTAATTGAAGTTAGAGAGGTTTTCTACTCCATAAAAAGTTTATGAAGAATATAATGCTCATTGGCGGTGGAGTTGGAAATGCAGTGTTATTTTCGATAGGCAAAGCTTGTCTTGAAAACAATCATAAGGTTTTATATTTCGCTGGCTATAAGAAATTAAGTGATGTATTTAAACGAGCACTGATAGAACGTGCATCAAACGTGACAGTTTGGGCATGTGAAGAAAGATTGATAGAAACAAGCAGAGAAAAGGATAAATCCTTTCATGGTAATATAGTTGATGCAATAATCTCATATCAGCAAGGAAAGTTAGGTAAAATTACTATTAGTTTAAACACTATAGATAAAATCATCACTATTGGTTCTGATAAAATGATGAAAGCTATAAATGAAGCTAGAAAAACAATTTTAAAACCATATCTGAAACCAAATCACATAGCAATAGCATCAGTTAATTCTCCTATGCAGTGTATGATGAAAGAAATCTGCGCTCAATGTATTCAGCAATATATAAATAAGAAAACGGGAGAAATAAGTTTTGTTTATAGTTGCAGTAATCAAGACCAAGATATGGAACTTGTTGATTTTGACTTTTTAAGTGAGCGCTTGAAGCAAAATAGTTTACAAGAAAAGCTCACTGCAAAATGGATAGAACATGTTCAAAGACACTAAACAGCACAAAGAGGAACTAAGAAAGCAATATAGAACCATAAGAAAAGATATTGATGAAAGTTATTCTAGTTATGCAGCAAATTCTCTTATTAATCTCTTTAACAAAAACTTAAGTTGCGTTAAAGGTAAAACAATAGCAGCCTACATTCCAATGGATGGGGAAATTAATGTTGTGCCTTTGATGCATCATTTACTCTATTTAGGATATAAAGTAGCAATTCCTAATAAAAGTAAGTTATTAAAATTTGAGGAATGGAATAAAGCAGATGAAGATATAATTCCCGACACAATCATTACTCCTCTTATTGCTTTTGATGATCATTTTAATAGGCTAGGTTTTGGCGTTGGTTGGTATGATGAAATGATAAAAAAATTACGGCCACTTGGAAAAATATTTATAGGTGTAGCTTATGAGAAGAAATATTGTAAAAATTTACCTGTGGAAAAACACGATCAAAAATTGGATATTATAATTACTGAGATGTGTGTTAGATTGAAAATGGAAAAGTAGGGATCTATTCGGGAACGTTTAAAAAAGGATATCAAGTTAAGGAAATAAAGGTATGAAGAAGATAGGATAAGAAGATATAAAATTCTCTCGGATATATTTTAGTGAGAGAACTAATGATGAATAAAATAAATTGCTTATCAAATTACCTCAACAAATTTTTCAATGAAATGGCAAATAATTGAAACAGAAAAGGAAAAGAAAATTGAGTAATTGATGATTCATAAAAGCTATAATTTTGGGTAATATAGGGGTTACAAACTGAATCATAGATACAATGTGCCAATTATTAAATGAAGAATCTGTGATAATAACGAAACAGGGTTTAGATTTCAGGTTTACTAAAGAAGCAGTAGAATTTATGAAAAGAATGTACAATGGCTTTATTTTAAAATACCCTGCAAATTGATTGTAGAATCTTGCAGCAATTTAAAAGCATTGGATAGTAGCTTTGCCTAAGAACCTGTTAAGAATCTTGGAGAGATGAGGTAAAATAGGCATAGATTTAAGAAAGAGGTATATCTATTCAAAACAAGTGATATAAGTCGAAAGCAATTTGAAAAAATCAGAGCAATTTTAGAAAATAGTAGAAAAAGAACAAAACCAAGAAAACTTGACTTATATCATGTGTTTTATGGAGTGCTATACGTCCTAAAAAGTGGCTGCCAGTAGACCAAAGAACTTTCCAAGTTATATATTACTATTTTCAAGCTTGGAATAAAAAGAATGGAGAGGAATCAAGTTTACTAGTTAAAAAAATTAGTTGGAGAGCAACAATGGTCGAAAAGAGAAAACCAGTTTCTGTATAATTGATGCCCAAAGTGTTAAAAATACAGATACCGCTGAAAGTAAAGGCTATGATGCTGGTAAAAAGATTTCAGGCATAAAACGCCATATTGCAGTTGATACGCAGGGTTTACCACATGCAATTTATGTAACAACAGCAGACACAACTGATCGCAGCAGTGCTATGAAAATGGTTGAAAGTGCGCAAGAAAATCTCTCTGAGGTCAAAAATGTACTTGTTGATGCAGGTTACACCGGAGAAAAATTTGCAACTCAAATAAAAGATATTATCGGTGCAACTGTTGAGGTTATAAAGCGCAGTGAGTTATATTCTTTTGTTGTGCTTCCAAAGAGATGGGTTGTCGAACGCTCTTTCGCTTGGTTAGAAAAATGTAGACGATTGTGGAAAAATTGTGAGCGTAAACTTAATACTAGCCTACAGATGATTGTTCTCTCCTTCGTTTCTCTCCTAATTACGAAGATTTTAAACAGGTTCTTATAGCGCTTTAGTCCCACCTATAGTGGTAAGATTATCTACTTATTTTCGTATGGCAATTTACCAACTATTAAGACATTAAGTGTAGTAAAAATATATTCTAATAGTATGGAAAAATAAAATGGGTTTTGAAAAATATGTAAACGATGGCGTTATAAATTTATATGATTTGCATAACGACACAAGTAACAAAGAAATACGTAAGTTTATCAATTTTATAAAAGAAAGAAAAGATATCAAAGAATTTGGTTTTGGAGATCATGATACTGATAATAATATAAAATCCAGGAAAGGTAGCAATATTAGTAATAATATGAAACTTAGGTGTATAGGTGCAGCAATCGGTTTAGTTGCTGGTCTAGTTGCAGCATGTTATTTAGGGCAAGAAACTTTAGCTCTTATCGGCGTTTATGGTGTGGTGTTGATTGCATTTGCTGTAGTTGGTGCGTTACTTGGAGCTGGAGCAGGCTATGTCTCAGGTAAATGCCTTGACAAAATTAAGGTTACAAATATGCAAAGAGAAAGAAGTTGTTAAAGGTTCATGTTATATTTTGAATTTCTTTCAATACTTAAAGATTTACAATCAGAGCAAACCACTTGGCCACGTGGAACTGATTTCAGCTCATCAGTTGAAACTTTACTTGAGCAGAATATGCATTTTATTTTATCACTTGGGGCGAGTGAGTGATCAACAGCAATTCTATCATCAAAAACAAAACACTCGCCTTCCCAATTACCACTTTTATTACCAGTTTTTTCAAGATAGGAAAGAATACCGCCTTTAAGATGGTAAACATCTTTAAATCCAAGGCTTTTCATATATCCTGTAGATTTCTCACATCTGATTCCACCAGTACAGTACATAGCTACTTTCAGGTCTTTACTCTCAGAAAATGACTCTGCCCACTGAGGAAAATCGCGAAAACGCTGAGTGTGTGGATTGATTGCATTTTTAAACTTGCCTAGTTTTACTTCGTATTCATTTCGTGTGTCTATCACTAAAACATCAGATTGAGAGACAAAATCATCCCAATGCTCTGGATCAACGTACTGGCCTCTAACTGAAGTATCGAGATTACTTACACCAAGATTCACAATTTCTCTTTTTAATCTCACTTTCATCTTACTAAACGGTTGGTATCCTGCCACACTCTCTTTCCACGTAAGACCTTTTAGCCTGTCATCAGAACGTAGAAAATCAAGTATTTTATCAATTGCGTTTCTTTCTCCAGATACAGTTGCATTAATACCCTCTTCTGCAAGGAGTATAGTGCCTTTTAATTCAACGTTGTCGCATGCAACTTTTATTTCGTCTTTCATGTTATAATAATTAGAGAGTTTTACAAAATGATAGAAAGTTGCAATGACAAAACTCATAATTAATTAGTTTATCGATTTAAAACATAATATATAAAATTATGAAGATATTCAATAGGACGGCTGTTAATTACTGGATATCTTTAGTTTTTGCATATAACATTTCAATATCAAATATAGATTCAAGTTAATGTTTCTGAGAGTATTTAAAAATATATTCTTGTTTTTAGTAAGTGTATTATTTGTCTGCCCTATACTATCGTTAATATCGATTCTATTTACAGAATCAGCAAACTCTGGATGGGTAATTAGTAGACTTTTTCCTGAATATATACTCAATACGTTGATTTTGATGGTAGGAGTGGGGTTAATATCCTTTATATTTGGAGTAATTCCAGCTTGGCTTACTACATTTTTTTCGTTTCCCGGAAGTAGAATTTTTGAGATTGCCTTATTCTTTCCTATATCAATTCCTGGATATATAGTATCGTTTGTTTATGTAAACACGTTAGAGTTTTCAGGTCCAATTCAGAGCTTGTTAAGAGATACTTTTCAATTGAGCAAAGGTAACTATTGGTTTCCCGAGATCAAATCCCTAGGTGGTGGAATATTAGTAATGGGATTTAGTCTATATCCATACGTTTATATGTTGGTCCGCTCAAGTCTAAAGAGCGTTAGTAACTCAGTCACTATTGCATCAACACTTGGGTTCTCCTCATTACAGAGTCTGTTTTCTGTCATCATACCCTCCATACGTCCATCAATTATAGCTGGGTTATCCTTGGTACTAATGGAAGTAATTACAGATTTCGGCACACCACAGTTTCTTGCTATCGATACTTTCACGACAGGAATATACCGTACTTGGTTTTTATTGCATGACAAATATTCAACTACTGTTTTGGCAGTTGCAGAACTGATTTTCGTTGCAACACTAATAGTTATCGAGAAAAAACTACAAAAAAGAGAAATATCTTACTCTTCAATCAATACTAATGCAGATTATCACAATAAACGTAGTATAAACGGTTCTATATCGTTGATCTTTTCTTATCTTATGTGTTTATTGCCGATATTAATAGGCTTTATTTTACCAATGATTCCACTTATATATTGGAGCATAGAGAAAGGCTTTTTCATATACGAAGCAAGATTTTATAATATAATAACAAACAGTATTGGTTTATCATTTATTACCACGCTAATCTCGATCAGCATTGCAATAATTATTGGATATACAGCACGTAAAAATAAGGTAATAAGCAATATAGCACGTCTCATTTCTCTTGGATATGCAATTCCAAATGCAATTATTGCAATTAGCATAATAATGTTTTTAAGCAGAATATCTTCTTTCATTACTCAATATATTGTAGAAATTAGCTTGGTAGGAACTATTGGCGCATTAGTTTACTCATATTTATTTCGTTTTTTTGCTATATCTTTCAAGGCGATAGAGTCGGGACTCAAAAAAACACCAAATGAAATTGAATGGACTGCATATACTATGGGTCATGGGCCTATTTCCACGTGCCTGAATATTCATATTCCCCTTATCAAGAAAAGCATACTATCGGGATTTCTGCTCGTGTTTATGGATACGGTAAAAGAACTAACGGCAACACTAATTATCAGACCATTTAATTTTGAAACTATATCAACTAGAGTATATGAACTTGTCAGCGATGAGCGTTACAGAGAAGCTGCCCCATTTTCGTTAATGATAGTTATTATAGGTTTAACCTCTACAATAATCTTATTCACACTTGATGATAAGAATCAAAAATAAACTATTTTGCATCTGTTCAGCAGAGTAACAAAATAAGATAGACGAAAAAAGACAACTATAGAAGCAAATGGTCAGTGCTTTCGTGTTTATCAACTTAGTTGGATCTAAGTATCAGCTACTCGGATGACATTATCGAAGCTCAAATGACAAAACAAGAAGCATTGGTTTCAGATGCACTTGAACAAATACACTATCTTGATAATCAATGAGGTCTAGTGTTAACGTATGGACTGTCTAAGGAAAAGGGTGGTATCATAACATCAAAGGTTTTTATGCTCTCTTCGTTAAGAAATTCATATTTACCCTGCATTATTCCTGATGGTGTATTTAAGTATGTTCCACTTGTATATTTGAATACCTCTCCAGATTTTATTACAGGTTGTTCTCCAATAACACCAACTCCGGCAATTTCATTTATTTTACCCTTATGATCTATTATTTGCCAATAGCGATTTAATAATTGAATGGTTGATGAGCTTTTGTTTTTTATCTTAACATTATACATCCATACGTAACAATTTTCATAAGGAATGGATTGCTCTTCAATGTAAATTGGCAAAACTGTAACTTCAACAGAATTAGTAATAAGTGTGTATTTCATGGTCATCGTAAAGTGTTCATGATAAAAGTTTAACACACTTCAATTATACACTTTTTTCATAGATTTTCCAAGCATATTATCGTACTCTAACTAGGAAATATTAATCTACATGATGAACAAAACAGATCCACTGGATAAAAAAGTGATAGGAATAATAGGAAATGGGCAATTAGGTAAAATGACTGCTATCGCTGCAATAAAACTTGGGCACAAAACGCATATTTTTGCCAGTACTAAAAACGATCCAGCTTGTTCTGTTGCTGATGATTTAACAATAGCAGACTTCTGTGATAAGAGGGCACTTGAATCTTTTGCACAGAGTGTGGATTTAGTCACTATTGAGTCTGAAAATATTCCATGTAGTGCAATTGATATTGTGTCGCAGCATACAGATTTTTATCCAGGTAAAAAGGCGTTACACATTTCGCAAAATAGGCTGAGAGAGAAAGATTTTATTAGAGATTTAAGCATAAAAACTGCTGATTACAAAAGTATACAAAATTATAATCGGCTACTAGAAAGTAGTGAAACTTTTAGCTATCCAGTGAGGCTAAAAACAACAGAAATGGGTTATGATGGAAAAGGACAATATGTGATTGAAAATGATTCTGAGCTGAAGCAATTTGCTTCCTTCGATTGGAATAAAGAGTACATTCTTGAAGCAAGTGTTGATTTACTGAAAGAGGTTTCAATAGTCGTTGCAAGAGATAAAAACGGTAAAGTAGCTTTTTTTCCTATAGCAGAGAATCACCACGTTGACGGAATACTTAATACTTCAATAGCACCAGCTAAAATAGATAATAAATTAGCCCAAGAGGTACAAAAAACTGCAGAGAAAATAGCAACTGCACTTGATGTAGTAGGAATTCTAGCTATTGAATTTTTCATCACTCAAAATCATGAATTACTAGTTAATGAACTGGCCCCAAGACCCCACAATTCTTGCCACTGGAGCTTGGATGCATGCAACGTTAGTCAATTCGAGCAGCTAGTTAGGATAATATGCGGTCTATCTATGCAGGAAGTAGTATTACGCTTTCCTTGCATGACAAAAAATATAATAGGTAATGATATATATAATTCTCACAAATATTTGAGCAACGAAAAAGCTAGTTTAACCATATATGGGAAAAAAGAGGTTAGGGACAAGCGTAAAATGGGACATGTCAATATAGATTTAAGTTATTGAGATATAAATGCTCTTTGATCAAGATCTCCAAGATCTGCACTATATTTAGTGCTGCACCTTTGCGTAGATTATCAGCTACTATCCACATATTTAATCCGTGTTTAACGGTATCGTCTTGTCTAATACGCGATATGTATACGGCATCCTCTTGCACAACATCAACCTGAGTCATATATCCACCATCTTCGCGCTTATCTTGCACTAAAACTCCATCGTCTTCACTTAGCATTTCACGAGCTTCTTCTTCAGTTATATGCTGATCAAATTCTACATTTACTGCTATAGCATGACCAACAAGAACAGGTACTCGGACACAAGTTGCAGTTACTTTTATATCCTCTTCTAAAATTTTTTTTGCCTCCTCTTGCATTTTCCACTCCTCTTTTGTAGAACCATCTTCCATGAACTCTCCTATATGAGGAATGCAATTAAATGCTATTTGCTTAGGAAATATTTCAGGTTTTTTAGCTTCATTCATAAAGATTTTTTTTGTCTGATTGTAAAGCTCATCCATTGCTGCTTTACCTACACCAGAAGTTGATTGATAAGTTGAAGCAACGATTCTCTTTATTTTTGCTTTTTGGTGTAATAAATGTAATGCCAGCAACATTTGTATTGTAGTACAATTTGGATTAGATATTATGTTATGGTTTTTATACTCCGTAATTTTATCTTTGTTGATCTCTGGAATAACTAGTGGCACGCCTTCTTTCATCCTAAAATGAGAGGTATTATCTACGACAATACATCCAGCTTCAGTTGCAATCGGTACGTATCTCTCGGAAACATGAGACCCAGCACAGAAAATTGCTATATTAATTCCAACAAAATCGTAGTTCTCAAGGTCTAAGACAGTTAATTCTTCATCGCCGAAACTTACCTTTTTTCCCTCTGATTTTTTTGATGCAAAAGCAACAACAGAATCTATTGAAATTTTTCCTTCGTCTTGAAACTCGGCAAGCGCGCTTAATACCTCACGCCCTACTCTTCCTGTTGCTCCAATAACTGCAATCTTACATCCCATATAAATAAACCTTTGATTTTAAAGCTATATTATATTTTTACTGATAAAATTTACAATTACTTTAATATTTTTACCTTGCAATTAACCATAATTTAGTTATAATTATAAGATGCTAGTAATATTGCATGGTAGAATGAAATGAGTAAAAAACATGATGACACTAAGGTCAAATCTGTAGTATCTGCATTTCAAAAGCCTGAAAAAGTCAATAGATTAGAGATTCAAGATGTTCTTTCGAAAAAAAGCAAGCCAGCGATAAATTTTGATGATAAAAAGTATGGTGTAAAAATTCCTAAGACAGATCAGTATCTATCAAATAAAAAGCAAGAACCTTTCAGACTAAAGGATTTTTTAAGTTCAATACCAATAATAGGAAGATTTTTAGTGAAAATTTTCACGCCTGAAAAAGAAGAGTATAAAAAACTGCAATCGCAAATAGTTCTTTCTAATAAAGCAAAAAATGAGATCTACGTAGATAATAAACGAACAGAAGAAGTAGGTAGCAAACTTGAGAATGGTAATATTGAACAAGTAGATAAAGAGAAAAAAAACCTTGGCCCATAAATATTAACCATTTAAAGTGCATCTCTCACTACTGAATTTGTTGCACAGAAGTCTTGCAGTACCA
Organism: Wolbachia endosymbiont of Encarsia formosa; assembly: GCF_039540065.1. NCBI lineage: Bacteria > Pseudomonadati > Pseudomonadota > Alphaproteobacteria > Rickettsiales > Anaplasmataceae > Wolbachia > Wolbachia endosymbiont of Encarsia formosa. Next base: position 384,141 of record NZ_CP154278.1, on the reverse strand, counting down.
CAATAAATAAATGGGTATGCCACTTGCAGTAAACAGGCTCGAAATCAGCAGAGTACCTACAGGGGTTTCTAATATCACCCAACAACAAAAGGTTGTTGCTATGCTACCAATTAAAAGCTTATAACAACTCTTCTCCTTTATAATAACCTTTAGAAAGGCAAAACAGCATGTAAGATAAACGAACAAAAATGAAATTACAGAAAAGTCAATAATCGACGTAATCTGCTGTGCAAAATTGTTGTTTGAAGTGAGAATTAGTAAAACTGCAGTTCCAATTGAACTAACTGTTATTCCCCAAAAAGGAGAGCCATGCTTGTTCCTTTTAGCAAAGAATTTTGGCATTAGTCTATCTTCTGCAAGACCAAAAGCAACTTGTCCACTAGATAAAACCCAAGCGTTTAGACTGCCAACACAAAAAATGAATGCAACTATAGAAACAATTAAATGCCAATTACCAGAAAACATAATTTTTATTGCATCAACATATGGTGCTCTTGAACTTGCTAAATTGTTGCCATTGATCAATCCCATAATTGCAAAATTGTTGATAAAATATATAACAGCAACACAAACTGTGCCAAGCACCACAGCTTTTGGTATAGTTTTAGCTGGATTATCAACTGAACCTGCAGGTGCTGTTGCCAATTCAAGTCCAATAAAACACCATAGAGTAAGGAGTGTAGAGCGGGCAAGAATTTGCGATGTTGTAAGACTTAATATTTCTTCACTTATGATAAAATTGTTTCTATCGAAAAAAAACAACGCTCCTACAGGTATTGCAAGCAATACAGCAACCTTCACAATCGTGAGTAGAAACTCAACGCGCCCTGCAGTAGCTATTCCCCTTAAATTTATTAATGTAATGATTGTAAATAACAACAGCTCTAAAAACAAACGCATGCTTTTGATATCTTCATGGAAAAATGGTGTAAGATAGCCAACACCCACAACTATTAAAGCTGTTGTACTAAACCATGAGATTACCCAGTATGTCCAACCAACAAAAAAAGCTGCGGTAGAACCAAAAGTATGCTTCACATAAACGTGAGGACCTCCTGTTTCTGGAAACTTTGCACATAGAGTAGCAAAAACTAGCGCAAGAGACACAGCACCAGCTCCTGATATTGCCCAACTTATAAGGCTATAAGCGCCATATGGAGCAAGGCTAATCGGAAGCATAAAAACCCCAGAGCCGATCTGACTACTAATGACTAAAGCAAAAACAGCCCAAAAACCTATTTTATTTGACACAATACCTCTTAATTCTATTAATGTAAGCCAGTAGTATAGCTTAAGAATTTTAGCAAATAAAAAATTTAAGTTAAGTTTTTAGTTTATGATACCAAAGTAGATAAATAAGTGTGCCGCTTAAAGGGAATAGGCTTGATATTAACAATGTATTTATAGAAGTTTCATATATTATCCAACAGCAAAAAGATACAGCCAAACCTCCAATTAAAAATTTGCAGTAGCTTTTCTCTTCTATATTAACTTTGAGAAAAGCAAGACTACATGCTAAGTAGATAAACAAAAATGACACCACAGAGATATCAATTATTGAGGTCACTTGCTCAGCAAAACTTTTGTTTGACGTTAAGATAAGTAAAATTAATACCCCTAAAGCACTGAGCATTATTCCCCATAATGGAGCATTATGCTTATTTTTTTTGGCAAAAAATTGCGGCATTAACTTATCTTCCGCAAGACCAAGAGTAACTTGCCCATCAGCTAAAAACCAAGCATTTAAATTACTTACAGAAACGATAAAGGCAACAACCGAAATAATTAAATGCCAATTACCTGGAAGCATAATTTTTACTGCTTCAACATATGGTGCTTTTGAACTTGCTAGGTCGTGACCGCTTATTAACCCCATGATTGAAAGGCTATTGATGAAATATATCACAGCAACACAAATTGTTCCTAGCACAATGGCCCTTGGTATTGCCTTAGCTGGATTATTAACTGATCCTGCAGGTGCTGTTGCTGATTCAAGTCCAATAAAACACCATAGAGTAAGGAGTGTAGAGCGCGCAAGGACTTGAGACATCGTAAAGTTTGATACTTCCTCACTTACAACAAAATTATTTCTATCAAAGAAAAATAATCCTGCTATGGGTATTACAAGAAGTGCGATAATTTTAACAATGGTCAGAAGAAGCTCAACATGCCCAGCAGTAGTTACCCCTCTTAAGTTTATTAGCATGATAGCTAAAATTAATGTTATTTCTAAAAGCAAACGTATATCTTGTATATCATTATGAAAAAGCGGGGCTAAATAACCAATACTTGCAATTGTCACAGCTGTTGAGCTTACCCACGAGCTTACCCAATATGTCCAGCCAACAAAAAAAGCTGCTGTAGAACCAAAAGCATGTTTCACATAAATGTGTGGTCCCCCCGTTTCTGGAAATTTTGCGCAAAGTGAAGCAAAAACCAAAGCAAGGGATATAGCGCCAAATCCTGATATCACCCAGCTTATGAGGCTATAAGCGCCATAAGGTGCAAGGCTAATTGGGAGCATAAAAATTCCAGAGCCGATTTGGCTACTGATCACCAAGGCGAAAATAGCCAAAAAGCCTATTTTATTTGACACAATAATTTTTATCTTAATAGATTAATAATATGATTGAAGCTCAGAAATTTCAATCGGTCTTTACAAAATTTGCATTTTTTTAATTTAAGCATATAATTTAAATTATGTTAATAGATTATTAAGAGATTAAGTATGAATTCAAGGTTAAGAGATTTTTTGATTATTTGTGGGGGTATTTTACTGTGTATTTCTGCTATTGCAGCGTTAATTTTATCTCAATATTTGCTTGAAATCTTTTTCGGTGTGCTTTTTGAGTTTCTTCTTGCTAAAACTTCAAGTGAAGTATTAGCATTTTTTGGAACACTTGCAATTTTTTTAGCTGTTGGCGTTTCATGCTACGGACTGCATAAGCTCTGTTCTATTTTTACAGAAAGGATTACAAGCAGCTATCAGTCTTTCAAAAATGAAAATAGTGGTGATAACATTTTTTCTGAAGTATATAATGACCCGACAATAGGGCTAAAAGATAAGATTTTATTTTTTTCTATATACTCAATATATTGTATCCAATTACCATTTTTGTATTGTTCATCGAAGATATCAGAGCTTAGCAGAACATTATCAAATAGTAGAGCGTTGGGTCTTGGAATATGTTTAGTGCTTATTAATACCATATTATTGATCACAGTAGCACTTCTCGAATTAATAAAGTATCCATTGATAAAGCTTTTCTCACCTTTGGGTTTGAATGGACAGCAACTTAGCTTCTTGTTTAATGTAAGTGATGTAGACACTGGCAGTCAGAGTGTCCATACTAGAAGTTTTCAGCAAAGCGTTATTGAGTGTGCCAAAAAATTAAAGGAAGAACATGGTACTCCGTCAAATGAGCTGGATGAAGAGTTTAAAAGTTATATAAGCGGGTTGACAAATCAGCAGAAAGAATTGATAGCACCTTATTTGAATCTCTCTAATTATAGAGAAGGAGAGTGGGTAAGGTGGGTAGATTCCAAAACCGGACTGACATTAACACAGGCCATAAATTTAGTTTTAATTGCAGCAAGAAAGCAAAATGCAGATGTAGAGCTATTGAAATCTGTATTGCTGGTTCGTTTTGAGGAAAGTAATCGCCAGTGTGGTCCTGGAATGCTTAATCGTATCATTTATGCATTAAGTGGCCTTGAAGCAGAAAATAATTTTGCAGCTCAACTAGAACCTAAGATAATAGGAGAGTTGGCAGGTAATTCTACTAAAAGATTTCTTGAGCAATCTGTAGATAAGCACTACTTTAAAATCAAGATTTTAAAAGAAAATTTTGATGACTTATATTCACCAGGTTCTGGAGTGGATTTGAGCAATGCAAATGATGAAGTAAAGGATGGGATTTCTCATATGAGAAGTGCTATAAAAGAATTTGTATTTAAAGAGTTATATGTGAAGTTCCATAATGACTATGGAGAACATATTCGAAGAGGGCAAATAAAACAAAGGCTGAGAGAATTAATAACAGATGAAGTCATAGATTCAGCAATATTTGGTAAGATAGATGAGGTAGCAATACCTGCAAAACCATCTACTTATCTTGAAAAGATGAAAGCATTTTTTGCAGGGCATGCAAGCTGCTTAGAGCTCTAAAACTTGTCTGAACTTTGACTGTGAGTTAGGCGTGAAGCTAAAATTGGTATTTACAATTAACTCACAACAAACTAAACGATGGCAATCTGGCCGCTTTCTAATTTTTCCTTATTGATTTGTAGCAGGTTCTTTGTTACAGTTTATGGTTATGAAAAGAAGCTTAAAACCTCATCAGTATACTTTGATAGGTGAATATTATATATGATAATATTGATAACAAATGATGATGGTTTTGAAAGTGAAGGAATAAGATTACTTAAAGAAATTGCACAGAATTTTGCATCAGAAATATGGATAGTGGCTCCAGATACTGATAGGAGTGGAGCTGCAAGGTCTCTTGATTATCCAGTGAAGCAATCTATTAAAATAAATCGGCATAATGAAAGAGAGTTGAGTGTATCTGGTACTCCCGCAGATTGTGTCATTATTGCACTAAATAAGATTATGAATAAAAAACCAGATTTAATATTATCTGGAGTAAATATTGGATCAAATGTCGGCGATGATATTTGTTATTCAGGAACAATAGGTGCGGCAATGGAAGGTGCTGCAAGATCTATACCTTCTATTGCGCTGAGCCAAGTTTATCATGATAAAATAGACTGGCAGAATACAAAAGTTTTTGCACCAAAGGTTATCAGCAAGCTAATGAAAGTTGGTTGGCCTAAAGATATAGTGATGAGTATAAATTTTCCTGCTACAGAAAAAGTGAAAGGAGTGGAGTTTGCTGAACAAGGTGAGTATAACATTGATGGAGATTTGACTTTTACTGAAAAGTTGGATGGCTCTTTGAGCTTAAATTGGTCTCGAGAACATTCAGGTAGTGGTAGTGTAGATAAAATAAAAGAAGGGTTTATTACTATTACACCGATAAAATTAGATTTTACAGATTATGATATATTAAATGCTATGAAAAATTCTTGTGCAGAGGAATTTTCTTCTATAGCTAACACTCCTATTGCTTCTGATTAGATATTTTCTACGATTTTATCTCGAGCAATCATTTTTTCTTCACCCGTGTCCATGTTTTTAATTTTTAAAGTTTTACTGCTTAGCTCTTCATCACCAAAGATTAATACAACTTTTGCATTTGCTTGATTTGCTTTTTTCATTCGGGTTTTTAGAGTTCCACTATATTCGTAAATCACATATAAACCATTTCTGCGTAATTCACTTGCAAGTGTTAGAGCATGTTCTTCATCTTCTCCACCGATTGGAATTATATAAATAGGCCTCTCTTTTTTTTTAGCATAGTTGATTAATTCCATTATACGCTCAATCCCCCCTGCAAATCCTATTGCTGGAGTGTGTTTTCCACCTACTGAAGATACTAGATTATCGTATCTTCCACCGGCAAAAACTGCTCCTTGTGCACCTAAATCTTCTGTGATAAATTCAAATACTGTGTGACAATAATAGTCTAGACCTCGAACTAATTTGCTATTTACAGTGTAAGGTATGCCAAGAGCTTGCAGTGCATTTAACACCTGGTCAAAGAAATATGAAGATTCTTTTGTATAATAATCACTGATTTTTGGTGCGTCAGAGATTATTTCTTTATCTGTGTTATCCTTAGAGTCTAATATTCTGAGTGGGTTTTTAATCAATCTATTTTGACTATCTTCTGATAGGTCATTTTGAAACTTTTTTAAATACGATATCAAAGCCTCTCTATACTTACTTGTTGTTTCACTATCACCCAGAGAGTTGATTTCCAGCTTTACATTTTTATTGATGGCAAATTCAGTTAGTAAGTGCTGAACAAGTGATATCAATTCAATATCAGCTTTTGGATTTTCTATACCAAAAACTTCAAAATTTATCTGATGAAATTGCCTTTGTCGTCCCTTTTGTGGTCTTTCATAGCGGAATGCAGGTCCTGTTGAGAATAATTTTATTGGTGTTTGCAGTGTTTTTTCAATGAGTAGCCTGACAATCGCTGCAGTGAATTCAGGACGCAGAGTTATGCTCTTTCCCCCTTTATCAATAAAAGTATACATCTCTTTAGTGATAATATCTGAGCTATCACCTAAAGTCCTTGTAAAGACTTCTGTGTATTCAAATATCGGAGTTTGAACAGGTAAAAAGCCGTATAAACTTGAGATTCTGCTTGCTGTTTGCTCTATGTATTTAAATTTATACCATTCATCAAACAGAAGATCTTTCGTTCCTCTAACTGTTTTATTAGTCATAGCATAGTCTCTATACCTGAAACTTCTGGTATGTGATAGCTTAGCATATTCTGCACCCCTTGCCTCAAGGTAATTGCAGCACTTGGACACCCAGAGCAGGCTCCTTGCAGTTCAACGTAAACTATCCCGTCTTTATAGCCACGGAACTTGATATCACCACCATCTTGAGCAACTGCAGGTTTAATATAACTTTCCATCAATTCTTTTATTCTATTTACAATTTCTATATCATTTTCATTAAAGAATTCTTCCTCTAGCATTTTATTATCACTTACTACTTCTTTATCAAATGCTTTTCCACCAGAAGTAAAGTGATCCATAATTGTAGTTAAAATTTCCACCTTTACTATATCCCAATTCATTCCATCTGATTTTGTTACTGAAATAAAATCATGACCAAAAAATACTCTTACAACATGTTCTATTTGAAAAAGATTTACTGCTAACTTGGAGTTCTTTATTTCATCTGCGTTTGAAAAATCAGCCGTTTCTCCTTCGCTCAGAATTTCAAAACCAGGAAGAAATTTCAGCGTGTTTGGATTTGGTGTTTCTTCAATCTGGATAAACATGTTATTTACCATGACAATTATAATTGTTACTATTTAATCATAAAATGATAAAAAAATATACATGTCATTCATCTTTTTCCTTTTTTTGATATTCACAATAATCACGTTTGTTTTACCTAGCGTCGTTGTATTCTTTCTCTTTTTGGCAAAGAGAAATAACATAAGTTTTATGATGAACTCTATATTAAGTAAGTTTTTGAACGAATTTAACAGCAGTAAAAGTTACACTGGTGATAATATGTCCAAAGATGAAGCACTAAAAATACTGGGGCTGAATTCCGAGGCAAGCCAAAATGAAATCAATAAGGCATACCAAAATTTAATGAAACTGGTCCATCCAGACAAGGGAGGATCGGAATATTTTGCACAAAAGTTAAACGCAGCACGTGATAGATTGATGAAGACCTAATTTTTAACTATTGAAATTTTTCTCTGTAAATTTTGCTTGCACATATTAAGTTGCATGATATAAAGCCGTAAACATTATTCTTTAGGAGGTATTTGATGAAAAAACTTGAGAGATTGAGAAAGAATTTATTTGCGGCTATAGATGAGCTTAATATTAAGAAAGTTAAAAGATATGTTAAAAAGGCAAGATATATAAATAAAGAAAAAGAGGTTATTAATGGTAAAAAAGATGGTATGGCACCTATACATCTTGCTGTTTATAGAGGTAGCTTAGAGATAGTGAAGTTTTTGCTTAAAAATAATGCTAATATTAATATTGTTAGTGATGGATGTCTTGTTCCTTACTCGCACGTTACTGCCATGAATAGCAAAAAAAAATAAAAGAAATGATATATCATTGTACTAGTAGTACCAATTCCCAAGTAATGCAAGGTTTTACGGCTTTACACTTAGCCTTTTTTTATTGTCGATTAGATATCGCTAATTTTCTGCTCAATAATAAAGCTATTGATCTTAATATTAGAAGTGCAAATGGCAAAATAGCATTTGAGGTTATTCCAGGTTATGAAAGTCTTTGCAGTGATGGCTGTGACATAAAAAAAATATTCTTAGCTGTATTAAGATTTCATAAAAATAATTGTACAGAACTATTACTTTCTGCTAGAATAAATACTAAGTTAGAATTAGAAGCTGGTGATACCACAGATGCAGCAAGTAGTACAGCGAGTCTTTCATTATCCCCTACCAAAGCAATTAAGACGGAATTGGAAGTTAGTAATACCAAAGACTTGGCAAGTAGCACAGTGAACTCTTCCTTCACTCTTATCAGAGAAAACTTTGAAGAAGTTATCAGCACTGCAAGCAATGCAGTAAAACCTTCCTCTTTTATTAACAGTATATTTAGTGGGATAACTACCACCATCAGTGGCTTATTCAGCAGTGCTCCTACTTTACCTCCTGCACAGCGGTCTGTTGTCCTTTCAGCTGAAAGTCCTATTGGTTCTTCACAAATTGATTGTAATGGAACAGTTCTACTAACTGATGTAATGATCAGAAAGTTCACAGGGAAAAAATACTCAAGCCCACTAGAAGATTCACTTCTCACAATAGAAGAAATTAGAGAAAGAAAGCTTAACACTATAGAAAAAAACTTCGAGACAGCACTGAGTAAGTGTGAAAAACTTTATCAATGTCCTGAAAGTTCATTAAGTAATTTAACGATATCTAAAGGTATGCATCAAAAGTCCCTCTAAATCAGTTAAAATAAGAACTCTAATTAGAGTGCTTATTATCCCTTATTTCCTTTTCTAAAGCATATTGCTTCTTATTAAGAGCAAAAAAATGTGAATAAGGAAGCTCAGCATGTCTTGTACGAAAGTTAAAATGATAGATTGATGAAGACCTAATTTTTAACTATTGAAATTTTCTCTGTAAATTTTGCTTGCTTATATTAAGTTGCATGATATAAAGCCGGGAGCATTCTCTTTTAGGAGGTATTTGATGGAAAAACAAGAAATCATTGAGATTTTAGGAAGAAAATTAGTTTCTGCTATAAGCAGAGGTGATTTTCAGAAAGTTAAAGAATGTATTAAAGAGATAGAGTATAAACAAATAAAAAATGAAGTTTTTTTTATGAAAAATACTATACGAAACCTATACATCATGCTACTCTCTTGGGTGATTTAGAGATATTAGAGTTTTTATGTAACAGTGGTGCTGATGTTAATACTACTAATCGATATTTGAGTACTCCCTTGCACATTGCTGCTAGATATGACAAACTAGAAATAGCAAAGTTTTTACTTGATCGTGGTGCTAACGTCAATGCTACAGATTATAAAGACCTTACACCTTTGTACTTAGCATCTAACCACTGTCATTTAGATATGGTAAAACTCCTACTCTGCAAGGGTGCTGATGCTAGTATTCAAAGCCAGCACGGCAAAACAGCATTAGATGTTGTTGGAAATGCTAGAAAAGATGAATGTAGTAGTAGTGAAATTCAAAAAATAGAATCTATATTGAGCAGTGCTAATGAAGCTGACTGTGAAGCAAAATTAACTCCTATAAAAGCAGGTATTAAAGACGCTAACGACAGCACAGATTCGGTAAGTAGTGAAGCGAGTCTTTCATTATCCCCTACCAAAGCAATTAAGATAGAATTGGAAGTTAGTAATACCAAAGACTTGGCAAGTAGCACAGTGAACTCTTCCTTCACTCTTATCAGAGAAAATTTTGAAGAAGTTAGCAGCACTGCAAGCAATGCAGTAAGACCTTCTTCTTTTATTAATAGTGTATTTAGTTGGATGGGAACTTCAACAACTGCTGCACTTAGTAGCCTATTTCAGAGTGCACCTGCTTTACCTCCTCCAAAGCAATCTATTGCACATTCGACTGGAAGCTCAATTGGTTCTTCACAAGTCGATTGTAATGGAACAGTTCTCCTAACTGCTATAGCAATAAGTAAATTCACAGGGGAAAGATATTCAATGCCACTGGATGATTCACTTTTAACGATAAGACAGGTTAAAGAAAGAAAACTTAATTCTCTAGAAAGAGATGTCAAGATGGCACTTAGCAAGTGTGACAAACTTTATCAGTATCCTGAAAGCTCACTGAGCAACTTCACAATATCTAAAGGCGTGCGTCATCAAAAGGCCCTCTAAATCAGTTAAAACAAGCACTCAAGTCTGAATGCTTGTTTTCCTGAAATCTATTATTTAAATTAAACTTTTTATTGTGCGTTGTAGGTAAGTTGTTACAATAAAATGAGTTAAGATGAAAAAACTTTAAGTTATGGAAGATGATAGCAAGAAAGAAATAACAGAAGAAAAAGGTATATTAGGTTGGATAGAGTATAGACTGCCTATATTTTCTTTTCTAAAACATACTGCTTCTTATCAAGTACCAAAAAATTTAAATTATGCTTGGAATTTTGGTTCTTTGGCTGGTATAGCACTAATTTTGCAGATAATAACAGGTATATTTCTTGCCATGCACTACACTCCGCATGTTGATCATGCATTTAATAGTGTGGAGCGTATAATGCGTGACGTAAGTTATGGATGGCTGATACGTTATACTCATGCTGTTGGGGCGTCACTCTTCTTTATGGTGGTCTATGTTCATATCATGCGTGGATTATATTATGGATCCTATAAAAGACCGCGAGAAATGGTTTGGTTTATTGGCATATTTATATTTTTTGCAATGATGGCAACTGCCTTTATGGGATATGTTCTTCCATGGGGACAAATGAGCTTTTGGGGTGCAACAGTTATAACTAACTTATTTTCAGCCATACCTTTAATTGGCAATAAAATAGTTATATGGTTGTGGGGTGGTTTTTCCGTTGATAACCCAACGCTCAATCGTTTTTTTGCACTTCATTATCTTCTTCCTTTCATTATTATTGCTTTAGCTATGTTGCATGTTGTTGCTCTGCATAGATTTGGCTCTAATAACCCAAGTGGAATAGAAGTAAGGTCAGGTAAGGACACTATTCCTTTTTATCCTTATTATATAGCAAAGGACTGCATAACTTTTGGTTTATTTTTTATAATTTTGTTTGGATTTGTTTTTTATGCCCCTAATTATCTTGGGCATCCTGATAATTATATAGAAGCTGATCCTATGGTAACTCCAGTACACATAGTACCAGAGTGGTATTTCCTACCTTTTTATGCGATGTTGCGCTCAATTCCAAATAAGCTTATTGGTGTACTTACCATGTTTGGATCTATTTTAGTTTGGTTTCTTTTGCCTTGGCTTGATAAATCAAAGGTTAAAAGTGGTGCTTATCGCCCATTATTTAAGAAATTTTTTTGGGTTTTTGCAATAAATTTTGCATTTCTTGCTTGGCTTGGAGGTCAGGAAGTTAAAGAGCCTTACATTACTTTAAGTAGGCTTTCAACTCTTTATTATTTTTCATATTTTATGATAATTTTACCTTTACTTAGTAAGTATGAGAAACCAAAAAGATTACCAAAAACAATAAGCGATTCCGTTCCAGAGATGAAGTGATGCTGTTGGTTAAAGTTGCTGTATTTTGTATATTATTTCTCACTAATTCTTTATCTGCAGAGGAGTTTAAACCTTTACCAAATAAGAAAATCGACTGGAGTTTTGATGGAATTACTGGATCTTTCGATAGAGAGTCAATTCAGCGTGGCTATAAAGTATATAAGGAAGTCTGTGCTGCTTGCCATTCAATGAATAGACTAGCGTTTCGTAATTTGCAAGATGTTGGTTTTTCTGAAGAGGATGTAAAACAAATTGCAGCCTCTTATCAAGTGAAAGATGTTCCAAATGATTTGGGTGAAATGTTTGATAGGCCAGGAGTGTCTTCGGATTATTTTATTGCACCTTTTGATACAAAAGAAGCAGCTGCAGCAAGCAACAATGGAGCAATTCCACCCGACTTATCATTAATTGTCAAAGCAAGACATGATGGTGCAAATTATGTCTATTCACTACTAATTGGTTATCAAAACGGTGAACATGATGAGAACGGTTTATATTTTAATCCATATTTTTCAACAGGCAGGTTAGCTATGGCACCACCACTCTCTGAAGGAATGGTAGAATATGATGGTGCAAGGCAAGCCACAGTTGAAAATATGGCATATGATGTGGTAAATTTCTTACAATGGGCAGCAGAGCCAGAACTGGAGCGCCGACATAAACTTGGGCTAAAAATAGTGACATATTTTATAATTTTGACGGTGTTTTTTGTTCTTACTAACAATAGAGTTTGGAGCCAACTCTATAAAAAAGGAAAATAGAACTTCATTTACGCTCGTTTTTATACCTTACTCATAATATCATGTGTATTATGTAATGATAAATATATTATGAAAGTATAGGGATTATGGCATTTCAAATAGTTACAAATTTTCAGCCAGCTGGGGATCAACCACAAGCAATAGATAGTTTAGTTGAAGGACTAAATAACAAAAAAAGAGATCATGTTTTACTTGGAGTAACTGGCTCTGGAAAAACTTTTACTATGGCAAATGTTATTGCAAGAACAAACAGGCCTGCGTTAATTATGGCACATAATAAAACTTTAGCGGCGCAGCTTTACGAGGAGATGAGAGGATTTTTCCCTCACAATGCTGTTGGATACTTCATTTCTTATTATGATTATTATCAGCCTGAGGCTTATTCACCACAAACAGACACTTATATTGAAAAAGACTCTTTAATAAATGAAAGAATTGATATGCTACGCTATTCTGCTATATGCTCTCTTTTGGAGCGTAGGGACACGATTGTAGTTGCAAGTGTTTCTTGTATATATGGTCTTGGTTCGCCTGAGAGCTATCTCAGCATGACCTTGACTTTAAGTGCTGGAGATAAGATTCATGTTAATGACTTTCTGAATAATTTAGTTAATCTCCAATATAAACGTTCTGATGTCAGATTTGAGCGAGGATATTTCAGAGTGCGCGGCGATATTATTGATATATTTCCTGCCTATTATGAAAATAAAGCTTGGCGTTTATCATTGTTTGGTGATGAAATAGAAGAAATTTCTGAGATTGATGCCATGAACGGCAATATTATCAGACGCATAGATAAAGTCACCATTTTTCCAAATAGCTATTACGCTACATCACGTGAGACTCTTTTGCAAGCAGTTCAACTGATTAAAAAAGAACTACATGAACGCCTGGATTATTACTATTTACAGAACAAAATTGTTGAAGCAAAACGCCTTGAGCAGCGTACTAATTTTGATATTGAAATGATGATGGCAACGGGAGTGTGTAAAGGTATTGAAAATTATTCGCGTTATCTTTATGGAATGAAAGCCGGAGATCCACCGCCTACATTGTTTGAGTATTTACCTAAAGATGTAATTTTATTTGTTGATGAAAGCCATGTAACCGTTCCTCAGATAGGTGCAATGTATAGCGGTAATGAAGCACGTAAAAAGAAATTGATAGATTATGGTTTTAGGCTACCTTCTGCTTTTGATAACCGTCCATTAAAATTGGAAGAGTGGGAGGCAATACGGCCCCAGACTATTTACGTTTCGGCTACTCCAGGAAAATATGAGTTAGAAAAGACTAACCACGCATTCATAGAGCAAGTTATCCGCCCAACAGGACTGACAGATCCCATCTGCACCATAAAACCAACAGAGAGTCAGGTTGATGATGTGATTCACGAGGCGCAAGTAACAATAAAAAAAGGATTTTGTATTCTAATTACCACATTGACAAAAAAAATGGCTGAAAAGCTAGCTGAGCATATGAGTGAGCTCAGTATGAAAGTAACTTACCTACATTCAGATATTGGTGCACTGGAAAGAATTGAAATTATATGCAAATTAAGATCTAAAGAAATAGATGTTCTTGTTGGCGTTAACTTGTTGCGGGAAGGTCTTGATATTCCCGAGTGTGGGCTGGTTGCAATTTTAGATGCTGACAAAGAAGGGTTTTTACGATCAGAGACTTCGCTCATTCAAACGATAGGTCGTGCTGCACGCAATGTTGAAGGCAGAGTAATTTTATATGCAGACAAAATTACTAATTCTATGGATCGTGCACTGAAAGAAACTGAAAGGAGAAGAAAGAAACAGACAGAGCATAATACACTGAATAATATTGTGCCAAAAACTATAATAAAGCCTATATCAAATACTTTACAGGAAAAAGTGGTAGTTGAGAATTTTAGTAAGAATGATCTAAATAGTTTGAAAAAGCAAATGTTGAAGCATGCTGAAAATTTAGAGTTTGAAGAGGCGGCAAAAATAAAAGGTATTATTGAAAAATTTAATAACAGACCCGTTACATAACTAGAAAAAAGATAAATAATTAATAGTTAAGCTGACTTTGATTTACCAAAGATTTGAAAAACTATTATCTAAGAACATATCTTGAAAGGACTTAAGTGGTTAAATATTAAAGAGTTCTTGAAGTCAGGAGAGCACACTATACGTCAAGCAAACAACGTTTACCTAAAATTCTGTGACATTAGCAGCTTTCTTGGCCCGTTTTCAGTAAACAGTGATTTTGTAATTCTTCTATATATTAGAAAAGTTTTTATTTTAATTAGCGTTAAACTATAGGCGCCTATTGTTTTTTAGCTAAAGTAAAGATCAAGTATCTGGAATTCTGGACATAAAATCCACCTGTGTAAAAAAGATTAGAAAAAAGTGAAGCACACATACAACAGATATGCACTAAAGAAGATACGCTACGCTTTTTGATTAAAAATTTGACTGAACAGTCTGCAAGACAAAGATAGATTTTGAGCTCTTAAAATATCTCTAACTGTGATTATAATCAGGTTTAAAATATATGGAAGCAATTTTTTACGTTAATATTTTAAATTAGGCCTCTTGCATAACTATATTAAAGGTTAGCACCAGCAATTACTCCTCATTATATATTTTATCGCATTAATAATTGTTATGTTTTTGCTCTCCCTATTGCTCCTTGTGCAACATTTAGCCTTGTAACTTATATCACTTGTTACCCTCCTATTTCTTGCTTTATTCTTTTTTTCCTTTCAAAACAGGTTCTGAGTGGCAAAACATAGGTCCACTTTAATGTGTATTAAACAAGATTTTATAACTCTAATTGTCTTTGCTTGTGATGTTCAACTGTGATATCAACCATTACATTCAATGGAAGATGATCTGAAGGGTATCTCTCTTGTTGGAATTATATCATCTTTACCCAGGCCTTTCACCGTACGCTGTATACTCCTTTATAACAGGGGATAAAAAGCAAAAATCTATTCTTTTTTTGAGATCATATACAGATTATAACAATTAAAATCTCACAACAAATTTGTTGTTTCATAGCTTTTATATAATCTATAATTGCAACTGTTTTAACAGTAATCAGCGCCTAAAAAGGGGGTGATTATCAATGAATTACTTATAAAATAAACTTATGAAAAGTAGAGATTGGTTCATTTGGCTGATCAGCAACTTAATTGTTATATTCAGCAATATGCAAATAATCTACACCTTTATAAGTGTGGATCTTGAAAAAGAACTTGGGATCACGATTGCGCAAGTTGCACTGGCTAATTCAGCATATACTTGGACTTTTGCTATCTCACAATTTTTTAGTGGGGCAATGTTTAATGTTTTTTCCAGCAAAAAAATTTATTTTCTCTCATTATCGATTATGATCTTTGGGTTTTTTATCCTTATTAGTAGTGAAAGTTTTGTCCATCTAATTTTATCTCAATTCTTGATTGCAATTGGAGCATCATTTGGTTTTGTTGGAGCTGCTCATATAAGTAGCACATATTTTCCCATTACCCAATTTGGACTGATGTTCTCACTAGTGCAGACAATTTCAAGTCTTTCAGCTTTGATGATTCAAATGTTGTTCTCTAGCTTCCTTGCTGAAGGTATGGATTGGAAGAATTTGATTGTATACGTAATATTATTTGGCGTATCGATATTTGTACTTATGTTTTTTTATCCGAAAGGACTTTCAAAAAAAAGTTTGGAAAAATGCACAATAAAAAGCTCTATAAAAACAGTAATATGTTCTATACTAACGGTGCTAAAATTAAGAGATATCTGGATAACTTCAGTAGTAGGTGCTATTACTTTTGGAACATTTTTAGCGCTTAATATGCTGTGGGCACCAAGGTTACTAAGCAACTTAGAACTAAATACAATGGAGTTAGGTGTGGCAACTGCAATATTGTGGCTTGGTCTTGCAGTTGGTGCTCCAATTGCAGATTTAATCTCAAATCTATTTAAAAATAGAAGGCACGTAATCTCTGCTTTTGCCATATTGCAAGGTATTTCAGTTATTATTTTACTATACGGCAATTTAACAGTTCATATTATATACTTTTGTATGTTAATGTTTGGTTTTTTTGCAGGCGGACATATGCTTAATTTTACTGTTGGCAGTGAGATTGTTGAGCAGAAGTATATTAGCACATCATCATCCATTATCAATGGATTTATGTTTGTTATGAGTGGAATTTTAGTGTCAATTTTAGCACTTTTTTCAGATCATCAAATGGCGCTTTTCACAATATTTGCAATGTTAACATTTGCTAGTATTTTTAATTATGCTACAAAAGAAACATACTATAAAAATAAAGTAGCTGAATCTTGAGTCGACTGTTATATTATATTAACATACTATAATAAATTATGACAACAAAAGACACAACAGTAACTAAGGCAACAATAGCTGAATGTATAAACCAGAAAATTGGATTATCGAAAGAAGACTCTATTGCAATAATAGATGATATATTGGATGAGATAAAAACGAGCTTAGCAAAGGATGGGATAGTAAAAATATCTTCATTTGGAACATTTTTGGTTAAAAACAAGAAAGAAAGACCAGGAAATATACCCAAGACATTGGAAAGGGTAGTAATTCAAGCGAGAAAATCAATTTCTTTTAGACCTTCAAAAATGATGAAGAAATTAATAAATAACCGATGAATAAGGAAAAATTATTTTACACAATTGGAGAAGTAGCTGAAGAACTACATTTGGAGCAGCATGTTTTAAGATTCTGGGAAAGTCAATTCCATCAAATTAAACCCATAAAACGGAAGGGAAGAAGACTATATGATCATAAGTGTATAGAGGCAATAAAGAAAATAAAATATATGCTATATGACAAAGGATATAAAATAAAAGGAGTACAAAAGGAATTTGGTAACGATGTAAGAATTGATCATTATTCAAGAAATTTGTTGCAAGAACTTACCGATTTAAGAGACTATTTGACTGATAAAATAAATGAAGAAAGTAATAAATAGACGAAAAATACTATAAAGTTTTGTGAAAGTTGATCTATCTAGAGATAAGTTTATGTATCGTATAGCCTTGTTCTTTATATTATCAGCAATACTGATAAGCTGTGGCCTGCAAAAACCTGCACCTGTACTACTTAAAGGCGAAGAATTTTATGGAAAAAGAGACCTAGAGTACACAAGGGAGTATCATTTGATTAAAGAAAATGTTGATTCTTCGCTGCAAAAAGAAAGTAGAAAAGCTTTCGTAGATAAGGTATATAACAATAATGCACAAAGCATGTGTAAATTTGTAATACCGGTTAAAGGTGCAGTTATCTCTTCTGATAAAATATGTCAAGATGGCATAAAAATTACTGCTCAAAGTGGAACAAAGGTTATTGCTTCTGCACCTGGCAAAGTAATATACGTAGGCAAAGGCCTGAGGTGGTACGGAAATTTAATTATAGTGGAACATAAAGATAATTACATGACTATGTACTCCTACTTAAAAAACATACAAGTTGAAATTGGTGATAAAGTAAAACAAGGTCAAGTAATTGGATCTGCAGGTAAATCAAGCACACAAGATAAAGATCCGCAGATGTGTTTCACAATAAGGCATAATGGTCAAGCAGTCGATCCTTTAGTACATATAAACTGTGATTGAATTTATGAAATATGATTTTAAAAACGTTGAAAAATTCTACCAAAATAAGTGGGATTTTTCTGTAAGCAAAGATAGTAAAAAGAAGAAATGTTACGTGTTGGAAATGTTTCCATATCCATCTGGTAAGATTCATATGGGGCACCTGCGTAACTATGCAATAGGAGATGTTATAGCATGTTACAAGAGAGCTCGTGGATTTGAGGTTTTGCACCCAATTGGCTGGGATGCGTTTGGATTACCAGCTGAAAATGCAGCAAGGGACAATAACATTAACCCTGCAGCATGGACACAAGATAATATAGATAATATGCGCGCGCAGCTAAAATCTATAGGTCTTTCATACAATTGGGATCGTGAGCTCTCCACATGTGAGCCTGATTATTACAAACACGAACAGAAATTTTTTCTGGATTTTTTAAAGCATGGTCTTACCTATCGAAAAGAGTCGTGGGTTAATTGGGATCCAGTGGACCAAACAGTGCTTGCAAATGAGCAAGTGGTTGATGGAAAAGGATGGCGATCAGGTGCAGTTGTTGAAAAACGTAAGTTATCTCAGTGGTTTTTAAAGATTACTGATTTTGCTGAAGATTTGCTTCATTGTTTGCAAAGTTTAAAAAATTGGCCAGAAAAAGTCAAAACTATGCAAGAGCGCTGGATAGGAAAATCTGAAGGGGCAACTATAGATTTTGAAATAGTTGGCCTGAATAAGAAATTAAAGATTTTTACAACTTCTCCTCATACTTTATTTGGAGCTTCTTTTCTTGCATTAGCAGCAGAGCACCCTATTGTACAAGACCTTAAGGACGAAGACATACAAGGCTTTATCGACAGTGTGAAGGCAAAGGGGGAGAATGATGAAAAAATCGGGATTTACACAAGATTAAATGTCAAACATCCATTTCTTGATAAAGAGTTGCCACTGTACATAGCGAATTTTGTGTTGATGGAGTATGGAGAAGGCGCGATTTTTGGTTGCCCTGCACATGATCAGCGTGATTTTGAATTTGCACAGAAGTATGGTTTACCTATTATTCCTGTAGTTTGTGAAGAGAGCACAAAGACCACAGAGATCTTAAAAGAACCGTACTTCGGTGATGGGGTGATGTTCAATTCTGAATTCTTAAACGGACTAATGATTAATGAGGGAAAGGAAGTAATCATTAAAAAGCTTGAAGAAAAAGGAATAGGTAAGAAAACAATAAACTATCGTCTACACGATTGGGGAATTTCAAGGCAACGTTATTGGGGATGTCCTATACCTGTTATATATTGTAAAGATTGTGGAATTGTTCAAGTTCCAGAAAAAGACCTCCCTGTTGTTCTACCAACGGATGTAGAATTTACAAGTGGTGGTAATCCCCTGGACAAGCACCCAACCTGGAAATTTGTTGATTGTCCAAAGTGCGGAAAGCAAGCAGAACGTGAAACTGATACATTTGACACTTTTTTTGAATCTTCTTGGTATTTTGCTGCATTTTGCAGTGAAAATAAATCGATTAATAAAGATACTTGTAATCGTTTTATGCCTGTTGATTATTACATAGGTGGAATAGAACATGCAATTCTACATTTGCTTTACTCAAGGTTTTTCTGCCGTGCTTTAACTAAATGTAGCTATTTTGACATTAAAGAGCCTTTCTCTACTTTAATCACTCAAGGAATGGTCTGTCATGTAACTTATAAAGATGAGAATGGCAAATGGCTCTTTCCCGAAGAAGCAAAAGAGTTGATTGCGAAGGGTACTAAGATCCAAGTTGGAAAAGTCGAAAAGATGAGCAAGTCGAAAAAGAACACAGTTGACCCAAACTTTATCATAGAAAAATACGGTGCTGATACTGCTCGTTTGTTTGTATTATCTGACACTCCTCCGGAAAAAGATATGGAATGGTCTGATGATGGAGTGGAAGGTTGTTTTCGCTACATAAATAAATTGTGGCGTATGGTAGTGCAACTTAGGCCCGTAAACATACACTATGATAATGAAAACATTGTAGGTAAACTCCTAGAGTACAGAAAAAAAATCCATAAACTATTGCAAGGACTTACAGATGACTTGGAAAACTGCAGATTAAACTGTGTGGTAGCAAAGTTTCGTGAAATGACAAATTTAATAGCTGAAATAGACGTAAAAACTGGAAAATCTCTTATTGATGAAGGTATATGCATACTAATCAGAGTAATTGAGCCATTCATGCCACACCTGGCTGAAAATTTATGGCAAGAAATAGGAGGTGAAGGCATGCTATATATGCAACCTTGGCCAAAAGCTGATGAATCACTACTAATTGATAATATGGTGACTGTAGCAGTGCAGATCAATGGAAAGTTACGTGCGACCATTGAAGTGGCAACTGATTTACCTCAAGAAAAATTGAAGAAAATAGCAACAGATTCTGTATCTAACAAAATCGATCAAAGCAAAATTCGCACTATATATGCTGTACCAAATAAGGTAGTAAACATAGTTATATAAAAATTTTGAGTAGCATGTTGCTAATTTCGTAGGTATACTTTTTTTGATATGAGATTATATCTTTTTTAATATAAAGGATATATACTTGTGCATTATATATTTTTTTGTATGGGTAGTTATATGAAAATAAAAGGATTGTGTGTTTTAGCTGTGTTGCTCACTTCATCTCTAGCAGGTGCAGCTAGTAATAAAGCAGCTAGTAATAGTGCAAAAGAGCAGTACTACGCAGGTTTAAACTTTGGTGGTGGATGGGGTACTGGATTAAAAATAAAACCTGGCTTAGTTTTTGGTTATAATTATGATAAAAGCTCTAAGTTTGAACTTTAGATTCTCACTGACGTAAGTGATATGTTTGGTAAGGAAACCAAGAAAATGGGAGCTATTTTATTAGCAAATTACCGTTATTATCCTGACGTTGACATTGATCCTGTGAAACTATATGTCATTGTAGGTTTAGGAGGACATCTACAAGTAATGCCTTTTTCTCTTGGCGAAGGTGAAACACTAGATAAAATACTGGGTGCTATTTCGTACAAACTGAAGGTTGGTGTTGATTATGAAGTTGCTCCACAGATAGTTGGTACAGCTGCTTTAACCGTAGGCGGGCAACTGAGTGGTTTAAAAGCAAAACAAATACCAGATGCAATGCTGGAAGTAGGAGTACGCTATAATTTTTAATGCTGGATAACATTGAGTACATGTTTAATAGTTAGGTGTAACCACAAGCAATGCTCAAAACTTGCTGCTAGCATGTTTGAACATTTATTCCAGTCTGTTTTAAGGAAGTAATGTGTATGAATTATATGAGAGCGATGAAAGTGTTTGCTGTGTTGGTTGCTTTAGCAAGTACAGCTAGTAATGGTACAAGTGAGTTAGAAGATCAGTACGGAGACCATTATGAAGAGCAGTACACATATCAGCATGAAGACCGGTATGAAGACCAGTACGAAGATTATTACTATGTAGGTTATGTAGGTTTAAACTTTGGTACTCAATGGAGTGAAAAATTTCAATTCAAACCTAGCGTTGTTTTTGGTTATCATCATAACCAAAATTCTAAGTTTGAACTTGAGGTTCTTGCTGACATAAGTGATATAAATGATAAAGAAAAAAGGAAAGTAGGAGCTAGTTTATTGGCAAATTACCTTTACTATCCTGATCTTGAAATTGATCCCATTAGATTATATGCTAGTATAGGGCTGGGTGGATATATTCGAATATTGCCATCTTTTGGTCTTGGTAAAGATACAACTAAAAATGAAACATTAGATAAAATACTGGGTGCTATCGACTATAAAGTAAAGTTAGGTGTTGATTGTGAAATTATTCAGCAGATAGTTGGCACAGTTGCTATTGCTGCAAGTGGTCAATTAAGTGGCTTTAAACCACCGATGAAAAAACCAGATGCAATCATAGAAGTAGGTATACGTTATAATTTTTAAGCTATGAACACTTTGAATCCTTATACACAGTTGTATGCTCGGTGCTATATATGTGCTATTTGTAAAGGTATTCTGTTTATGCTAACATTAAGATAAACCTTAAGCAATAAAATCAGAAGGATCAACTTCCCGCTGTAAGCAAGCAGCAACTACAGTGTTTATCATAAGAAATGCTATTGTCATCGGGCCAACTCCACCAGGCACTGGAGTAATAGCTTTGACTTTTTCTTTTACTTCCTCAAAGTCAACATCACCCACAAGCTTACTTTGACTTCCTATGTTAATGCTATTTATGCCAACATCAATCACTATTGCACCTTTTTTTATCCAATCTGGTTGAACAAAATTTGGCTTTCCAACTGCTGCAACTACTATATCCGCCTTAGAGCAATAATCAGCTAAATCCCTACTTTGTGAATGCAAGATGGTAACAGTGCAATTTTCTTGCAACAATAGGTGAAACATTGGCTTACCCACAATATTTGATCTGCCAATGATTACCGCATTTTTACCGGACAGATTATTTTCAACTGACTTAATTAAATGCAAAGAACCTTTGGGAGTACAAGGTATCAGACAATTTTTTTCACCTTTAACTAACCTGCCAACATTTTCATCATGAAAGCCATCTACATCTTTTTCAACACTTACTGTATTAATTATTCTGCTTGCACTGATGTGCTTTGGTAAAGGTAACTGCACTAAAATTCCATGCACAGATGAATCTTCATTTAATGTATTAACTTTTTCAATCAATTCGTCTTCTGAGATACTATCAGGCAAAACAATAGTTTCAGAACTTATGCCTATTGATTCTGCTTTTTTTTGTTTATTACGAACATAGACCTGACTTGCTGGATTGCTACCTACGAGGATTACTTTTAAGCAAGGAAAAACATTATACTCTTTCTTTAAAATATCAATTTTTTTTGATAGCTCCTCACAGAGATCATTTGCTATTTTTTTACCATCAATAATAATTGACATTTCCTTGCCACTCCTCGAAATCAGGTAATACAATATCAAATAAATTCAATATCTTACCAACAGAATGATTTACAATATCATCCAAAGATTTTGGTTTAATATAAAAAGCAGGCATCGGCGGAGCAACAATTGCTCCCATCTCGGTTAGTTTTAACATATTTCGTAGATGTCCAAGATGTAGTGGAGATTCTCGCACCATAAGAACTAATTTTCTTCTTTCTTTTAGAGTTACATCTGCAGCCCTTGTTAATAGATTGGAAGTCACCCCCGATGCTATTTCAGACATTGTTTTCATAGAACATGGAGCAATAACCATACCTGAGGTTTTAAATGAGCCGCTTGCTATTTTTTCTCCTATTTTTTCTTCAGAATAGTAAAAATCTGCAAGCGATATAATATCTTCAAGTTTTTCTTTAATCTCATGAGCTATAGTTATTTTTCCAGCACTGCTGATCACTAAATGAGTTTCATGATTGGTATTTTTTAGTGCCTCTAGAATCCGTACACCGTAAATAGAACCAGATGCTCCACTTATTCCAATTACAATCCTACTATTCACCTTCGTAATTCATTCCCAATGCACGTTTGTAGGTATCAAGTAATATTTCCTGTTCCTCCCTGTCATCATCATCCATCTTTCTTAGCCTAATAATCTGTTTCATCACTTTTATATCCCAACCTTCATCTGCAGCTTTTGCATATACATCACGAATGTGATCTTGCACATCCCTCTTTTCTTGTTCAAGTTTTTCGATTCTCTCTATATAGCTCTTCAAATCTTCAGCCGTTATTTTTACTGTATCTTCCATAGAAACCAACTAATTAATTGCTACTACAGTATTATCAGTTTTTACTTGTACTTCAATCATAGTAATAATATTTTTATCTTTTTTTAAAATCTTAAAGTAAAAACCGTACATGGAAAACTCTTCATTTTCTTCAGGAATGCGCTCTATCTCATTTACAATCATACCTGCTAGAGTTGTAGCTTCTTCATCAGGAAGATCCCAATGTAACTGTCTATTAATATCCCTAATAGTAGATTTTCCTTCTATGTGATACATATTATCGGATATCTTTTTTATAAAATTCTCTGTGATAAAATCATGTTCATCCGCAATTTCTCCAACTATTTCTTCCAGTATGTCCTCAAGAGTAACAATTCCCTGAAGGGCTCCGTACTCATCAATAACAAATGCAAGGTGTTTCCTATTTTTACGAAAGTTGTGAAGTTGCACACTAAGCGGTGTACTTTCTGGTATAAACCAAGGCTTTGACATAACTTGGGTAATATCTATTTTATCACCCTTTTCACGTAAGGCATTTATTAGATTTTTTACGTGAACCACTCCGACAACGTTATCTGGTTCTTTTTGCCATAAAGGTACCCTACTATGACTACTAGTCAAAATCTCTTTTATTAACTCTTCTTTGTTTCGATCTATATCAAGAGAAAATAAGTTTCTCCTGTGGGTAATAATTTGCGATATCTCCGTCTCAGCCAAATCAAGTATACTACTTAGCATATCTAAATCCTGTTGTAACATAGTTCCTTCACTGCGATGAAGAGTAATCATATTACGCATTGCATCTGCTGCAGATATTACCTCCCTATTCTTATGAAGCCCACATAACTTCAGAATGAGATTGACAATAAACTGAATGCCTAATGTCAATGGAGAAAGAATCTTGACAAAAAACAGCATAAAATAAGTAGAAAGTAATGTAAATTTTTCAGGATTTTGCATGGCGTAAGTTTTTGGTAACACCTCGCAAAACAGCAAAATACAAAACGTCATCATAGCTGTTGAGAAAAAGATGCCCTCACTTTCAAAGAAATTTATAAATATTGCTGTAAATAAAGCGGAACAAGTAATGTTAATAATTGTATTGCACAGTAGTATTGTTCCTATTGTTAATTCTTTTGTATTCAATAAGCGGTCTATTATCTTAGCTCTTTTATTTCCATCTAGCTTTAGTTTATTAACTCGGGAGCGGCTAATTGAAGTTAACCCTATTTCTGATCCTGAAAACAAAAACGATAAAATCAACAAGAAGAAAATTGCTGACAATACTGAAATCAATAACCAATCCATTAAAGTATGATGTTATTGCGATATAGAAACAGAGTTGATTTTATATGTTGTAAGAAGCATTTGCAAGTCTATATATCTTTAATATAAAAAAATAAATCATGAAATATATCACACACTTCATTCACATGCATATTCTCAACAACAAGTGGAGGAGTTATTCTTATTACCCTATTATTTAAAATTTTAGTCATTATTAAGCCTTTGTCAAGAGATTGTTTAACAATTTTATCAGCCAAAGGCACTCTAAGCTCTATACCTATCAATAAACCCTCCCCACGAACTTCTGAAACGATCTTCGGAAATTCTTCAGTCAAAGGCAACAACTTTTCTTTTAGATATTTACTGACCTTCTTAACATGGTCAAAAAAGCCTTCCTTTAGCATTACATCGAGTACTGCATTACCAACAGTCATAGCAAGTGGATTACCTCCATAAGTTGACCCATGAGTTCCTGGAGTGATTGCTTCTGCTATATAATCTTTTACTAAACATGCAGCCAGAGGAAATCCATTACCCATAGCCTTCGCACAAGTGAGCATATCAGGTTCAACTCCTATATTTTGATAGTAAAATAGAGAGCCAATCCGTCCATATCCGCATTGCACTTCATCAAAGCATAAAATTATTCCTTGAGCTTTTGTTATCTCTCTTACTTTTTGAAGATACTCTACGTCCAATGGATGTACTCCGCCTTCACTTTGTATGGGCTCTAAAAATATGGCAGCTGTTTCGCTATTGATTTTCTTTTCTAATGCTTCAATGTTATTTCTTGGAACTTTATCAAAACCAGAAAGTAGCGGAGCAAAGCCTTCGCGTGATTTTTCATTTGCTCCAGCAGAAATTGCAGCAATACTGCGGCCATGAAAACCTCCTTCAATTGTAATAATTCGATTGCGCTTTTCTTGTCCATTTAAGTAAAAATAACGGCGAATAAATTTAATTGCAGCTTCTGTTGCTTCAAGTCCACTTGAGCAGAAAAAAACTTTATCGGCAAAGGTAAGTTCTGTTAAACGCTGAGCAAGCCTTTCCTGCTGGGGAATAGTAAAAATATTAGAGCAGTGCCACAATGAATCCAGTTGTTCCTTCAGTTTATCTGTAATGTATGGATGACAATGCCCTAGAGAGGTTGTAGAAATTCCTGCAGCAAAATCTAAATATTTTTTACCATCCTTATCGAAGAGATATACTCCTTCTCCTCTAACTATAGAAGCTTCAGATCTATTATAAGCATTAACAACATGACCCATTTAAATATTATCTATACTATGTATTAGAAAGCTTTTCCTTAATATTGCTTAAACTAAAAATTGGGCTAATATTATACAGTTCAACATAAAATTCAGAAATTTAATATGTAAAAAAGTAAAACTACACCAATTCACATTCAGCAAAAAAGAAAGCTATTTCTCTATGAGCATTCTCTAGACTATCAGAACCATGCACTCTATTTTCACTAATATCATCAGCAAAATCACCCCTAATTGTACCTTTATCTGCCTGCTTTGGATCTGTAGCACCCATGATTTGTCTGTATTTACTGACTGCATTTTCACCGATTAAAACTTGAACTATCACAGACCCAGAAGTCATAAATTCCACTAATTCTCCAAAAAAAGGCCTATCCTTATGAATTTCATAAAACAGCTCTGCTTGTTTTTTTGTCAGCAGCATCATTCTTTGTGCTATAATTTTTAGTCCAGATTTTTCAATGTAAGAATTTATACTGCCTGTAATATTATTTTTTACTGCATCAGGTTTTAATATTGAAAGTGTTCTCTCAATTGCCATATTATTTCCTTATATTAAGATCGTATATTTACTTTATTGCGAATTTTTGTTCCATCAAAGAGATTTTTTATTTATAGTTAAAAATAAACCACCAAGGAGGTATTGTATGGGGTGTTGTAGTGAAAAAAATAACAAACAAATTGATCCTGCGTCTACTACTAAAAAGTTGATCAACAACCTGACATCATCAATTTTTTGTGGAACAAAAGGGTTTTTAACTTTCAGCTTGGCATCTTTGAGCTGGTTAGAGTACAGTGCACATCGTAATACAAAATTAAAAGAAGGTGCTGTTTTTGCAATAAAAAGAAACACCATTCCATTTTTTGAAATGGCTATCATAGTGCCATTTGTTTGTCTTGCATTACCTATGATAGATAGTATAAGTCTTAAGGAGTGTGCACTTACATGTGCTGCATTGATGATTGCAACATGTTTTGTTGTAAGAACTTGGCATTTGCGTGAGAAGTTACTAGAAAAGATCACCGATCATAGTAGAGAAGAAATAGACAAGGGATTTAAGAAGGATACTATAAAATTTCCTATCTTTGATCAAAATAGAAAACACACCGAGTATAATTCGCCTAACTCAGGGCGACTACTGGATGAAACAAGTAGCAACTCTCTTTTCGTTAAAGTTTTACTTTTTCCCCTGAAGGTCCTGCAAAGTTGTATAATGTTATTTTTAGCTGCTGTTGAACTTCTTGAAGCAGTGCCAAGTTTTTGTGTTGATGTGGTTTTCGATAGAAGCTTTGCATCTACACAGAGTAACGTGAAGAGATCTGGCTATCTATTGTATGCTAGTGTGGGAAATTTAGTGCCTGTAACTAAACTTGATGAGTGTGTAGCTAATTTTATAGGCAAACCTGAAGCAGGGTGTTGTAAGTGAAGAAGGCAGTAATCTTATTTAACCTAGGCGGGCCTGATTCACTGAGTGCAGTTCGTCTTTTTTTATTTAATCTCTTTTATGATAAAAGAATAGTCAATCTACCCAATCCTTTCCGCTTTCTTTTAGCAAAGTTTATCTCCAAAAGGCGAGAAAATACTGCACAAGAAATATACGAGCACATTGGAGGTAAGTCTCCAATTTTGGAGAATACAAAAGCACAAGCTGATGCTTTAGAACTAAAATTAAATGAAGATGGAAACCATGTGTATAAGATATTCATCTGCATGCGTTATTGGCATCCATTTGCTGATGAAGTTGTTAAAAGCGTAAAGCAATTCAACCCTGACGAAATCATTCTGTTACCACTATATCCGCAATATTCAACCACCACAACTCTATCATCCATAGAGAATTGGCAAAAAAATGCCAAACTGGAATGTAACACAAAAACAATTCACCATTATTATGACAATGAAGACTTTATTGAAGCTCATGTTAATCTGACGTCTAAATATTATAAATTAGCTAGCAAAATCGGTAAGCCAAGAGTCCTATTCTCGGCTCATAGCTTACCTCTTAGTATCATTAAAAAAGGCGATCCTTACGCTTCACAGATAGAAAAAACAGTAAAATTAATAGTAAAAAAATTGAATATTGAAGATCTTGATTGGGGAATATGTTATCAGAGTAAGGTTGGCCCTGTAAAATGGTTGGAGCCTAGCACTGAAAGTGAGCTATCACGCGCGAAAGACGATAATATACCTGTAGTTTTATCACCTATATCTTTTGTTTCTGAGCATTCTGAAACACTGGTTGAACTTGATATAGAGTATAAAGCAATTATCAAAGACGGATATTACTTTCGCGTACCAACTCTCAGTACTGATCTCTTATTTATCAAGTGCTTGGCCGATTTATGTTTAGATCACCCTCAAAGTACTGATTTATAGCACTTTTCTTTTTAGATTTTTATAGTATAATATTAAAAATTTATTATCTACTTATGCCAAAAGGTAAACCAAATACATTTATACAAAGTATACATGATGTTCATAATCATGATATTAGAAAGATGTATTGTATTGCAATAGGTTTAACAGGAATATTGTGTAAAATTTCATTGCAATTTTGTTGCGATTTTATTGACAACAACAGATCAAATATTTGCACTGTATTAGATATTTCTAAGTTCATAAAACTACCAACATCAATAATACTTACTCTTCATTTTGGTCTCAATTTATCTGGATATAAATCTAAAAAACTTCAGAATGGTAAAGAGGAAAATGAACCTGAAAAACCAATACAGGTGATAGGTAACTCAGCCTTCTTGGCAAACTGTGTCATAGGAATATTGATGCAGACGAAAATCATTCATTTCCTAGCTGGGAACAATAAAGATATAATAAGTTATATTAGCTTAACATCAGCAGTTCTATTTCTATTTTCAGAATGCATAAACTGTTATTATACATGGAAGAAGTATCTAAATAATAAGGATTCTGAAAAGTCTGCTAAATATGGTAAAGACGTTATTTTTAGCACATTCGCTTTGTCATTGGGCTTGTTAAGCTTCATCTTAAAAAGAATGGAAATTTCAACCATACCAATAGATTTGGGTGGTGGTATAATCTATAATTTCAACTTAACTGTTACGGTTAGCTTGATACTAAGTATAGCATATCTAGTATCAAACATCGATAAGTTTGTCAATCAACCTAATAATGGTACTGATCCTTCTACTGGACTTGATGAAGCTCACCATGATCGTCACAATAGCACTACTGTGGAAGTAGATTAGAGATGAAAAGACCTGATTTCCACTGCCAATGCTAGCACTGCTAATTTACTAACAATATTCCAAAGTGGCAGAGTTTTATTACCTTGGCTGATGTCATAAAATTCACAGTCAGTGGAATTCAAGCTAGAATATACATCTTTCCTGCTATTACATCGGTATAAGTAACATGTTGGAGTATCTCCTATATAGTATATTAGCGGTTCTGCAGAACTACTTTTAAATATGTCAATAGTTGGTACACCTTCTTGTATAATAACACTATTGATTGCTATTCCTTCTTTTATCTTTTTCATTTTATGACGCTTTTTTTTATTGAGATTTAATATTTCCTTTCCACTTGTTGCTGTTATAATGCCCATTCCATATGTGCCATTGCTTGCTTTGATAAAAACGTAAGGTTGTGTTTTTATTTCATATTCCTCATATTTTTTTTGCACTAGAGATAATATTTGGTCAACTTTAGTCGCTACTGCTCCTAGTGATGAATCATCATTAAAGTCAACTCCATTACAGCTTTCTGTAAGCACAGAAATAAGCCATGGATCCATTTTAAATTCGCCACAAAATTCGGACACTAATTTTTGATAGATTTCAAAATATTGAAATTTCTGCCTACTGTGCCAGCCATATAATGGACTTGGCACTATCTCTTGTTTTACGTTTTCTAGTGTGTCTGGAATGTGGCTAGTCATATCACGGTTCAGTATAATAACATCAGGCACAAATCCTGAAGTTGTCTTCAGCAAAGAGTTTTCTTTCACAACAGTTTCATACTGTTCTATTAAATTGTACGTTTCATTATGAAAGAGGCCAATTCTAGTTTCAAAACCTGCGAGTTGCAGTACTTTATCTATAACAAATACGTTTTCTATATACATTTTATTTCGTGTGTAATTCTCCGGTATTATAAGAGTCTTTTTATATTGTTTTGTTTCAAAATAACTTTTTATTAGTTTTGCTGCTGTTGCTCTTGATGTCTCACTTAGATTGTTGAACCCTGCAGGAAATAAATTAGCGTCCACTGGGGCAATTTTGTAGCTGGAGTTTCTAAGATCTATAGAGCTATAAAATGGCAATGTAAGGCCGTTAAATTTTGCCTCAAACCAATTATTTATACTTTTTTCCAAATCTGGGCGAATTATGTTTTGCATCTACACTTTAAATGTTATAAGAAAAGTACTATATTATAAGTTATAATCTTAATATAATATAACGAATTAAAATAACAAAAAAATGATTCATCACGACAGCAGTAAAATGTATGGTACTACTATACTATCAATTAGAAGAGACAAAAATGTAGTAGTAATAGGTGATGGGCAAGTCTCGCTAGGCCATACCGTTATAAAATCTGGAGCAAAAAAAGTTAGGCGTCTTTCTGGTGATTCCGTAATTGCCGGTTTTGCTGGAGCAACAGCTGATGCATTTACTCTCTTCGAAAGGCTAGAATCTAAACTTGATAAGCACCCAGGACAGTTAATGAGGGCATGTGTTGAACTTGCAAAAGACTGGAGAATTGATAAATATCTAAGAAAATTAGAAGCTATGATGATCGTGGCAGACAAGTCCATTTCATTGGTCATTACAGGAACGGGTGATGTTCTTGAACCTGAAGATGGCATTGCAGCCATTGGCTCTGGAGGAAATTTTGCTTTATCTGCAGCAAAAGCTTTGATTGACGTTGAAGGAATATCAATAGAGGAGATTGCAAAAAAGGCTATGAAGATAGCTGCCGATATATGTGTTTATACAAACCATAATCTAATTATTGAAAAAATAAAGGAGTAATATGTCAAGAACTTTGTGTACCAATTCTTCTGGTCAACCTGTAGTAGGTCAATCTGATAATAATGATGACTGCAATAAAAAAAACGGCCTCTGTGAAAATGAAGGTATAGAAAGTAGCAGCATCCAAAGCTCACAAGCTTTATTAGATGATCTACCACCACAGAAGATAGTTAAAGAGTTGGATAGATTTATAATCGGGCAGAATGACGCAAAGCGCGCTGTTGCTATTGCACTCAGAAATCGTTGGCGTCGAAATAAAGTCCCACTTTCACTACGTGAAGAGATTATACCTAAGAATATACTCATGATAGGCCATACGGGAGTTGGTAAAACTGAAATAGCTCGCCGTTTAGCAAAGCTTGCTGGTGCACCTTTTATAAAAGTTGAAGCAACGAAATTTACTGAAATAGGATATGTTGGACGTGATGTTGACTCGATAATACGTGATTTAGTTGATGCAGCAATAGTTTTAGTTAAGGAAAAAGCACGTAAAGCCTTAACTAAAAAAGCTTTAGGTTTGGCTGAAAAGATAATAGTCAACTCCATGGTTGGTGAAGATGCAACCGAGGAAAGCAAAAAAGTTTTCAGAGAAAGACTGAGAAATAAGGAATTTGAAGATGGAGAAGTTTCTATTAACGTCAGGGAGAGCAAGGGTATGTTACCCACTTTTGATATACCTGGCATGCCAGTTGGGCAAATTGGTGTGATGAACGTAACAGAAATCGTGGGCAAGATGTTTAATGGGAGCAAAAAAACAAAAACTATTACAGTTAAAGTGAAAGAAGCACGTGAAATATTGATTAATGAAGAAAGCGAAAGGTTAATGGATGAAGACAAGATAATCAAAGAAGCGATTGATCTTGTTAGCAATGAAGGCATAGTGTTTTTAGATGAAATAGATAAAATTGCAGCACGTACAGAAATAAAAGGTGAAGTCAACAGAGAAGGAGTGCAGCGCGATCTGTTACCATTACTTGAGGGAACAACTGTTTCAACTAAGTATGGCCCCGTAAAAACAGACTATATATTATTTATTGCATCTGGTGCCTTTCATTTATCTAAGCCATCTGATCTTTTACCAGAATTACAGGGTAGATTGCCAATTAGAGTGGAACTTAAGGCGCTTACTCAAGAGGATCTAATAAAAATATTAAAGGAACCAGAATCTAGTTTGTTAAAACAGTATATAGCGTTAATGAAAACGGAAAATGTAACACTTGAGTTTACTGATGATGGTATAGAGACTATAGCTGAAATAGCATTTACAGTTAATAGAGAAGTGGAAAATATAGGTGCAAGAAGACTTCATACTGTCATGGAGAAGCTTTTGGATGAAATAAGTTTTATCGCTTCTGAAAAAAATAGTGAAAAATTTGTTATAGATAGCAAATATGTAAGAGATAAACTAGAGTCAATTTCAAAGCAGCTTGATTTATCTAAATTTATACTTTAGATGAAGCCTACTTTAAGTAATATAGAGCATTCAAGAGGTTTTATTTTTTCTTACTTCGTAATTCTTTAAGCTATTTTTCAATAGTAGAATTCAAGCTTAAATCAATTATTGAGATATTTTCTTCATCAAAATCTATTTCTTTTATTAATATACCAGTTAAAAGATCAGGTGGAGAAAGAACTGTTCTTTTATTACCAGCTCTCATTCCCACAACTCCAAGTTCTATAGCAAGTGGTATTTTTTTGTCACCAACCTTAAACTGTACTATTTGATCTTTGATTATATACTCACCATTATGTCTCTTTATGCTATATTGAACTGATATCTCATCGCCACATTTTACTCGCTTTCCAGTTTTGTTAATTAAGTCATTAAAAATCATCAGGTTATTTACTGAATCGGGATATTTATCTTTTACTTCAATCAGTTTGATGTAATAAGAGTTAAAACTCATTTTGTTGTCATCAGCAGCAATAGTAACTACACGCTCTCCACCTTCTTTCATACCTATTACCCCTAAACTCACTTCTTTTAAGTAATCCTGACCTATTTTCAAATTGACATCAGTCGGAAGTAGCGTTGCTAGGTTGTTGGAGACTTTGTACATTTGTAGCAGAACTTCTTGGCCACAGAAAACTTTACTGCCACTACCTTCAGTAATTTCATAAAAGTTTATCATCTCTTCTTCTTTTTGCTGTGTTATTTCTTCTAAATATTCTGCTAACCCATGCTTTTCAATATAACGATCAAGAGCTGATTCAAGTATCGGCCTGACCAAATAACTTGCTATCATCTGTGTCAAACCACCATGTGTAGCATTTATTTCGTAAAGCTTTTCCCTTTTCTCTGGTTTATCTTTGTTTATATAAACAATCGTAATTATAAAAGCAGAAGCTAAAGTGAGAATCATTACTACAGAGATAAACATTTGTAATATAATTTTTCTAACCATCTTTTTTTACTTGATTCAATAAATCATATAAGTCACTAGTATTCCCTGAAAGCGTACTTAAATTATCTGAGGCCTGTTTAAAGAGACTATCTATATAGTTTTCCATTTCATTTTTTCCAAGCACGGACATTAAATTGTTTGTTTTATCTTGCTCATAATCTTCGATATCATCCTTGGCTTGAAAAATAAGCCCTAGATTTATTCCATAGTTATATAATGCTTCCCGCTCCTTGTCTGTAGCGCCTCCTATTATAGCCCCTATTTCACATGAAGCTGCAAATAGTTTTGCAGTTTTCATCAAATGAATTTCTTTTATTTTGTCAAAATCTGCACCTATATCTAAAATCTGCCCTCCCACCATTCCCTTCATTCCTATTGCTTGAGAGAGCACTTTTATGATCTCACAATTTAACAAAGATAATACCTCAAAAGCCAGGGTAAGTAATGCATCTCCGGCCAGTACTGCTGTTGCTTCACCAAATTTTTTGTGGCAGCTTGGCTGGCCTCTGCGGGTGTCACTGTTATCCATACATGGCAGATCATCGTGAATGAGGGAGTAAGCATGAATAAATTCAATTGCTGCTGCTGATGTTATTGCTTTTTCAACCTTTATGTTGAATATCGATGAAGATGCTATAACTAAAGAAGATGCTATAACTAAAAAAGAACGTATATGTTTTGCAGGAGCAAGAAGCACATAACGCATAGCTGATATAAGTTTATTCTCGCTATTTTCAGGTAAGAGCTTATTCACTTCTACAACAAGCAAATTTTTTGTTGTTTCGTCTAGCATTTTTAAATTTATTAACTATCGAGTGCTAAGAGATAGGAAGTTTTTAATAGTTTATATAATCATAAAAGCTATTGCAAACATCAAAATTTCTTATAACATCAGAGAATAGGTTATTTTTTAGTAAGAAATGAACGAATTGGCAAAAAGCACTAGAGAAGATATAGAAGAAAAAGTAAAGAAGATTATACTAGAGCACATCAGTAAGGATGTAGAGGGATTTAGTAGTTCTTCAAAGCTTTCAGACCATGGCACAGATAGTTTAGATGCAGTTGAAATAATCATGGCAGCTGAAGAAGAATTTGGTATAGAGATTCCTGATGAAGATGCACAAAAAATGGAAACTATGGAACAGATAGTTGAATATATAGTAAAAAAAGTAAACAATTGATATTGAATGAGCAGAAGAGTAGTAGTTACCGGTGTTGGCTTAATTACTCCACTAGCAGCAGATGTTAATAACACCTGGTTAAAGCTGAAAGAAGGTAAATCTTGCATAAAAGCAATCAGTACAGATAGGTTCAACTCTTCTGATCTTGCTTGCAGGGTTGCAGGACAGGTATCCTACAGCGCTGAAAGCTGTTTTAATCCGCTAGATTATATTTCTGAAAAAGACCTAAAAAGAACAGATCGTTTTATTCACTACGGAATTGCAGCAGCTGTTCAGGCAGTAGAAGATTCACTAATTTTGGAAAATAAAAATATTAATAAAGAGCGAATAGGTGTAGCTATTGGTTCTGGTATAGGTGGTCTTACATCAATTCAGGAAAATGTAATTACCATGCAGGAGAAGGGGCCTAGACGTGTTAGCCCATTTTTTGTTCCTGCAAGTCTAATAAATTTGATATCTGGTCATATTTCTATTAAATACGAATTTATAGGTCCAAATGACTCAGCGGTAACTGCATGTGCAACAGGTGCGCATGCGATTATAAACTCAGCAAGAGCTATAAAACTCGGTGAAGCTGATATTATGATTGCAGGTGGAGCAGAAAGTGCGTTATGCAGAGTTGGAATTGCAGGTTTTGCATCTATGAAGGCGCTATCAACTAAATTCAATGATAAGCCTGAAGAGGCCTCAAGGCCATGGGACGAAGAACGTGATGGATTTGTCATGGGCGAAGGGGCAGGTATATTAGTTCTGGAAGAATATGAACATGCAAAAAAAAGGGAAGCAAAAATATATGCAGAACTCACTGGATATGGACTCACAGGAGATGCGCACCACATCACAGCACCACATCCAGAAGGAAGAGGCGCACTTAAGGCAATGGAACTTGCTTTAAGGAGTGCACAAGTAAGCCCAAGTCAAATTGGGTATATCAATGCACATGGGACTTCAACAACACTTGGGGATAAAGTTGAAGTAATAGCAATAAAGCAGTTATTCGGTGACTATGCCTATAAAATACCTGTTTCCTCGACTAAATCTTCTATAGGACATTTACTTGGTGCCGCAGGAAGTGTTGAAGCAATATTTAGTATCCTTGCATTAAACAATGGAATTGTTCCACCAACTTTAAACCTATACAAACCTTCAGAAGAGTGTGATTTAAATTTTGTACCACTTAAAGCTCAAGAGCATAAAATTCAATATGCACTTTCTAATTCATTTGGTTTTGGTGGAACTAATGCATCACTCATCTTTGGAAAGGTGTAGTTAATTATGCTATTGAGATTGCTTGTGACTAAAATATACAGACATCTTGATTTGAAGCACCGCAAGGCCAGTGCTTGACAGAAGAAGAAAAAGCAAAATTTTGCCTTTTACCGCTAACCTATTATACTTACTTGATAAGTTCTATCGCTTGATTAAATGCATAAAATATTAGTAAGAAGTAACCATAAGCCCTTGATTGGAAAAATCAAGATTAATGGTTCAAAGAATGCCGTCTTGCCAATAATGGCGGCAAGCTTGTTTAGTAATTCTTCAATAACTTTGCATAACGTACCTGATTTAATTGACGTGCATTTGATGTCTGAGCTGCTTAAGAGTCTTGGTGCAGAAGTAAATTTTATATGCAATAAAGACTATAAAGCAAATCATACTTTGGAAATTGACTGTAGCAATATCAATAACCATTTAATATCACATGAAATTGCAAGCAGACTGCGAGCATCTTTTTTAATGCTAGGTCCAATGCTCAGCAGATTTGGTAGAGTTTCAACAGTATTTCCTGGTGGATGTAATATTGGAAAACGTCCTGTTGACATTCATATCAAGGCACTTGAAGCAATAGGAGCTAAAATTGAAATTGATAGCTGTAATATAACTGCAACAACAAAGGGAAAATTGCAAGGCAAAGAAATAACATTTGAAAAAGTAAGTGTTGGCGCAACAGAAAACATAATCATGGCAGCAACACTTGCAGAGGGAGTAACAACAATAAACAATGCTGCAATCGAGCCGGAAGTTCTTGATTTAATAGAGTTTCTGAAGATTATGGGTGCCAATATTGAAGTTAATAATACAAAAATCACAATAGAAGGTGTTGAAGCATTAAATGGGTGTGAGCATAAAATAATACCAGATCGCATAGAGGCCGGTACTTATGCTTTGGCTGCTATCATTACCGACGGCGAGCTAAAGTTAGAAGGAGTAAGTTTGTCTGATATAGAATGTATTGCAAATGAATTGAAGACTATAGGAGCCAGAGTTGAGTTACATGATGATGGTATTATTATTTCTAGAAAAAATGGCTCTATTAAATCTGCTCACGTTGCAACAAATCCATATCCCAACTTTCCCAGTGATATGCAACCACAACTAATGTCTGCAATGTGCATTGCAGATGGAATATCAATCATTGAAGAGAACATTTTTGAAAGTAGATTTGCACATGCAAATGAGCTAAGAAAATTAGGCGCTAATATCAGCATTGAAAAAAGTAAGGCTACTATAAGTGGAATAAAGAGCTTATCTGGAGCTAATCTATATGCTAATGACTTAAGGTCAACAGCAGCTTTAATTCTCGCTTCTTTGGTAGCTACAGGAGAAACTACAATAAATAACTCACATCATTTATGGAGAGGATATGAGGCAATGCACGAAAAACTCAATTCATGTGGAGCTGATATCTATGTTTCATCTTGAGAATATATTATGAATGAGACAACTAAGCGAACTACAGTAAAAGAGATAGATAAAATTCTATACGAAGAACATAAGGTGTTAGATCATGGATTTGTTCGAGTCATTGATTATATGGGCTCTGATAGCGCCATAGTTCAAGCTGCTCGCGTTTCTTATGGAAAGGGAACGAAACAGATAAATCAAGATGAGGCGCTTATAAAATATTTGATGAGAAATCATCATACAACTCCATTTGAAATGTGTGAAATTAAGTTTCACGTGAAACTTCCAATTTTTATTGCAAGACAGTGGATAAGACATAGAACTGCAAATGTGAATGAATATTCCGGAAGGTATTCGATACTTGATAATGAATTTTATATACCAGAACAGGTTGCAAAACAATCTGATAATAATAAACAAGGCAGCGGTGAAGCTTTTGACTCAAGTACTTCAAAAGAAATAATAGATTCTCTAATAAATGATTCTAATTTAGTATATTCTCATTATGAGAAATTTATTGAACAGGGCCTTGCAAGGGAAATTGCCCGAACTAATCTAACACTTAATTACTATACTCAGTTTTATTGGAAAATAGATTTACACAACCTTCTTCACTTTTTAAGGCTTAGAGCTGATCAGCACGCCCAATATGAAATTAGAGTCTATGCAGAAGTTATGTTGGACATAGTGAAGAAATGGGTTCCGCTGGCCTATAATGCTTTTGTTGAATACTCGCTAAAATCAGCCTGCATTTCAAAAACTGGTCTTGAAATAATTCGCAAGCTAATAAAAGGAGAAAATGTTACGAGAGAAGAAAGTGGCATTGGTAAAAGAGAATGGAATGAGCTGATGTCTATACTCGGTAAATAATCTTGATAATTGTTATCTATATAGTACATGATGGACAACTACATGAAACCCAAAGGGTGTCATCCCAGTGCTTGACACTGGAATCCAGGAATTTTGATTCTAAATTGGGTATTGGTCTTAAATTAAAATAAACGTTTGTGATGAGATTATATGAAAACTTGATCCCAGTGTCGAAGCACTGGGATGACAGTAGAAAATCTAATTCCTTATATCAATTAATTCTCATCCACCTTTTATGTTACATAAACTCATCACTTTTATAGAACATCTCATTAAAATCATTCAAAATTCCAAAATCTTGATTTTTAATAAATAGATGATCATTTGTAACATAAGCTTCAGAAAGAGTGATCGGCTTTCCATCAAGCTTGGAATCTTGCACATAAACTTTATTATACAGAGCTATCATTTGATTATAATTGTATTTCCCAGCAGTATACTGACTACTTAAGTTTTGATAAAAATTATCTATGTCTTGACCTTGAGCTTGCAGCACCGCCTTATATTTACCATCTCCAATAGCTTCACCTACCTTGATTTTTAAAGGATGTTGTGATTCTTCTTTCATATCATCTATAACAATTGTTTCCTCTTGCTTCTCTTCGTCTTCTATTAGCGACCTTTTATTCCTCTCTCCATTTTCAGGTTGATCTGCTGGCATTTGGTCTATATCGTTAGATTCTTCTTCTTGCATAGTAATTTTTTTGAGATAGATAAGCATATCTTTTCCAGCTTTTTCCCAAGTTGCAGCTTCTTTTGAAAGCTCACGATAATAAGAATCATTATCGCCTTTGCTATCTATTACATCTCTTGCTAGTCCTTTCTCTTCTGCCCATAACTCAGCATGTTCAACAAGTGTCCTGCCATCTTTGCCTACAACGTCAACGTCAGCTTTGTTTTTTATTAGATATTCTATTGTATCTAACTTTCCATGCCTCACTGCATGAACTAAAGGTTTCCAACCATCATTATCCTGAGCATTAATATTCGCACCTTTTTCAACTAACTGCTCTATCATCTTCTTATTCCCAAGATCAACAGCAAGATGCAAAGGTGTTAAGCCGTAGCTATCCTGAATATCAATATCCGCATTATGCTCTATGAGATATTTAACTACTTCCATATTTTTCATGTGCATGGCAAAATGTAGTGGAGATTTACCAGAGCTAATATCACGGGTATCAACATCTATACCACGATCTATTAAGTATTTAGCAATTTCCGTATGTTTTAGCTCAATTGCATAGTGCAGCAGTGTTTGAGCTGACGTGTTTTTGATACCAAGATCTGCGCCATGCTCAATTAAACTCTTAACTATTTCCGCATTCCCTAGCTTAATAGCAGCAAGTAACGGAAAAGTATAATAACTTTTACTATTAGGATCTGCGTTATGATCTAATAGATAGTTCACTATTTCTGTATTACCTGAATAAATAGCACTGTATAATGGCGTTTTGGAATAAGCATCTTGAATATTAGGATTTGCACCACGATCTATTAAGTATTTAGCTATCTCTATATTTCCAGACTCAATAGCATAGTGTAAAGGTGTCTTATAATACACATATTTAGTATTAGTTTTCTGATAATAATTGTCATGAACATTAAAATTTGCTCCATGATCAATAAGATATTTTGCTACTTCCGTATTTCCTGACTGAATGGCATAATGTAGTGGCGTTTGTCCATTATGGTCTCTTGTATCAGTATATGAATTGTGTTTTAGTAGCATTGCTACTTTGCTTAAATCTCCCAATGAAGCAGCAAAATGTAAACTCGTCGCACCTGTTACCTTATTTATCTCGTTTACTTTTCCTATATTGTTTTCTACATTATTGTCATCAATATTAACCTTTAAGAAAGGCTGTTTATTATACTTCATAACTTTTGTTGTAACAGCTTTTCCTTGTTCGTCTTCACTCGCTTTTTTAGCAGGTTGCATAGAATCTTCTCTACTGACACTTTCTATCTTGGTTTTATCACCACTTACATTATGTACTGGGCTATAACCATATAGACCCTTGCCTGCACTTTGTTGGCTTGTTGAACTTTCAACACTGTTAGATTCAACAACATTATATTCCATATGTTGTTCACCACTAAGCTCAGCTTTGACCCACTGTTTAAATTCCTGAGTATAACCTTTTAGCTCAGTCAAAAAATCCTCAAATAATTTATTACCTTGAGATCTATCTGCACGATGTGTAGAAAGGCCCTTGAGCAAATTATCAATCATATCTGGGTGTTTATCTTCAAGAAATTTGATCACTTGTTCAGCATCCGAATGATAATGTTCCCCTTTATTACTCCAAATATTATTGCGCAATATTTCATCTGGTTTGAGATCTTTATTTCTTATTGCAATCAAGGCCTCTTTATCTCCGTGTTCATTGACATGCCGACCATCTTCTAAACTTGCCATATAGTTAGCAACCCCTTCATGCATGGCCTTAGATAAGACATCACCTGTACCATAATAGGAATTAATGATAGTTAAGGCGTGCCCCAATTCGTGTTTTAAAGTTTTACACGAGTCATCAAATTGGTCTTGTAGATAAAAATAAACATGAACTTCTGAGCCACGCCCTTGAACTGTTAAGCCAGAAGCGCCTTTATAGTTAACGTTCAACTCCTTAAGATAATTTTCGTAGTCACTCTTTGTATTAAATACTAAAACATTAACTTTATTTGGTATGTTGTGCCAAGGCTGAGAATTATTAATGCCAAATGCTGAATCAAAATCTTTTATAGTACTCTCGATGGCATTTTTTACACTACTCAATTTGCTCTGAGTTAATTCCTCATCATCATATTTTATATTTATTTGAAGCTTGTGTTCGCCAAAAGTCATAACTTCACTATCTGGCACAAGATCTGCCACAATTTTATCGCCACTTTTTACATCCATCCACTGCTTAAATTCTTTTTCAACTTCTGAGTTATTCAAAAGATGTTTGAATTTTGATATCGCTTGTACTCTATCGAAGGACATTTCAGTAAGCAATTGCTTTATGAATTGAGGATGTTTTTCTTGTAGGAATGTCACTAAGCAATCTGATATTCTATAGTCGTTAGACATACTTGCTATTTTATATGGTGTATCATGCCCAGATTCATGCATTTTATTGTATGCTTCTTTTGTATAATGCATATCGCGAGTGCTTTCTTTTTTAGCTGCATCATAGCTCCACATGAAAAGCTTCATACCGGTACGTAAAACTTCAGGTACTGTATCCATATTACCGGTAGAGTACTCAAGAAATGCATCGCTCATTTTCTCCATTAAAATTTTAGATTTTGCGCAAAGTAAACCATTTACATCTCCAACAATAAAAGTCTTTGCTATCGTGCCGTCAGCTTCGTGTGCTCTGACCGTTCCACCACCCCATAATTCTCTATGGTCCTTACCACCTGAAAGTTCCTTGATGTGAGCTTTGTAATCATCTTAATTTTTCAGCACATAAAGCTGCAATTTTACTGGACCAGAATGAACGCTTTTTTGTGAATAGAAATTATCAGACCAGGCTCCGTAAGCATCTTTTACAGTTTGTTTTATATACTCAGGGGTATAACTAGCTAATCCCCCATATTTTACTTCTATTGTAAGCTGATCGTTTATTACTATACTTTCTTTATTTGGAAATAATTTTTTAATCAAAGTTTGTGATTTATCATATCCAGAATTTGTTTTAAATTTCATACTCACCTCTTAAAAATTTTCACTATAAATAAGTCTTGAGAAAAATGCGTTAACTGTAGATTCAGCCTTTACCTTGTTTTTGCATAACTGCTTAGATAGTTGATCATCGCTAAAAAGCAGATTCTTAGTATCGAGATATTTAGCATAGTTGCCAGCAAGTATTGAGTAGAAACCGCTTTCAAGTTCAAGATAAGAACTTCTATTGAGAACAAAAAATAAATCGCTCTGGTCAAGCAGTATGTCATAACCAGAGCTCGTGCAATGTAAGTATTCATTGCCTTCATACTATGCTATGTAGTATTTACTTGCATCAAGATCATCATCAAGCTGCAAAATTGCCGCTGAACGTACATTCCCAATACTATGACCTTTTATTACTTTAAGTACTTTAATCTCATCCTTTTGTATGAGTTCTCTTAACTTTTCATTCTTTTGATTTAATTCTTCCTCTGCTTTTCTTCTGTCTTCTTCTAATTTTGTTTCTTTTTCAACAAGCTCATTTTGTATTTGCAAAAACATATCTTGAATGGTTAAGCCATTTAGAAAGTAATCCAATACACTTGACACAAACGGCTGCAATTCACCATTATCTTCAAAGCTCTTTTCCAGCTTTTTGTCATATTGAGTGGGATTATAGATTGCATACAGAGGATAAAAGCCATAATTCACCTTGTCGAATGATAACTCTATCGAAAATCCGCTCTGATCAAGTGGAAGTTTAGTAGCTAAATATCTACCATTTTCATCTCTGACATACAGCTCATTTATACCATAGTGCCCACTATATTTGTTGTAATAAATATAAAAATTCTCAGGATTAAGATTAAAGTAATCATCTAAATTGTTAGGTTTACCGAGCTTTTCACATAGAAAACTCTTGCTCTTATCTGTAAGTTTGATGCGTGTAGAGAAGTAACACCGATCTATTCGGTCACCTTTTTCTATTTCAAAGTCTAGGACTATTTTATCGCTAAACATACAGAATTTCCTCACATTTCCAATATTTATGATTATAAATTGTGTACTATGAAAAAAGCATTAAGGCTTCTCTATGTATCTAAAAACAGCTCTAACTTATGACAAAAACAGTTGACGTATTACTGCCACTTCCAATTGATCAGCTATTTTCATATGCAGTTGAGGAAGATACTGAAGTTTCAATTGGAGATTACGTAGTGGTGCCGTTTGGCAGAAAGCGTTTGATTGGAATAGTTTGGAGAGAAAGTAGCAAAAGCGATCGAGAATTAAAATTTATTGAGCAAAAGATCGATTTGCCGAGCATCAGACCAAAACTGATCGAATTTGCAGAGTGGGTTGCACAGTATAATGTAATACCTATCGGTATGCTTGCCAAAGTGATAATGGGAGGAGTATTAAAGGTAAATCAAATAGATAAGTTAGTTTGCACTAAGCAAAAGCAAGAAATAAGTGAAATAGATTACCAATTAAGCCCTGATCAGCAGGTAGCTCGAGATAAAATAATAAGTAATTTGAATGAGTATTCAGTAACTTTACTTGACGGTGAAACCGGGTCTGGAAAAACGGAAGTTTATCTCTCTGTGATTGCAAGGTTAATTGAAATCGTAAACGATGCACAAGTCCTGATCCTTCTGCCAGAAATTGTTCTAACTTCACAATTGGTAAATCGTGTTCGCAGTCAGACATCTCGCAATATAGCTGAGTGGCACTCGGGACTTACTCCAAAAGCTCGCCGAAATAATTGGCTCAATATAGCAAATGGAAGTGCACAGATCATTATTGGGGCAAGATCAGCACTTTTTTTACCTTATAAAAACCTAAAATTAATCATCGTTGATGAAGAGCATGACTCATCCTTTAAACAAGAACAGGGGATTATATATAATGCTCGAGATATGGCAATAGTCTTAGCCAAACTCGAAAATATTCCGATTATTTTATCATCCGCTACTCCGCTGCTTGAAACAATTTATCATGTTAAAAACGGAAATTACAATCATGTGAAACTGACTAAAAGGTTCGGTGGTGCAGAGTTGCCGCACATAAAAGTAGTGAATAATAAACAATGGATTTCCAGCGAGCTTTTCGAAGGCATAAAACAAACCATAGAGAAAAAACAGCAAGTTATGCTCTTTCTAAACCACCGAGGATATGCGCAACTTGCAGTTTGTAAAAAATGTGGATATAAAATTTCCTGCTCAAATTGCACTGTATGGCTTACGTACCACAAGAAAAAGAATGTCCTTTTGTGTCACCATTGTTCTTATCAATCAAAACTTCCAGAAAAATGCTCAAATTGTCAAAGTGAGGAGTCATTTTTCCTCTATGGTGTGGGAATTGAAAGATTGCTTGAAGAAATAGTAAAGCTATTACCAAATGCGAAAACTGCAATTATCAGCAGCGATCAGAAGTCGCTTGGTAGCGTAATTGACTCAGTGCTCAAGGAAGAAGTGAATATTATAATTGGTACACAAGTAATTGCTAAAGGGCATAATTTCCCTAAATTAACTTTGGTTGGAGTGATAAATGCAGATTTAGGACTTGAAAACTCTGACCTCAGGGCAGCAGAAAAGACGTATCAATTATTGCATCAAGTTGCAGGGAGATCAGGAAGGTTTCATGAGAAAGGAACGGTAATAGTACAAACTAATAATCCTGAAAGTTTGATAATAAAAGCATTGCAGCAGCAAAAAAGGGATTTGTTTTATGAAATTGAACTTGAGTCAAGACGAAAAGCTAAAATGCCCCCATTTAGTAGATTAATAGCGCTTATAGTTTGCGGTAAGGATCAATTTGCAACGCAGAAAGCAGCAAGTGAGTTAACAAACTTTTTACATAATCAATTTTCAACTACCTCTCAGCACTTGACATTGAAAGAATTTGAAATTTTTGGCCCATCACCAGCAGCAATAAATTTCTTAAATAATAAATATCGGTATAGAGTGTTACTCAAAATACACAATAAATACAGTCTGTCTATAAAGAAAAAGATGAAACATTGCTGTAACTTGAGTTCAAACATTGCAATAACAA
Source organism: Wolbachia endosymbiont of Encarsia formosa (assembly GCF_039540065.1). Taxonomy (NCBI): domain Bacteria; kingdom Pseudomonadati; phylum Pseudomonadota; class Alphaproteobacteria; order Rickettsiales; family Anaplasmataceae; genus Wolbachia; species Wolbachia endosymbiont of Encarsia formosa. The sequence goes on along the minus strand of NZ_CP154278.1, from coordinate 339,279 downwards.
TAGATGTTGATCCTGTGAGTTTTTTTTGATGTTATTGGAATTTATTTGACATTCATAGTAATTGCTAATAAATTATATTAGCTTTTTAACTAAAAACTTGACTTTTATTAGAATTTATTATATTATTTATATAATTAGAATAGGGAGATAATATGACTGCTTTGCTTAAAATCATTAATAATCGAGACAAGGATTATGATAAAAAAGTTATAAAATTGCAAAAGTATATTAATGATAATAAGGAAATTGTGATTAACAAGGAGTTATTCAAACTGGCTATTTCAAATAGAGCCCCTGTAAATGGAGATCTTATCAATAAGGAAGGAGGAAAGATAGTATACCCTATCTTGCATCACTGTATTAAACACGATAGCGCAAGGTCTGAAGAAGGAGATATATTACCGTTTCAAAACGTGGTGAAGATTTTAGATGAAGTGGTGAATAGATTTGTTACTCCTCAGTATTTCTACAAATTGATCAATTTTCGAGATCAAAGTAGTGAAAGTACATTATTACACCAAGCTGTTATAAGTAATAACACTGATGCAATAGAAGCCCTTTTAAAATATGGTGCAAATCCTTTGATAAAGAATGAAGAAGACAAAATTCCATTAGATTTAGCTCATGGAAATAAAAAAAAAGCACTCATCAAATATATGAAAGACCAAGCTCAATCGAAAAAAGAAATTGCTAGATGTAATAGTTTGATTGGCATTATACCTGGTGTTTTTCTCGGTATTGGACTGGGTGTTGGTAGTGCTTTAGTACCTTCAATGACTATCATATTATGCACACTTGCAGTATCTGCTCTTGTTGCTGGAATAGCGATTGGATTGGCTATATATTTCCTAAGTCAGGACTATAAACAGGCTAAATCAATAGAAGAAGCTGTTGCGGATGTTGCTATTGATTCTCAACTATCTTCTGTCAAACATGAAGAGACTCATGTAATTGCAGGTGATGAAGCAACACTAGGGATTTAATAAAAATTACAAGCTTTTTAATATTTATTTAAAACTTGTTTGAGAAAACGTAGCTATAAAAACCGCAGGTACCAGTTGGTTTTTATTAGCTAAAGTAAAGGTCAAGTATCTGGAATTCTGAACATAAGATCCCCCTGTATAAAAAAGATGAGAAAAAATGCAGTGAACATACGACAGATATGCTCTGAAGAGGATACGCTACATTTTTTAATGAGTTTAATAAAAAAGTCTGCAGACGGAGATAGATTTTTGAGCTCAATAAATATGTCTAACTGTAATTGCAATTAGATTTAAAATATGCGGAAGTAATTTTTTAGCTATAAAATCTTCTAAAAAATTAACACAGAAGTTAGTTTCATAAGTATTTTTATCAAAAACTATTTCAAAAATAGGGTTGAAAATTTTCAAAGATGAGATAGTCTTCCTGTAATCTACTCATTAATTTTTTATGTTACCAATAGAAGGTCAAATAAACTCTGCAGCAAATTTTCAAGCAGAAGACTTTGAGTCTAAAAATGCTACAGATCTTGATTATTTAGCTAACCCTCTAAGTGCTTCGAATGTAAAGATTGCTGAGATCAAAGATAAAAAGAACGAGGTGCCTTTTTCCAGTAGAAGAAGCAGCTCGCATGTTTTAGAACTTTTTTCTAATGAAGATGTTGAGATTAACTTTCAAGATGAAACACCTTGTGCCACTCAAAGTGAATCAGGTATAGCTAGACTGTTCAGAGGTATAGCTGGGTTGTGTTTAAAGGTAGGAATAGTATGGACGTAACCCTTTATCAATCTAAAGTGCAACGTAGCTCTGCAATTGATTACAGTACTACAGAAAGTATAGGGTTACGGCTACTAAATATCTGTAAAGGAGAAGAAGATATCTCTTTTGATCAAGAGATTAATCTCTTATATAAAGAGGGTTGTTTGTATGATGCCTTATTGTTGCAAGATGAAAAAATCAGGACACACCTTTACATGTGGCTATTAAAAAAATCATGCTGATTTTGTAAAAAAGCTTTTGTGTATTCTTAAGGAGCCATACCGTGCAAATGAGTTTTACAAGCACAAATATTTTGAACATAAGCAAGAGAATGAAAAGCCGCTTTCTAAAGTTATTAATACTAAGAACAAAGACGAAAAAGACGTAATTACTCTGACTATTGAAGGTAATAATTCAGAATGCATTTCAGCTCTTTTTAACTACTTAACTCGTGAAAATATTAACAGAAGGAAAGATGTTAAAAGTGAGTACACACCTCTACACGAAGCTGTGCTTCTTGGCAAGAATGAAGCAGTCAAAGAGCTTATAAAATCAAAGGATATAGATACTGAACTCATAGATAAGGAATCTTACAAAGCATATAATTATGCCAATAACAAAGAGGCAATAGAATTGTTTATTGAGCACTATAGTAGTAAAATTAGTAAGTTGCGTATAAAATTAGAAGATAGTAATAAAAAATTAGCGCCAACTAAGTCTTTTCTGTTTGTAACAAAATCTGTTGCTGCAATCTTAGCAGCCTCCGGCTCTTGTTTTAGAATGTATAAAAATTCTTATGACACAGAAAATAAAGAAGCGAGTGAAAATATGTTATATCGTATTCTTGGATTTCTCTTCGACACTATGGGTGTAGTATTCCTTGTGAATCATTTTATCGATATAACGCTTTCCAAGTGTGAAGAAAAAAATTCTAGTTTGAATAAAGAGTCAGACAGTTATGTAGAAGAAAGAAATATGTTGAAAAATAAATTGCGTCATTTTCAAAAAAGAAATACTAGAACAAATACTCAAATGTCTGAGATAATTTCAGTTACACCTGAATCAGAGTTGGGTTACAGTAGATTATGATTACATTACTTTTTTCAAGACAATTTCTGAGAAAAGTGGAAAAATTTTTCTATAGCTAATCAAGATAAAGACTTACTGCTTTCTTTACGAAAGGTTTGATGTTATCATTTTATGCACTATCCTGAATTTGTTGAATGAACATTAATATAAAGAATTTAGTTCATGCTTTTTCTAAATTGCCAAGTTTAGGGCCATCATCATCAAGAAGGTTAGTTATACATTTGCTCCAGAACAAAGAGAGGATCATGATACCACTTGCATCTTTGATTAGAGAGCTAGCTGATCTTATCATAGAGTGTAAGATTTGTGGAAACTTAGACACTAAATCACCGTGTTCTATTTGTACTAACCCAAAGCGTGACACCAAGTTAATGTGTGTAGTAGAAGAATTAGGTGATTTATGGGCATTTGAAAAAGGAAATATATATTCAGGTATGTATCATGTTTTAGGTGGCAGATTGTCAGCAATAAATGGCGTCGGTCCAAAAGAACTCAATCTTGATAACATTCCTAAAAGAGTTACAGAATTTAAAATTGAAGAGGTCATTATTGCAATCAATCCGACATTAGAAGGACAAGTTACTGCGCAATATATAATTGAATTGCTAAAAAACTTGAATGTAAAAATATCGCGCCTTGCTTGTGGCATACCGATAGGTGGAGAAATTGACTACCTAGATGAAGGAACGCTGAAGATAGCACTTACTTCAAGACAAGAGTATGAGTAAATACAAAAGAAGGTATGTGCTTAAAAAAACTTATATCGCTAATAACATTAAAAAAAAAAGACGAGCAATTACCTAAGGTAATAACTTGGGAGAATGATTGCTTAAACTATAAACAAGCTGCAAGTAGATTTAGTACTGTAATTAAGACAATCGATCAGTCTTTTTCAATTGTCTCCTTAGAAGGATATGATAAGTGGGGTAAGACATTTTTTTTGAAAGAATGGGTAAAGGATCTAGGGCAGCAAAATGAAATTGCAGCTTATTACAGCGCATGGGATATTAGTGCGCTAGATCAACCATTGCCTTCTTTTTTGCATTTCCTGTTTGAGGATCTATTTGCATCATACAAAGTAAAAAGGAGTGTTATACAGCAGTTCAAAAACATAAACCAAGAACTATTTTCTCTCAATACATTAGGAAAGCTAATCAGTAAATCTCCACTTGCTATGCTTTCAGTATTTCTCGATGCTGCAAAAGAGGCTGATAAGAAAGACATTGGTTTTGTCTTGGGTGAGTTAAATCTTCTCCAAAGGAGAAAAGAGAACATTAGAGATTTTAAAATACAACTAGCAGATGTGGTTAATAAAATCAGGAAAGACAAAAACATTTATATAATGGTGGATGATCTTGATATATGTCGCCCTAAATTCATTGTCGATTTTTTAGAATCCATAAAGTACATGCTTGATGTTGAGGGACTGGTTTTCATTATCTCTGTTAGTCAAGATAAAAGTAACGTGCAAAGAGCAATCAGCACAATACTTGGACCAAATTTCAGCCTAAAATCTTTTACTGATCTCTCTTTGCATTTACCAAAAGAGCCAACAGAGAGGTTTATAAGAAAGCTATTTGAAAGTGTTGAATTACCGAAAAAATCAAAGAGTTTAATAATAGATAGCTTTATATTTTACGCAGAAAGCTTCTCATTATCATTAAAAGCAATACAGCACTGCGTAAAGAAAATAAAGCTATGTTTTTTAAACTATGTGAAAGTTGATCCAAATTTATTTACATTTTTAGTAATACTACAGTCAGTAAACACTGATTTGTATGAGGAATTATATTCATCACCTCAAAAAGCACTGGAGAAGATTGAGAGCGCTTTGATTCTAAACGGTCAGGAAGAATGGGAAAAGCTTAAAACTTCTCTTGAGACTACTTTTAAAGAAAAAGAATCAAAGACTCACAAATCTTTGAAGCAAATAAGAGATATCTTATTTTAAGAATAAAGAGAATTGTAGAACAGAACCCTCTTCTTATCATTTCAGCTTGCATGACAAATTGGCTCACATAAATTTTAGCATATATGACCTTGAAAGATCGCTGTGCAATACTTAAATTATTAGAATAGCAGGCTAATAATGGAGCTCAAAATGCACAACATACAAGAAACTGAAAGTTTAAAATTTGATGCTGAAGTAGGGAAAGTACTGAATATAGTAATCCACTCACTCTATACTAATAAGGATATTTTCTTGCGTGAGTTAATATCAAACGCATCAGATGCATGTGATAAATTGCGCTATGAATCACAATTAAATCCTAATTTATTAGATTCAAGTGATGAATTAAAGATTACTATTAGCTCCAATAAAGATAAGAATGAGCTGTATATAACCGATAATGGAATTGGCATGAGCAGGCAGGATTTAATAGACAATCTTGGCACAATTGCAAGTTCCGGTACACAAAAATTCTTGGATGCAATTAAGAATAATAAAGATTCGGGCCAAGCTGTAGAACTGATTGGAAAATTTGGTGTTGGTTTTTATTCAAGCTTCATGGTTGCCTCAGAAGTTATAGTAGAATCAAGGAAAGCTGGAGAAGAAGAGTCTTGGATCTGGAAATCTAAAGGAGATGGAGAGTATTCAATCAGCAAGCTAGATAATAAAATCCCTCATGGAACGAAAATTACCCTGATTATGCGTCCTGAAGAAAGAGAGTTTTTGGATAAGTTTCGTATTGAAAACATTGTTACTACTTACTCTGACCACATAAATTTTCCCATTGAGTTTTTGAATGAAGAAGGAAAAAGTGAAAAATTAAACAGCAAAGCTGCAATTTGGACTAAGCCAAAAAATGACGTTACTCAAGAAGAGCACAACAACTTCTTCCGAGGTGTTGCGCATGTTGGTGGTGAGCCTTGGATGATACTGCATAATAAAAATGAAGGAGCAATAGAGTATACAAATTTGCTTTATGTTCCTTCTATCAAGCCTTTTGATTTATTCCATCCAGATAGACGCTGCTCTGTAAAATTATATGTAAATAAAGTATTTATTACTGAAGATAATGTACAAATTATACCACAATACCTACGTTTCTTGAAAGGTGTGGTTGATTCACCAGATTTGCCTCTCAACATCAGCAGAGAAACATTGCAGAATAATCGTGTAGTTGAGCAAATTAGGAAATCCCTAACTAAACGTGTGGTATCAGAGCTTGGCAAAAAAGCAAAAGAGAATTTAGAGGAATATACAAAATTCTGGGGAAATTTTGGTGCGGTGTTAAAAGAGGGTCTTTGTGAAGCTATGCCAACTGATGAGAGAAAAGCTTTGCTCTCGATTTGCAGATTTAATAGCACCAGCGATGAGAAATTGGTCAGCATTGACGACTATATAAGCAGAATGAAGCCTGAGCAAGAGCATATCTACTATCTCACGGGAAATAGCCTTGATTCAGTAAAAAACAGTCCACAACTTGAAGGATTCGTCAGCAAAGGATTGGAAGTGCTTCTATTTATTGATCCAGTTGATGATTTCTGGACTAGCGTGATTCATGAATATAAAGATCAAAAATTTAAATCTGTAACTCGCGCTGATGTTGATTTAGAAAAATTCTCTTCAGAAGAAGGTAAGAAAGATGAAGAAAATAAATCAGGTGAAAATAAAAGCGAAGAAAACGCAGATTCTATACTCGAATACTTCACCAAGGTTCTTGGAAGCTTAGTAAAAAGTGTAAAGATCTCTAAGAAATTGACCGACAGTCCTGTGTGTCTAGCAGTTGATGAAGGAACTATGGATCTTCGTATGGAGCGTTTTTTACGTGAACAGAAGCAGCTAAATTACCGCACGCCAAAAGTACTTGAAATTAACATTAAGCATCCTTTGATAAAAAACATAATGGAATCTCACGCTGAAAATGGTGAAAATCCAACACTTGGAGATATGATTTACTTACTGTTCTATCAAGCTTGTATAGTGGAAGGTGAAGAGATGGAAGACGTAAGTCTGTTTGCTAAAAGACTCAATGATTTGCTTGGCAAAATTTCTGTTTAATGCTATAATTAATTTAACTAGTAGTTAGGGGGTAAATCATGGGTGGTTGGAATTTACTTGGTGGACTCATGCCGCCAGCAGTAGATACCGCAGGAGAAAGTGAGCGTCGCCATTCCAGAGATTTAGGTGCTGAAGAAGAATTTGAAGTTTTAAATAATGAAAATCAAGATGTTTCATATGCTAAGGATCTAAGCTTAGAGAATGCAATACTTGCAAACTTTCCTGATGGTTGTGATAGATCATTTATTGTAGAATCAAAAGATGAAGAATCGTATGACATTATTCCTAAAAATTTAACTTTTGCTGAAGTAATAAGTATCTTAAATCAAGCTGTAAAAGAAGATAATTATGAAAAATTAGACGAAGTTATACAAAATATTGAGGATTATGAAGGCAGGTCTATTACGCTAGAGAGTACAAATTTAAAGAATTTTTGTGAGCAACAACTTAACTTAGATTTACGAAATAATCAACATATATATTCAAATATACTATCACAGTATAAATTTAATCAAGTAGAGCTTAAGTACGATTATTTAGTAAAAGAATTGGTGTTACTTGCAATTGCAGCTAACGATAAATTGGCAGAAAAATATCAATGCATACTTTTTGCTGAAGGAAACTTAAGTCTTTTACCTTTACTTGTTGGTGGTCAAGAATATATAAAAGCTTTTATAGAAAAATTCCATAGTATCGATGAGGTTTATAATAAAATAAAGGATCAAACTATACAACTTGTTGAACCCAATAAGATTGGCTTTTTCTCAACCATAGCATTAAGAAAAGAACAAGAGTTACTAGAGACAGTTCTTGCAGAACCCTTCTTAAGGGATCTTGAGCATGTACTAAAAACAAGTAATCCCGATCCTTTATATGGCGTCCTTGAAACAGCATCTTTGGTCAAAAATGAAAAATTTATCACGTTAGTGCTAAACGCATTTGAAAGATATATTAATGAGCCAACTAAAGATGTAAAAGATCTGCTAAAAGGGAGTTTTGTTACTCTATTAGAGACTGTGATAAGTCAGGAGCATCTGCCTATCATCGAATACTTGTGCAAACGATATATCAATAACAAGGGTTCTACTAATTATGATATATATGAGCAAGCATTTGCTGACGATAGAGTTATTAAGGTGCTCAATCAACAAATTTTAAAGAATATAGGAGCTCGTGATAGAAAAAAAATTTATGATTTAGTTCTAAAAACTGTACTAGATGCTGGTAATATCACATTTATTGAGCACTTATGTGAAGAATATGCTGAGTGTAGTAACGATGTTATCGATTATCTCAATCAAAAATTTAAAAATAACGAATTTGATAATGCATATGAATTAGCTCTTATTACCTTGTCTAATATCAAAAGCAAGGATATTGTAATCGATATAATTGCCCACATTCAAATCTATCAGAGCATATCACACAATGAGCAAATAACTAGGCAGGTCATACAGAATATACTGAGAAATGCGGTACACTACTCGACAGATCAAGAAGATTACTCATTAGTCAAAAAAGTATGTTATTTGTGCACAGAAAGTGATGAAATTATCGTAATTTTTCGAGAGGAGTGTGAGATTTTTAAATCTAGCATAGAGAAGCGCATGGAAGATCTAGAAATGGGAAATAAATTATTGCAGTCTGAAGCTTTACATGAATATAACTACAATTATGTTCTGGGTGTTGTAAATGGATTAGCTCAAGTTGCTCATGTGGGATATGATATATACACTGAAGATCCAAAATACAATAAACGCCAAAAGAATATTGATCTTATATTAAATTTAATGCATATTAGAAATATTCTGCAATTTTCTATTGATGTGCAAGAATATTCTTGCACTGAACGTCAAGATTTATGGGATCAAATGTACAACACTCCAGCAACTTTTATGGTGCGAAAAAAAAGTGATAACATTGCAGATAGATCAACAATCTCAGCTATAGAAAGTAACATTTTATCAGAAAATTCAGAATCTCAAAGCACTGATAGTAAGCAGCTACAAAGCAATATTGTTGATAAAGGAGAAAATATTATAGCTAATAAAAAGGCTTCAAAAGAAGCTCCAATTAATAGGAGGGGTAAAATGCCTAAAAATACAAAAACTATAGAGAAAAAATTGTCTGATACTATCAATAGTATCGATCTTCCTAGTGTGGCAAAATTACTAGTGCAACCAAACAATAAAGTAGATAAACTTATTTTACAGAAGCTCCTGAGTCAAGCAAATGACAAAATTCAAAGCTTAAAAGAGAGCAAGAATAAGGAAAATCAGGAAAGGAATCTCCGGCTAATTATAAAACTTCTTACAGAAAGGCTTGAAGAAATTGCTACTGCATTGTCAGTGGGTGATAAGGCAGATTGTAGCAGTACTACAAAGTCACCCGTTATAAACAGTACGGATAGCCAACAATCGCAAGAAAATGTTATTGATAAAGGAAAAAATATTATAAATAGTGAAAAAGCTTCAGAAGAAGCGATAGCTAATAATTGTGAGGAGGGTAAAATGCATAAAAATATAGAAACTATAAAGGAAAAATTGTCTAATGCTATTGATAGCATCAATTATGTTAATGTGGTGGATTTATTAAAGGAGTTAGAGGATAGTGAATATGAATCTACTGTGCAGAAGCTCCTGAGTCAAGCAAATGACAAAATTCAAAGCTTAAAAGAGAGCAAGAATAAGGAAAATCAGGAAAGGAATCTCCGGCTAATTATAAAACTTCTTACAGAAAGGCTTGAAGAAATTGCTACTGCATTGTCAGTGGGTGATAAGGCAGATTGTAGCAGTACTACAAAGTCACCCGTTATAAACAGTACGGATAGCCAACAATCGCAAGAAAATGTTATTGATAAAGGAAAAAATATTATAAATAGTGAAAAAGCTTCAGAAGAAGCGATAGCTAATAATTGTGAGGAGGGTAAAATGCATAAAAATATAGAAACTATAAAGGAAAAATTGTCTAATGCTATTGATAGCATCAATTATGTTAATGTGGTGGATTTATTAAAGGAGTTAGAGGATAGTGAATATGAATCTACTGTGCAGAAGCTCCTGAGTCAAGCAAATGACAAAATTCAAAGCTTAAAAGAGAGCAAGAATAAGGAAAATCAGGAAAGGAATCTCCGGCTAATTATAAAACTTCTTACAGAAAGGCTTGAAGAAATTGCTACTGCATTGTCAGTGGGTGATAAGGCAGATTGTAGCAGTACTACAAAGTCACCCGTTATAAACAGTACGGATAGCCAACAATCGCAAGAAAATGTTATTGATAAAGGAAAAAATATTATAAATAGTGAAAAAGCTTCAGAAGAAGCGATAGCTAATAATTGTGAGGAGGGTAAAATGCATAAAAATATAGAAACTATAAAGGAAAAATTGTCTAATGCTATTGATAGCATCAATTATGTTAATGTGGTGGATTTATTAAAGGAGTTAGAGGATAGTGAATATGAATCTACTGTGCAGAAGCTCCTGAGTCAAGCAAATGACAAAATGACAAGCTTGGAAGAGGATGAGCAGAAAAAGGATCTTACAAAAATAATAGCACTTCTTAAAAATGATCTCGAGCATACTACTGCTGCATTACCAGCAGGTGATAATGTAGGTGCTACTGCAAGTAGTCAACAAATTCCTGTGAAAGAGGTTAAAGAACGTGAATCAGATTCATCATCACTGAGTTCTGAGGATAATGACTTTTCTAAGCTTGAAGGTGATAAGAGTGACGCTTTTGCCGGAACTTCTTCAGACTCTAATAGTAATTATCCATTTGAAGAAATTAATGAAGAAAGTTATGAAATAAGAATACCTATAATTGAAACAGTGGAACCTGAAGCAACAGCTTCTACACCAGAAATGCCTTCAATGGCCACTGAGGAAAAGCCTGGTAATATAAATGACAAAGAAAATGCTGATCAACAGCAACCGGCTGACAATACAAGTGTTAAAAGTGCACTATCAATTGATGGTGACGAGGAAGAGCAAGATTCTAACCAATCTGCTAAGTGTGTAAAACAAACGGTTAACAGAGATACACAACAAGAAACAGTGTTGCCAGTGATTAATAAGCAAAGCAGCGAAAGTAACCAAAAAACAACTACTCTAGATACAAAAAAGTATGTTGTAGCTGCTTCTGCGCTTGCAATAACTGGTATTGCCTTAGGAGTGGCTGTTGCGGTTTACTTGGAAATGTTAGCAATAGGAATAGCAGTTGCAGCTTGTTGTCTTATTGCAGCTACAATTACGTACTGCTATAGGCCTAAAAGCTTAGTTGAGGATAATGAGGTTAAAAAGGTTGATGATACACAAAAAAGTACACCTTGTTGTGGCTGATAATGAATAAATATAGTAGTCTATCATTTAATAATTTATTATAATTATATTGATCGTTAATAGATAAAAACTTGGTAGACTACGAAGAAATATTCTTAAATAAAATCAAAGATATAAAAGAAGAAGGGCGCTATCGTGAATTTACGCATTTTGCGTCATTACCTGGCAAACTTCCCTATATTATGGATTATGAAAGAAATAGAGAGGTTATTGTCTGGTGCAGTAATAATTATCTGGGAATGTCACAAAACGATAGTGTCATTGATGCTATTCAAAATTCATCTGTTGGTGCTGGAGGAACAAGAAATATATCAGGTACAACAAAGGAAGTTGTTGAGCTCGAGAAGTCTTTGGCTGACTTGCATCAAAAAGAAGCTGCTTTAACTTTTGCTTGTGGCTACCTTGCCAACCAAACTACGCTTAGCACTTTGTCGTCTGTTATTCCGGGTGTGGTAATTTTTTCAGATGAGAAAAATCACTCTTCAATGATAGAAGGTATAAAGTCAGGCAAAAGACCGAAGCACATATTTAGGCATAATGATGTTGATCACTTAGAGCAGTTGCTAAAGTCTATAGATATAAAAACGCCGAAAATAATAGCACTTGAATCTGTATACTCAATGGATGGTGATGTAGCACCGCTTGAAGCGATATGTGATCTAGCAGATCAGTATAATGCAATTACCTATTTGGATGAGGTACACGCAGTTGGCATGTATGGACCGCGCGGTGGCGGAATTGCAGAAAGAGAAGGTTTGATGGATAGAATAACTGTTATTCAAGGTACATTATCAAAGGCTTTTGGAGTGATGGGTGGATATATAGCGTCTTCAAAGAGCTTGGTGGATGTAATAAGAAGTTCAGCCCCAGGATTTATTTTTACTACTGCTATGTCACCAGTTTTAGCAGCAGCAGCAAAGGCAAGCGTTGAGCATTTAAAATCGAGCAATGTTGAAAGAGAGAAGCAAAAGCAGTCTGTTGAAAAGGTAAAAGACTCACTGAGAAATGCAGGAGTGAATTTTATGCAAACAGAAACTCATATAATTCCAATCATAATTGGCGATCCTGAGTTGTCCAAAAAAGCATCAAAATTGTTATTTGATGAGTATGGAATATATGTACAACATATAAATTACCCAACAGTTTCAAAGGGGACTGAGCGCTTCCGTATTACTCCTACGCCTTACCATACAAATGAAATGATAGAGCATTTAACAAAATCTCTTGTAAAAGTTTTTGAGAAATTATCTGTTTGTGTCTGTTGTTGAGTTTAAAGTTGCCAAGAATAAGGTATCTATTTAAAAGCATGGTTAATGTACAAAATCAGTGCTTTATTTCTTATCATGAAAGTAGCTGACACTGGGATCCAACTAAGTTACTTTACAACGTTTTTTGTGCAAAAGGACTAGATGCCATTGTCACAGACTGACTATTTGTTCCTATAGTTGTCTTTTCTCGTCTATCTTATTTTGCCACCCTGATGCAATGAGGGGTAGGTAAGACCATTTATTATTTTCACTACGTGACTTTTGCTCTTTTGAATGAACTTTAGTTTATATCTCCAGCAATGACAAGCGCGTTATCTTCCTTTAATCTCCCACCGCTTTCTTGCAAAAAAAGCCTACCGAGTGAAGTTTTATATTTATTAATTCCAGAGTAAATTATTCCATTGTATCTTCCGGCAGCAAGATATGCAAAACCTAGTACCGTTGAGCCAAGGGAGCGCAGATTATTATTGTCAAGTGGTAATTTGTTTAACAAATTACCACTTATGTCTATTATTCCCCCTTCACGAGCTTTCATCCGCATTTTTACATGGCGAGATTTGAAATCTTCAAGAAAAGCTCCTTTCTTTTCCTCTGCCCAGAAAGTTTCTCTAAGGGCTGGAGCATCAATCACAGCTGCTACAACTCTGTTTTTATGAATGAGACAAACTGATACTGCAAAATAAACCATACAACTAAAAAGGTTTTCCTTGCCTTCTATAGGCATAATAAACCAAGTATAACCGCCGTCTTTTAGATCTTGGCCCACATCGTCTTCAAAAATAAAGTCATAGTTCTGGTTGTAGTTTTTCAAGCAATCGTATATAAGTTGCTTGGATTTTGAATAAGTTTTATTGATAAAGTCTGCTGACTTAACGCTTGAAATTTGCAATTCATTAAAATCACGTATAAGCTGCTTGGAGGCACTGCGTACAGAATCAAGCATCACATTGATTCGTGGTGATGAAATGGCCATTTACTCTTTTACTCTTTCGTAATAGCTGTTATCAGGAGTATGTAATACAATTTTATCCCCTTCTTTTATAAATTGAGGCACGTTAACACGTATTCCGTTTTCCAAAATTGCAGGCTTATAAGAAGCAGTAACAGTCTGACCTTTGATAACAGACTCTGTCTCTTTTACAGTTAGTGTAACGTGATCAGGCACATGTGCAGAAATTATTTTATCTTGATAAGTTACTAATTTAATTTTCATATTATCTTGCAAATAAGCCTTCTTTTCCCCTAATAAGTCTAAATTTATAACAATCTGCTCGTAACTACTTGGATGCATAAGATTTACGATATTCCCTTCAGTAAAGAGATAAACATATTCCTCTTCATCTAAAATTGCCCTTATGATTGTTGCATCAGAGCGAAACCTCTCATAGTACTTTGCTCCTGTTTGGATATTTTTCATTTCAGCTTGTATATATGCACCACCTTTACCAGGTTGAGTATTCATAATACTTACAACCAAAAACAATCCACCGTTATGTTCTAGTACCTGACCTGGCCTGATATCATTAGCCCTTTCTGCCATAATTAAAATTTCAGTTTGATACAAGGATTATAAATAGCTTTATACAAATATCAAAGTTTTTATTAGTCAATAAATTCTGGCATATTGATCACTATATACCCTTCCTTTATATTTATATGTGGAAATGTTTCTTTAGTGAAAGATAGCATAATGTTTTTTTTTGTGCTGATAACCAAAATTTCTAATATATCCCCCGAGCCGAAATTATGCATAGACTTCACATAGCCGTATAATTCATTACTCTCTAGTCTTACTTCCATATTCACAAGATCATCTTGGTAAAATTCATCCTCATCATTTAACTGTGGTAGCTTATTTCTTTCTATATATAACTTTTTATTTCTAAAAAGTTCTGCTTCATTACGGGAATTCACACCGCTAATTGTTGCTATTACTAAATTATTACTGACAACAGACACCAAGCTTATTTTATAATTTTCACTTCCGATTATTAGTTCACCATATAGGAAAATATTTTCGGGCTTTTCAGTAAAGGTTTTTACTTTGACAGCTCCTTTGATTCCATGGGGAGAAGTAATTATTCCGAGGCATATATTCATATTAATATGATAGTTGAAATCAGCTTTTTGTCTATAGAATTGACAATTTACTGAATTAATATACAATTAATATTATACTAATTATAGTTGGTAATGTGTGGGTTCTATCAGCAATCAAGAAAAGCAAAGTATTATAAGTAGCTTAGAAGAAATCAACTGTAAGTTGCAAGGTGAATCTATAAAACTTGATGATACAAAGGAATCTATAATAGTAGCACGTCGTAAACCTGTTGTTGAAGGGATATTGGAACATCTCAAAAAACCTTCCATTGCTAACTGTAATGTTATGATCGATGCAGAAACTGGATTTGGTAAGACTTACGACATTGTAATACTGAGTCATGTATTAGCCCAAGCAGGATTTCATCATCTGGTTGCAGTACCAAGCAGTGATCTAGTAAACCAAGCTAAAAAAATGATGAGTAGTGCATTTACTGTAAACATTAGGACACCTAAAACTGCCGAGGAAATTAAAAATGCACTGAAGGCAACTAAACCTACAACAATTATAGTGACACATGACCTGTTATTGCAGCAAGAAAATGATCGTAAATTTAAAGACCAAAATACCAAGTTGTGGATTAGTGTTGATGAAGCAGACAGTATTAACAAGCAGAAGGATTTTGAGAATATGTGCAAGCTTGATGAGGATTATCCTACAACTTACCTAACTGCAACACCAAAGAGAAGGATTTTAAATAGATGCGGAAAAGTTATCAGCCCGACAAGATTGAGTAGAAGTTGTATTGGAAACGCCATCGAAACAGCAAGTGTTATTACAAAAACCAATAGGAGAGCAAATTTCACTCTAGCATTAGTCGTGAATATTGCTACCTCCATAATATCTTTAGCTATATTGTTTCCTATTATAAATAGTAACGTTGCTGCTGTAATTGGTCTAACTTCAGATTATTGGCTGTATTCTGCTTTGATTGGAAACTTATATTATACAATTTCTATGTTTATATTTGGTATAGTAATGTTGCCAATTTGTTGGGTACTAACTAAAGCAACTGGTGTAGAGTCAAAAGAACTGCTTTCTAGATTTCTTGCTAACGTGCGTAGCTTATTTACTAGAGAAAAATCTAGCCCAGCTCATGAGTATGTTGAAGAAAGCGAAGAAGTTTTTAATTACAATAAGCTTGTTGATACCGATGATTTATTAACTTCTATAAGATGGAATGTGCAAAGCCCAATTGGAGAAAGTGCTCTGCTTTTAGCTGATGATGTAAATAGTATAGTTAATCTTAACTTTGCGTTGCAGGGTAGAGATAATTTAGTATATGAAGGTAGTACACGTTATGAAGTGTATAATAAATTTCAGCCTGAAGGGATATCTTATCAAGACTATAGGCTCAAGTTACGCGAAGCGAACTTTATAAGCTGCGTTAAAAATCAACATCCTAGTCTGACAGAAGAGCAGATATCTGAATTAAAAGAAAAGGTGGATTTCAGTAGTACTCTGAATATCTAAAATATAGAGTAATGCATTCAATGATCGATCTTACTCTCTCATATTTAATGCTCACTTTTACCCACAATTTTGAGAGGTCATGATGTGAAGCATAACTATGCTCTCCTTAAGATTTTCATAGCCCCGCCATAGAGTCATAGCCCCTGGTAAATTATCACTTTTTCTATTCATAAATCCACCTAATTTTCCTAACCAAATAATAGCTTGTTTTATTTTTGGAGGTTCTTCTGGCAATGTAGCTACTTTATGCTCACGTATGAAAAGGGCCTTCCACTCTTCATTGCTTAAAATTTTAGTACAGGTTTCCATGGGATTTGATAAAGCGACTTTTGTTAAATATAAAATTTTAAATGCAATAATGCTCTTTATAGCAATTAATTTCTGTAGCCTTTCCTTTCTAGTTAAACGAGAGCTTTATATTTTACATCCTGATTTTAAAACCCTGAAATACTCCTCAATTTTCCATCTTAGCTTATACCAATTTATCCTTTCTATAGCATCTAAAGTGCTATTAACTGGTACATTAGTCAGCAAAGTCCAATCAATAGCTTCCAATCCTTCAGGAGGATTTGTTTCTTTTGCACTTACCACATATACAGGGATTTTATCACTTATTTTATGCACTGTGTCTTTTGATCCATAAATTGAAGAAGATCTGATAGGTATATAGCCTTTCATATACTTAACTTCAATATTAGCTTTCCTTGATCTTTGGTTTCTATCTTTATTAACTTATAGAGAAATTTTCTTCTTTACTGGCAGTTGAGTGATGCGTGTTTGCAAATCTGTTTTTCCAATTTCAGTACAGATAAATCTTCTATTAGTTCGATTACGGATTACATAAAAACTACCTAATGTCTCAGTGATCCATAAAAATTTGAAGATATCTGCCTCTCTATCACCAAGGGTAACAAGTTGTACATTTGCAGGAAGGTTGTTTATGCTTTCTTTGAGAGCTGTTATCCACTTATAACTTTCTTTTTCTTCTATGGAGGTACGGTATTTCCTGTTTGCTTTTTCTTGTGCCTTTTCTTTTTCCCTAATAGAACGTGCCCAACATTGTTGAGAAGATAGACCTAAAGGCAATCCTTCCTTTGCTGACTATTAAGGCACTGTGCAACAGTAAACCCATTTTATTCTTCGTATAAGCTTTAGAAATACTACCTAGCCTCTTGGTTTTTATATGAGAGTCAAAATCCAAATAACTTGTATCTTGAACTGAAAAAACAAACTGATTTCCTTTCATTCTCTCCATAGTTTCTTTGTAATGGGAAGAATAAATTTCCTTATCCTTAAGCTTTTCATTGCTAAATAATCTGTATGCACCCTTAGCTTCTTTCCATCCACTACAGCTTTGATTAATTGATCCAGACGCCTTACCCTCTATACAATATCCTGTTTTAATAAGTCTCTTATTAAGTCTTGTATTTCCTAAATTAACGTGTTTTAACTCTCTTTCCAGCCATTTATCCCCTAAGCCATCAGTATATTGCACATTTGTACTTACTTCACTCATTTTAATCCCAAATTTATTTGGTATCCATTTTACTCACTTTTTTATTTGTGGGTAAAAGTGAGGATTCAAATCTGGTGAATATGTTGGAAGATAGAGCAAATGACAGCCAAAAGATTCTATTAATGACCTTGTTGTAGGAGTCTTATGAAATGTAGCATTATCCATAACTATGGTTGTACCAGGTTGTAACTGTGGAATGCTCTAACCATGCATTAAATACTTCTTTGTTACAACCTCCAGTAAAAGTTATTGGTGCAATAAATCTCTTTCCAATCCACCCGGATACTATACTGATTCTCTCTCGCTGGAATATCTTCATAAATTTTCTTTCCTCTTGGAGCGCGCCCATACTCTCGGTATAATCTATTGTCAACTCCTGCTTCATCTATATATAAGGTGCTAGAATGGTCTATTTTTGAGATTTTATCGGTAAATTGCTGTCTATCTTCTTGATTGCGCTCTTGATATAGTGTGACTTTTTTTTAAAGTAATTCTTAGCTGTTTTAGTCTATACCAAATTGAATGTATTCCAAATCCAAGATTTCGTTTCATCTCTGCCAGAGTATGATCTGGATTCTTTGTAACATATTCTTTGAGTATTTTTGGGTCTATTTTTCGAATAAAGCTGCCGTTTTTAGATGGCTTGAGGCTTTCACCAGCAGCTTTCTTTTTTAACCAGCGGTACAGAGTCTATCTCCATAAGCTCTGCTACCTCAATCTTCGTCTTACCTCTTTTTCTATCATCAATACTGCCTTTTCCCTTAAATCCACACTATATGCCATTATAACCCAAATAACTTATTATATCTTTATCATTTACTTTCGGAAATACTATAGTTGATGAAGAGAGAGGTAAATTACAGGAAATTTTATAAAAAAACCTCTGATCAAGAAATAGATAAATATAAGTGTAGAGTAGTGGTAAATCACCTGATTAGGAATAATGTAAAATCGTCTGATATAGAGGTAACAAGTGTGAGTAATGGAATAGTGATTAGAGGCAAGAGCAAAACAGGTGTTTAAAAAATATATTTAGTGTTTCTGTAGGTGGAGAGGAAGGAGGGCTGTATAATTTGTTTTAACTTTCGTAAAAACTGTATTAAAAAGTAGTTATACTATTATTAATATGATATTAATGTTTTAATATCATGTTAGTTTTTTTATTAGGGAGAATATTATGTCAAAAAATACACAAAACTACCATACTTATCCTTTTACGAGTAAAAGTAAGGTGCAAGAATCTACACAAAAATTATTTTCTTGGATAGACGAGCAAAAAGCACGTGACCATAATCTTTGCCACAGAAAATGTAAAGAGATACATGATTGGTATAATCCTGCCGGGCGATCTATATGCAAGGCAAGATGTAATAATATATATGATCTAAGTTCTGAACCATTTGATCCACAAAAGACAATAATGGAATCATCTTTGGATGAATACGATTACATGTCTATTTAATAAAAAAGTGTGAGGCTTTTTTGTCTTCCGAAATTTTCAATAAAGAATTATATCGACAGATTATGGTAGGTTGAGTATATACGAGTTTGCTGATGCTCGGAAGAAATGACACAGACTAAGTATAGTATTGCAAGACATTATTAGTAATAGGGATCAGCATCTGGCTACTGGATTGTATTTCTATTACTCTTCGTCATCAAAAATCAAGAAGGCTCTGCAACTTGATAACTCTATTCTTTTATTGAAGTAGATGACTCTGAAAAATTGCGAAGCTGAAGTGCTAATGCTATATCCCTTAAAGAACAAAACCTATGTTATACTAGAAATAATGTGCGGAAAAGGGGGGATTCGAACCCCCGACATATTTTCATATGTGCACGCTTTCCAAGCGTGTGCTTTAGACCGCTCAGCCACCTTTCCATACTTATTCATAATATTAAAAATTATGCTGCTAAACAACTGGTATATATGGTTCGCCACGGAAATTCACAGTATTGTTAAACTTGTTTTTGCACGTTAAAAACGCTTTATCACAACCTGCAAGTATCGAATATTTATCTCCGGTAGAAATTTGATATGGAGGAGAAGCAAATAATGTAACTACTTTATTTTTGTATTCTTTAACTACAACTTCAAATGTTGCTGAACTAAACACTCCGTGCTTATAATATCCATCGCTTTCGATTAAATTAGTGTCTTCAAATCTTCTTTCATCTATCACTGTAGTAATTGTGCTCATTCTACTAAACTTTTTAGCATCAGCTTTACATCTATCATCGCAAAATTGTGCCCTGCATACAGGAGAATATAGCTCTGTTATGCTTCTCTCAAGCTTTGTCGTAATACCTCTAATTTCAGCGATAAACCTCCCGCTATTTAATGTTACTTTACTAAAAGTTCCTGCATGCAAATTCATAATTCCCTGACTCAAATCTTTATAATTCACAAGAAATATTTCAATATTTGCAAAGTCATACCTTCCTGATAAAACATCTTTTTCTTTAATATCGGCACTATTTAATATTCCTTCAATTTCTAGATTATCAGTTCTCAAATCGCTATTTAATATTATGCTACTAGCTGTAAACCCACTTGAAGATTTATAGAGTATATTATTGACATTTAAATCTTCGTCATAGTCGGTAAATCCCATTACTTTCCCACCTACAAGTGTTAATTTCCAGCAAGTAGCGATGGTAAGTAATTCTCCAGCTAAATGGTTTTTTAATTTGGTTTGCATAGTTGCCTCTTATAAATAATGGCATACCTGCATTTAGCTACACTTGTTTTTTCAAATCTCTATAAAAATTTTCGTGTGGAGCAAATGCAAGAAGTGTTAATATGTTATTTTGTTCGTTGTGAATATAGGCTAATAATGTCAGTTGATTAAAAATAGAGAATTTATACACGTGAACACCTGCAAGATCGCCTGACTTTAGCTCTTCAATATATGGGTTACCTTAAATTTGTTTGATGGCTTTTTCAAGTTTGGGTAGTTGATTATTGTGCAGCTTATTCATTGACCACTTAAAAGTGTTGGTGAGAAGAATCTTCAAAATTTTGTGGACTTATACTTCTCAACATTACCTGACTTGATATCCTCAATGCCTGAAAGGATTTCTTTGATAATATTATAGCTTAGCTCAGGGTTATCTTCAACAATCTGACCAATCTTAGCCCAATGCTCGATTTGTTGCGGTACAGAACGATTTTGCAATACGGAATGAGACTGCACTATCTTCTCAAATTCCCCATCAAGATTTACTGTTATACTCATTAGAGTATTACTTCCTAGTTTTAGCTATTATATCATATATTGGAAATTTTTTCAACATTTTGAAAGTGCATAGTGAAAACACACACCACATTCAAGCTGTGGTGTGTATTGTTAAATAACTAGAAAGAAAACTTCACACCAGTGAGTAGAAGAATTCCTGTATTAGAAGGTACCTCAGCATCTTTTTGATCTTTCAGCGCACTTTTTTCATCAGTCATAAAATAATGTAAGGCTGCATAAGGAACAAATTTGCTCTTATTGCAAGAAGATAGATCATACTGAACACCAAGTGCAATATCATGAAGCATATCTTTATCATTCATTGTACTGCCAAAGTATGTCAAGCTTGTGTAGATATTATCATATTGATAACCAGCACCTGCAGTCCAGTACATGGTATTGTTATCATTAAATTGCTTTAAGCCATTTTTTCTAGCAATATCAGTAGTCTCTTTATACTCTTTTGAAGCAAGGTCGAGTTCCTTGATACTCTTAGGTTGACCAGACTTACCCAAATATGCAAAAGAGGCAGCAAATTTTACACCTTGATCTTCATCAATCTTATAATCAGCGCTTGCACCCAAATTAATGCCTGCCAGATTATTGTATTCTATGAACTCATTATAAAGATGCTTATCTTTACTTGGCTCTTTTGCCAAGCCAAACTCACCAAGTACGGAAGTTTTAACTTTTATATTATGTTTACTAAAGTCATATTCATATGACGCACCAGCACTTATTATATGCTCGTAATCTGGTCCAACATGTCTTAACGTTTCCTTATGCTTTACCTCATCTTGCTTTTGAGCATTTTTAGAAAGAACTGAATCTATTTCTTTTACAACGGATAAACCACTATCATAGCGAGGTGAGTAGCTAAGACCAAATCTTGCACCCATATAATTTGGTGAGTAGTAAGCAGCTCTAAACGGCAACGTGGTCATAACGTCTTTGTTGTATTTTCCTGCCATACGGAAGGAGAGTTTTTCGCTCTCGCTCGAGAAGCTTTCAGTGTAAAGACGTGGTGTTACGTAAAATGGAAAGTTTGCAGCACTTCCTTCTAAGTTTACTTTTCTGAACCATTCACTATCTGCAGCTCCATCAACAGTTGCAATTCTTGTTGCATCAAGTCTCATCAGAGACTCAGGACCAAACTGATAGCCAAGTTTCAGATCACCATATTTTGAATTCAAAAACACATGTGCACTTCTACCTATTGCAGCATTCACGCCTTGTGAAGCTCCTTTACCTTCAGTAACTGGAACATGGAATTGTACATCGGCACCATAACGAAGACCAATATCCTCATTTTTATTTTCAGCTCTTAAGTGCAATATTACATCTGAAATCATGCCCATGTTTTCACTGTAATCACCAATATTCCCTATCCCTTTAGGAAATATTGGATTTGCTCCTTTTATACTATCTGGAGTATTGTTAAAATAATCTGTAGATTTACCTGGCATAACATTATAATGGTTATAGCCACTTAGCCCATGGTTACCATAACCTTGAGAATCAACAACGCCACCGAAAGTTATTCTTAAACCATCCCCTTGATTGGTATTGATAATATCAACCCCACCAACTGAAACAACAGGACTTGCCTTACCTTTTTCCTCTGTATTGCTGTTAACAACTTTTACATCCTTTTTTATATCTTTAGCTTCAATTTTAGCATTCTTAGTTTTAGAACCCTTAATTTTTGATTTTTCTACATTAGAATTTTTAGTGCTTAGAGCTTTCGCCTTTGAATCCTCTATAAGCTTTGCTTTTTTC
The DNA here is from genome assembly GCF_039540065.1 of Wolbachia endosymbiont of Encarsia formosa. Taxonomy (NCBI): domain Bacteria; kingdom Pseudomonadati; phylum Pseudomonadota; class Alphaproteobacteria; order Rickettsiales; family Anaplasmataceae; genus Wolbachia; species Wolbachia endosymbiont of Encarsia formosa. The sequence continues at coordinate 316,731 of NZ_CP154278.1, read as the reverse complement.
TCTTTTGCTAGCCTAATTTCATCTTTTTTCTTTTGTTTTGCTACTAATTTTAACTCTTCTTTTTTCTTCTTTTGTTCAGCTGCTAATTTTAACTCCTCTTTTTTCTTCTGCTCAGCTGCTAATCTTAGTTCTTCTTTTTTCTTAAGCTCCTCGGCTTTTTTTCTTGGATCAGCATTACATATCCTGTCCATTTTTTCTTTTAGTTTCTTATTTGACGTCTTCATCACTTCCATCTTTCCAGAAGTTTTGATTGACTCGTTACTCTCTTGCTTTTTTACTTCCTTCATACTCTCGTCAGAAAAGTCAGCAGCAAAGCCACTGAAAGAACATAAAGTCAATAGAGAAGCTAGAGCAGTTCTAGTATAAATAGATTTTTTCATGAAGTGCCCCCAAAAAATTTTAAAATCATAACATAAATAGTATAAAGGTGTTGAAAATCCAACTTAAAGCAACCTTATAGCGAAAATAAAAGTAAAATGCAATACTTTAAAAGCAACTTTCTTAATACGCTCAACGTGTATATTAACCAAAATTTAGTACAGAGGTTTGCTTGTTAGTGTATTATAACTCTATACTTATTCTATGGAAGTAAAATTTACTCAAGTGAAAGTACATAAAGATTGAAATATTAATATAACTATTGACAATAATATTAGTTTATATTAAAATTAGTGAATTATTATTTTATTTTTAATAATTAAGGTATTTATGGATTTTAGTTTTTTACGAAATTGGTTTAGCACTACAGGTGGTGCTACAGGCTCATAGCAAGGTAATACTGAACAGCAAGACTCTATTTCAGTAGATGATGGCAAATACGAGATGAAAGAATATGACGATGAATTTGAGATCATTGAAGATTATGAATTTATAAATCGTGCTGATCCAAATGAGCCATGTTCTTTACCTTCTGAATATAAAATAGATGAAAGTATTGTAAAAATTGCAGGATTTGATAGAGAGAAATTATTAGAAATGGGTAATTTCTGCAAGATAAGCTATGGCGATGATGATGGTAAATTAAGTAAAAAAAGATGTAACAACCTAGCTCAAAGAGCGTACAAAACTGAATTTGAAACTGAAGAAGATTTTGAAATTGTTCCATATACTGAAAAAATGTATAAAACTAGAGCTGAACTCATCAGCGAAGGTTATGAAATTATTCCATTTGGTAATAGCTTTGAAAAAGATGCTGGTCACGTTTTTATAAAAGGTAAAGAAATAACAATAGCTTACCATGGTACTCGTCTGAGCCAGAGTGTTAATGATGGAATTACTGATATAAATGTACTTTTTGCTACTTCGGAATTTTTACCTGAAGGTGGAAGAATTCATTGTGGTTTCTATAATTCATTTATGGATTCATGGCCTAATCTGTATGGCATTTTGAAATCTCATGCTGAAAAACAGGGATCAGAAATCAAGGATTTTAAAATTAATCTCACAGGTCACAGTATGGGAGGAGCTATTGCTAAGATAGCTGCTTTATGCCTCAATAAAACAGAAGGAGCTGAAGATGTTCATGTTGCAACTTTTGGTGATCGACGAGTTTTCGATCTTACTGCTAGTGAATTTTATAATGATGTTCTTCAAGAAAAAACCATTAGAGTAACTCAACATAGACAAGACCCAGTACCAGCGGTATCACCTGGTATTTGTGGTTATGCTCATGTAGGTGCACAATTGAGAATATCAGTACCTGAAGGATATTTTGTTCATCAAATAGATGGTTATCATGAAGCCATTCAAATAATGGATGAAAAGGATTTCCGATCGAACAATAACGTTTCTCTCTTTTATTACCCTTCGAGAATATTAAGTCGAATTAACTGTGCAGTTTTAGGTAATGCTCAATATTATGCTGCTAATTTAGGTAATTATATTCTTGGTGGACAAAATTTTTTCTAGAAAGTAAAAAAGGAATACCAAGATAAAAAGTGTGAAGATTCTTTTCATGTTGAACAAGCAAAAGTTAAGCAGGTAGCATATGAGAATTCTTTGTCTACTGTAAGGAGTTTGTAACTACTATTAAGGAGCAATTATTAGATTGCTCCTTAATATCTATTCATTTAAGTTCAATATAAAAATCCTTACCGCAACACTCTTCTTTAAATTTTTTTAGGTGTTCTTTTTTTTCACACTCTAAAAGCAATTCTTCTATGCTCTTATTATAGCTTTCTGTAGTAATTCTTCCTTGATGATGCATGAATCTCAAGTAAATCAAATAAGTATTAATTACATCTGTTTCGCAATAATCGCGAATTTCTTGTATTTTACCACTATCGTATAAGCCCATAACTTGTGAACCATCGACTCCAATCTTACCAGGAAGATTAAATGCTGCACACACCTCATTCATTTTCACTCTTGCAGAAGCTCCAAAATCAGAGAGAGATTCAAGTAAATCACAATGCCAATCACTACTGTATCTCTGATTGTAACTGTTCCACTTATCGCCAGCTTTATGAAAATATTCTGCTTGGATGCCATGAATCATAGCGCGATATTTCAGCACTGGTATATCAAAAGTACGTCCATTGAACGAAACTAGTCTTGGCTTTTTCTCTGATATGTAGTTAAAAAATCCCTTTATTAGCTCTTTTTCATTGGAGTTTACTGTTCCTCCAGATCTTATTTCTTGTAGTGTGAACATTTCATAACCGCTCTGGCGTGTTATACTACAAAGTAAAAAACTAATAACTACAACAAGGTGGAAAGGCTGACGCAGGAAAGAGTTTTGCCCATTTGTTATTTCAAGATGATACTTTGTTAACGCATCTCTTTTCTCTTTTACACTACCATCATCACTAATATTTAGTAAATTCTTGCAGGAATTTACATCTGGTATAGTTTCAATATCAAATACTAACAAAGAATTAAGCATTGCTTATATATTCCTCAGGGCGATCAGTCCAAGGTCGCACTTTTACGAACAAAAAGAGATGAACTTTACACTCAAATAACTTTTCCAATTCTGTACGCGCCTCGATATTAATTTTTTTTATGCTACTGCCGTCTTTTCCTAGCACTATTTTCTTATGATTATCTTTCAATACAAATATGATCTGTTTTATGACTAAACTCTTATCTTTTTTTTCCTCAAATTGTTCAGTTATAACAGCTGTAGAGTATGGCAATTCTTCACGTAGGTTCAAGAATAACTTCTCTCTTGTAATTTCTGCTGATAAAAAATCAGCTGAGGAATCGGTTACTTGATCTTCTTCATAGAACCAAGGGCTTATCGGTGCAATTTCAGATAAGTAATTCATCAAATTAGAAAGTCCATCATTCTTCAGTGCCGATATCGTAAAAATTTTTTCAAACTTATAAAGCAAATTTAGGTGCTCATGTGCCATCTTGAGCTCTGATTTCTTTACTAAATCAGTTTTATTGATAACCAAAATGCATCTGCCTTTTGTGCGCTCCAGTCGTGCAAATATCGTTTTTATTCTTTCTATATTTTTTAGGTAATTGTTTACATCAACAAGCAACAAAGTAATGTCACTATCCTTAACTGCTCCCCATGCAGATTTGACTAAAGCTTTTTCAAGATTTGTTTCTGCTGAAAACACTCCTGGAGAGTCAGTAAAGACAATTTGCGCATTGTTGCACACTGCAACACCCCTTACCTGCGTCCTTGTTGTCTGCACTTTAGGGGTGACAATTGCAATTTTCTTGCCTACGATGCTGTTAATTAGCGTTGACTTTCCAGCATTTGGCAAACCAGCTATCGTTACAAATAAGCATTTTTCTTCTTTCACAAAGGAAATTATAAAGAAAACTAAACGTTAACGTCAATTGATTATTTTTCAGGTAGAGCGCGCTCTTCCTCTTTTGAAGAAAAATGCTCAACTATAGGTGATATAATATAATCATTCACTTTTTCAGCTATTGATTCAATAACACCAAATGTTACAAAGAACCCTGCAATTACTGCTATGGGTGCTATCAATGCACCTGCTAAAGCTGCCGATCCCATTCCAAGCGTTGCACCAGGAAAAATAGCCATTGTAGCTGCAGCAAGACCAACTCCAGTTGCAAAGCTTGCAGCACATAAACAATCACCAGTAAAAAAACTTTTTTTGGAAAAATTTTTATTATAAATCATCATGCATGTAAATAAGGCTGGCAGAACAGAAGCAACAATTCCACCCATTACCAATGGTGATAGAGTTGTAAAACTGAGCGCTAATCCTGTAAGTGCTCCTATTGATGTAGCTATACCTAAGACAAATAACATTTCTTTAGTATCGTCGTCCATATAATCCTCCTAAATAATAATTTTCTAAAAAGCTTTTAGCTACTTTAAGCATAGCTGAACTAGTTGAATAAGTGAGCAATTTTTTTTATGTTAAAAGAAGAGCGGGAGAAGGGGTTCGAACCCTCGACCTCAACCTTGGCAAGGTTGCGCTCTACCAACTGAGCTACTCCCGCAGTTAAATTCTGCTTAGATTCTACTTCTAATTATAGGTACATATTACAATTTGTAAACCCTACATACATGAAAATCATGAGAGCCAATTTTCTATGATCTTTTCGTATACTTAAAACTCATTTTTGATTATTGTATGTATCATAAAACATATTAAATTTATGAGAATATTTATATATAAAGACGACCTGCCAGCCAGTGCAATACCGAATGATATAAAATCTATAGCTGTTGATACAGAGGCAATGGGGCTACTTCATGGTAGAGATAGATTATGCCTTGTGCAGCTCTCTTTTGATGATGGCAACGCTCATTTGATTCAATTTAAAAACGATTATACAGCTCCAAATTTGAGAAAAATATTAGAGGATAAAAATATAATCAAAATATTTCACTTTGCGCGGTTTGATGTAAGTATAATACATTATTATTTAAAAATCTGGGCACTGCCTTGCTATTGCACGAAAATAGCCTCACGTTTAGTTCGCACTTATACAGATAGTCATAGCTTAAAAGAGTTGTGCTTAGAACTACTTGATATAAAACTAAACAAGCAACAGCAATCTTCTGATTGGGGAAATGAAAATTTAACAGACAAGCAAAAAAGTTATGCTGCATATGATGTTTTATATCTCCATAGAATAAAGGAAAAGCTAGATTTAATGCTGGAACGTGAAAATAGAAAAGAATTAGCCGAAAAGTGCTTTGAATTTCTTTCCACTCGTATTGAGCTAGATTCAATGGGTTGGGGAAATGTAGATATTTTTAACCATCAGGTTTTATGCAAAACACTTTGAGTTTGCAAGAATTTAGTTGATTAGCTACTAATTGGTACGCTATATTTTATAAAAATTTAGGTATTTTATGAGTGATGATATTAAAGCGGTAAATGATCAAAATTTCGAATCTGAAGTTGCTAACCACAAAGGATTTGTGCTGGTAGATTTTTGGGCAGAATGGTGTGGGCCATGCAAAAGTCTGATGCCACGTATCGAGCAATTGGCTGAGGATAGAAAAGGCAAGATCAAGATCTGCAAGTTCGACATAGATGGAGAAACTGAGGTGCCAAGTAAGTATGGAATTCAATCTATACCTACTTTAATCATATTTCAAGATGGTAAGGAAGTTGCACGCAAAATTGGCTCGATAAGTGATTTGCAAAGTTGGGTTGATAGTGAAATAAGCGAGTAGACAAATTTCCTTTTGCGTGTATTATAGGTGTTGATAAAAGGGATTGTAGCTCAGTCGGTTAGAGCAGTTCGCTCATAACGAATTGGTCGTAGGTTCGAGTCCTACCAATCCCACCACTATTGATAAAATGTATCTGTTCATCAAAGTAGCAAGATAAGGTAGACAGGTAAGAAAACTAAATGGGTGTCATTCCAGCGCGTGACTCTGGAATCTAGAAGAAAAAAATGGATCCCAGTGTCTGGGCACTGGGATGACAACAAAAGAGAGGCTACTCACATGATACCATTGTTGATGCACAACTTTTGGTGCATCACGCACTTGCAGGACGGTGTCATTCCAGCGTGTGATCAGATTTTCTTATTGGATCTCAGCTGGGATGACGCCTGGTTATGAAAGAAATCTATTGTCAAAAAAATTACTTCCGCATACTTTCAATCTAATTATAATTACAATTAGAGATATTTTAAGAGCTCAAAAATTTATCTTTGTCTGCAGATTTTCAATTAACTTTTCAATAAAAAACGTAGCGTATCTTTTTCAGTGTATGTAGGTGCACACACATACTTAATTTCTGTAGTATGTGCGCTACCAAATCTTTTTATACAGGAGGATTTTATGTCCAGAATTCCAGATACTTGACCTTTACTTTAGCTAATAAAAATCAATAGGTGCCTATGGTTTTTATAAAGAAAGTGTAGGAAATAACCAAAAACTATTTCCAGACATAAATTTGCTATGCATACCTAAAAAGTAATGATATTAGCATAATGTTCATATTTGCATGCTAATATGAACATTATTTAAATTGAAGAATATTATGGAACAACAAGCATAAAACAAAGAGAAAGGGATTGAATTTAGATATAATCAATGTAAGGAGAAATGCCATTCCTACAAAACAAAACGGATAGACCAAGAATGCCTAGATAAATGCTATGAGAAGTACTTTTCTAAACTTTATCCACAAATTAGTGAGAAATTATTAGCTAGTGAAAACAATCTCTATGATGAAAGCGAAAAATTATTGCTTATAGCAAATGAAATACACAATCAAGATGCAATGTTTTTTTAATCACAAAAGAAACACTTATTTCAATATTTGAAGAGATGTTAGCTTTTTAGATATACTCTGACTTATTGAATAATTCTTTAAATTGGTAAAATACTGTTTCTTTTCCTCTATTTCTTTTTCACTATTCTTTTCAAATATCACTTCTGTTTTTATCTCTTGATTGAGCGAGCCCTTCTTTTTGAAATAATCATCTGTGAATTCTAAAAAGAGTGAAATTAGCTCAGGAAGAGTGTATTTGTGTTCACTTGATGAGCACAATTCTGTAATCGGAGAAAAGTGAATATCATCTGCCTTAATAGGTAGTAACGATAGAAACTTATTCCAGCATTTTCTCATTATTCCAACTTCAGATTCAAGGTTTTTTATTTTAGCTAAATCGGTATGCTCCATGAAAAACTCTTTGTATTGCTCAAAACCTTCAAAAGTTTCTTTTTTTTTGATAGTTTTTTTTCCTATGACTTTTTTCTATATCAGAAATTTTAGTACCTATATTTGCCTGCTTACTAATAAAGCCATCGTTCTCTAGATTAAAACAAATTGTGTATGGAGTAATATCGTTTACTATTGTATGTGGCTTAAAGTGCCAACCAAAGCATTTGAGTATGAATTTTATTATAGGAGGAAATAGCCATTTAGGTTTTGATATGTGTAGTAATTTAACTACAAGTTTTTTGAATGAGCTAAAGGATTTATTGATAATGCATCTTAAATGAATATTGTCATCTTTTTTAAACTTTTTATAAACCTCCGCAGCTATTGGTCCTCCAGCACAGCTTCCATACAGTACTATATTGTCTGGGTGAATGCCTTGCTTTAGAAGATCTGAAATGACTGCAATTCCTGCATTTACTCGATTTCGACCGTTTAAAGAATGACCTTTGCTTTTTCCAGAACCAGGAAAATTAATAAGGTGAACATCCATACCTGCTTCAGCTGCCCAATTCCATTCACTTTTGTCTTCATCTGGCTCTTTTTCAAAAGTATATGTAAGCCCTGGAAAGTAAATTATATGCTTTTTCTTTCTGCTATCTGCACTGCTCTTCGAGTTTGACATCACTATCTTTTGAATTCGCATTCCATTTTGAACTTCTACGAACTCTTCCCTAATTTTTATTGTATTTTCTTCTGTTACTTTCATTTTGCGTTTTTCACTATATTAATTTAATAATACATAAAATTTTAGAAAAAATCAACTTTACTAAAAAATTAACTTATAGCGTATCTATCTTTATATTTATTGGAATTAAAGTAGTAGTGAGAAATGCCTCTTGAAATTTGATAAACCTAAACGTAGCCTAAAACAATTTACTGTTTATTTATGACATTTGTTCAATCACTTAATAATCAATTAGATAGTTTACACTTATTAAAACACCCGTTTTACGAGTCATGGAATGAAGGTAGATTAAGCCTGCAGGCTCTGCAAACCTACCCTAAGGAATATTATCACCATGTTGCTGCTTTTCCTCGTTATATCAGCGGTATACATTCCTTGTGTCCGAATTTGAAAATGCGGCAAGTTTTACTTGGTAATTTAATAGAGGAAGAACAAGTCGACGAGAATCACCCAGAATTATGGCAGCGTTTTGCTGAAGGACTGGGAGTAGCACGTTCAGAACTTTGTGAAAATGCACAAATTAAGGAGACACGAGAATTAGTTGATGGTTATTTTGACATTGTAAAATCAGATTTTGCAGCAGGTCTTGGAGCTCTGTACGCTTATGAACGTCAAACTCCAGAGGTTTCTAAGTCTAAAATTGAATGTCTGAAAAAACACTATTCAATAAATGATGAGCGTTCTCTCAAATTTTTTACCGTTCATATGGAAGCTGATGAGTGGCATTCTGAAGAATGTGCAAACCTTATTGCAGATTTAAACGAAGAAGAACGAGAGAAAGTTATGCAAGGCGCTGAAAAAGGAGCAAAACTCTTATGGGGTTTTCTTGATGGCATGATGAATGTTGATGTTTGTCATTAATTATAAGTAGATACTAAATTCAGTGGTAGCATGTAATCTTCTTATATCTGATTTACGGCTTTGGGTTCATTTGGGATGTAGTGCAGAAGAGAAGTCTTCTCCCCAATTGGTGAGTATTGAAGTTGATTTCACTTTTAAATCTCCTCCTTCAGGGATTACAACTGATCAACTTAAAGATACTATCTGCTATTTGGAAGTAGTGCAAAATATTCAATCTCTTGTTCAGGGCAAGCAATTTAATTTAATCGAGCATTTAACTCATAAGATATACAGAGCCATTAATAACCTTTTGCTGCGAAAGAAGCATATTATTTCTTCTGTCAGGGTGACTACTCACAAAATCGCACCACCAGTTCCTGGTGTGCATGGGGTCGTTTTTTTTACTTACTGTAATGAATTGCAAGAATGATCTATATTTCTATTGGATCAAATATAGGGAATCGCCTTTCCCATTTACAAAGAGCTACTGAGTTACTAAAGAAGCGCTATTTAAAAGACTTAAAGTCTTCGATCATTCTAAAAACTAAGGCTATTTTACCAAATGGTGCTCCACCTGATTGGAACAAGCCATTTCTCAACATGATTGTCTATGGAAGTTGTTCTTCTTCTCCTGAGGAGCTACTAAAAGGCTTAAAACAAATCGAATGTGATATTGGTCGTCCACAAGTCTACGAAAAATGGGCACCTCGTGTTATTGATTTAGATATTTTGTTATGGGATGATCTAACGCTTGATATACATGACCTTAAAATTCCTCACCCAGAATTAGTAAATAGACCATTTTTGCTCCACTTGATGGCAATGGTTAACAAAACCTTTGCTTTCAATGTTCAAGACTGTTTTTCAAAGAGTTTTACGCTTTCACCAAAGCTTATGGGTATCCTCAATATTACCCCTGATTCATTTTCAGATGGTGGTCTTTATTATGATGCGAATCGAGCAACCAAGCAGGCATTGCAGCTGGTATCAGATGGTGCAAGCATAGTTGATCTTGGAGCTCAATCAACAAGGCCTGGAGCTTCAATAAAGACGCCAGAGGAAGAGTATGAACGTCTAAAACCAGTACTTGATAATCTTAGCGACTATATGAAAAATGGTGATATTGAAGTCAGCATTGATAGTTTTTGGCCAGACGTTATTTTAAACGTTTTGAAGCACTACAATATTGCCTTGGTAAATGATCAGAAGGGAGATCTGAGTAGTAATACCTTAAAAGAAGTTGCTAGCAGTGGGTGTAGTGTCGTTATTATGCATTCACTTTCGATACCACCAGATAAGGACAATATTATTCCACATGACACTGACCCAATTGATATCATAAATAATTGGGCAGAGAATAGCATTAACAAACTACTAGGCCTGGGTTTTGATGAAAATTCAATAATTATTGACCCTGGTATTGGTTTTGGCAAATCTATGTATCAGAATATTCAGATTTTACGCAGTATAGAAACTTTACAAAATTTTGGCTGCAAGGTTTTAGTTGGCCATTCCAGAAAGTCATTTATTTCCTCTTTTTCCATAGAATCTCCCTCTAATAGAGATTTAGAAACAATTGCTACATCTGCTATACTGCAAAATAAGGTTGATTTCCTTAGAGTGCATAATGTACGCGACCACATGAGATTTTTTGTAGCCCAAGCTGTCTTAAAAGGATGAAGATTATTGGAATTATGGCTGTTGACCCTAATGGGGTAATTGGAATAAATAATGATTTGCCCTGGCGTTATCCAAGTGAGTTTAAACATTTTTGTCAAGTGACCGACAAACAAGTTATTGTGATGGGAAGAAAGACATTTGAAACCGTGCCTCAAAGCATACTAAAGAATCGTACACCTATTGTTTTCTCCCGTAACAAGTGTTTTAATAGAGGTCCAAAATGTACTGTTGTCTCTTCCATGCAAGAATTTCTGTCAATTCAAAGTAGTTCTCAAGTCTTTGTGATTGGTGGGGCACAAATAGCACACCTTTTTTTAGAGCATAACCTAATCTCAGAATTTATTATAACTGAAATTCACAAGCCCTATAAGGGTGATACATACCTCAATTTAGCATTTTTTGATGGATGGAATAAAACTATTCTCGTCAGAACAGAAGACTATACTATATTCAATTGTATCCGTTCAGCAGAGTAGTAAAATTATGAGTATATAAAGTAATCAATGTTTCTGACATTGGCATCCAGAAATTTTTTGAGCACGAAAGCTATGCTAAGTTTTTGTTGGTAAGAAAGGTTGGATCCCAGTGTCAAGCACTGGGGACATTATGGAGATTGTGATGACAAGAAAGGAAGAAGAAATGGGTGTCATTACTATATGCAAGCTATTATCGTATTAAATGCATTGCTTACAGAAGATATATTGCAAAAATAAATGCTCTAAGGAAGAATTTTTAGAAGTGTAAAAAATCTTGCCCTTTTTACAAAAAATAGCATTATTCTATAATAGATATAAGGTTATGAGGCAATTATGGACTTAAGTAAACTAAAAGAAGTATTGGATGTAGTATCACAAAAAGATTGTAACGAAGATAATATCATTCAAGAGATAAAGGAGGAGTCACAAAAAAGATGCCTTGATTTTTACCAAGAATGGGAAAGAAGTAATTTCAATATAGATCATAAAATTTGCATTTATCATGATGACAATATTATTGAAGATACTACACTGTCACATCTTGCTATTGATGATGGGCACATAAATATAGTAAATCTTTTAATAGAAAATGGGGCAAGTATTAATGCAGTAAAAGAGTTTAAACGTTATGGGAAGGTTGATGAAGCTAACTTTAGTCCACGTACTATTAATACGATAAGTGGATACTCTCTTTTATATTCTGCTATTAAGAATGGCAACGAGAGTCTAGTAAGATCTTTAATAGATAGAGGTGCAGATGTGAATGTAAGAGCAACAGATGGATGGACTTTCTTACATTGTGCTGCTGCTAATGGTAATGAAAATATAGTAAATCTTTTAATACAGAACAATGCAAATGTTAACGATAGGGTACTAAGTAAGACATATCCTTCTAGGGCAATAAGTTTTTTAGCACAGAGCAATGAAGATATTTGCGGCAAGATACCAAGTGATAAGGGACCTGTTTTCAGGGATTATTCCTTTACCTCTTTACATTTTTCTGCCCTAAATGTCCATTGTAACATAGTAAATATTTTGATAGAAAATGGAGCAGACCCCTTATTATATGAGAGAATTGGAAATTTAAATACTCCTAAGGCCAACTTGACTCCTTTAGATCTTGCTGCCGCTAATGATCATTATGACATAGTAAAATTGTTTATAGAAAATGGAACGAATCCTTTATTGAAAAACAAGGAAGGTAAAATTTCGAGAGCCTATGCTAAAGATAAAAATATTATAGACTTACTTAAAAAAGCAGAAAATAAATATTTGTACAATCAAATAATAAAGGTTAGTGTTGTTTGTGGTGGTATAGCTGCAGTGGCAGTAACTATTGGGTGTATTGCTGTAAATATTGAATTAGCTACAGCTATTATTCTTGCAGCTGCTACATTTGTAATGGGAACTTGCATTGTTGGCAGTGTTACATACTTCGTAAATAAACCCAGCAGTAAATTAATGAAGCCAGCCTAATTCCGATTGTACAATCAGAAAGAGCTCCTTCTTCTTGATTGCTCTGATTACACGAAAAGGCAATCACAAGATAAAATTCACCAAAGGTTCATCAACTATAGAAGAGGATACGTATAAATCAGAAGCATAGATCAATTTTTACTCTAACTAGTGAAACAGCAATCTTAAAATGCTTTACTTACATCAAGTTGCATGAAATTTGCTCCGTACATCCTCTCTGTTTTTCTTGCTTAGGATCTTTTAACCTGGAAAAAGGTGACTTACTCAAAAACTTATTGTCTTGATGTGCTCCACATTCTCTAAGAATTTTAGCCATTTCATGATCTTCAGCTACCTCCAATGGTGTTTTTCCAGAATAGCCTTTATAATTCAGATCTGCTCCACTTTCTTTGCAAAACTCAGCAATTTTGATATCACGTTTAGCAACAGAACACAGGAGAAATTCTACGTATGTTTCCTTAATATAGTACCCCTTGTTTTGCACAAAATCCTCTACTGTTTTTGCTAAATTTTCTTTGCTTAAACCTTTCTCAAAGCACCTAGAGAGTGTACCGTAATAAAAATCTTCTATTTCTTCACGACAATCTGGCCTTATTAAATTAGAAAAAGATTTACCACAATACTGATCAGTGTTTCCACGTGCACCCCATTTTTCAAGAGTTTCAACCATTTGATTTTTTCCATTTTCTCTAGCAAGCAAGAGTGGTGTTCTTCCATCATAACTTACATAATCGAGATCTGCTCCTTGATTTTTGAAAAATTCAGCAATTTTAACTTCACCTTTTTCAGCAGCTATAGTTAGCAAACAACCATAAACTTCTTTAGACTCACATTCATTTTTCTTTATATGATCCTCTATAAGTTTTTTTGCACTTTCCTCTTCACCTTGCTTAATATATGTAAATATTTTTTCCCAATAAAATCTCATTCCTGAATCTATGGCTTTTGCCTGGTCGCTATTCATAATGCCTCCTCACAACAAACTAGTTGGAACTCTTTCTAACGCAAAGAACTGCTTTCTTCGCTACTTTTATACTCACCAAATTCCATTGTCAAGTACACATCTGTACGAACATTGTGATTCAAGAAGATGTCATCCAAGTGCTTGACACTGGGATCCAGAAATTTTTTGAGTACGAAAGTTATGCTAAGTTTTTGTTGGTAAGAAAGGATGAATTCCAGTGTCAGCTACTTGAATGACAGCAGAAGGAAACACTGGGATGACATCTCCTTACGGATAATTTTCGTACATCTGTGTGTCAGCTACTCAGATGACATCTTCAATTTCTGTACAGAAGCACTGAAGAGGTCTCTCCTATTTTTTCTTGATGAATAAATCTAAGTAGAGTATAGTAAAAATGCATTTATGTAGCGGTTAATGAGCAGTTTAGTTTTAGTCTATGTAACTTTTTCAAGCTTGAAAGAGGCTAAGACTATTTCTGAAGAATTGTTAAATGAGAAGTTAATTGTGTGTGTAAATATATTTCCTGAGGTAAATTCTCTGTATCTATGGGAAGGTAAAATTAATAGTAATTGTGAAGTAGTGGCAATTATGAAAAGTAGGAATGATCAGGCTGATAAGATTGTAGAAAAAATCGAGTCAATGCATTCTTATGATCAACCAGCCGTTGTGATAATACCCATAGGAAAAGCGAATAAATCTTTTACTAATTGGGTTAATAATGTTATTGATATAAACAATATTGGGGTGTAGCCAAGTGGTAAGGCAGCGGTTTTTGATACCGCCACGCGAAGGTTCGAATCCTTCCACCCCAGCTTTATTGAAGTGTGCGTGAAATGATATCACTTTTTTATAAATTAAGGTTATTTAATTACATACTGGGCAGTTTGAAAGATATAGTTGTCAAGCTATTTCTTTTCACTTTGTATCTTTATACATCGAGCATTATGCTAATGTTTCTCACCAGTGGCTTTTGGTATGCTGTAGAGTTTAGCTCTTTCAAAAATGCATTTTACCATTTGTATCAATATTTAAAATGGTATTATGAAAATAGAGATGATTTGGGTTATGGAGTTTCTATTAGAATATTAGTAGCGTTTCTTACTCCGCATTTTCTCTACAAATTATTTTCTGGCACAGGCTGGAAGTCTTTTTTCAAGGAGAAGATAGTTCAGATACTCAGCACAAGAAGAAAAATGAGTAATAAACCAAATGGCGGTAGTTATGGTTATAGTAATAAGAACAGTTACGGTAACAAGAATCTTCAAGAGGCAGAACGGAAAGTGAATATGATAAAGCAGCTATTAATCCAAGATATAGATGAAGCTATAGAAAAAAGATTAAATGATATTTTTCTTGGTGGGAGGGGTAAACCTCATTAAAAGGGCTTTATCTTTTTAGAATTGGCTGTATTTTGTTTTTTACGTATAATGGATCGCAGTCAGCCAGTATACATGTTTCAACAAAATCTTGACTAAAGTCTGACAGCCAGGAAATTGCTTTACGTTTCTCTACCAAGCTTTCTGTTTTTTTACAGTTACTTGCTGCATCAATCATTGCCTGTGATATCACTGATTGCCACAGTATGCAGTACCTTTGTATATCATCTAAAGTGCTATTTGTTTCGTAATGGTGAAAAAATTCTTTAAAATTGAAGTTATTTGACATTATGTACCTCTTTAAGTTGAAAATTAGAATTTGAAGTAGTGCTGAACGTTGTCTTGCTGAAGCGAGTAGCCTGTATGACAGTCAGACCGGGTTTTGTATGAGTTATAAATGTTTAAGAAATTCTCAGAATTATCTGGATAGGTAGAGCCGGGTAGCAAAATAAGGTAGACGAGAAAAGACAACTATAGAAAAAAATGATCAATGCGCGACACTGGAAAATTGATCACAAACAAGTTCGATCAAAAACCAGTGTCTGAGCACTGGCATTATAAAGGAACCTATGTCTACTTGCATGACAACGATTTCTCTCTTATACTTTTTTGTCTATCTTATTTTGCCACTCTGCTGAACAGATACCATATAATTTTCGCTAATAAGCTTTTTACTGAGTTTTTGTTATTGAGCTTGCACAGATCAAAGACAAGTTTTGAGTCAAAAATACCCTTAATATTATAATAAGGGGTTGGTAAAATGTGTCTAGTAAGTTTTCTTCTCTATGCAACTGCACCTCAAGCTAATAATGGACCATCAGGCGTATTACCAATTACATTGATTTGGTTTAATATTTTATTAGTTGGGTAAAAATAATTTTTTATAAACTCCTTATATATAGCTGTTAATTTATGTATATCGTCTATTGATACGCATTCATTTACCTGATGTGCGGTTTTGTTGATCATACCAAATTCAATTACTGGACAAATATCCTTAATAAACGCAGCATCAGATGTGCCACCATTTGTACTCAGCACAGCATCAATACCAGTAATTTTATTTATCGCATCAAGCATAATATCAGTATTTCTATCAGGAGTAGAGAGAAAAACGTCACTGCTGCTCTGCATAGAAAGTTTATAATCGTTAGTCACATTGGCGCATATTGCATCAATCATCTTATATAAAACGTCCGGTGTTTGTGTATTGTTATATCGAACATTAAAACCTGCTGCTATTGAACTAGGTATTAGATTATTAGTATTATTTCCAACGTCGATAGTAGTAATTTCGCAATGTGAAGGCTGAAAATATTTATTACCAGTATCAAAAGTGGTATCTTTCATCTTACTTAATATCGATATCATTTTATATATTGGGTTATCCGCTAGATCTGGGTAGGCAACGTGCCCTTGTTTACCATGGCAAATCAATTTAAATGTTGCAGAACCTCTTCTTCCTATTTTTATGGTATCACCTAATTTCTCACTACTCGTTGGTTCTCCAACTATACAAAAATCTATCTTTTTTTGCTTACTTTTCATCCATTCCAAAACGGCCTTTGTTCCATGTTCTTCCGTGCTTTCTTCAGCGCTGGTAATCAATGCACTGATTGAACCACTGAATCGAAACTTCTCTGCAACGAAATCTACCATTGCAGCAATAAATGCAGCTATTCCACTTTTCATATCAGCTGCTCCTCTTCCGTATAGCATTCCATCTCTAACTTCTGGCTTAAATGGATCAGATATCCAATCTTTTAACTCACCTGGTGGTACAACATCAACATGTCCAGCAAAACACAAGTTTGGTACTCCATTTATATATTTCGCATAAAGATTTTTAACTTTATCACCAAACTCTAAAATCTCACATTCAAAACCACTTTTCTTGAGAATGGCTCCTATATGCTCTATTGCCCCATCGTCTTTTGGTGTTATACTTTTAAAAGAAATTAATTTCTTAGTTAGTTCTACAGGGTCAATCTTCATATCAATCTTGAAATACTAACATTACCGTATTGTAAACATTCTATGCGATATTTAAAACAAATATTACAGCACACAGAACAAGTTCTTATAAGGGAAGTAACAGTACTTGCTGATAATATCTATGAAATATGTAGACAATACGGAAATGACATTTTTCTGATTGCAGATGAAAATACAGCAAAACTTTTAAACAAAAACATACTTAATAAAGTTTCTCATTTAATTATTCCATCCACACCTGTCATTCCAGTGCGTGACTATGATGGATCGCAGTGTCACGCTACTTGGATGACACCAAATAGACTGAACAGAGCTGCTTCTCTCCAAGCTGTAAACCTAGTTAGAAATAAAGCAAAAGATAGTGACTTAATGGTTGCATTTGGCAGTGGCACTGTTAATGATATCTGTAAGTACGCAAGCTATTTAGAAGGCAAAGACTACATATCCTTTCCAACAGCTGCTTCCATGAATGGGTATAGCTCTGCAAACGCTTCAATATTAGTTGATGGATATAAAAAATCGTTCGGAGCACATCTTCCAAAGGCAATATACATTGATACCGATATAATTGCCAACGCACCACTACGCCTCACATTAAGTGGATTTGCAGATTTCATCTGCCGTTCAACAGTACAAGCCGATTGGCTATTATCTAATCTATTACTTGGCACAGAATATAATGAACTCCCCTTTAAACTTGTTCGCAATCTGGAGAAAATTTTGCTCAGAGAACACTTGGCACTTGCTAAAAAAGATAAAAGAGTAGTTTTATTACTTATGGAAGCCTTATTGATTTCAGGACTTGGAATGGTGATGTCAAAAGGCAGCTGCTCTGCAAGCCAAGGAGAACATATGATAGCTCATGCAATGGAGACGGTAACAAAAGATTATTCCTCCTCGTTACATGGCGAAAAAATTGCTGTTACGACGATTACTATGGCTAACTTGCAAGAGGAGATATTGTCAATACAAAACCCGATTACCAAACCGATCACTTTAGATGTAAAACATATAACTCAGTGCTTTGGTAATACCGAATTTATAAAAATTCTAAAGCAGAAGCAAATTATGCAGCAAAAAATTCAAGAGATTATTTGCAAAGAATGGAGTAATATTTCTAGTTTAATTAAGCAAAATTTACTATCTGCAAAACACCTGCAGAAAGTATTTGAAGATCTATCAATTCCGTACTTACCGGAGCATCTTAATTGGAACAAAGAGCAATATTGCAAGGTAGTCAATCTTACATTTGCAACAAGAGATAGATTCACCTTTCTTGACCTAGCTGGTTGTATAGAAAAAAGTTAGATTTTGTGTATTCGTTCAGTAGGGTAGCAAAATAAGATAGACAAAAACACAGTAACAAATGGTGTCATTCAAGTAGCTATCCAGCCTTTTTTAACAACAAAAACTTAGCATGACTTTTGTGCTCAAAAAACTTCTGGATTCCAGCATCAAGTGCTGGAATGACATGGTGAAATATTATTCAAGTAGCCTCTGTCCCAGTGCCTATTCAGTGTCATTCAAGTCAACTCTTTTCTTGTCATCCGAGTGCCTAGAGACTGGGATCCAGAAAACTTCACTTTAAATGAGTGCATTAGATTGTCTTTATATAGATGCCAGTGTTAGCTACTCGGATGAAATTCATTTAGTTGTCTTTTCTCATCTACCTTACCACTTTCTTGAACGGATACCATTAGCCATTCCCCTGAATAGATACAACAAATGTTGTATCTTTATCACTTCACATACATTATTCCATATACTATATGAACAACTGAAAAAAAACTTCAGTTAATTGGACAATGAATCACGTTATTTTGTCAAATGAGCTGCTCTTGCCAAACCATAGTTTAGCTTGAGTGGCTGAGGAGGGATTTGAACCCCCGACCAAGAGATTATGATCCTCCTGCTCTACCACTGAGCTACTCAGCCTAATTAAAAACCTTGCTATATATGTAATCTATATGTTTCATATAATACTTCAAATCAAACAAAGACTCAAGTTTTTCAGAGTCAATAATTCCATGCAAGGATTTATCTTGTTTCAATTCGAACAGAAAATCACTGTTATCTTGCTTTACTTTCATTGCATTATTCTGAACAATTTTATATGCCTCTTCCCTAGTTAAACCACTACTTACCAACTCAAGCAATACACGTTGTGAAAAAACCAAGCCTTTTGAAGAATTTAAGTTCTTTTCAATATTTTCCTTATTGATCACCAATTTATCTATCAAATCTGTTAATCGTACTAAAGCAAAATCCATTGCTATACAAGCATCAGGAGCAATGCACCTTTCCACAGACGAGTGCGATATATCTCGTTCGTGCCATAGTGCAACATTTTCTAATGCAGGAAAAACATAGCTGCGTATTAAGCGTGAGAGCCCAGTCAAATTCTCACTTAAAATAGGATTACACTTATGCGGCATAGCAGAACTTCCCTTCTGCCCAGTGGAAAAATATTCAGAGATTTCGCCGACTTCAGTTCTTTGCAAATGACGAATCTCAATTGCAATATTTTCTATTGAGCTTGCAATTACTCCCAAAATTGAAAAGAACATGGCATGTCTATCACGAGGGATGACTTGAGACGATATGGTTTCAGTTATGAGTCCCATTTCTTTCGCTACATACTCTTCAACAAATGGATTAATATTTGCAAAATTACCTACTGCACCTGATATTTTACAAATTGAGATCTCTTTTTGCGCGCTAATTAATCTCTGATAATTGCGTTTAAATTCAGCATAAAATCTAGCAAATTTTAACCCAAGAGTTATTGGTTCTGCATGCATTCCATGACTGCGCCCAACACAAACAATATCTTTATAGTCCTCAGCTTTTTTTTTCAATACTATAAGTAAATTTTTTAGATTCTTGAGTAAAATATCACATGACTCTTTCAACTGCACTGCAAGGCATGTATCTAAAACATCAGAACTTGTCATTCCGTAATGGAGATAACGAACATCAACTCCCGCTTTTTCAGCAATATATGTCAAAAAAGCTATAACATCATGTTTTACAATGGATTCAATTTCGTTAATACGCTCAATATCAAATTCAATAGCACCAGAGAGCTTTTCAGCAACATCATTTGAAATAACTTTTAATTTTGCTTGAGCTTCACATGCTAATTTTTCTATTTTGAGCCATATGTTGAACTTATTTTTTTCTTCCCAAATGGAAGAGATTTCTTTGTGGCTATAGCGTGGGATCATTAGATGATCCCTGTCTTATCTTTGAACATGCTAGATCCCAGTGTGTAACACTGGGACGACAGAAAAAAAGTGCACTGGAATGACAGGAGTAGTTGAAATATTTTATTCACTGCTATTCGTTATTTGTATCTTCTTGTTGCTCAGATTTCTGATTTTGCAACTTTACTTGCCTCAATTCATGTGCATCTTTCTCAGATCTGACAACGTATATAGTAATTGGCACTATCACTTTACTATGTAATTCTATATTCACTTGATAATCGCCCAAATTTTTGATACTTATTCCACCAAAAGATAAACTATGATGACTTATCTCATATCCTTCTTGTAATAAAGTTTTTGCAACTTCACGTATTGTTACAGAACCAAAAATCTTTCCATCCTCTGAAGCCTGCTTTATTAATATAATAAACTTATCATGCAATGATGATGCAAGCACTTTTGCTGAATTTAATTTCTTGATGTTTTCTTCTTCCAATAACAAAAGCTGTTCCTCTAGCTTTATTAAATTTTCCTTAGTAGCTTTCATCGCCTTTTTTTGTGGAAAAAGAAAATTACGTGCATAACCTGGTTTAACTTTGACAACTTCACCAATCTTACCTAAAGTTGTTATATTTTCCTTTAAGATTATTAACATAAATTACCTAATTTTTTTAGTACAGTAAGGAGCAAGAGCTAAAAAGCGTGCTCTTATAATTGCTAAGCGCAACTTTCTTTGTTTTCTTGCGCACACACCTGTTAACCTTCTAGGTAATATTCTACCATAGTCAGAGGTGAATTTGGACAATAAATCTATATTCTTATAGTCTATGTCCTCATCTTTAGATGCAGCAAGAGGACAGACCTTAGGACGCCTAAAGCCAGTTCTGTTATTTACAGACACGTAAGAATTATTAAAACTATTTCGTCTTTTCATCATTATGCACTTTTCTCCTCAATTTGTTTATCCATCATGTAAGATTTACCTTTAAAAAACTCATTAACCCGTACAGACAAGTGGCGAATAATATTCTCATTCAGTTTTACTCTACGCTCAAATTCATCCATAATGCTTGAAGTAAAACTTATACACATCATACAGTAATGACCACTTTTCATCTTATTTATTGGGTATGCAAAATCCAATAGACCCCAATATTCATATTTTATCAATCCTGAAGCTTCAATATTTTTCAAAAGCACTTCCAGCGTTTTACTCAATTGATTTGAGTCTACTATTTTAAAACTTTTTAAAACCTCTTGAAGGGATTTTATTAGATGTTGTGAAATATTTTCCTTAAAAGCATTTACTAAATTATAGATAAATGCACTTTTAGTGTTAGCTCCTGAAAGGTCCATAAAATTTTGTTTTATTCCCGTATCACTTAGTTCATTTTTCAATTCTTTATCGATTCTTGACTTTATTTCTTTTAAATTTGAAAAATCTTCTTCCAATTCAACCCATAAAATTTTTGTCAGAGTTTCCAAAAAATCAGAGTAAACAATCAGACTTTTTTTAATGCTTTCAGTACTTGCCTCTAGCTCTTGTTTTGTAACTGTGCTATGTTCTCTTTCTATGAGACCTTTAACCTCCTGAGAAATAACATCTGCTTTAATATTTTTCAACAAAATAGCCAATTCTTGGACCATTTCTTCTACTTCTTGCTGCAATAAGTTCGGTTGTGCTATAAAAGTAAATTCATAGAGATTCACTATATCTTCCTTTAATATCAATTAAACACTTCATTATATAAAACTTTTTTATATAAGCAAGTTATTTGTATTAATTTCTACGCCTTCAATCCAACTTAAGTGAGATATTTCATAAATAGCTTGGGGGGTGATTGAATATGCACCTGGCAACAAGATGCTGACTTTATGTTTTTCGAGAAGAAACTTTAGCATTATTTTGGTTTTGCCTCCATTTTTCAACACTGAATTCAACTCCTCAGCAACTTTTTGCGAGTCTGCACATACAGCAGTTAAAACTAATCCTTTCATTAGAGAAGTAACCTTTTCTGTAAATTCAGATATGTCCTTTCCTGATATTCTCGTTGTGTTTTCTGAAATTTCAAGATCAATTATCACAAATGCTCCAGGTGAAAATAGATTCCTTTTTTCTTCTATTATTTCATTATTGTAGAATGCTATTTCAGAAACATTGTGGGGATCAGAAAGTGTTATGATAACAAATCTTCCACGTTCTGAGGTTCTCATACGCACATTTAATATTACACCAGCAGTTTTTATCGTCTTACTCTCTCCGATAAACCCAATATTTAATTTTTTCAAAAGAGTTTTAAATTTTTTAAGCGGGTGATTAGTTAAGTAAAATCCCAATGAAAATAACTCATGCTCTAATTTTTCCTCTTCATTAAAATCTTCCACGTTCTCAAGTTTTGGCTTGAGGAAATCAAGATTGCCAAATAAAATAGCTTGATTTGACTGCCTATTTTTATTTGCAAAGTAAATCAATGTGTCTATTGACTCGTATAACTGCTTTCTATTTTTGTGCACACTATCGAATGTTCCAGATTTAATTAAACTTTCTAATGCCCTTTTATTTATTATATGTCCCAAATTTTGAATGAATTCCCATATGTCCTTATAAGAACTTGAGCGTGCATTTACTATTCCTTCTGCTATAGAAAAACCAACATTACGCAAAGCAGCAATTCCGTAGCGTATGTGCTCACCCTCTATTGAAAATTCAGCCTTAGATTTGCTGATATCAGGCGAAAGAACAGCAAATCCACTGAATTTTGCAGCATGATAAAACAAATTCAGTTTGTCTCTATCATCAATGTTGAGATTCATCAAGGCCGTAAAAAATTCTAGCGGGTAGTTAGCCTTAAGGTAAGCTGTTTGGTAAGATATAATAGCATATGCTGCAGCGTGGGATTTATTAAATCCATAACCAGCAAATTTTGCAACAAGATCAAAAATATAACTTGCCCTGTCGTAATCAACACCGTTTTTTGTTGCTCCTTGAACAAAAAGTTCACGTTGTTTATCCATCTCTTCCTTAATTTTCTTACCCATGGCACGTCTGAGTAAATCCGCCTCTGCTAAGCTATATCCAGAGAGAATACGCGCTATTTCCATTACCTGTTCTTGGTAGATTATTACTCCGAATGTTTCTTTTAACACCTTCTCAAGCAATGGATGAATGTAATCTGGCTTTTCAAGTCCATGCTTTCTTGCAACATAAGTTGGAATGTTATCCATAGGCCCTGGGCGATAAAGAGAAATTAAAGCGATGATATCTTCAATGCAGTCTGGCTTTAGTTTGATTAAAGCTTCTCTCATTCCCGAACTTTCAAGCTGAAACACTCCGATTGAATCACCTCTTGAGAGCATTTCATAGGTTCTTTGATCAATCAAAGAAACCGAGGAAATATCAAATTTTTTTTCATCACGATTAATTAAACGACATACATGATCTATTAGTGTTAGCGTACCAAGTCCAAGAAAATCAAATTTTATTAACCCAGCTTTCTCTACATATTTCATGCTGTATTGAGTGATTGGCAGAGCCGAATTTGGATCATAATAGACGGGAACAAAATTTTCTAATTTTTGATCGCATATCACGATTCCAGCAGCATGAGTTGAAACGTGACGGTATATTCCTTCAAGCTTTAGAGATATATCAAGAAGTTTGGCAATTACTTCATCACTATCCCGTTCTTTCTGCAGATTTTGATCAAACTCTATCGCTTGCGATAAAGTTACAGGATTTACTGGATTAAATGGAACCATTTTAGATATTTTATCCACTTGAGAGTAAGGCATTTGCAATACTCTACCAACATCACGCAATACTGCCCTTGCTTGCAATTTTCCAAAAGTGATTATTTGAGCAACATAACCGTACTTTTTCTGAACATAATCAATAACCAGGTCCCTTTTCTCTTGGCAGAAATCGATATCAAAGTCAGGCATTGATACACGATCAGGATTCAAAAATCTTTCAAAGATCAGACCAAATTTTATTGGATCAAGATCTGTAATCTGTAAGCTCCAAGCAACAATTGATCCAGCTCCTGAACCTCTTCCTGGCCCAACTGGAATGCCATTTGCTTTGCTCCAACGAATGAAATCAGAAACTATCAAAAAGTAGCCAGAGTAGTTCATCGAAGTTATTACGCTTAGTTCGTAATTCAGCCGATCGTAGTATTGTTTAAGGTCTGTATCTGTCTCATTCGCAATGCGTAATTCTAATCCTGCAACTGCCTGCTCCCTCAGTTCTTCATTCTCAGTTTTATTCTCTCGACAAGGAAATTTAGTCAAGATAGGATGCCTGCTTCTTGGCATGTAAGAGCACCGCTTAGCTATCACTAAAGTGTTATGGATTGCTTCGGGAACATCGCTGAACAGCTCCTCCATTTCTGCCACAGATTTGAAGTAATGCTCGGTAGTTAACTTCTTTCTGTTATTCTCCAGGGCATAACTGCCCTCCGATATGCACGTTAATATGTCATAAGCCTCATAGTCAGACTTATTTGGAAAAAACACATCATTCGTTGCAACTAGTGGTATATTGCGCTGATAAGCAAAATCTATTAAAGCTTCTTCAAGCTCTAGCTCTTTATTCAGCCCATGACGCTGCAATTCAATATATAAATGACCATCGAATGCTGAGAGCAGTCTTTTTATCGTTTCTTTATCTTGCTTCAATAACATTTGAGCCAATATGCCGTCATATCCACCATTTAAGGCGATTAGGCCTGAACTTAAATTTAATAGCTCATCAAAATCAACGTAAGGAATATCGCTGTTATTCTTGCGCTTTTTAAAAGACTCACTCACCAAGGTGACTAAATTAGTGTACCCTTGTTCATTTTTTGCAAGTAGGAGTATTGATAAATTTTGTTCTAAGTGTCGAACGATAATATTGCATCCTATTATTAGCTGTATTCCACTACTTGCTGCATATTCTGCAAATTCAAGTGAGCCAAATAAGTTACCTGAGTCAGTAACTGCAACTGCCGGCATTTTGTTCTGCAAACAAAGACCAATCAGCTCCTCAATTTTAACCGAACTCTCAAGCAGAGAATAAACGCTATGAACACGCAAGTGTATGAACATAAAAAACTTTAGATTAGCAATAATTAAGGATAACATTAATTTACTCATAAGGATATGCAACAGAGACAACTTGACAAGCCTCATTAGTCTCCTTATCATGACAATGAGAGTATTTATCCTTGTTTTTAATCTCTGCAGATTCAACAACAAAATTCAGTAAAAAACTCAGGTATATATTGGCAGATTACATAAAATTATAGCGGCTGCATGTCTTTTTTATTTTTTCTACATTCAGCCAAAACGCGCTTTAAATAAGCGTTAGCACATTATTACAATGCCAATTTACATTATTATAGGGTTAAAACTCACTACTTGGGGATTCTTTTGCCTTTTTCTTGCTTGGTAAATTTCTTAATATTTTTGATTGGTTAGGAGTTCTATAGAGATGTCATTTCAGTGCTTCTTATTACCTGTTCTGGATGCCAGTGTCAGCTACTTGGATGACACTGAAGGGGTTACTCGAATGACAAGAATAAGGAGTACTGGGATGACAAGAAAGCACTGATTTCATATGCATCTGATAAAAAAGATGATGTCATGCAAGTAGCTGACACTGGCATCAAGTTTTTTTGTGCAATTCCGTCAAAAAAAAAGCGCTTTCGTGTTTACCAACTTAGTTGGATTCCAGTGTCAAGCTACTCGGATGACAACGAAGGTGCTGGAATGAAAGGAGTGTTAGATAAAGCTACTTGTATAACTGTTGCACATCCATAAACTCCTTCTCGTTTTGAACGCTAATGGTAGCGTGAGTGTTGAAATGTAAAGGGTCATTTGTATGTCCATGTCCTACCCCGTTCATTGTAAATACAGGAAAGTTAACACTTTTTGCAAACCTTTCTTTTACAATTTCGACAAGATTATCATTATAACAGTTAATAAAGTCACCGAATATTACTGCATCTACTCCATCAAAAATATGAGCTTGTTTTAGGTGATCTAGACTGCGCTCAATTGAATATGGATAAACTTTTATGTCTTCTAAAAATAGAATTTTGTTTTTTGCGTTTATTTGCCAAGCAGTTCCTATGCTATTTTCAACCAAAGTCATATTACCACCGATGATTTTAGACTCTAATCTGCCATTTTTTAGTCTAACTCCATTATTTATCATCTTTAAGTTGTCAAATCTGATATAGTTGCGTTGGTTAAGAATTAATTCTTTTAATTTTTCAACAGAGCTTTCAGCAACGGAGTTATTTACTATCATTTCCAACATGGTGCCGTGAAGAGTTTGCCAGTCATATTTAACTTGCAGATAAATATGTAAAGCAGTGATATCACTATAGCCTATAAGAATTTTTTTGTTTTGAGCAATTCTTTCTTTTTTATCATGGGGCAGCTTTTCTAGGTAAGGAATTAGCCGAGAAGCCCCTTCTCCTCCTCTGATACACCAAATTATTTTGCTATCATCAGTGAGCGCATTAACCAAATCATTCGCTCTGAATTCATCAGAGTTGGAATAAAATGGATTGTCGTTACTGTATATTTTCTCCGAAATATGGGGATTAAAACCCAAAGCCTCTATATATTTTTTTATAGTTGGCAAATCTGATTCTTTTCCCTTTGAAGAAGGAGTGATAATATCAACTTGATTGATTGTGTATGCAGGATTAGTGAGTAAAAGGCATAGCAAATAAAGAATAAAGGAATACATTAAAATATCTTATGAAACTCTTGCTTTAATATATCATCTAATTCGCAAAGAGAAACTTTTACTCCTAGTTTTTCCATTGATGTAACGCCGTAGTATTTCAGTCCACAAGGAATAATACCCTTATAGTGGGAAAGATTCGGAGAGACATTAAGCGCTATGCCGTGATAAGTTACCCATTTTCTCAAGCGAATGCCAAAAGCTGCTATTTTTTCTTCTACTCCGTTGTTGTTCACCCAAATGCCTATTCTATCTTCTTTGAATTCTCCGAATATATTAAAGTGCTTTAAGACATTTATGATCCAATTACTTAGGTCTCTGATATATAGTTTTATGTCACATTTGTTTCTTTTTTTAAGATTTATCATTAAATATATAATGCGCTGCCCTGGTCCGTGATATGTATATTTACCACCCCTGCCTGTTTTGTATATGGGAAATAATCTTTCAATAATGTCATCATCTGTTGCACCGATTCCTGCAGTATAAAGTGGAGGATGCTGGAGCAGCCATACTAGCTCATCAGACAAATTATTGTAAATTTGTTGAATTTTTGCTTCCATGAATTTTATAGCATGGTTATAATCAATAAATTGGTTAGAGATTAGCCATTCTGTCATATGCAATTTCTTTTATTAACTTCCATACTACTCAATAAGTAACCTGATTTTCAAGCAAGCTTAGGCTTTTGGTGAGCTTTTAAAGCTTTCCATCTAGGGGTTTGTAACGAAAAAAGAGAAGCTACTACCTAATGATAGAGAATTTGACATATGTCACTGGATATGTTAGAGTATTAATAAATGCTTAATATTCTCATTAAATTAAAATACTTTAGTTAATTTTATAGGAAAATTTTATGCTAGGTACAACACAAGAAAATCAAAATGAATTAGGTCAGTTTAATCAAGAAAAATGGGATCAATTTGTAAAAGACTCGATTGAAAAAGATTTAGAAGCAGCAAAAAAAGAATCTAAAACAAATAAAGAGAAAAATATAAAGATCCTGGAAAAACATTTTCATGATAGAACAATTCAGCCTATAAGCGAGTTCAAGAAAGTAGGAGAGAAAGAAGCAGGCTGCAGTTCAGGATTTCAAGCAGAGCACGAGTATAGCGACAATGAAGGTGATAAGGCACCTTTCATGATTAAGTCTGTTCTAAACCATACTCTGACAAAAGAGGAAAAACAGTCTAAGTTAGCACAATTCAAAGAATCTTTTTACAAAGGATCAAGAAAAGCTACAAAATTGCAAAATCCTTATTTGCCAAATTTTGTGATAAATAATAATCTTGATTTATTATAGCAGCAAGTAGAAAGCGATATATGTTATGATGACCTTAATATTGCTGATTTTATCATGGAATATGTTGCTGGTGATTTATATAAGCTGTTTTTATATGACAGAGCTCCAATTGTTGAATTGGTGATAAATGCTGATTTGCCAATAGTAGTGATCAATTTAAAGAAGCACATTGAGCAAGAGAAAATCAAGATCAGCTTCACTTGAGATCAAAGTTTTTGGATAAATTTACGACATTAATGGATCTTAAGAAAAAAGGCAAAAATTACGAAGATGCAAAAGGCTTTGAGAAAATATTAGCTGCTCAAATATTGCTTGGAGAAGCTGATATTATACAGCCAGAAAATTTTGGTATAATAGAAAAAGAGTATGAAGATGCAAAGGGTGAAAAAGTAAAAGAAAAACTCTGGGCAAAAATTGATCATGGTAGATCATTTTATTTCAGCTTTAGTAATACCAAGGATTATTTACAAAACTTTTTTAATTTTCTGCTCCAACTGAGAAGCTTTGGCATAAAAATAGATCTAGAAAAGCTATCAAAAGAGTTAGAGGATTTTATTGACTATTATGATCAGAATAAAGAAAAATTTGAAGCTTTAATAGATAGGAAGGCAAGCACTTTAAATCATGTATTGAATCCTAACATGCAATTTAACCTTAGGTATATTGATGGATCCATATTGAATGTTAGGAATTTTAAGTACATGAAAGGAGAATTTAAAGGCCAGAAGATGAAGAAGGTAGGTTTTTCTCTTTCAATTCTTGATAATGATTCTCCAAGTATTAGTTTTAGTGATTACTTTAAGCAAAACTTAGAAACCCAGGTTAAAATGGCAAGAAATCTTACTGTTCCATTGAAAGATCTTGCTGGACCATGGAAAAATTTCGATAGAATTGAAAAGATTTATCGTTACGTAATCAAACCTTCATTCTGTCTATTTGTTCCAACGTTAATAGCATCTATATTTACAAGTGGAACCTTAGGCACAGCTTTTACTGTAGCTGCAATGATTACAGGAATGTGTATGCTTGTTGGAATAGTGACAAACATTTGTCTTAATGTTTATGCAATGAGTAGCTACAATAGCAAAATTAACGATCCAAAAGTTGAGGGATTTCAAGGAGAGCTTCAGCTTTGATAACAGCTTATGCCTCCTTTGGAGGCATAAATATCCTTTAATTGTATTTCTTTTTTCCTATGATGTTATCCCAGTATGAGATAACATCTTCTTAATGAAATTAACCCCCCCATTAACTCTACCGCAAATTTAATTTTTCAGGAGGCACATATGAATTTTAACATTTTTCAAAGAAAGAAAAGCAGTGAATACTCTGCTTTGCAACTAATGATGGAACCAAGTTGGAGTAGGCGCGATTATGCAAGTTTTGCTGAGGAAGGTTACGTAAAAAATGTTATTGCCTTTCGAGCAATTAATATGATCGCAAGTGCTTCATCTTCGGTACCTTTTACTCTCTGCCAGCTCACTGATCAGGGAAAATCACAACTCAAAACACATCCATTACTGAAGTTACTTTATTCTCCTAATCCAATGACATCAAAATCGGAATTTATTGAAGGGATTGTAACTTATCGATTAGTTAACGGCAATTCTTATGTATTGATGATTGAGGCACAGAACAAACCAACAGAGCTTTATCTTCTGCGCCCTGATAGAGTTGAAATTGTTCCGGGGAGAAGTAATGTTCCTTATGCCTATCGTTATACCGTAAATAACAACAGTTATGACTTTAGAGTTGATAAATTAACTGGGCGTTCAACAGTACTGCATCTTAAAACCTTTAACCCTTTGAATGATTGGTATGGACTTTCACCAATTGAGGCAGCTGCATATAGTATAGATCAGCATAATCAGGCTGGTGCTTGGAATCAGGAAATGCTGCAAAATGGAGCAAGACCAAGTGGTGCAATAGTTGTAAAATCAGAAAAGGATGGAAGTGGTGGAAACTTAAGTCAAGAGCAATATCAACGCTTAAAAGCACAGATAAATGATCATTATTCAGGTCCTGTTAACGCTGGAAGACCAATATTACTTGAAGGAGGTTTAGAGTGGAAGGAAATGAGCTTATCACCGAGAGATATGGATTTTATTGAGTCTAAACACAGCTCAGCTCGTGATATTGCGCTAGCTTTTGGCGTTCCACCGCAGTTGCTTGTCATACCAGGTGATAACACTTATAGCAATTTGGTTGAAGCACGCCTTTCCCTTTGGGAACAGACGATTTTACCAACGCTAGAAAATATTATTTGTCACTTAAATTCTTGGCTAGTGCCCAAGTTTGGCAAAGATTTATGTTTGTCATATGATAAAGATGCGATAGAAATTCTAATGGAAAAAAGGCAAAAGATGTGGAAATACGTAGAAAACGCAAGCTTCATGACGTTCAATGAAAAAAGAGAAGCTTTTGGCTTGCAACCGTTACCCGGTGGTGATAAATTGAATTGATATTTATATAGTGTAGATATTTATACTAAGCTGTAATAAACTGGGGGTATTTTATGTATCAAGAACAAGGAAACTCAGTAAGTAGTTCTCTATTTACTCTTCCTCATATCGAATTGTCATCGAGACGCAAAGCAAATATTAATGCAGCAGATCGTAATGGTGACACTCCTTTACATTACGCTGCTAAAAGAAATCGCTTAGAGCAAGTGAAATTATTGCTTGAAAAAGGAGCAGTTATTGATATAAAAAATCGTTTCGGTTATACTCCTTTATACTATGCTGTTTGTTCAGGCCACACAAGTATGGTAAAATTATTTCTTGAAAAAGGAGCAGATATTAATATGTCAAGTAATTCTTGTGTTACTGTTTTACATTTATCTGTTCGCAAAGACTATGGGGAGATAACACGTTTATTGCTTGGAGAGACAGAGAGTCCAAGCACAAGCTGCAGCGACGCAAGCATTGAGAATGTACAAACAATCAATCAGTTTTATCATTGGTGAGAGTAGAACATCTTTTACTAAGGTCTAACTTAAAGATAGATGGTCCCTTAAATCCTACATCTAAATGAGTTAACTATTTTTCTTGCTAACTAAGGTGTTGTAAATTTGGTCTACATCAAAACTCATCTTAGGGCACCAAATAGGGCCATCTAATTGTGCCTCGATATAAAGAGGACTATTATGATTTGGTAGTATGAAAAAGAGTCTGAATATAGAAGTTAAGGAGAAATTAGATAAGATTAAATTAGAAGAGATAGAACCTGATGCTTGATCGATACTAAACTGTGAACTAGTTGAACATACACCACTGTTAATACTTACTTTTCCATTAATATTTTCAAAAAGCGTACTGCCATTATATATATCAACGTAAGCAAGCTTGGAAATTTCAGGTTTATTCTTACTGCTTAACAACTTAGTGATGAATGAATTAAAATCCACATTTGTAAACTCTATTTTCTGTGCTTGAAAGTTTACATTTCCTGATAAGTTACTAGCCCAATCATCAAAGCTTGTCCCTTGAGTTTTGATTTCACCACTTAAGCTTATCTTGCCATTTATGTTATTAACTCCTATAACTTCCTTGGTGTCCAAATTTGCAATAGAAAATTTTGTGTGAATTGAGCCTGCTTTTAGATAACCCTGAAAAAACATTTGTCCATGTTCTAGTATGTAACTTATCTGTTTGATAGTGATAGTGTTGTTTCTTATCACTGTATCCAAGTTAAAATCTTTTAAGACGTTTTGCCCAATTTTAAATTCTGTAGTTTTTATTTGCACGTTTGCATCAAAATCTCCTTTCTCATCTAAAAAATTAAGCTGCTTTGTTGACCATTGAATTTGATTTATTTCATTTCTTGAGTTTCTTTTTACCTCTAATAGTTTTGGTAATTTAAAGATATTTCCATTAAATTTATTACCTGTAAGGTTTACGTCTAATAAAGGCTTAGTGTATTTTTGATCCACTAATATTTTTACACTACCGGTAATGTCGAAATTTTCTCCGAATAACTTTATTTTATCTGCAACTAGCTTGTTCTCTTGTATTTTTAATGAAAAATCCAAATCTTCAATTTTTGTACCATTGAATATAGAATCTTTAACACTAGTTCTTATATTTATATCATATTTAAGATTTTTCAGCCATTGCACTTTGCTGAATAATGAATAATCATATTTATCTATATTAATGTTATGTATGCTAAATTTACTATCGATCATATTGTGTTTTTTTGTGTGATTTACCTTAATTGATCCTTGCCAAGATTCTTTGTTATTTAGCAATCTGATATCTGAAAGAGATAATATTCTAGGTGCTAAATATAGTTTAGAACTTGCTGTAAATTGACTTTTCTCTCTTTCTTGCATCTTGATAGAAGGTAAAATATGTGAAATGAACGACTCACCCTTTATCAATATATCACCATTAAATTCAGACAAGTTGCCATTGTTTGAAACTCTTCCTGATAAGCAAGATATATTATTGGTTCCAGGAAATTGAAGAAGAGTATCAACGTTTATTTCGCCATTAGCAAATTTTAGCGTAGCATGAAATTTGTCCAATATCCTGTTTTGATATTGAATATTTGAAGCTTCCATATTAAAATCCAAGCTTAGGTTCTTTGGCACAACCTCTCTAAAAGATTCTAAAAGACCCTTCATATCTGTTGTTTTGTGTGAGCCGTTTTTTAGGTCGACTTTACTAAAACTAATATTGATATTAGTATGATCACTTTTTCTATCATTTTGTATTATACCAGTGCCTTGCATGCTTTTGGACTCGATTTTTAAATCAGTTGCCGTAAACTCGCTTTCATTGAGATTGATATTGGATGATATCTCAATATTTTCGCTGGGAATCACATAAGAAAGGAAGCTAAGATTAATGATTTTTGCTAAATTGCTTACAGAACCGGAACTGTTATTGATTGTCAGTGTTAAATTACCCTGTTGATTTCTATTACCTTTAAATAGAAAATTTGCAAAATTTGAATCAACACTAATGTGTACATTATTTTTTGTGACATTAACCTTTCCAGAAAAATCGTAATTGTTGTCACCAATCTGTACTTCACCAAAAAACTGCTTATTTTTTTTTATAGCAACTTCCTTGATGTTAATAGTATCGGCGTTAAAACTTATTTGGCTGTCCTTTATTAATATATCAACTATATTATCATTGGCTTTCGTATTTATAATATTAAGTAAATTTTCTTTGTTGCTTTTCATGCCCAAAAATGAGATTGACTTTGGTTGCAATGAAAATGAAAACAACGATGGCCTTATTTCAATTTTTTTTGCACTAATTAAATCTGATAATTTTTGTTCCTTGTTTTTGTTATATTGTACATATACATTGTAAATAGTAAGTTTTGGAGTAATGAGCGAAACTTCAATTTTTCCTCCAACATGTACTTTAGCATCATACGTCTTCTCTAACTCTTTTACGATATATTCTCTGTAGCCACTCCAATCCTTAAAAGTTGCAGCAACGTGCATGAGAATTAATAGCAACGAGATTGATAATATGGCGTATAAAGAAAGTTTCATAATAGACCTCTCATTCCAGCATCCCTTCTCTTCTTGTCATCCCAGTCTGGGATCCAGGAAATTTGATTAGACATTAAGTTAATTAGCAAAAAAGTAGCTATTCTTATGTTAAAACACAGCATTTTTATATGAGAAGCTG
This sequence comes from Wolbachia endosymbiont of Encarsia formosa, assembly GCF_039540065.1. NCBI lineage: Bacteria > Pseudomonadati > Pseudomonadota > Alphaproteobacteria > Rickettsiales > Anaplasmataceae > Wolbachia > Wolbachia endosymbiont of Encarsia formosa. The sequence goes on along the minus strand of NZ_CP154278.1, from coordinate 283,207 downwards.
GTCTGATGAGCACTGGGTTCCCAGTGGAAATTGCTCTCAAACCACAACACTCATACAGTTGTGTGTGTGACACTGTGATCCAGTGTGACTTAAATAAGGTTTTCCAGATTATATAATCAACAAAATTTCTGGATCCCAGTGTCAAGCACTGGGATGACAGGAATATGTTATGGGATGAAAGGAGTGGATATTGGAATAGTAGCTGAAATGACATATAGCAATACAAAGGGTATAATTTATACATATTTCAAATTATTCAAATTTCCTCTCAAAATTAGGTAAAGAGTGCTAGAATAAATAATAACACTCAAAGCTATTAAAGTTACTAAATAAACAATACGAGCTAGCCCTCTATCGAAAAACAACCCTGCTGATAAGTAATTAGAGAAATAAAGAACTATTGACATAACCAATGTTGCAGTGAGAATTTTTACAATATTTAGTAATAACGCTTGGCTAATCTTATACATCTTATTTATTGTTAAATAATTAATCAATAAAATAGAATTTATCCAAGTGGAAATGGAAGTAGCAATAGCAATTCCTATATGTTGGTATTTGTTCATTAATATGAGATTTAGTATTACATTAATTCCAAGGCACGTTAATGAGAACATAGTTGGTATTTTTAGCTTTCCCCTAGCAAAGAATGTGGGTAGCAATACTTTATTTATAATAAATGCGGGTAAAGAAAGAGAAAATGCTACTAATGTAGGAACAGTTTGCTGCACTGCATAATAATCAAATCGTCCGTAAGAAAAAAGCGTAAGTAAAATTATGTCAGGAATAATGATAAAAGCAGCAGTTATTGGCATAATTAATATTAACCCTATATTAAGGGCCTTGTTCTGTATTTTGACTATATTCTCAGTATCATTTATTCGTTTTGAAATCAGAGGAAGAAGTACTGTACCAATTGCAGTGCCAATTACTCCTTGCGGTAGTTGATTTAGTCTATCGGCATAATATATATAAGAAACTGCATTTGGTATAAAACTCGCCATGATTGTGTCAATCCATACACTTATTTGTATTACACAATTGTTGATAATTGCAGGTATCACACGTTTAAAAAATAATTTTACTTCGTTACTTAATTCTAAACTAAAAGAAAAGAAAGCCTTTAATTTGTATGCACTAAATATTATTAAAAGTAGCTGCAAAATCCCTCCAATCAGGACAGCTATAGAAAGGTTATGAGCCGGTGTTTCAATGTAAGGTAAAAACAAACTGATGATTAAACAGAGGTTCAAAATGATTGGTGAAATAGCTGTTGAAGCAAAATGCTGTTTTACTTGCAACATTCCACCAATAAGTGATGCGATTGACACGAAGATTATGTAGGGCATCATAATTTTCGACAAAGTTACAGTAAAGGTAAATTTATTTTGGTCAAATCCAGGAGTGAAGGTTTTGATCATGTAAGGGAAGAAGGTTTGTGTGATAAGGCAAAAAATTACTAGAATAATAAACGTAATGGATATTACACTACTTGCGAAATTAAATGCCTTTTTATTATCATATGACTCTGCAGAGTATAATGGTATGAATGAGGTAGTAAATGCTCCCTCTGCAAAAAACGATCGAAATAAATTAGCAAAGCGAAACGAGGAAAAGAATATATCTGCAAGAGAGGTTGCACCAATAACCGTAGCAATCAATACATCTCTTATTAGCCCTAAAATTCTTGAAATAGCTGTAAAAAAACTAAATGTGAAAATACTTTTAAACATATCACGATTTCAATACGATTAACTATAATGCTAAAAGCATAAATGAAAATGTTTATTCGCTAAACTTAAAACTCTATGCAAAAGTAGGTAGATTAAATAATTAATTGACTATTTATGCTTGTGTGTTAGAAATTTTATACCTTGGCGGGCGTAGCTCAGTTGGTAGAGCGTCAGTTTGTGGTACTGAATGTCGCCAGTTCAATCCTGGTCGCTCGCCCCACTAAAAATTTCCACTTTACATAAATATAAACATTCTCTATTTTTGCAAAGCCATTATTTGCCGGTAGCATTTTTTGTCACTCCAATGTGCTGCTTAGATGGCTGAGAGTGAAGAGAGTAGTTTATGATTCAGAGTAAAATGGCATTTTCTTAATTAGCGAGGGGATTGTATGTATATTTGTTTGTTAACTTATAGTATAGTGTCAGCACTAGGAGTATTAGCTTAGTGGTTAAGTTTTGACACTTCATCACCTTTAGCCATAGGTGGAATTGCTGGTTGTATAGCTCCAGCATTGATTGCGGTTTTTCACGTAGCATGTTTGCTATATAAGTTTTGCAAAAGAGATCCTGTTGGGGAAAAGCATGAAAAAGCAGCAATTATTTTGAGTATTACTATATCTGCAAGTGCTATAATTGGAATTACACTTACTGCAGGTGCAGCTTCTATTTTTCCTAATCCAATAATAGGATTTACATTTATAGGTACAATAATAGGTCTAATAGCACCGATTTTAGGGCTTTTTGCAACTGTAGCTATAATGCATTGTGCAGATAAAACAGCAATTACATCTGCAGTAAGTGCAATTTCTATTAAAGATTCTACATATGTCAAAATATCTCAGGAGGAAGAAGTAGATGAATGTATTACCTTTCCGGAAGAAGAAGTTAATAAAAGTATCATCTTTCCCAAAGTTGAAAAAGTTTTTTCTGCGAGAGAGACGGCAGTTTGAGCTAAGTTAGTGTGCAATGTTGTAATCTGTAAAGTTTGACATCAATCACTGATAGTTGGAATATTATAGAGTAGAAATTACTCAAGAAGATGCATAAGTACGACGTAGTGGTAGTAGGTGGCGGTCATGCCGGGTGTGAAGCAGCTACAGCTGCATCTCGCCTTGGTGCAAACACACTACTTATAACTCACAAAATTTCAACTATAGGAGAGATGTCCTGCAATCCAGCAATTGGAGGGGTTGCAAAGGGTGTTGTAGTTAGGGAAGTGGATGCGCTTGATGGAATAATGGGAAGAGCTATCGACCGAGCAAGTATACACTCGGTCGTTTTAAATAGCAGCAGAGGCGCAGCGGTATGGGGCCCACGTGCACAGGCAGACCGAAAATTATATAAAAAAGCAATACAGGGAATTATTCTAAATTATAACAACTTGACAGTAAAAGAAGAGTCAGTTGACGATTTTCTTATCGAAAGTGATAGTAATGGAGAATCTTATATAAAAGCTGTAATAACAGACTCAGGTGAACGTATACTGACAAGCAGAGTTGTTTTGACTACAGGGACTTTTTTGCTTGGTGTGATTCATATCGGAGAGCAAACAACTCCTTCTGGAAGAATGGGAGATAAGCCTGCAGTAGAGCTTGCAAATACGCTGAAGAAATATGATTTTAAACTAGGCAGATTACGTACCGGGACTCCGCCAAGACTCAACCGTGACACTATAAATTGGTCAGTATTACAAGAACAAGTGGGTGACAATCCACCTACACCATTTTCTTATCTTACAGAGAAAATTAACCAGCCTCAGGTTTCATGTTTTATTACTCATACTAATGAACATACACACAGAGTAATTCGAGAGAATCTTCACAGATCAGCTTATTCATATTTAGATAACGTTATTGCACCAAGATACTGCCCATCAATTGAAACTAAAGTTAAAAAATTTGCAGAAAAAAATAATCACCAAATATTTCTAGAACCAGAAGGGATTGATGATAACACTATATATCCAAATGGAATTTCAAATTCATTGCCCATCGAAGTGCAGTATGAAATGATAAAGAGTATAAAAGGGCTTGAAAATGCAGAAATATTAAGACCTGGATATGCAGTTGAATACGATTATATCGATCCACGAGAGCTATTTCATACTCTCGAAACTAAGAAAGTTAAAGGACTATATTTTGCTGGTCAAATTAATGGTACCACTGGATATGAAGAAGCAGCAGGGCAGGGAATTATTGCCGGAATCAATGCAGCACTCTCTTTATCTCAAAAAAGTTTTGTTCTTCATCGTACAGACTCATATATCGGTGTAATGATAGACGACTTGGTCACTAAGGGAATTGCTGAGCCTTACAGATTATTCACCTCGCGTGCAGAATATAGACTGGCAATCAGGTCAGATAATGCAGATAGAAGATTGACACAAAAAGGTTGTGACATCTCTCTTGTGTCGCATGAGAGATACTCTGTTTTGCAGGGTAAACTTAAATCCATTAAGCAACTTGAGGAGAAATTAGAGAGCCTAACAATTACTCCTGAGCAGCTCAGGTCCTATGGAATTAAAATATCTTATGATGGAATAAGAAAAACAGCATTAGATTTGCTCGGTTATCCAAATATTGACTGGAATAAATTACGAGAAATATGGCCAGAGTTAAACATGGATTCCAGTGTCAGCTACTTGCATAACACCAAAGCACCTCTTCCTGTCATCCCAGTGCTTGACACTGGGATCCAGTACTTGAATGATGATAGAATGGATGCAGTTGACACTGAAAAAAATGTAGATTCCAGCGTCATGTGCTGGAATAACACTATAACTGATAGCATAGCCAAGAATGAAATATATGAAGCAGTTGCAATTGAAGCAAAATACAAGCCTTATTTAGTAAGACAAGAAGCCGATATGAAGTTTCTACAAGAGGAAGTTAATACTCAAATTCCAACTAATTTCAACTACTCACAGATTAAAGGCTTGTCAACTGAAGTGATAGAGAAGTTGCAATCAATAAAACCAGCAACAATTGGCATTGCAAAGCAAATACAGGGTATCACTCCAGCAGCAATAGTTAGCATATTAGTGTACCTTAGGAATAAGAAAACGAAAATAGCTGCTAATTCTGCGTAACATGTCAAAAATCGAAGAATTTCGCTCTTTTATGCACGAAATAAATGTTGATGCATTTATGTTGCATGCTAAAGATGAGTATTTGAATGAATATTCAAAAGAGTTAGCAGAGTTATGTGGCTTCACAGGAACAAATGGGCTACTTATCGTTACAAAGAGTAATAAGTGCCCATTTTTTACAGATGGACGCTATATCACACAAGCTCGCAGTCAGCTCGATCAGTTCAGTTTTCGAGTATATAATATACAAGAAGAGGATCCACACAAATGGGTAAAAGCAAACTTAACATTGACTACCTCACTGGGTTACTATCTGCAATATTTTACTATGAAGGACATAAGAAAATATGAAGGCATTTGTAAACTAGTACCATACTTAATTAAAAAAGATAGTAGTCATAAAGCACAAACAATAGTCTCACATGTATCTGGTGAGAGTAGTAAGGATAAATGTGAAAGAGTAGCTAAAAACATAGAGGCTGAAGCAGTGCTTCTGACTGATCCAAATTCAATTTCCTGGTTATTAAATTTAAGAAATGAAAGTGCTGAATATACTCCTTGTATATTGGGTCGTGCAATACTTTATAAAAACGGCAATGTTGATTTATTTATTCAAGATAAAGAACATTCAACTATAGAAGCAAATTTTGATAACCATATAAATGTTTTTGATATTAGTGAGCTAGAAAATTCACTACATAAGTTAAATTTGGTGGTGATAGATCCAAGCACGACTCCAATGAGCATTATGAATGCAATAGATCCCTTGTATAACCATTATTTAAATGAAAAATCAGCTTCGGTGTCATTCCAGTGCTTGACCAGAAATAAAAAAGCATGGATCCGAGTGTCAAGCACTGGGATGACAATAAGTAATGAAAGAGTTCTAATAGAAAATAAGCAGATAATTGAGAAGGAGGATCCTTGTTTGATTCACAAAGCAGTAAAAAATCAAACTGAAATAACTGGAGCTATAAGTGCGCACATCAAAGATGGAGTAGCAGTTATAAATTTTCTATATTGGCTTATTGACAGTGAAATTACTGAGCTTGAAGCTGAAGCAAAAATTTTAGAATACAGAAAAGAGCAGAATTTGTTTAAGCAACCGAGTTTTCCAACAATTTCAGCATTCAACGAGAATGGAGCAATCATTCATTACCGTGCAAGCAATAAGACAAATAAAGTCATTCAAGAAGATGGGCTGTATTTAATTGACTCTGGTGGTCAGTACCTTGATGGCACAACCGATGTTACAAGAACTATAGCAATTGGTAGTCCAACCAATGAGCAACGAGCTCACTACACAATAGTATTAAAAGCTCACATTGCGATAGCAAGTGCGGTCTTTCCTTCTGGCACTACTGGTGGAGAATTGGACATATTAGCGCGTATACATTTATGGAAATTTGGAATGGATTACATGCACGGTACAGGACATGGAGTAGGAAGTTACCTTTCGGTACACGAAGGACCACAAGCAATATCAAGAGGAAATAAAGTGGAACTCATTCCAGGCATGATACTTTCTAACGAGCCTGGTTATTATATTCCAGGAAAGTATGGAATAAGAATTGAGAATCTGATGTATATTGAAAGGCGAGAAAACGGCTTCTTAAGCTTTAAACAATTGACCTCTGTTCCTTATGATAAAAAGCTAATAGATATACAAATGCTTACTGAAGATGAAGTTAAATGGATAAATAGCTATCACCAATTTGTTTATAAAAATATAGAAAATGGCATAAAAGATAAGGAATGGTTAAAGAGAGTATGTGAACCTTTAAAATAGTTAATTTGTCATTTAATCAAGTATTAATATACTTGTTCTTGTATTGTTTTTAATTAAAAACAATATATAATATTAGTTTCAAATAGGTGTAATTATGACAGATAAAATGCAAGATGATGAATTTATGAAGCAGTACATGGATACTTGCAAAGAGCAAATAGAAAAATTGGCAAGAGACCCTAATTTGCTTCAACAGACCTTAAAGCCATTCATGCAAATGTCCCAGCAGCTTATGGCTGGTGGTATGTTAGAAGGAAATATGCCTAGCATGATACCTGATATGGGTGGTATGGATATCAACAAGATAATTGCTCAAATGAAGGAAATGTATGATTACATAAAAAGTAATCACAAAGAGCTCATGAGAAAAGATGCTTCACAAATTCAAGAGCTTGATGAATCCAGTAAAAAGCTAAGAGGCTTAGTTAAAAAATTGATAGAAAAGATCGAAAGTAAATAAATAACATCTGGATTTCTGTCATTCTATTACAATTTTCTAGTTGGACGGTAAGTCGAGGTCAATTATTGATGTCATGAAAGTATCTGACACTGGTTCCTTTATGACGGCAGTGCCCAGAGGTGTCATCCCAGTGCTTATTACCTGGTGTAAAGTTAAGTTTCCTGGATTCCAGTGTCAAGCACTGGAATGACAGCAATCCTACGTCATACCGCGATTCATTCCATAGCTGTACGAACATTGTCTAGCAGGAGGGTGTCATCCCAGTGCTTGACACTGGGATCTAGGAAAGTTGATTGTGCACTATGCAACATTTTCGATCAAAAGCTGGATTTCAGTGTCAGCTACTTTCATCTTCCACGCGAACTGCCTGCAAATTGCAATGTTCATACAGTTATGAGCTAGTGTACATGATTGCACATGGGTTTTTACAAATTTGAAAATATAGTGTTAAATAAAGATATAAATGCAAAAGGAAAAGAGATGATTGAACTACAAAGCCAAGAAATTTGCCCAAATGGAAATAAGAAAAATCTGATTATTTTTTTTCATGGTTGGGGTTCAAGTGGCGATAATTTCACTCACCTTGCTAAAGTTATGAGCAAGTTTTTACCTGATTCATATTTAGTAGTGCCCAATGCTCCATTTGAGAGAGAAATAGGTGATGGTTATCAATGGTTTAGTTTAGAAGATCGTAGTGAGGAAGCACTATATAATGGGGTGAAAAATGCTGCATCAATTGTAAATCATTTTATTGATACAAAATTAAAGGAGCTTAATTTAAAAGATAATCAGCTTTCTTTAGTTGGATTTTCTCAAGGGGCAATGCTTGCAATAAATGTAGCTCTTACTAGATCTCAGTCTTGTGCATCGGTTGTTGCGTATTCTGGTAGGTTTCTTTCACCTTCAAAAATTGCACCGGAGATCAAATCAAAACCCAGCATATGTGTTATTCATGGTGACGCTGATGATGTGGTACCTTTTTCTTCCCTTGATTTAGCGGTTAAAGCTCTGAAAGAAAATGGAGTAAGCGCTCAAGGATACCCAATTCATGCATTAGGCCATATTATTAATGAAGAAGGAATAAGGTTAGGGGTTGAGTTTATCAAGAAGAATTTTGGAAATTAATTTCCATGAACTTGTTTTGCTTTGGTTACGGATATGTAGCTAAATTTCTATCGAAAAAATTGCTAAACTTAGGCTGGAAAGTTAACGGTACATCAAGAAATAAAGATATACAACTTTTTGATTATGACAAGGTTGATCAAGATCTGCTTAAAAGCGTAACGCATGTTTTAGTTTCTATTCCTCCAGACGGAGATGATGTTATGGAGAGATACAGTCATTGTCTGGAGAATATTAAATGGCTTGGTTATCTGTCTGCAACTAATGTTTATGGTGACCACTGTGGTAATTGGGTGAATGAGGAATCTGAAACAAAGCCTATAGAAATAAGAGGAGAAAAGCGCCTTGAGTCTGAAAAGAAGTGGCTAAGTAGCAAATTGCCTGTACATATTTTTCGTTTGGCTGGGATATATGGTCCTGGTAGAAATGCGCTAATTGACCTGCAGATTGGCAAAGCAAGAAATGTGAAAAAAATTTTTTCTCGTGTTCATGTTGAAGATATATCGAATATTTTATTTTCTTCCATGCAAAATATAAAGCCTTATGAGATATACAATTGTGCAGATGATTTACCTGCTACGCAATCTGAAGTGGTCACATATGCAGCCGAGCTTATCAATATTAGCCCTCCAGAGCCAGTTGATATTTCTTCCGTACCAAATTACGCACGGGGTTTTTATTTAGGGTCAAAAAAAGTAAGCAATACTAAAATTAAAAAAGATCTTGGTGTCTCTCTAGTTTATCCTGATTACAAGGTGGGTTTAAAGAGTTTGTATATATTAGAATAGAGAAAATAGATTGCCAGATGCAAAAATTTTTCTTTAATGTTCCCTGTTTTGATGTAGTACCACTAGGCATACTATTATATAGAGGTAAATATGTTCAGCACTCAATCGCTCCCGGTTGAAAATATTCAATTAAATCAAGCCGCTTATAACGGTAACATAAATGAAGTTAGGTTATTACTTAATGTAAAAACTGATATCAATATCAAGGATAAAAAAGGATTTACAGCCTTGCATTTTGCCGTTTGTTCAGGACATTTAGACGTAGTAAAGTTACTAATCAGTAAAGAAGCTAATATTCATGCAAGAACTACTAAAGGCAGTACAGTTTTACACTTTGCTGTTGTAGCTAAAAGCAAAGATATAGTAGAGGAGTTAATTAAAGCGGGAGCTGATCCCAATATAAAAGACTGTACTGATGGTAAGACACCTTTACATATTGCTGCTCAAAATGGACTTGTAGAAGTTGTAAAGGTGTTACTTAATACTCAAGAAATTGAGATTGATGCTAAAGACAATGAATTTGGTATAACAGCTCTGTACTTAGCCTCTCAGAACGGACATACTGAAATAGTTGAACTATTAATTAGCACAAAAAATGCTGATGTTAACATAGTAGATAAAAAAAATAATGTCACACCCTTGTATCTAGCTGCTCAGAATGGGCATGAAGCAGTAGTTAAGTTGCTTCTTGATAATGGTGCTAAAGTCAATGGCTGTGATACCAGTATGAATCCTTTGTGTGTAGCTATTGATAATGGCCATGACGAGCTAGCTCAATTATTACTTAGTGTAGAAGGGGTGGATGTCAATATTGGCAATCAGCTTGGCAATACACCTCTACATATAGCAGATATGAAAGGTAATGAAAAAATGGCAAGATTACTGCTAGAAAAAGGTGCTGATCCTAATATTAAAAACCTTTCAGGAGATACTTCCTTACAAGCTGCTGAATACGTAAGAAAAATTAGCTGGCATGATAATCCTCCAAATGTACAAGGAGGATTCTTCGTGTTAGTTGGCTCGAATGGAATATATTCATTTCAGCAATTTTATGAGCAAAAAAAATTATGGAGCTTTTGGTACAACATATAAAGGACAGCAGACCTAGCTCATCAGTAGATGAAATTGACGTATCTGTTCAGCAGAGTAGCAAAATAAGATAGGTGAGAAGGCTAGTTTGTGACATTGGCGTCCAGTTAAATTTACATGGATTCCAGTGTCACGCACTAGAATGACATCTTCAATTTCTATACAGCTGTGCATCATGCACTGAGATGACATTATGGAAGCTGTGATGACAAGAAAAGAAACACTGGTTTCACATGCATCTGTCTCAGTGATGTAAATTCAACTTTACCCCATTTGCAACAATCAGGGTCCTTTTACTATGATCCTAACAATTCGTTTTCGATTTCTTTTTTAATTGTCTCAATAATCTTTTTATCAAGTTTATTTATTAAGGAATCATCAATACCTGTGATGTCATCTGGATTTTGTATCATTTTTTCAATAGCATCATCTATTTTTTTTACTCTTTCTTTATCAATTTTATCAAATATAGGTTTAATCTTCACATAACCAGGAGCACCTTTACTGTAACTTTTGGTGCTTTTGTTAATACAACCGCCAGCACCGTATTTTTTATTCACATAGTTTTTACTACATTTTTTTACATTTTCATACCCAATCTCACCATTTCTTATGTATGCTATTTTATTATCCTCCCCAGAGTTTAGCTTATCTCCTCTTGTAACTTTTTCTTCTAATTTTAAACTTTCTTCATGAATTATTGTCTCTTTATAATCTATTTTTCCATAGGTTCTGTATGTACCTCCGCCTGCAACAGTAATTAAATCTTTACAAATTGTTTCTGAAAGGTCTCTGCACATTTTTATTAAAGTAGGTCCACCATCCTTGTTAGATTTATCATTTTCTTGCCCACCACCACCTTCTGTTACTTTTACTTTAATGTAGGGATAATCGGGGTTGATTTTTAGTTTAGCTTTAATGTAATCACCTGGCCTTCCTTGCTTGCTTACAGTAGACTGAGCTTTACCAATTATATGACCAGCTTCACCACCTCCCCATGCTTCTATTTCAACGTAATCATACATTGACAGATCATCTGTATAGCCATCTCCAAGCTCATAAGACTCTTTATTAATCTTTTCAAGCTCCTGCTTCCTACCTTTCAATTGTGCTACTATTATTTCACTCAATCTCTTTTTTAAACCCTCTAAATCGAATCTGCATAATTTATCAGCGTAAAAGACTTCTGTTCTATTTGCTTTAATTGGATTATCTAACTTCTTTACAACTCCATTTTCATCCTGTGAAACTCTTAGGTAAAAAGGCTTGTTGTCCTTGTTCACATACTGTGTTGAGCGACTACACACTCCATCAAAGCAGAGGCAACCATCATCACCTTGCTTACATTCTTTTTTGTGTTTCCCATCTGTTAATTCATATACTATCTTGCATTTGTCACAATTTTGTTTTGTATCTACCTCTTTATCCTCTTTTGCCATGCAATTGGCTCTAGGCTTATTTTCTTCAGGAATAGAAATATATCCTTTTTTATTAAATATTATTTCATTCAGTGCATCTTGTGGCTTTGCTAAAACATCAACTAATTCAATAATTTCCCCTTTTTTGCAAGGAAAATAATAAGATTGATTTGATTCTTTCGAGTAAACAGTATTGTGTTTAGCATAGCTTTCTCCTACTGACTTCAGCGATATTAGCTCACTTCCTTTTTCAAGAACAAGCTTTTCTGGTTCCGGCTTCCAACCAGAAAGGCAGAGCATTTTACTTTTAGGATTTTCTTTATATTTTATTTCTACTTTTGGATATCCTGAGCCATCTAGTTTGCACTTACCATTCTTAAGCTCTTTACATTCTGTTTCAATATCGGGAACATATCCATATTTTTCTAGAACTTCAAATTGCGAGTTATTTTTTAATATACCTTCTATTATGTTATCGATATCGCTTTTTATGTTACCGGTACCAGCTTTTTTTTCTACTATTGCCGGCTTTACTACTTTTAAAGGTAGATGACCAATATATGTAGGAGAATTCGCATTAACATAAAAAGTACAGACTCCATTATTGTGAGTTCCATGTGCGTGATGAGTGCAAACGTACTCACTAATCTTCATTTTTACTTTTAGCGTATTTTCGCCTTTACCCTCATTAGGCTTTGGTATGCTCACTTCTTCAATCTTTGGAGCAGGTGGCGCTGGGAAGCAGCGAGCAGGAAATTGTAATTTTCTTTTAGATTCTTCTCTCTCAGTACCATAATATTCAGTGCAGAGCTGACCTTTTTTTCTATAGGTTTTGAAGTAATGGATAGTATCTTTAATAGTACGTGGATAAATACGAGTATTCTCACTGTTTGAAAAACCGCGCGGGAAAGGCAGCTCTTCTCGTTCCTTCAGCTCACCGATAATGACTCCAACTCTTGGATGAAAGTAATCATTATCTTGGTTTCTTATAGGAACAATTCTAACTTGTGATGGTGACATCGCAAGTTGTTCACAAAATGGAGGTGGACCAGGTGCAAGTGGCAGAGGCACACATTGTACTTTGGTTTGATAGCAGGTATCGCAAACATTTTCCATATTCCCTGGATGGAAAATATTTTCCCCTGAAAAGATTCTAGAAAGATCTCCAAAAAAAGTGTCCATACAAGCACCTTTCTGACTGCAAGCACATATTTTAGGGGCATTAGCAAATTTTACTTTTTCTTCATCAGTAACACCATCTGCCCATTCCCATCCAAGACCTTGGGCAATTTCTCCTCCAGCTTTTGTTTTATCTCCTTCCCAATCGATAAAAGCTGCTGCAGAAATTCCAGCTCCTGTACTCTGCGTTCCATATATCTGGCGGCAAAATGTTCCACTGGATAATATATAACAGTTGTCGTTCCCTTCGTAATCGCAGACCTTAATCTTTGGATCGAAGTAACCGCCTACTCCTTGATCTTTCACCATTGTTACTTTGATTTCTTTTAATAGATGAGGATCAAAATCCAGGCTACCCCACTTGCCAGTAAAGAAGTTCCAAAAGACTTTACTTACTTTACTTACATTTGCCTCAATATCAGTATTACTTTCCACAAAACGCGGACAATCAGCATATCCTTGATAAGAAAGACAAAATATCAAGGAGAATATCAATAAAAAATTAAGCTTTACATTTTTCATAGAACACCGGTAACCACTTACTCACTTTTTCGCCTTTTTCCTTCATCGCCTCATACATATACTTTATAGTCTCTTTATTGGCTGAAAGTACATGTATTTCTTTCATATTTTTCAAATCTAGATTTAAAGTTACTAAACCTTTGTATTGCTTGATCAAAAATAAACCTTCCTGTGTTGGTGTTTGCAAAATGACATTCAGTTCCTCTTTCGACAGAGAAAATGCTTTCATGTATAACCTGTTTGCATTTATGTTCGGCATCAGAATCCTTGTATCGACATGCTTATCTAAATATTGAGTAAACTTGCTAGCAAATGCTAGGTTTAAGTTTTCAGTACTTAGAATTACTACAACGTTTAATTCTGTCATCCTCTTCATCCAATTATCAAACTCTTCCTCTGTAGGAAAAATATTACTTATCTCCCATGCTTCATCCAAAACAAGTATTGCAGGTGAGCCATCACATTTTGCTTCGAAAGAGTATAAGAAATAGTAAAGTATCACGGACATACATTCTTTTTGCTTAGTGAGATTCGCAGTATTGAGAGATATGATTTTTGTTTCCCAGTCAATGTCTGACTCATCACCATCTTGGAATAAGTAAGCAAATTCACCATCACCACACCATTTACTTATTTTACCCCCAAGAAGTAAAAGCACTTCAGAAATTTGAGAAATAGAGCGCGATTCTCTTGGTATAGCAAATATAGAATCTACAATTTTTTTTGTCTTTTCTTCTACGTCTACCAAACTTGCATCTGCAACCATCCTTTTGATCAATTCAACAAGCATATTGCGATTAGAAGCACTATCTTCAATGTTCAGTGGGTTAAATTTTAGACTTTTATCTTTATATTTTGGATCAATTATGTAATATTGGCCGCTTACTGCTTTAGTAAATATTATTGATTTTCCAGTATTATCCAATATAACAATCCTAGGGTTAAATTTTCTTGACTCCGAAAGTAAGAAATTGATCAGTGAGGTTCTACCTGAATTTGGAGCTCCAAGTATTGTGGTATGACCATTATTTTTCTTTCCATGAAAGTTAAAAAAGTAAGGACTGCCTTTTTTTGAAAAAAAAACTGTTACTGCTTCTTTCCATCTTCCTCCTTTTAACGTACCTGATGTAAAATCATGCAACATAGCAAAGCTGCAAGCATATTTTTCTAATATATTTTTTGGTTGTGTAACAAAAGCAAAGTTTCCAGGAAGCTGTGCCCAAAAATGATTTTCCATGTGCAGATCAGTTCTAAACATCATCAACCCGATTAACGACATTACAGAGGATAAATCACTGATATTTTTAGCTAACCTATTCTTATCATCTGCAAAGATTGTAACAATAATTTTCTGTTGACAAAAATCCATAGCAGAAATTTTTTCAAGCTCTATTATTTCATTTATTCCTGAGTTTTGAAGTAAGGTATTGTCCTCACTGATTTGCAGTATATTAATTTGTTTTTTAAATTCTTTTACTGCTTTATTATTACTAGTAAATATTATTATTTCTGTGATGATAAGCTCAGAGTCAAGTTGCAAACACCTATCTATATTTTCTAAGGGGATTTCTCGATATTCCTTTATGCAAAAAATAGAACCAAACTTCTGTTGACCTTCAAACGATGTTTGAAATTTATTGAAACCAAAAGCTACTTTTAGGTTTTTCACATGCTGCGATAGATCCCTTTCACATATTAGATAATCTTTGTGCGTTAATGTAATAATGTAATGGAGAAATTCCATCATTTGAGAATATATTTTGCCTTCACTAGATCTAAGGCCCAGTTTTTTAGCTCCAAAAGGTTCTAAATCTTTTTGAATCAGGTCAGTTATTTTTTGTAATTCTTGATGATTTTTTTGTAAAAATAACTTGTGCCTATTCTTTATCCCGCCAAAAAAAAATGTATTATTAATATGTTTGCCAAAATCACTAAGTAACACCACAATGTATAGCTCATTTATATACTGTAGTTTACTATCAACTAGTTTATTAAACCACGTTGAGTGTAGCTGATCGGAAAAGTCTGTAGTTTTATTCCACTGTAAGCTCAGTTTATTGCGTGTGCGGACAGTGTGAATCCAAACGGTAAAATATAAACTCTTGATATTTTTTGATATACTTTTTCTAATTTCAGTTCTAAGATCACCATAGTTATCAACTGAAGAATAGTCTTCTAATTTGATTATTTTTAATAATTCCCCCTGTTTTGTTAGTATAGTTTCTTCATCGTAGTGGCAAGCATAAGGGATAAAATCTAAATTAATACTTTCTAGTAACGCTAAATTGTTCTTTTTTTCAGAATTATAGCTAGTGGCTGGTACTTTTGGTTGCATACAATATCATGCGTATTCAATAAAAAGATAATAAAGAATCATCTATCTTACTTAATCCTTATCTTCTTTTTTGTTATTGGATTGTAACTGTATGTCCTTTGCAAAGTTGAATTTTTCTTTCAGGTAATCTGTTGCCTTTTCTGTGCTTCCAAACATCATGATCAGTACGCCAAATATTATCATGAAAAAAATTAGGCCTCTGAACACTACTGCAAGTATCACTGTAGCTATACATAAACCTATAATTGTTGAGGGACTCATATTTTCTACAGTATCTTTAACTGAAAATGAAGAAATAAGTTCTTTCAACGTTCCTGGTATATTTTTCAATTCATCACTTGCTTTGCTAGAACATGACATGAAGATAAAACTTAACAGGGCTACAATAGCAAAAACTCTACCCAATTGAATATGCATCAGCTAAATACCTTTAAGATACTTCTCAAATGTAACAATTTTTACATCAATAGGCAAGAACCGAATTCACTTGCTCACCATAAGTAACTCATATTTAACTTTTATCACCGTGTTAGCTCTTTATTATCAATAAGAGGACTCACACTAATGGATGTTAATTTACTTGACAGAAAGTTTGAACACAATTCAGCAGCAGCTGCTGTAGCAAACACTGCAGCCACCACAAACAGTCCTGCTCCTACTAATCCTGATGTCATTGCTCCTGCAACAATGCACCCTATTGCTAAGAGAGCAGAACTTGTTACAAGTGCGACGTGAAGATTTTTGTTTTTACTATTATTTTCATAATTATTGGATTGCATTGTATCTTTTACCTTACTGCCTGTCACTGAGATCACACAATGAGGCCCTTATTCAGTCTTCTTATAATGTTTAGAAGGGGATCTTCTTCCGCTTGGGACTTTGGGCCTTGTTTTGTTCGGATGTGCTAATTTTGTTTTTCCTTCATCTTCTAGTTGCAAACTATTATCTTCCTCAGCAGGGTTTAATTTTAAGTGTACACTTTCCTCAGATGAAATTGAAGTTAAGCTGCTCCTTCTGCTACTTAATGCCAAGCCAGATGAATTTATTCCACTATCTGAGTTATTGTCACTGATGAGTTTAGAAGTATTTGTACCTCTTGGCACTTCTACAGGATCTGCAGTTGTACTAGGGTTTTTATTTTCTAAATCCTCACAAAATTGGCTAGAGAAGCCATTCAATTGTGATTGTGCGATCTCCTTTCTTGCTTGCGGTTGTTTTGATATAAGAACTGTTGAAGCATCATAATGATCTAAACTTCCCAAGGAATTATATATTCCAGGGGTTCCTTTTCCACTTACACCCTTAGATAAAGAATCCTTTTCCAGAGGATTAATACCTGAATTTTTAGGAATTTCAACTTTACCAGAAAGACTTTGTTTGTTAAATAGTTTCATAGCATTACTTTGTCTATCTTTTTGATTTTGAATAACGCTACTAGAATAATTTTTTTCACTGCTTTTATTCGTAATCCCTGAAATTATTCCTAATATTTTCCCTTTTATTGTTGGTGATCTTTGTGATGATTTTTTTTCATTATTAAGTACTTAAGGTTTCATTAATTCCTCTGACTCTATCACTTTTGTTTTCAATGCTGGAAGAAATTTCTCGGTGTAATAATTATAGTATTTTTCTTGCTCTCTCAGTAATTTTTCTAATTGAATTAATACATTGGGATCAGCTCCATTGTTGAACAACTCTATGAATTTTGTGATAGTTATATCTTACTTTTTTAGATTTTTATGATTATGTGTTTTTTTTGTTACCTTTTTGTGTATAATTTCGTGCAACTCTTTCGTTTTTGATGCTGAAGGATTCCCTGTTTTCTCCTTTCTCTTATCTGAGATTTGTGAACTGCTGATAGGATCGCTAGTAGGTGAGTAAGTATTGTTTCCTACTGCACTATCAAATAGCACTCTTTCCTCATATGATGAATCAAGCATAACACTCCTCTCATATAAATAAAATGTATGAGTACCTCTTTAGCGTTAATTTTACATTAAAACTGGGCAATTATGCCTTATTATGGATAATTATAGCAATTTGCTAACTATTTGCTTTGCTGATTACTGGTTTTACATTTTAACATAATTGCTTGCCTGTTGAACTAGTATATCTATTACTTCCTTTACAGGCTTTTCTCTATCAACCATGCCAACACTTTGACCTGCCATCAAAGATCCTGTTTCAATATTTCCTTCAATTACAGCTTTTCTTAAAGCTCCAGCCCAGAACTTTTCTATTTCAAGTTGCCCCTCTTCTTTTGAGATTTCTCCATTTTGATATTTATCGATAATATCTCTTTGATGCTTCATAAAATCGTCACTTGCTTTGTTAGCTATAGCCCTTACTGGAATTACAGGGAAATCAGCGCTGATCTGCACAGAAGATACAGCATTACGCGCAGCTGATTTGATGAATACTTCTTTAAAATTTTTATGAGCGACTGACTCATTTGTGCAGACAAATAATGTACCTATTTGACAGCCACTTGCTCCCATCTCTAGGTAGTTCACTATCATTTCGCCTCTTCCTATTCCACCTGCAACAAAAATTGGTGTTTTCTCATTTTTAAAATTAGGTAATATCTCTTGTGCGAGAACAGAAGTGCTTACAGGGCCGATATGTCCTCCTGCTTCCATACCTTCTATTATTAACGCATCTACCCCCATGTTTACTAACCTTTTCGCAAGGCTTAATGCTGGTGCAAAGCACATAACTTTAATGCCTGCATTCTTGATTTTTGCTATATTAGGTT
Source organism: Wolbachia endosymbiont of Encarsia formosa (assembly GCF_039540065.1). Taxonomy (NCBI): domain Bacteria; kingdom Pseudomonadati; phylum Pseudomonadota; class Alphaproteobacteria; order Rickettsiales; family Anaplasmataceae; genus Wolbachia; species Wolbachia endosymbiont of Encarsia formosa. The sequence continues at coordinate 264,929 of NZ_CP154278.1, read as the reverse complement.
TTGTTGGTAATCCGCCAGCAAGAACTACATGGCTTACTTTTGTTTCAATGCATATATCTATTAACTCACTCAAATTTGGGTGCATAGTAATTAGGTTTACACCAAATGGCTTATGAGTTAATTTCTGTGTCTCTATGATTTCTTTTTTCATTAAGTCTGGAGACATTGCACCACATGCAATTACGCCAAATCCACCGGTATTTGAAATTGCCGAAACTAAATTTCTCTCTGAAACCCAGCTCATGGCACCACCCATTATGGCAAATTCACTACCGAGAAAACTTGTTCCTTTTTTCCAGAGCCTACTTAACATATAACCTATATCATACGTTTAAAAATATTTTGTTTATCTATGAATGTGTGTTTTAAAGCTCCAAGTATATGTAAGACTATAAAGAGTATCATAAAATATGCAAGAATTGAGTGTAGCTGATTAGCTGCACTAGCTAGATCTTCATTATGGTTAATTAATAAAGGGATATGGAAAAAATATTTGATCTCTTTGCTAGAATAAGAAGACATGACGTAACCAGATAGTGGCATTAGCACCATCAAAGAATACAAGCCAAAGTGTATCATTTTGCTTGCATTGATTATGAATCGAGAAAAATTGGCTGGAAGTGGTGGAACATAAGTAAAGACGCGAAAAAATATACGTACTATAATTAATCCAAGAACGGTGATACCGCAAGCCTTATGAATAGCGTATATGCTGAATTTAATTTCACTGCTAATCGGCAAACTTTTCATGTACAGTCCAGAACAAAGCATGCCAATAATAAGAGCAGACATTAACCAATGAATGATTCTTAAACCTAAGTTATATTTATTGTCTTTCATTAATTTTGATTACTCCAAAATAGGACTTGAAAAACTATTTTTTAGTCAAAATTATCTATACATAATTTTGCTACCTTAATCAACACAAGTATAATAATTGTAGTTCAAATAAATATTGTCTATCAGATCATAAGGAGATGGTGAATTTTAAGGAGTTTTTCTATTGTAACGATAGTTGTACTTGTGCAAGAAGCCTATTGACTTTAAGCACATTTTACCCTATACAATTTTAACATCTTAAACTTCCAAACATGCCAGATCTAAAGACAATGATGCTAAACTTTGGCCCTCAGCACCCAGCTGCACATGGGGTGCTACGTCTTGTTTTAGAAATGGATGGTGAAGTGATCGAGAGGGCAGATCCTCATATTGGGCTTTTACATCGTGGTACTGAGAAACTAATAGAGCATAAAACGTATCTTCAGGCTCTTCCTTATTTTGATCGTCTCGATTATGTGTCACCAATGTCACAAGAGCATGCGTATTCGTTATGTGTAGAAAAATTATTGCAGTGCGAAGTTCCGATTAGGGCAAAATATTTGCGTGTTCTATTTTGTGAGCTGACAAGAATACTAAATCATTTACTAAATATCTCTTCCCAAGCACTTGATGTTGGGGCGATGACTCCTCTTTTATGGCTCTTTGAAGAGAGAGAAAAAATACTCGAGTTCTATGAAAGGGCCTCAGGTGCAAGATTTCACGCAGCTTATATAAGACCAGGTGGAGTTGAAGCAGATATTCCAGAAGGTTTAATTGAGGATATTGCAAAGTTTATAGAGCAATTTCCAAAGTATATAGACGATGTTGATGAACTTTTAACGGAAAATAGAATATGGAAGCAACGCACTGTAGGAATCAGTGAAATATCAATAAAACAGGCGCTTGATTGGGGCTTTAGTGGACCAATGCTGCGTGCTGCTGGTCTCGCTTGGGATTTGCGAAAAAGCCAGCCATATGAGGTATATGATCAGCTAGATTTTGATATACCTATCGGTCAAAATGGTGACTGTTATGACCGTTATTTAATAAGAATGGCGGAGATCAGGCAATCTATCAGCTTGGTGAAGCAATGCATAGAGAAAATCCCTGAAGGGCCAATAAAAACTGAAGATAGAAAAATCTCTCCACCGCCAAGAGCGGAAATGAAAGAATCTATGGAGGCTCTGATTCACCATTTTAAACTTTATTCAGAAGGATATCACGTGCCAGAAGGAGAGGCTTACGTAGCTGTTGAAACGCCAAAAGGCGAGTTTGGAGTGTATATAGTTTCAGATGGTACCAATAGACCTTATAGATGCCGCATAAGAGCACCTGGCTTTGCGCATTTACAGGCCTTAGATTTCATGGCAAAAGGACACATGCTTGCTGACATTGCAGCAATTATCGGCTCACTTGATATAGTCTTTGGTGAGATTGATAGATAAACCCGCTTATTCATTACCTATTAACTTTCATGTTCTATGCTGCGCCTAAATAATTTATGAGAGGCTAATATGAGTTTTTTTATTGATGAGATTAATCTTTTTTCAAGTATAGACCTTTTTAAGGTTAAACCAGACTATCAAGCAAGAGATGATATTGAAACTAAAATAAGCGCAATTCTTCCATCTAAACATACAATTAATGTTGAAGGAAGTGATATTAAAGTAGAGTTATTTCATTCAGATATCACTGATGCACAACTAGAAGAAATTGAAAAAGTTATAAATGACACTTTTAAACTATGTCAGAAATATAAAATTGTTCCAAACAATACAGATTTTAACTTCCGTATGTTTCTGTTTGAAGATAGTAGTCAATACAATAATGTACGTAAAGTATATTTAGGAAGGGAGGAAGATACATCGGACGAGATGGGACTTACTATTAGTAAACTAATTGAACCATTTGCACTTCCTGATGTGTTAATGAAGTTTCTTCCCTCGTCTGAAATTAACTATCTTACTCTCTCTCATGAGTTTGTACACTGTATGCAAGAGATGACAAAGCATAAAGATTTACCTACGTTAAAATTGCTGGAAGAGGGTACTGCAATGGGAATTTCATGTGAGCTCTTAGATGAAAATGTATGCAATACTCCATGTCAAAAAGGAATAATGGATGGTATTAAGACAGTCTTTGCTAAAGATATACGTTTTATAAATAATTCCCCATCTGATCTCACGGAAAGTGACAATTATTCAGTTGGGTTAGTAATGTTCAATTTTCTTCAAGATCAGCATCCTGAAATTATCAGCAAAATTTATGAGAATTACTTAACAGGAGGTACTGCTAAACTTACTAATATGTGGCAAAGGTTACACTGCATTGATTCAGAATTTCGATATTGGTTGCTTGGCACTACTGCAAAGAAAATACGTAGTCAAGATAAAATAAACTATGATCTAGAAAAAGAAATACTTCGTGATATTGAAGAGCATTCTTGTACACAAAATCCTGAATTTAAAAATATAGTGGATAAACTTTCTAAAATGTATAGCGGAACTCATGAAACATTAGAGTGGGCAGAACAGATCCTTGAAACTTATTTAATTTAATAGAAAGACTTCTAAACTTGATGTCACCTTGAGTTAAACTTTATAGATTTACAAAAGGTTAAAGGATAGAAAAAATGAGCAAAGCTGACAAGCATTTTTTATGTTAGCTCTGCTCATAGGAGCTTATCAAAAAAAAGCTAAGATAGGTCCATTTTCACTGATTTTTCCTATGAATTCATCGTCCATGATTTTTAGCTTTTACGATGAACACCTTGGACGTTAAGATGCTTAGTAACAGGATTTGCTTGTGAGATATGTTAATTACGTGTTAGCACATCTTCTATTAAAAACTGCACAAATTCATTGCCATTCCAGTAATTCATAGAGATTTTACCTAAAATTGATTTAACATTTCCCTCCATGATAGCAGAGCCAAGCTCAGTATTTGCAGAGCGAAACGCAATAGCTTTTACCATAACATTATCATCAGCAATAAAACATTTTATATGATCAACTCCTATAACTTCCGGCTTTCTTATCTTTGCTCCTTGAATGATAAATCTCGGTTCAGGATTGCCAACACCAAATGGCTCTAAGCGTTGCAATTGATTCCACAGGGATAAGTTTATTGCTTTAGCTGTTACTATGCCATCGGCTTTTATGATTTTGTCATTTATAGAGTTTGCAAATCTTTCAGTAAAAAAATCATGTAGATCACTTATTTTGTCTCCCTTAATCGAAAATCCCGCTGCCATACTGTGACCACCACCTTCAATGATTAGGTTGGTAAATTTTGCAGAAAGAACCGCAGCCCCAATATCTACTCCAGAAATTGACCTACAGCTTGCTTTTCCTATTCCATTGTTTAAAGATATTACTATCGTTGGTAAGTGAAACTGTTCTTTTAGTCTCGATGCAATGATACCAATTATTCCCTGGTGCCAATTACCACTTACCATTATAAAATTTACACCTAATAAGGTAAATTTTTCTGCCTGTGTTGTAGCTTCTAAGAGAGCCTCATTTTCTAACACTTTTCTTGCATTATTTAAATCTATTAATTTTAGTGCGATTGAATGCGCCTCTTCTTCATTATCAGTGGAAAGCAACCTTGCACCGAGTGATGCTTCTCCAATTCTTCCTCCAGCATTTATGCATGGTCCAATACTAAACCCTAATCGTGCAACACTTGGTTTTTCAAGGATTCCCAAAGCATCAAATAAAATACGCAAGCCAACGTTTTTTCTTGCTGACATAACCTTTAATCCTTGTAAAACAAATGCTCTATTTATGCCTATAATCTTCATAACATCGCAAACAGTTCCAAGAGCAACCAAATCTAGTAGATCAAATAAATCTGGTTCTTTTTTGTTGGTAAAAAATCCTTGCTCACGTAGGCTTCTGTTAAGGGCAACAATTAGCAGAAATGATACTCCAACTGCTGCAAGGTTAGTATAAGGAGAGCTCTCATCAAGGCGGTTGGGATTAACAACTGCTACAGCACTTGGTAATTTTTCTGTACCAAGGTGATGATCTACAACTATAATATCAAGTCCAAAGACCTTTGCCTCTTCTATAGGTTGATATGCAAGCGTACCGCAATCAACAGAAATACATAAATCAATTCGGTTCTTTTTAAGTTGTAATAAAGCATCTACGTTTAATCCATAGCCCTCATCAACACGATCTGGAATGTAGATTATAGAGTGTGTTCCAATCGCTCTTAGGTACCTATTAATCAATGCTGATGACGTTGCGCCATCAACATCATAGTCACCAAATACTGCAATATTTTCATTATTGTTTATTGCTTTTATTATGCGAGAAACAGCTTTATCCATATCAAGGAAGTGAAAGGGATCTGGTAATAGCGATCTGATTAGTGGATGTAAGAAGTCATGTGCATTTTCGATGTTAACACCACGAGCAACTAATATTCTTGCTAATATTTCTGGCAACTCAAATCTCTGTATAAGAGTTAAAATTTCCCTTTGATCTGCTTCTTGTAACTTCCATAGTGCATTTGTTATGCTGCGTTTTTCAATATCAAGTAGCATGCTCTTTGTAAATAAAACTACTTTACCAGAACTTTTTAGCTTGTTCTATAATTGTATTAGACTTCTGTATAACCTAAAGAAAGATATAGGAGGGTGTCACCCGAAAGGAATCACATTTATTTTGACAAAGAGCATCTACAAAATCTGATACTTCTTCTTACATAACATGCTCTTTAATTAGTATTATATCTATATTAGCATATAAGTGTGAATATTATATTAGTGTAATTACTTTTTAGGTATGAATGGCAAATTTATGCCTGGAAATGGTTTTTAATTACTCGAACCTTTTCTACCTTTATTTTATATTCTTTAAAGAATTTCTATTTTTTACACTTTTTTATAAAAACAATAGGCGCCTATTGTTTTTTTTAACTTAAAAATAAAAGTCAAGTATCTGGAATTCTAGACATAAAATCCTCCTGAAGATTAGAAAAAAATGCAGCGCACATACAACAGAATTTGAACGCGTGCTGAAGAATACGTTTTTTGTTGAAAAATTGACTGAAAAGTCTGCAGACGAAGATAGATTTTTGAGCTCTTAAAATACCTCTACTGTTAGAGTAAGGAAAGCGAGAAGGTTTGTCAAGCAACCTTTATTGGCTGTTGTACTAGAATCCAGTTTTTCGTATAATTTGCTAGAATTTGTGTGAAGAATTTTAAATATGAAAGGCCTATACATTAAAACTTACGGCTGTCAGATGAACGTTTATGACTCTGTTTTAATGGAGAATATAGTTAAGCCTCTAGGGTTCAGTGTTGTAAGTGATGCAGAAAAAGCTGATTTGGTGATATTAAATACTTGTCATATTAGAGAGAAGGCAGCAGAAAAGCTTTACTCAGAGCTTGGAAGGATTCATTCATCACAAAAAAATAAAGAAATGACCATAGTGGTGGCTGGATGTGTAGCGCAAGCAGAAGGAGAAGAAGTGTTCAGAAGGGCTCCTTTTGTTGATATTGTTGTTGGTCCGCAGAGTATTGCTGCTTTACCGGAGTTGATAGTCAAAGCAAGTAGAAGTAAAGGTCATGTAATAAATACTGATTTTCCTGAAGTTGCGAAGTTTGATAAATTGCCAGACGAATGTTATGGTAATAATCAAGGGTCTTCTTCGTTTCTTGCTATACAAGAAGGTTGTGATAAATTTTGTACGTTTTGTGTGGTGCCTTACACTCGCGGGGCTGAGTATTCACGACCAGTAAATGAAATATTCCGCGAAACATTGAAGTTAGTTGCAAATGGAGCAAAGGAAATTACTTTGCTTGGTCAGAACGTCAATGCTTATCATGGGGAGTGCGAAGGAGAAGTGTGGGATTTAGGAAAATTAATTAGTTACATTGCTAAAATTGAGAAGCTAGAGAGGATTCGTTATACAACTTCTCATCCAAGAGATATGCATGAATCTCTCTACTTGGCACATGCGGAGGAATCAAAACTCATGCCGTTTGTTCATCTACCTGTGCAATCAGGTTCGAATAAAATATTGCACGCAATGAACAGAAAGCATACGGCAGAGGAGTATTTGGAAATAATAGACAGATTGTGCAAATTGAAACCTAAAATTGAATTTTCTTCTGATTTTATCGTTGGTTTTCCTGGAGAAACTGAAAAAGATTTTGAAGAAACTATGAAATTAGTAGAAAAAGTAAAATATGCTCAGGCTTATAGTTTTAAATATAGCCCAAGACCAGGTACACCGGGAGCAGAAAGAAAAGATCAAGTAACAGAAGAGGTTAAAACAGAGCGCCTTCTTCGATTACAGGAATTAATTAGCAAGCAACAACTTGAATTTAATCAAAGTATGGTGGGGAAAACTATTCCTGTTTTGTTCAGCGATAAAAAAGGTAAACACCACAATCAAATTATTGGTAAAAGCACCTATATGCAATCAGTATGCGTTGATGACCCTGATGATGAATACAAAGATAAAATAGTAAATGTAAGGATATTGGAAGCTCGGCAAAATAGTTTATTGGGATGCGCTGCCTAATTTGAGAAAAGTGCTCCCATGTTTTCATGTAGAAGCACTTTGTGTAAGCTATCTAGGGTTAATCCTTAAAGGACTACAGCTCTCTGTTACGCAATCATATGAGACTTGATATAATAGATTCGCGGGATTTTTTTTCTTCTCCCACTGATAGTGTACTTTTTTAATCTTTCCAGAATTCTTATATTCATAAGAAAGTGATCCCCAAACAAAGCTACTTTTACTTTTATTTTTGTTAGCATCATGAAATTTCTGATAAGGCCAACTGCTATTGTCTTTATTCATCTTCAACCTAAATAAATAAGTCTAATGAATTAATATGTTGTATAACGATGTCAATACCTATCTATGTTTATAGAAACAGAGTTTTTGAATTTGTAATTTTCTGGAAAGCTCTATATTCTTTGATTTTATCCAGTTTAAATGAACATGAAGCATTATCCTGATACAAGCAGCAGTCCTGATTTTTCATTGCTAGAAAAAGAAATCATAAAATTTTGGCAGGAAAATAAAATTTTTGAGCAGTCAGTCGAGAAACGTTCCAAGGATAATTGTTTTGTATTTTATGATGGGCCTCCGTTTGCAAATGGACTTCCGCATTACGGACACTTGCTTACTGGTTTTATAAAAGATGCATTTGCAAGATATAAAACTATGCTGCAAAAAAGGGTTGAGCGTAGATTTGGTTGGGATTGCCATGGCTTACCAGCTGAGATGGGTGCAGAAAAGGAACTTGGAATATCTGGTAGAACTGAGATAGAGAAGTTTGGCATTGAAAAATTCAATAATCATTGCCGTACTTCTGTGATGAAATTTTCATCAGAATGGGAGAAGTATGTAAATAGACAAGCAAGATGGGTAGATTTTCACAATGACTATAAGACTATGGATAAGTCATTCATGGAGTCGGTCATGTGGGCATTTAAGCAGCTTTATGATAAAGGTCTGGTGTATGAATCAATACGCGTTGTTCCCTATAGCTGGGCGTGCGAAACTCCACTCTCTAATTTTGAAACAAGGCTTGATAATGCATATAGAGAAAAAATTAGCAAGGCTGTAACTGTTGCGTTTGAACTTTTAGAAAACCCAAAGCAATTTAAACAAAAATGTAAGTTGCTTGCTTGGACTACAACCCCTTGGACGTTGCCGAGCAATCTCGCACTGGCAGTAGGAAAGGATATTGAGTATTGTGCAGTGTCAGTCCACTCTTTGGCAGCGCGTGACGCTGGAATCCAGGAAGGTAATAAATGTTTGCATGTTGAAGTGATATCAAATCAACCTAATGAAATTTATATCTTTGCTGAAAGCTACCTAGAAAAATTTATCATCCACTATGAACAAAACAATATTCCATATGAAAACTGCAATATAAAACTTAAAGCGAGTGATCTTGCAGGTCTTTCTTATAAACCACTGTTTGATTATTTTAAAGATACAAAAAATGCGTTCCGTGTTTTTATTGCCGATTATGTTACAGCAGAAGATGGCACTGGTGTTGTGCACACTGCTCCTGGATTTGGTGAAGAAGATTTTTACCTTTGCCAAAGCCATGATATTCGAGCTGTTTGTCCAATTGATAACGGTGGGAAATTTACTGCTGAAGTTTCGGATTTAGCGGGAGTTCATGTTTTTGATGCCAATGATACAGTAATAAAAAAATTAAAAGGGCAGGGAAGTTGGTTTAAGACTGAGCAACATATTCATAATTATCCTCACTGCTGGAGAACTGATACTCCTTTAATCTATCGCACTATGCCTTCTTGGTATGTTGCTGTGACAAAATTCAAAAGCAGAATGGTAGAGCTAAATAAGAGAGTTAATTGGATACCAAACCACATTAGGGATGGTCAATTTGGAAAATGGCTTGAAGGAGCACACGACTGGTCAATTTCACGCAATCGATTTTGGGGTACTCCAATTCCCGTATGGAAATCAGATGATGCAAAATATCCAAGAGTGGATGTGTATGGTTCGATAGCAGAACTAGAGCGAGATTTTAATGTTAAGATAGATGATTTGCACAGACCGTTTATCGATACTTTGACGAGACCAAATCCTGATGATCCAACAGGAAAATCAGTTATGCGTCGTGTGCCTGATGTGTTTGACTGCTGGTTTGAATCTGGCTCGATGCCGTTTGCTCAAGTTCATTATCCGTTTGAAAATAAGGAGTGGTTTGAGAGTAATTTTCCTGCGGATTTTATCACTGAATATATAGCACAAACAAGAGGATGGTTTTATACGCTTTTTGTGCTTTCTACTGCTTTATTTGACAGTGAGCCATTTAAGAATTGCATATGCCATGGTGTAGTTCTTGATGTGAAAGGGCAAAAATTATCCAAACGTTTGAATAATTATGCAGATCCAATGGAGGTTTTTGACAAATATGGTTCTGATGCGCTGCGTTTTCTTATGCTTTCTGGTTCCATTGTTTGTGGTGGTAATTTACTACTTGATAAAGAAGGAAATTTAGTGCGTGATGTCCTGAAAAACGTAATAAAACCTATTTGGAACAGTTATCACTTTTTTACTATTTATGCAAATGCAGATGGAATTAAAGCTGAGATTTGTCAAGATTATCAAAGTACTATTGATCTCTACATGATTTCAAAATGTTTTGAAGCTGTGGAAGGTATCCAAGCTTCTATGAACGACTATAACTCCCAGGAGGCTTGCAAAAGCCTGACAGATTTCTTTGAAGTGCTAAATAACTGGTATATTCGTCGCAGTCGTGAGCGTTTTTGGAAAGGTGATTTAGATCAAGACAAAACCGACGCTTATAATGTTCTGTACACAGTTTTTTATTACATGCTTCGAGCTGCAGTTCCTTTGTTGCCACTCATAACAGAGACTATATGGCAAGGGCTTCAGTACAAAGAAACATCTGTTCATTTGGGTGATTTTCCACAATCAGATAGATATGACAGTGAACTCATTGCCAAGATGGATTTGGTAAGAGAGATATGTAACTCTGCATTATCCATCAGAAATACGTTTAATATACGTATCAGGCAGCCACTTGGCAGTATGACCATTTATCATAGTTCTTCCTGCGATTTTCTTGAAAATGAATATCAAGAGATAATAAAAGATGAGGTAAATGTAAAAAAATTAGAATTAGTAAACAGACTTGAAGATATTGCATCACTAGAGCTAAAACTAAATTTTCCGCTACTTGGCAAGAAGATTCAAGATAAAATCAAGAAACTGGTTCAATACGTCAAGGAAGGGAAGTGGAAGCAAGTTGAGAATGAGCAAATATTTCTGGGAGATGAAACAGAGAACTATACTATAGAAAAAGGTGAATATGAACTATTGTTAAAAGCAAACAGTGAATATTCTTCTGTATTTGATAATAATAAAGGGATTGTTATTTTGAGTACTGAACTCAATGACGAACTAATTCTAGAAGGACTCGCAAGAGATGTTGTAAGGCTTATTCAAGAAACTAGAAAACAAGCTGATTTCGATATATCAGACAGAATCAAAGTAATAATAAAAACAGAAGATGAAAAAATTAAGGAAGCAATAAATACATGGATTGAATATATAAAAGATCAGACCCTTGCCTTATCTTTGGACACTAATAAAGAGGTCGAGGCCGATTTCTATTCTAAGGAATACCAAGGTTTGACAGTTGGTATTAAGTTAATAAAGTTGCAAAATTAGTAATGTTTATGCTATACTTAAATTGCTTTAAGTAGGGTGGTGATATGAATCAAGTTGTTGCAGATGGTCATATAGAAGTTATTGATTTAAATAACAACAGTGATGGTTTAGGTAAAGTAGAATCTATTTCCAATATTGCTTTGGAAGAGGAAGAAGAGTTTTTTGATGCTATGGAAGATGTTTCTAATGTAGAAGAAGGGAATGATTTAGGTCTTGCTAATTCAGAAGAGGGAGAAGAATTTTTTGATGCTGTAAGTGAGCAAACTAAACAAATAGCTGCTTTTAATGTTCCACTGAGTATATTTCATTATAAAGATTATGACTCTGACTTTTTTACCTCCTGGTATAATATATCAAGTGAAATATTGAAAGAGATAAACAGAGCTTGCCCAGAGAAGAAAGTATTAAATTTAGCTCTGTCAGTCTTAATGCTCCCTTATATTGCTTTTACTGCACTGGGATTAGTCGTATACAGTAGATTAAACAGCAAGACACAAGAAGGTGTAGGGGAAGATAAGACAAAAAAGAGTGAAACAGGTGTACCAAAAAGATTGGCATATGGTGTTCTTGCTGCAATAGCAATTTTTGTTAATGTGACGGTACTTGTAACTTTGGTTGTTCCTGCAACAATTTCTTTAGCTACTTTTTATCTTTTAAATAGAGATTTATCTCATTCTTTAGTTGCTGCTCTTAAAATAAGTATGGTGCGGTATTCTAATAAGCACCAAAATATAGAGGTGTCTTTTTATGAAACAGTAGTTTCTGATTCAAGAACTGAATATGATATGGAAATAAAATTTCCACCACAATTTAAAAAATTACTTAGAGACTTATGTGAGAATGAAAATAATAAGTGGTTTAGTGTAGCACGGGATTCGGAGCATAATATTATATTGAAACTATCAACTAACATCAATTTAAAAAACGGTCTTAAGCCTTTATATAATGAAATCAATGATGTGCTTACAACTTCCATAAAAGAACTTGCAAAAGCCATGGAAGAGCTGATAAAGCTAGAAAAGAAAGAGATTACATATGATAAACTGCAGGAATTGTTGAACGAATTTAGGCTAAAAATAGTGAGTAGTATAGGTTATAAGTTGACAACTCACTTAATAGAAAATGCTTATCAAGTTGCTTTTATACAAGCAATTAAATTTGCACAAAAAAGAAAAAAAGATTTTTCATTAGAAGATGCGCTAAGAGATATGTTAGTGAAACAAGAGTTGGAGAGTCAAGGTAAGGAATTACCCACTGAAAGAGGAATGATAATAAAAGATCTAAAAGAACTGCTATTAGGTGATGATATAATGGAGTTGCTTGATAACGCAGATGATATAAGTGATGATGTCCTTCTTGTGCTTAAAGCAAGGTGGAAACAGTTCATAGAAGAAGATGACATAGCTGAAAGGAAAGTAATTGATATATATAAAGATATGTATCCTAAAGAAACAGAGAAAGCTCTAGATAACGCTAAAATAGAGATTGAGTATTTAGAAAAAGAAGGACAAAAAAGATATATTAGAGTACGCGAAAAATTGAAAGAAGTATATGATGAAGAAAAAAATAACTTCATAAACGATGATTTAGAAAAGAAATTAGAAGATTTTTTAGAACAGGAAGAACCAAATGGGATATACGAAAAATTGAAAGAAATATATGAGAATATAAAAGGGAATGGTTCAACATATGGTGTTTTAGAAAGGAAATCAGGAGATCTTTTAAAAGAAGTAGGAGAAGGTGAGAGATATGAAAAATTGAAAGAAATATACGAGATTATAAAAAAGAATAGCTTAGCGGAGGATAATTTAAGAAGGAGATTAGAAGGTCTTTTTAAGTTCGAGTATGATAATCAAGAGGTTAAGCAAAGGCTAGTAAAATCAGTAATGAGAAAAGCCAAAGATGAGTTAAGCCGATTAGGTATATTAAGCCTGATAGAGGAGCAGTTTGTAAATTTAGAAAAGAAGATAAAAGCTTCTTTAAGTGAAGAAGCTTTAGATGAAGTGAATGATTTTGTAGAAAAGGCGTATTTAGAAATAACGAAATGTAAAATGCTAAATTTATTTAGAGGTCAAGCAAAGTCTATGAAAGGATTATGTGATCTATTAAAAGAAGATGAGCCGGAGCTAATAGAAAGTATTAATACACATCGAACAGAAATTGCAAAATGCTTAGAGCAACGTATATCGTTAAAGGAAGAAATAGAAGAAAATGAGAATTTAAACAAAGATTTAGAAGATGAGAGAAAGATAAAAGGAGAAAAGCATCCAAGTACAAAATTAATAGAGAAGCACTTGAAAAATAACCAAGAAATTCTGAAAGCATTAAAACAGTTAGAATTAGAAGAAAAAGGATTGTTGATAAATGAAAAAACAAAAAATGATTATAGAGAAGAACTGGAATCTCGTGAAAAAATAAAATTTGCAATAATAGAAGATGATTTACTTAAAGCATTCGAGCATGAAATTCTTGATGAAGAAGCAATTAAGAAGTTAATAGAGAGAGCAGAACTTGAGTACTATTTGACAGAAAAGTGCATAAAAAGTCCTGTAATTAAAACAAAAGATAATATAAAACACTTTTGTCAAGATTTACTGTCTCCTTTAATAAACAGATTGGTGGAAAATATAGTAAATAATGTACCAAAAAGCGATAAGAGTTCATGGCTCCAGCCTATAAAAGCTGTTAAGACAGGTTTGGGATATATTAAAACAGGTCTTGCTGTTGCAATGCATGGGGATAAGAGCGCAGAGGGAAAATCGTTGAGCGTGGCGCATGATACTCATAAGGAAGTAGAAACATTTCTTCAACATTTTCAATCAAATTATGAAGGAGTTGGAGGCTTTTTAGGCAATTTATTTTCTGATGATGGAACGACATTTAAAAATGATGTATGGCCTAAAGTAAAAGAGCATTTGCATGGAATGTGGGATAGGTTTTTCATGGATATTGAATTCAAGATAGGGAATAAATTGGATGAAGTAAACGTGACACAGCAAAATCAGGAAACGGCGATTACGTCTTAATGATGAGCTCTCAAAGTTCCTTCAGTATTTTCACACACTAAGTTGACTATCATATTTGATTCTTTTTGGATTTCCTCTTCAGTTAAAGTGTGAGTTGGAGAGCAGAAAGTAACTGAAAATGCTATAGACATCTTATTCGATTCTATATTGTTTCCATGATATACATCAAATATCAAAACTTCTGTGATGAGCTCTGAGCTTTTTTTCACCATATTGATTATATTACCTGCTGCTACATCTTTATTTACAATAAATGCAAAGTCGCGTTTTACACTTTGATATTTATAATCGATAAATTTTTTCTTACTTACAGGTAAATTTTCAATATTTTCTAATATCAACTCAAAGCCTACAACTTTTTGTTTGATGTTAAAAAAATTCAGTATACTTGGATGCAGTTCTCCAAAATAACCAACTATTTTACTTCTAAAAGATAAGGTACCTGACTTTCCTGGGTGGTAATATTCTTTTTCTGCTCTCTCTATTGCTAAATTATCACAATTGACATTAAAAAGTTCCAAAGCTGTTATGAGATCAGCCTTTGCGTCAAAAACATCTACTTTCCTGTCAATGTTATAATGGTTTCGTGGCAGATTATTTCCTGACCTGATTCCGCTTAAAACATACTTAGACTGAGCTTCATCATTATAAATTGGTCCAATTTCAAAAATTGCAAAATCAAGTGTACCATGGGCAGTATTATCTGCAGTAACTTTCAACAAATTTGGTATGATACTTGGTCTCATTATATTAAAGTAATTATTAAATGGGTTATCGATAATAAATAATTTATTCAAGTAACCAAACTTTTCAGATGTTGATTCACTCATAAAAGACCAAGTTATCACTTCATGAAACCCTCTGCTTGTCATTAAAATGCGCAAATCATCTTGTGTCTCTTCTTCTACTGTAACGTCTTCTGCTAGTGGCTCTTCCTTTATTTTATCATAGCTGTATATTCTTACTGCCTCTTCAACTAAGTCAGCAGGTATGGTTACGTCCGATCTCCAGGTTGGTACATGTATGCTCCAATTATTTTCAGTTCTTTTATCAATACTAAACCCTAATTTTGTTAGAATATTGAATAATTCATCAGGTGATGCAGATACACTTCCAAGTTTGTTTGCATCTTGATAATCAAAATTTATCTTGGTATCAGCCTTATTCAGATTGCCAGCAGACACTACACTTGACACTTCTCCACCACATAAATCTAAAATCATCTGGGCTGCAAGATTGAGTCCATCAAGGGTAAAACTAGGGTCAACTGAACGTGCAAACCTGTAACTTGAGTCCGTGGAGATGCTTAGCTGCCTTGAAGATTTAGTGATAGAAATAGGGTCAAACCAAGCAGACTCTAAAAAGATGTCAGTAGTTTCAATAGTGCATTCACTGTACTTACTACCCATAACTCCAGCAATTGCATGAACATTTTTATCATCAGAAATAACGCTTATGTCTTTGTTCAATAAGTATTCTTTATCATTTAAACCAATAAATTTTTCTCCATTGTTTGCTTTACGTACTGTGAGCTCTCCTTCTATTTTTTTTGCATTATATGGATGTATTGGGCGATTAAAGGATATCATGATGTAATTAGTAATATCAACTATTGCAGAAATGGAGCGCATTCCTATCGATTCCAATTTATCTTTCAGCCATTTTGGGCTCTCTTTATTTTTTACATTGGTGATGTATATTCCACTAATAAAGCTCTCCCCATCGATGACTTTGACGTTTATTGGTGAGGCCATAGAATAGGTAAGTTGTGTAATGCTTAAAGTCTTGAGTGTCCCAATTCCAGTTGCTGCTAGATCACGTGCTATTCCATAAACACCTAGGCAATCTCCACGATTTGGAGTGACATTTATATCAATTACAGGATCACAATTGAAAAATTTATCTTCTACTTTATAATCATCAGAAAGCTCAATGATTCCTTCACTTTCATCTTGAGTCAGCGCAAGTTCGAAAGCAGAGCAGAGCATTCCTTCACTTAACACTCCTCGTATTTTTGCAAGCTTAATTGTGAAGTCACTTTTTGGTAATGTGCTGCCAAGAGATGCAAGTACGGTTTTCATTCCTTCTCTAACATTCTTTGCTCCACATACTATCTGCAGAACTTTACTTCCATCATTTACTTTACATAATTTTAATTTATCAGCATTTGGATGAGGTGCGACTTCTAATACTTCTGCAACAACAAACCCGGCCAATCTGGAATTGTCGATCACATTCTCTACTTCCAACCCTATGTGAGTTAATTTATCAGTAATTTCCTCTAAACTAGCATTGGTTTCTAAGTACTCTAATAACCAAGATAATGTGAATTTCATCTATCTAACAATAAACAAAAATTCATTGTAATGTAAAATGTGATGTTTTTAAAGTTTGTTGTAATAAGTGGCTTCTATATTGCAAGAAACAACAGAAAAGCCTACTCTTTCTACAAAGAAAGAATTTTCTTTGTATCACCTTTGCAGTCCATTTCCATGCAGAGTTGAATGTTCATATTGTGATCATCTATATGGAAATTATAAATGTAAGCATCACCAGTGAAATTTCCTATAACATCATGGCTTTCATTTAGCATTTCACCTGCCATGTGGAAAAGACCAGTGTCTGGATTAGAAGAATAATCTGTAAACTTGATGTACCCGTTACCACATTCCTGTTCTAAATTTAAAGGTGGATTAGTAAAATCTATTTCGTTCATAATTGCCTCATATAAAAATTAAATTATAGTTAAAATAAGATGTTAAGTCAAGAATTTAGAATAAGATTGGTAGCTGACTATAATTTGCATTTTAATTGTATATTTTGTTAATATGTTAATGCTCTAATAATACAGAGCTCCTTATATTAATTCTTGACTTTATTCTATAAAATTTATACTTTATTTACTGCTGCAGTTTAAGTATACATGGTCAAAATGGCGTTAAATCCGCTAGAACAATTTAAAGTATATACAATAATAGAACTACCAAAATTATTTGGGTATGACATAAACTTTACCAACTCATCTCTTTTTATGATGATATCGGTGATATTAATGGTACTGTTTTTGCTCCTTGGAATAAGAAAAGGTGCAGTAATACCAGGATATTTGCAAGCTGCAGTTGAATATGTATATGATTTTGTTGTTTCAATAATAGAAAGTAACACTGGAAGTAAGAGTCTAAAACATATTCCATTGATATTTACAGTATTTATTTTCATTTTATCATGTAATTTAGTTGGTGTTCTGCCTTATAGTTTCACGGTCACAAGTCATGTAATAGTCACTTTTGCTTTGTCGATGGTGGCTTTTATTTATATAACGATTGTTGGGTTTAAGGAAAGAGGAGTAGGATTTTTGCGCATATTGCTACCAAAAGGAACTCCTTCGTGGCTTGCACCTATAATCATCATTATTAAATTATTTGCTTATTTAGTAAGACCGATTAGTTTATCAATAAGGCTTGCAGCAAATATGATTGCGGGTCATACAATCATCAAAGTGATAGCAGGATTCGTCATAAATATGAACATATTTTTTACACCTGCACCTTTTTTGTTTATAATTGCACTAATAGGATTTGAAGTATTTGTTGCAGTTTTGCAAGCTTATATATTTACTATATTAACATGTGTATATTTGTCAGATGCAGTAAAGTAATTGACTTCCTTGCAGAATATTTTACAATTATATTATAAAGAAATAGTTAAAGGTAATATATGGATTTAGTGGCTTTAAAATTTATAGCAATTGGTTTGGCTGTATTTGGAATGCTCGGTGCTGGTTTAGGTATAGCTAATATCTTCTCTGCTATGTTAAATGGGATTGCGAGAAATCCTGAGTCAGAAGGTAAAATGAAAAGTTACGTTTATATTGGTGCTGCCATGGTTGAAATCATGGGGTTGCTTGCGTTTGTACTTGCAATGTTATTAATATTTGCTGCTTAACAGATGCCACAGCTTGATGTTTCAACTTTCTCTTCTCAAATTTTTTGGTTTTTGATTTTTTTCTCTTCACTTTTTTTTGTAGTAAGTTGTTTATTCTTACCAAAGTTAGATGAAATAATAAACACTAGGAGTAAAGCAGTATTAGATTCTTTTAATAGTTCTATTCACCTTTTAAGACGTGCAGAAGAGCAGACTGCCAAGTATGATGCAGCTTTAAACCAAGCTAAAGTACGGGCAAAAAAAATCATAGATGATGCACTTGCTCAGGTGGAAGAAATGAGAGCGAGTGTTAAGAATATATTAGAAGAGGAAGACAAAAAAATAGTCAAGCTTGTTGAAGAAAGAGTGGCGAAATTTAAATCTAAGCATATTAGTGAGTTAAAACAAATGGCTACTAGTATTGCTTTAATTTACTACACTAAGTTAACTAATTCTGAAATTGAAGAGGAATTTGTTGCTGACTTGGTGTCCAAAGAATTTTAGGGTTTTTATGTCTACATTACTAGTTATCAGTCTTGCTTTTTTAGTAGGTTTTATCCTTTCGTATAAATTGCTAAGGAAGGTAATAAAAAACGCACTTAACAATAAACGTAACAAAAGCAAGTTTTCAAGTGAAGAAACTGAAAAATTCAGAAAAGATATGTTGGAGTATTACAAAAAATCTTCTGAAAAATACAAAAAATTAGATGCAAAAGTTAACAAAATGATGAATGAAGCACTTGATGAGGCTAATAGTATTATTAAGCATAATAGACAGCAACTCGATCAAACGTTAGATGAAAATGCCCATTCTAATTTGAAGAAAGTTACTGACCAAGTTGAAAAAGCTCTTGGGGATTTACAAGCTAACACAGCGAGTATAGCTGCTGATGCTGTAAAAAAAATAATGCATGAACGTAAAGATGATAAGCGTAGTAGTGAGGTTATATCTTCGTTTTCACGTGACTTGAGCAAAAAGTTGCATTAAGTTTAATGCCTGTACTTCAAACTGATAATGTAGAAAAAATTAAATTTGATTCTAGTTTATGCAAAGAACAAGAGAAACTTTTCTACTATAGGTTTAATATAATTCCTTGGCAAAAATTAAATGATACTACTTTTTTTATGGTTGAAGACATAAGCCAAGATATCAACCTTTGGTTCGAATCTCATTACAGTATTGAATATGTATTAATAAAAGCGAATAGTGAACAGATTTTAAATCTTCTTAACTCGCATTTTGGTATTTCAGAATTCGCAAGTAACTACTTATATTATAAGAATCGTAATTTTTCAGCTAAAAGCATTAGGCTCAGTTCAATCTTTTTTTCCTCTTTTTTTGTTATAATTTCGACTTTAACACTGACAAAAAAATATGCATATTTTGCTTTGATGTTGATATTTATAATCGGATGTTCTAGTTCTTTATTCAAATTTGTAACTAAAATTTTTGGCTTGCGTAAAATTTCTAACCAAAAAGCAGATTATGATAAGATGAATGAACCTATATATACTATTTTATTGCCTGCTTTTAAAGAGAATGCGGTTATAAAGCAATTGATTAAGAGCATTGAAAGTTTGGATTATCCTAAATCAAAATTAGATGTAAAGCTTGTGATAGAGAGCGATGATCAAGAAATGTTGGCAGCTATAGAAAAATGCACTTTACCACAGTATTTTGAAGTAATAAAAGTGCCTCATTCTCTGCCTAGAACAAAAGCTAAGTCATGCAATTATGCTATGAGCTTTGCTAGAGGAAAGTATGTGGTAATATATGATGCAGATGACAAGCCAGATCCGTTGCAGTTAAAAAAAGCACTAATTGAATTTAATAAGGGCGACGAAAAGTTGTCTTGTGTACAGGCGAAATTAAATTACTATAACTTTGGTTGCAATTTTCTTACAAAATTCTTTTCTCTCGAGTATATGAACTGGTTTCAATATTTTTTGCCTGGATTTCAAAAAATGAACATGCCAATACCTTTGGGCGGTAGCAGTAACCATTTTTCAGTGGAAATTTTAAAGAAAGTGCTTTTTTGGGATGCTTACAATGTCACTGAAGACGCTGACCTTGGTTTGAGACTTGCTCAAATGGGATATAAAACCAGGATTATTGATTCAGAAACATTGGAAGAATCACCAACTACTGTGTTTGCTTGGATCAAACAAAGAGCACGCTGGATTAAAGGTTATATGCAAACTTACATTGTTCACTTAAAAAATATAAAATTACTTTTTAAGCACACTGGACTCAAAGGAATTTTGCTATTAAACCTTTTTGTTGGTTCCTCAGCTTTGATGTTTTTTATGACTCCTTTTTTGTTGCTTTCATTGATACTAACTCAAGTTTTAAGTGGATTATTTTTATATTATTTTATAGTAGTATACGTTATTAACTTGATTTTTTTGATAATAGCTATCAAACAGCAAAAAATGCCTTTTTATTTTTATATAATATCAATATTTTTTCCCGTTTATAGTCTACTACATAGCGTTGCAGCTTTTCTCGCTTTGTGGGAATTTGTTATTCATCCTCAGCAATGGAACAAAACTCAGCATGGCTTATGGAAGCAAAACCTGTAGCTATTTGGATTTTTCTCTGCTCTTTCATGGTGATTTGCATGGTGGGGATTGGTGGATTTACCAGACTTTCAAAAGCAGGATTGTCAATCACGGAATGGAAACCAATTACCGGAACATTGCCACCGCTTAGTGAACAAGACTGGATTAAAGAAAAAGTAAAATATGAAGCTACACCTGAATATAAAGCATTTAACTATGGTATGAGTATGGAAGAATTCCGCACCATATACTTAATAGAATACGTGCATAGACTAATTGCAAGGCTGACAGGTTTAGTTTTTATCTTACCATTCATATACTTTACACTAAAAAAAAGAATACCTAAAAATGCAGTAATAAGGTTATCTACAGCACTATTATTTGGAATTTTACAAGCTTTTGCCGGTTGGTATATGGTTAAAAGCGGTTTGGTATCTAATCCTCATGTTAGTCACTATAAGCTCGCACTTCACTTACTGCTTGCATTGGGTATCTTTGCATTATTGTCATATCAATTTTTTGATTACCAAATCAAACCAAAACAGATAATTAAAATTAATAGCAACATTACATGTTACATATGGATAATTTTAATCCTAATTGCAATACAAATAATCTTCGGTGCATTTGTTGCAGGGTTAAATGCTGGTTTAATTTACAATACCTTTCCACTGATGGATGGACAAATTGTTCCAGAAGATTTATTTTACTTACAGCCTGCTTGGCTAAATATCTTTGAAAATAGAGCAACAGTGCAATTTGTGCATAGAGTACTGGCATTGCTGATATTAGTTATGGTAGCAATACTCACAATAAAAAATGCCAGTATAAGACCATTATATGTTATGCTATTCTCTGTCATCATTCAGGTAATTCTAGGAATAGTCACTTTGTTGCTGCATATACCAATGGCTATTGCTATAGCCCATCAAATGTTTTCATTTATCTTATTTGGATCAGGTTTATACTGCTTGCGTTATTTAAGAAATCAGATCTAATACCAAATCACCAGCATGTATATTTTTTCCTTCTTTAACAGGGATATTTTTTATCACCATTTCTGATTCAGCACATATTATATTTTCCATTTTCATTGCCTCTACAACAAATAGAGGTTGTCCTACCTCTACCTTATCTCCAGCATTGACATGTAATTTAACCAATAAACCAGATATTGGAGATTTCACAGTATCTACTGAAATCCCTTCAGTTTCATTATTTAGCATTAACCTGCTTAATTCAGCTATGTAAGGTTTCAATACAAAACATTCAACTTTCATACCCGCATGTTTTATGCAGTATTTGCTACCTTGCCTTTCTATTTTAAGTGCTATGTTGTTATCATCATTAATTGTTATATATAGCAATCTGTAACTTGATTTCCACTTACCCACCACGGAGTATTTATTGTGGTTATATACTGTTGTTAATGTGTTATCTTGATACTTTGCATTTGCGGAGTACTGATTGTCATCTATTTTCACTGTGAATACTTCTTCTATTGACTTACTGTAATACCTTCCCTCATTTTCTAAGTGAACATACAGTGCAATAAAAATAAATATTTTAATATATTCCTCTGTAATAAAATCACCTTGAAACCCGCTAGGGTAATGGTCTGGAATGAATCTCGTGTGGAGCTTTGCTGCAATAAAATTTGGATGATGGAAGATAGATTCTAGAAATTCTATGTTATTTATTACTTCCCCTATATAGCACTCAGACAAAGCTTTTTGCATTCTGCTGATCGCCTCTATTCTATCTTTTCCATAGGTTATCACCTTTGCAATCATTGAGTCGTAGAACATGCTGATTTCTGAACCGCTAGCTACTCCATCGTCTATTCTTACATGATCATTTTCATCCGGTTTATCGTAATATTTTATTCTTCCACTGGAAGGGAAAAATTTCTTTGATGGGTCTTCAGCACAAATTCTACTTTCTATTGCAGAGCCAGTAAGTTTAATATCATCCTGATTGAGTCTAAATTTTTCTCCACAGGAAATTCTAATCATTTCTTCTACTATGTCTATTCCTGTTACGAATTCTGTTACTGGGTGCTCAACTTGTAATCTCGTATTTACCTCAAGAAAATAGAAGTTTTGGTCTTTATCAACAACAAACTCAACAGTGCCTGCTGAAAAATAACCAACTTGCTTTGCCAAAGAAACACATTGAGCATACATTTTTTGTCTTACTTCTTCACTAATAAATGGGCTTGGTGTTTCTTCTATTATTTTCTGGTTGTTCCTTTGTACCGAGCACTCTCTTTCTCCAAGACACACTACATTGCCGTATTTATCTGCTATAATTTGTATTTCAATGTGTCTTGGCAGCTCTATATATTTCTCTATAAAAATACTACCATCTTTAAAACTTTTTTCTGCCTCATTTGTTGCTGATATAAATGCTAGTTCAATTTCTTTTTTGGAATGTACAATTCGCATTCCTTTACCACCACCACCTGATGCAGCTTTGAGCATAACGGGAAAACCAATTTCTTCAGCAACCACGGATGCGTGGTCAGCGTCTTCAATCTTACCCATATATCCTGGCACTACATTTACTCCAGCCTTTTTTGCCTCTTCTTTTGCCGTTATTTTGTTGGCTGTAACTTCTATTGTCTCTGCACTTGGACCAATGAAATCTATGTTATGTTTTTCCAAAGCACAGGGAAAATCTGGATTTTCCGCTAAAAACCCATAGCCAGGATGAACCGCCTCGGCACCTGTTTCAACTGCTACTTCGCATATTTTTTCGATATTTAAGTAACTAAGATAAGCAGGCGAAGGGCCAATGTTCCTTGACTCACCTGCTTGCCTTACATGCAAAGAATTTGCGTCTGCATCTGAGTACACGCATACACAAGATATGCCCATCTTGTGCGCAGTTTTGATTATCCTGCAGGTAATCTCCCCTCTGTTCGCTACTAAAATCTTACTATACTTCTTTCTTATCATCTTATCAGTATACTTTCTTAAGTTAAGAAAGTAAATTTCTATATTATTTCCTGCAAGTACTTCATGTTGGGGCTAAACCACTATCTAAAAGTTGCATAACATCAGGATCTAAAATTCACTATAGTACTTTCGTTATAGAGGCCATATACTTCATTACATGCCTTAAATAACAGATATGAAGACCCTCCAGAAGCTATTGTCGCTATTGAAGCCAATGCAAGAGACTGAGAAACTGAAAATAGAAGATACAAAGATACACACATAGCGATAGCACACACTATAGCTCCTACTATATATAATCATAGATGAAACTTTTTACTACATATAAAGCCACATTTTATATCTGCAATTTGCTTGACTTCCTTCTGCTCTGCAGGATTCAAGAAGTAAAGAGGTGATACTGCCTTATTATCCTTGATGTAGCTTTTATCGAGGAGTGCTTCCTTAATATATTTCTTATTGTTCTTAAATTCCTCTTCTAATTTTTTTACTTCTTTCCAATCTTTAGCTTCTTTTGCTTTTTCAACCTTGCTCTTAGTATCTTCTTCTAAATACTTTAGAATCTCTTTTAATGCAGATAACAGAAATTCTTTACTTGCTGCTATATGAAATGGGTTTCCATTTTCATTAAGACTATGCTTAGCTACACAAGCAATTCTTTTTTTGCAAGCTTTAACAAATTCATCTTCATTACCTTCTCTTGCAATTTCAAATAAATTATCCATATATACACCTCACTTCATTCACTCACTAATATTAAATTATACAATCCAGTTTGTTCAAAATAAATGTAAATTGATCTTTCAAATTTACTATAGTTCCACGTTGTTGAAAGTGCAAATTTTAGTTATCATCGGTTACGTTATCACAATAGACAAATATGCCAGGTATAGTCACTAGATTCGCTCCATCACCAACAGGATTTTTACATATTGGAGGAGCTCGCACAGCTTTATTTAATTGGCTCTATGCGCAGCGTCATGGTGGCCAGTTTTTACTAAGGATTGAGGATACCGACATAAAACGTTCAACACAGGAAGCAATTGATGTGATAATAGATGGACTAAAATGGCTTGGAATAAGCTATGATGGAGAAATAGTATATCAGTCAAAAAGAATAGAGCGACATATTGAGGTTGCAAATCTTTTAGTGAAAAAGGGTAGGGCTTATCATTGTTACTGCCCTGAAGATGAAGTTGCAGAAAAGAAGGCAAAAGCGAGAGAAGAAGGAAAAATATATAAGCATAAGTGTACTACAAGACCTCCTTTTTGTCATCCCAGTGCTCGACACTGGGATCCAGAAAAAAATATGTGGTCAAGCGCTGGAATGACACCGAATATGATGTCAGTTATTCGATTTAAAGTACCGGACTCAGAAGATATTACTTTTGAAGATAAGATATACGGCCAAGTTAAAATAAATAGTGATCAACTTGATGACATAGTAATCTTACGTTCTGACAATACTCCAACATATATTTTTGCTGTGGTAGTTGATGATCATGATGCTGGAGTAACCGATATTATACGTGGCTCTGATCATCTTACTAATACCTTCAAACAATTGCTGATATATCAGGCTCTTGATTTTGATGTTCCACGCTTTGCACACGTACCACTTATTCATGGAGAAGATGGGAATAAGTTATCTAAAAGACATGGTGCCACAAGTGTTTGCGATTATGAAAAAATGGGAATATTGCCAGAGGCAATGCGTAACTACCTGCTTAGACTTGGTTGGAGTCATGGTAACGATGAAGTTATTAGCAATGAGCAAGCAATAGAGTGGTTTAATTTGGAAAATATCGGTCGTTCACCTGCACGGCTTGATTTTAAAAAATTGGAGCATTTAAATAATCATTATATTAGTAACATGAGCAATGAGGATATTTTAAGTATTATTATTCCAATGTTCGAAAGTAATGCAAAAGATCTTTCTTTAACTCAATCCTTCCAGCGTGTGACCAGAAAAATAGAACCAGTGTCAGCTACTTGGATGACAAGTGGTAATGCGTTTTTGACTGATAAGAAGAAAAATTATTTATTGCAAGGGTTAACAGAGCTAAAAAAAAGAGCAAACTATCTAACTGAACTTCTGGAGTTAGCAAAGTTTTATATTCAGGATCCGCCACTTGATTTAAGTGAAGAAGCTCAGCAAATTGTCAAATCTAACGTCAATGTAATTAAGTTACTTGTATCATTTCTTTCGAGTGTAGGTAGTGAAGATTGGAATAAGAATTTTTTATCTGCTAAAATCAAGGAATTTTCGAAGTTATATAATATGAAAATGAGCGATGTATACCACTCATTACGCGCTCCTATAACAGGAGTAATGGATGCGCCTGGAATCATCGATATCATGGTAATTCTTGGGAAAGATGAATGTATAAAAAGATTGCAACAAATTTAAATAAAAAATTACTTGACAGACTCTGGTGGCTTCATTATAGTGGAAAATGAAGGTTTTTTAGGATCCAAAATCTATCTTCACCTGCAGGTTTTTTCACCAAATAATCAAATTTCAGCAAAAAATATATAAGTTTATTTTTGCTAGCTCTTTATTCATATAGGAGGGTTTATGTCTAGAATTCCTGATACTTGACTTTTATTTTTAAGTTAAAAACCAATTGGTACCTAGGTTTTAACTATTAAAGTTATTTTACCTTTTTTTATTGGTATTTTTCATATTTTATTACACCGTTATACTTTGGTATTATACAGTTTGAGTAGGCAGAGTAGCTCCGTCTCTCAGCTATGGCATTAAACAATGACTATGCAAAAGACCTAATGATACTTATAATCTATAAATGGTTTTTGAGGTAATTTGTGAAATTGGGCGTTAATATTGATCACGTTGCAACCCTTCGCAACGCACGTGGAGCTTCTTATCCAGATCCATTAAAAGCAGCAAGAATAGCTATTGATGCTGGAGCAGATTTTATCACCGTACACTTACGAGAAGACAGAAGGCATATCAGAGATGAGGATGTATTCAATCTAAAACAAAACATTAGCACTGAGTTGAACCTTGAAATTGCAGCTACGGAAGAAATGCTCAAAATAGCAAAAGAAGTAAAACCCTACTCGATTTGTATAGTACCAGAAAAAAGAGAAGAATTAACAACCGAAGGTGGCTTGGATATCGTGAATATGCACAGTAAACTTTCTGGTATAATAGAGGAAATGCACAGCTTTGACACAAAAGTCTCACTGTTTATCGATCCAAATATTAATCAACTAAAATATCTTGAGAAGCTAGAAAGAAAGCCTGACATAATAGAAATTCACACGGGGAATTACTGTGATAATCCATCAGAAGAAAAATTAAAACTTATTACTAACTCTGCAGAATACATTAATAAGCTAGGAATAGAATGCCATGCAGGACATGGCATAGATTATAAACATGCTAAAAGAATAAAAGAGATACCTCACATCTCAGCTCTTAATATAGGCCATTCTTTAATCAGCGAGGCTATATTTCATGGCTTACACAGTGTAACTGAAAAGATGAAAATGACTATATCTAAATAGCTGATGCTTTCTTTTTGTTATTTAAAACACTTAAAAGAGCTTGACTTGCTTTAAACTTTACCCTTTTCTTTTCAGGAACAGTCATAATCTCACCATTTTGAGGATTGCGGCATAGTCTTTCCTTACTTATAGCAGTAGAGAATGTCCCTATTCCATGCAAACGTATTTCACCTTTACGATTTAGATTGTTCTTGATTGTTTCCATAAAAATATCATGAAGCTTACTCAAACTAGCTTTTGTTATATCTATACCTTGACTAGAGCACTCTTGACTCAGTTGGTTTACTATATCTTCTTTACTCATAAATTACCTTAATATTGAAAAATTACATAAACAGCATATTATGCTAATACCAATAGTCAACTAAATTCGTCATAAAAAGAGAAAATGTCATAAACCCTTGTAAGAACTTGTATAATATTTACAAAAAAATACCATTATGAAACAATTATCTCTTAGAAAACTGACATTTTTTCCGAGCTTTATGTTGACCATATTTCTTACGCTCAACAACACGTGAATCTCTAGTTAGGAATCCACCCTTACGTAATATAGAGTGTAGATCTTGACTTATACTACTTAAAGCTCTGCTTATTCCATGAGCTAAGGCACCTGCTTGGCCAGATAATCCTCCACCTTTTACAGTTGCAAACACATCATACCTATCTAACATAGAAGTTACTATGAATGGCACTTTAATCATTTGACACACTGATTCTCTTTTAAAATAAGAAATTAAATCATCTTTTTTATTAACACTAAATTTTCCACTTCCTGGCTTTATCCATACTCTTGCTACAGATTCTTTCCTTCGACCTGTGGCATATGAACGACCAAGTGAGTCAATCATTGCCTTTTTTGGCTGATCATTATTATTTATTTCCACTTTTTACTCCATTATTTCTTATTTTTACGATTTAAAGAGGCAAAATCTATTTTTTTGGGTTGCTGTCCTTGATGCTTATGTTCTGAACCAGAATAAACATACAAATTTTCAAACCGTCTACGTGCCATAGGACCATCATCAAGCATTCTTTTTACTGCAATTTTTATCACACGCTCAGGGAATTTGCCATTTAAAATATTATCTGGAGTAGTTTTCTTTAAACCACCAGAATAACCTGTATGCCTATAGTAAATTTTATCTTTAAGCTTCTTCCCAGTAAAATGCACCTTTTCTGCATTAACAATAATTACATTATCTCCACAATCCATATGAGGTGTGTATTCAGGCTTATGCTTTCCACGCAATAGCGCTGCTACAAACGCTGCAAGCCTTCCTGCTACTAATCCTTCTGCATCTATAACAAGCCATTTTTTATCGACTTGTTTCTCTTTTAAGAAAAAAGTTTTCATATATCAGTAAATAACAGTAAATTATGATATACTGAGTTGCTTGATAGTGTCAACAACATTAGTTATTGATTATTAAAGTAATTTATGCTAATAACTTAAACAACATGCTAGAAAGCAAAATGTTTCGATTGATTATTATATTTATAATTGCTTTTGGTACTATAGGTTGCTATGCAATCGATTTGGAAGAAGCCATAAGCAAAGCTATCAAAAACAGCTCAAAAATAAAGTCTCAGTTTCACCAATATAAGAGTGCTGAAAAACAGCTGAAATCTTCTGGATTGGCTGGATTTTTACCTGACATTAATTTACAATATAATTTCGATAGTAATTTTAATATTATTAACAATCGACAAAACTCTGGAAAGCGTCTAACATTAAGCCAAAGAATAATAGACGGTGGGGGCACTTTTGCTACATTTAGCCTATCAAGTCATCTTCTTAAAGCAGAAAAAATGAGATTTCAGCATTCAAAGCAAGAAGTTGCACTCAGCGCTGTGAAAGCATATGTTAATGTTTTACAAAAGGCAGAAATATTAAAACTGAGAGAACATAAAGAGCGTGTTTCTTTAGAGCATTTGTCAGCTATGAAAAAACGCTTTTCCCTTGGAGAAGTTACTAATGCTGAAGTTTTGCTAGCAAAAGCAAAATTTTCGTCTTCTATATCCGAAAGAGTTGAAGCTGAAGGTAAATTAAAATTGGCAAATATTGCTTATTATCATTTGATTGGCGAAGATGCTGATGAACTTTCTGAAGCTAATGATAAATTACCTTCTGTTCCAGAGCTAAATGAATGTTTACAATTAGCAAAAACTAATAACTTGTCCCTAAAAGCAGCAGTTTATCAAAAAAGAGCAGCCGGAATGGAAGTGATCGCTGAAACTTCCAAGTGGCTTCCTTCTTTGAATCTAAGCGCAAGTAAAAATTTTGGAAAGGACAATATAAAATTGGACACGTTACTAGAAAATGTGAATGTTGTCTTTACTCTTGATATTCCGATCTTTAAAAGAGGAGTTAATGTTTTTGGTGTTAGTAGAGCTAAAATGGATGCAAAACAATCCACTTACGATTATTACGAAGCAGTAAAAAATATAGAACAAGCAGTTATAAATGCTTGGAATAACGTGCTGACAGCAAAAGCTATTATTAAAGCAAGTCAAGAAGCAGAAAAAGCAGAAGCTTTAGCATTGGAAGGAGTTGAGCAAGAAGTAAACTTAAATTTAAAGAGCACATCTGATCTTTTGGATACTGAAGATGAATTATTTAAAGCACGTTCCGATCTAATTCAGGCAAAAAGCAATTATGTAATTAGTGTTTACAACTTGCTTTTTATAATAAATAGTATAAACCTTTAAATTTAATGGTATGAGCGATAATCAATCTGTAAAAGATATACTAGAAGATATAAAAAAAGCTATATCGGGTAAAAATCCAAGTGGCGATAGAGCAGAAGCAATGGATGAAGATGATGATGTACTATGCCTTGAAGAGGAATACCTAGAAGAAATTGAAAAAGATGTTGATGATAAAAAAGAAAATAGTGAAGAAGAGAACGATTGCCAAAGTGAGAAAATAGCTTTTAACAATAATCAATCTAACAGCCATAGTTACAACTCAGAAGAAAAAAATTTGTACAATGATATACAAATTAATAATAGCAAAGCGAGCCATCAAGTACAAAATAACGAGCATCTAATTTTAAAAGAGAATATGGAGGAAATTAAAACATTGCTTGAAAAGATGCAAAGCGAACTACGGCATAAACAACAAAAAAGAGCGGATCTTACTGTTGAAGAATTAGTTGTATCTCTTTTAAAACCTCAGCTTTCAGAGTGGCTGAATAAGTATCTACATGCATTGGTAAAAGAAGTAGTTGAAAAAGAGCTCAAAGATATAATCAATAATAAGTAGGTTATTAGTATAAAGACCAGAGTAAAAACAGCTAGAGGTAGAAAGTTATCTTCAACAAGATGGCTACATCGCCATTTGAATGATCAGTATGTGCAAAAAACCAATAAGGACGGTTATAGATCGCGCTCGGCATATAAGTTAATAGAAATAGACGATAAATTTAAACTACTCCAACAAGGGCAAAAAATTATTGATCTTGGCGCTTTTCCTGGTGGGTGGTCACAAGTTGCATCTAAGAAAGGAGCGAGTGTGATTGCTGTTGACATAAAACCAATAAACGCAATTAGTGGAGTAGAGTGTATACAGTGTGATATTATCAGCGAACTTGAAATTTTAAGAGAAAAATTCAAGGATCACAAATTTGATGTAATTTTATCTGATATGGCACCAGAATCTTGCGGTTTAAAATCGTTAGATCATATCAGAATTATGCTTTTATGCGAAGCAGCGCTCAATTTTGCAAAGCATTTTTTGAATCATGATGGCAAGTTCGTAGTAAAAATTTTTCAAGGAGAATCTGATAAAGATTTCTGCAATGAGCTAAAAAAAATGTTCAAAACAGTAAGATACTTCAAACCAAAGTCAAGTAGATCTGAATCTACAGAAATGTATTTGGTCAGCTTAGGCTTTATTGGTAGCAACTCTTCTATATAGAAGATACTTACAGAAACGTTGACGAATCTTATCCTATTAAACTGAAGATTAATAACGCTCGCACAAAAGCCCCTTTTTCTTGTTTAAATATTTATGATAATTAATTAAATCCTTGACTTTATTACTTAGATATATAATAATTAAAGTATATTATTATAGGAAAAGTTAATATGTCAAGGTACGAAGATTTAACAGAAAAGCAAAAGGAATTATATAATACGTTAAAGGATGCGATAGAAAATGAAAAGGATATTACTCCTATTCTTAAAGAAATTAAAAAAGAAGGCGCATTAAAAGAAGTTCTTACTACTGCAAATATAACTACAAAGTTACCAGATGGTACAGAGTGTAATCTAACACCGCTTGCCTATGCTATGAATTTCAATAATCCGGGAAAAAAAAGTTAAAACTATTCTAGATGTAGTTGCAGATAATAATATGTTAGAAGAAGTTTTTGCTGATGTAGAAGTAAATGATCGTAGCAGACTTCAGGAGATTTTAAAAACATTAAAAAGTCAAGAGCAAGATGAAGGGCAAAAAACTAAAATTGATTATTGGCTAGCAATACTTGGAGATAGAATATCTAGTTGTAAAAGCAATGAAAAGCCTTTATTAGTGCCTGAAAGTAGTGTGCCTAGAACTGAAGAAAATATAGTAAAAACTACTAATAAATCAATAATGATTGGTAGTGTTTGTGGTGTTGTAGCTGCATTAGCAGTTGGTGGTGGATATTTTGCTGCTGGTGTTGCATTACCAATATTGGCTTTAAATTGGTATAGCTGTTGCTGCTTTCGTACTTACAGGACTTGTTACTGGTGGTATTACGTATGAAGTGTGTAAGCCTTGTAATGAGCTAAATGAAGTTGATTCACAACTAGAAGTTTCTTCAAAGTTAGGCGCAACAGTGTAGTTAAGTAGAAGGAAGAAGTCCCTTCTTCCTTTTCAAGTAGCTGACACTGATTTTCATACAAAATAGTTTCATTCAAGTAGCTGACACTGGTTTCTTACCAAGAAAAACTTAGCATAACTTTTGTGATCAAAAAAACTTCTGGATTCCAGCATCAAGTGCGGGAATGACATGGTGAAATATTATTAAAGTAGCCTCTGTCCCAGTGTCCATTTGGTGTCATTCAAGTCAGCTCTCTTCTTGTCATCCCAGTACTGGGATTCAGAAAACTGACCAGGTTGGTCACGCGCTGGCTCTCTAAAATTACTTTAGCTACAAATATTAAGAAATTTACTAAATAAAAAAAGACAAAAGAATCCCCGTATAGCGAGTTTTAATAATGTAAATTGATAATGTGCTAACAAGCGCGATTTGGCTGAATGTAGAAAAAATAAAAAAAGCTGCTATAATTTTATGTAATTTACCAATAAACACCTGAATTTTGTCGTTGAGCCCAAAAACAAGGATAAATACTGTTATTGATATAATAAGGAAAGTGGGAAGGTTTGTCAAGTAATAAAACTAGAGAGCTCAAATGGAAGAAGGTAAACTCTAAAGTGTACGTTCAGTAGCACTTTCTATAAGAGAGATTGTATTATCTATCCCATAAAGCTTTATAAAAGATCCCATTCTAGGACCGGTTTTTTGGCCAAGCAGCGTTTCATATAGCAACTGAAACCAATCGCGTAAGTTATTGTAATTATGTTTTTTTCCGATGGAGAAAACCTGAGATTGAATCTCTTCAGCAGTGGCTGTAATAGGCAGGGAATGTAGGTTGTTCTTTAAATCTAGTAACGCTTCTTTCTCTTTTTCGTTTGAAGCTTTATACGCTTTTGTTGGCTTGATAAAGTCGTGATAATACCTAACTGCAAAATACGAAAGCCTATCTAGCATTTTGTTTCTTTCTGGTGTAACGTTTGGTGCATAAGTTGATATAAAACCCCAAAGAATCTCTTTATTTTCAGCATTACAAGCTGATGTCAGGTTTAAAAGTAACGAAAAATTTATGCCTGAAGTTTCTACGTTTGGAACTTTACCCTGGTGGATGTGCCATACAGGGCTATTTACATCCTTTTCTTCACTCTCATTGTAACGCTTAGCAAACTCTAAATATTCATCAGTTGATTTTGGTATCACATCAAAATATAAACGTTTAGCTTTTTTAGGACTCTGAAAGATGTATAACGCTAAACTCTCTGTGGGTGCATAAGTTAGCCACTCCTCAATTGAAATACCATTTCCTTTTGATTTTGATATCTTCTTTCCTTCTTTATCAAGAAATAACTCATAGCAAAACAAAAGCGGTGGCTTTTCTCCAAGTATTTTACATATTTGACTTGAAAGCACAGCAGATGGAGTCAAATCCTTTCCATGAGCTTCGTAATGAACTCCGAATGCAGCCCACCTCATCCCCCAATCAGGTTTCCATTGCAGTTTACATTTTCCTTTTGTCACTGGAACTTCTATTTTTTCCCCGTTTGGGTCTTCATACGTGATTGTTCCTTTATCTGTATTTGTTTCAATTACTGGAACTTGTAAAACTTGGGAAGTTTTTGGGCATATCGGCAAGAATGGACTGTAAGTCTTCTGCCTTTCTTCCCGAAATGATGGAAGCATTACTTCCATCACTTTATCATAATTTTTCAGCAGGAGTAAAAGTTTTTCATCGTAAACGGCAGATTTATAACACTCTGTTGCACTCCTAAATTCGTATTCAAATCCAAACAAATCAAGAAATTTACACAACAACGAATTCATGTGATGACCATAACTCTCATGAGTGCCAAATGGGTCAGGTATCATGGTTAATGGCTTGTTCAGATTCTCTCTTAGCATTTCCTGATTTGGTACATTATCTGGTATTTTTCGCAAACCATCCATATCGTCGGAAACTGCAATGATTTTGGTTTTTATACTAGGAGCTATTTTTTTTAGAGCGTTTGCAATGACTGTGGTACGAAAAACTTCCCCAAAAGTACCAATATGTGGCAAACCTGATGGCCCATATCCAGTCTCAAATGTTATCTCTTTTTTATTAGGGAATTCTTGTAGTATTTTTTCTGCTTCTTGAAATGGCCAGTTTGTCATCGTTAGAGTTAAATTGGTTATCTTACCTAAAGTGCTATTCATTTCAATAGATTTTTAATTAATGATGTAGTATTAGTGTTAGAGCTATTAATTAGAAGATCAAGGGTATGTCCACAGGTAATATACAAACGGATCAATTATTTAAAGGTCTTACAAGACCTGCGATGCTTTTTGGTGTGAGTTATATGTTTGCAATATTAAACGTTTTAATTTGCATGCTAATTTTCATTAACACAAATGATCTTAGAGTAATTCTCCTGATGTTACCAGGGATACATGGACTTGGCTATATAGCTTCTGCAAAGGAACCGTTGTTTATTGAGTTATTTATGGTAAAATTGGGAAAATGCTCCAAATGTTTAAATCGGTTTTATCATGGAGCCAATTCTTATGACATTACTTGATGTTATGCAATGTTGAGATTTAGAGCTATTCAATCAAAGAATAAATCTATTCTAAGTAGGGAGGTTCACGCTGATGAATTTATACCTTATTCTTGCTATTGGAATAGTACAACCTTGATAACAAAGCAGAATTGGTTAGTTAAATTTATAAAATTAAATGGCTTTGCGTTTGAAACGGCCGATGATGAAGACTTGGCGATACAAAATAATATCAGAAATCAGATGCTAAGAAGTATTTCATCTCCAGCATTTAGTTTATACTTTCATACCATCAGGCGTAAGAAGAATATCTTTTCTGATGAATTTGCAAGCCAGAGTTTACCAAATTTTTTTGCTAACCATGTAAATCTAAAATGGAGAGAAAAACACGCAACTAGGCAATCTTTTATTAATGATTTATACATTACGATTATTCGTAGGGCAGACACAAAAGGAGTAGAATTTTTATCACATCTACTGAAAAAATTTGGGCATGTAACTTCAAAACATGCTTGGGAAAGTGATATGCGTGATACCTATGAAGATTTAGAGGAAACGACAAATCGTATAGTAACAAGCCTTAGGAATTATTCGCCTAAAGTTCTTGGAGTAAAAGAAACTCCAAACGGACTGTTTTGTGAAATAATGGAGTTTCTGTCTAGAATTGTAAATTGTGGCTTTGTTACAAACACGCTCTTTCCACTAAAAACTGAAATATCAAGATACTTACCAGTTCATAGGTTATTTTTTGGCCATAAGATGATACAGGTTGTGACTCATAATGAAAGTAAATATGCTGGAATAGTTAGTATCAAAGAATATGGAAATAATACTTCTGCAGGAATGCTTGATTCTTTTTTACAACTTCCTTATGAATTTATTATCACGCAGTCTTTTCAATTTACAAATAGGCAAATGGCAATTGCGAAAATGCAGATACAGCAAAATCGTATGATACAATCTGCAGATAAAGCTATTTCTCAAATAGCAGAAATTTCTCATGCACTTGATGATGCAATGAGTGGTAAGATTGCGTTTGGTGCACACCATTTAACTATCTTATGTATAGAAAAAAGCCCTAAATCATTAGATAATGCTTTATCATTGGTTGAGTCAGAGCTTTCTAATTGTGGTGTTTATCCTGTTCGTGAGAGGGTTAATCTAGAGCCAGCATTTTGGGCGCAAATTCCTGGTAATTTCGATTATATAGTAAGAAAAGGTACAATAAGTAGTCTTAATTTGGCCGGTTTTGCATCTCAACATAATTATCCTACTGGTAAAAAATTCGATAACCACTGGGGAGATGCTGTTACAGTTTTTGATACAACATCTGGCACTCCATTTTTCTTCAACTTTCATATAAGGGATGTTGGACATACTATGATAATTGGGCCAACAGGTGCTGGTAAAACTGTTTTAATGAATTTTTTATGTGCTCAAGCAATGAAATTTTCTCCAAGAATATTCTTTTTTGATAAAGATCGCGGTGCAGAAATTTTTTTAAGAGCACTTGGTGGTATCTATACTATAATAGAACCAAGAACTAAGACAAATTTTAATCCTCTACAACTTGATGATACTCCTGATAATAAAACATTTTTGATGGAATGGATAAAATCTTTAATTTTAGTGTACAACGATAAATTCACTTCAGAAGATATTGCTAGAATTAATGATGCAATTGAGGGAAATTTTAAATTAAAAAAAGAAGACAGATTTTTGAGAAATCTCGTACCATTTTTAGGACTTGCGGGCCCTGATACTCTAGCTGGAGCAATATCTATGTGGCATGATGATGGCTCTCATGCTGCAATATTTGACAATAAAGAAGATTTGCTAGATTTTTCAAAAGCAAGAGTGTTTGGCTTTGAAATGGCTAGCTTGCTAAAAGATCCTGTTGCTCTTGGGCCGGTCTTGATTTATTTGTTTCATAGGATTAGTATATCGCTTGATGGTACTCCATCTATTATTGTTCTTGATGAAGCATGGGCGTTAATAGATAATCCAGTTTTTGCACCTAAGATAAAAGACTGGTTGAAAGTGCTGAGAAAGTTAAATGCTTTTGTAGTTTTTGCTACTCAGAGTATTGAAGATGCAAGTAAAAGTGCTATTAGTGATACACTTGTACAGCAGACAGCAACACAAATTTTTTTGCCAAATCTGAAAGCTACTAGTGTCTATCGAGATGTTTTTATGTTAACTGAACGTGAGTACATACTGATCAAACACACAGATCCAAGTACTAGATTCTTTTTAGTAAAGCAGGGAGTTAATGCTGTAGTAGCTAGAATAGATCTGAAAGATTTGGATGATGTGGTTAACGTGTTATCTGGACGTGCAGAAAGTGTCCTATTGTTACATGATATACTGAAAGAAGTCGGAGATGATCCAAAGATGTGGTTGCCTGTGTTTTATCAAAAGGTGAAAAATGTTTAAAACTAAACTGTCATTACTATTAGTTGCGATATTTTTGTTAAATATAGATTTTTTGCTCTCATATCAAGTGTTTGCAGATACAGTAAGTGGTACTGACAAAACGGAATTTGTTAGCAGATTTAATTCTACTGGCAGCTTTAGTCGTGCTTCTAATCCTGACTGTAAGGCGTTTGAAACAGCTTCAGCAGTTGCTGGGATAGCAATTGCTATTGGTGCAATATTTACTGGTATTGTTTTGATTGTCTCTTCTGCTGGTTTATTTACTGCTCTTGTTATCGTTGGAATGATAGCTGCAATTGTTGGAGTCTGGAAGGCAGTGGGGGGACTTATTGTTTGTCAGCATAGTTTTGTTAGACATCCAGTTGCACGTGATCAAGATGGAAAATATAAAAATTTTAAATTAAAACACGAAAAGACAGATTATAGTGCCTTGACAGATAAAAATTATCAAACAGAAGGCGAGTATTTTTGCGCGTTACAAGGAAAATCAGGGAAAGACGGAAAACAAACAGAAAAAGAGATTTTAAATTCTACTGACTGGAATGCTGATAGTGAACACTACTACTGGCCAAAAAATGGTGTGCAATATAGTGAATATATAGAAGTGTGTCATCGCAATCCTTTAACATTTGGCAACCTTTTTAAGACGAAGGACTTTGATTCCAGAGAGAAACCTGAACATATAGATTTTGACGTCAGAGAGAAAGACACTGGATATGTAGATGGGTCATGGAATCCGAAGGTTGATGGTGATCTGGAATGTAAAGTGCTTAAAGCTGGGCAGAGCAAGGACATACATGGATCGACATTCAGGTCAGTGAGAAAAATGGGTAGGTTATGTGTGGAATTGGCTGAAGTTAGGGCAGCTGGAACTGCTTGGCCGCAAGGAATTGATATAGGATGCACGGAATTACCACCTGATCCGATTGCTCCTATGTGTGAACAATCTGTGATATTATTCAAAAATAAAGATGGTACAGGTGGTGAAGAAAGGAGTTTTATCAACAGGGATGACGATTATAAAACTCTTATCAGGAGAAAAGAAAAAGAAGGAAAAATTTTTGTAGGTTATGACAATAAAAGCTGTTTTAGCTCGTATGTCTCTGAAGCTTGCTACAATCAAGCGGGAAGTAAGTCATTATCTCCTATTCCCATAACTTCTATGATAGTGCAATGTATTAAGGAGTCGTTAGATAATTTAGTTGCAGGTATCGATTCAAGTGGTGAGCTACTGAAAGACAAGAATGGGAATAATAAAGGCAGTTTCTTGTCTGTGGCACAGAAAAAGCTAAAAAACACCGTAACTGCTGTCCTAGTTTTGGCTTTAATACTGTTCTCTATAAAAGCCATGTCTGGTGGAGTGCGTAGTCCACAAGAAATGTACATGTTGATTATTAAATTCGCTTTAGTGATTTACTTTACGACAGGCAGCACCATGTCTCATTATTACGGGGAATTAACAAAGCTTTCAAATGGTTTGTCAGAGATAGTGCTTAAAGCGTCATCTGAAAGTAAAAATATATGTAATTATGAGTCAGGTACAGATTATGAATACGATCGCGCAGGAAAGAGGTTATCCTACAGTTATCTTGCACCTTGGGATAGGCTTGATTGCAGAATTTTATTTTATTTAGGTGCCCCTTTAGATGGAATTGGTGGCAAAATTGGTACTGGAGGTGTTGCAACGTTAGCGGTTTTGCTTGGCGCTGCTCCTATCTTGTTAGTTGCAGGTTCGGTGATTGGTATTATTTTCGCTGGTGGACAGATCTTAGTAGCTCTTGTCTGTATATTTATGGCCATTTTGATGATGATGGTTATTTTGTGGATGTGCTATGTATTTATCTTATCTTTAGTTGCGCTTAGTGTAATTATCATCTTATCTCCTTTATTCATTCCTATGGTTTTGTTTCAACATACTAAGGGATATTTTGATGGTTGGCTAAAAGAGTTAATTACCTACAGTTTATACCCAGTTATCCTTTTTGCGTTTTTATCCTTTATGTTCATAGCATGTGATAAAATCTATTTTAAAAATTTAAATTTTAAACTGGACGAGTCATATAAAAATGAACAACCAGACAAGTCATATGAAAAGAAACAAGCAGAAATCTCATATAGTAAGAAAAAACAGTGGTTTAAGTTGAAAGATAGGGAATGTGATAAAAATGAAACTACTCTCGCATGTATGATGCAAAATTATAGCTTTAAAAAGAGCAGCATACTTGGTCTATTCGACTTTACATACATGGAGTTTGGCAGCTCTCTAATCGGAGAATTATTAAAATTGTGTTTAGTATTATTCCTCTTTTACCACTTTTTAAACGTTCTTCCCGGCATGGCTGCTGAGCTTGCTGGTAATCACAGAGCAGCACTTGGTTCAGGTAGCACTCCTGCACAAATGGTGAATAAAGCTTTATCTGCTGCCAAAGCTGCTGCTGGAGGTGCTGGTCAAGTTGCTGCTGCGGCTGTAAATAAGGCAAGAGGGGATATTGGAGGAGGTGGAGATGATAATAAGGGATCGGGATCTTACTCTAGTGAATCTATAAAATCAGGTGGAGAGTGAGAGCAGGTGAGTAACAGATGTTTGAACATTTGAGCAACCAAAATTTGGTTAAGCTATGCATAAGTTTTGTGATACTCTTTTTATTATCTGGGTGCGGGTGTATTAAGCCAGAAGATTCATCAGGCTTGCGTGAGAAATTGGATGTAGTGTCAACAGAGCAGAAATGGGTTGATTCTGGAGTCTATATTTCGGATAAAATAAAAGTAACAGAGATTAATATAGTACCTAATAAGGTTAATTTTTGTTCGCAATATAAAGATTTTGCAATTGAACCTGGAGTAAGAAACGTTACATTACCGTTTGCTCTTAAAGCTGGCGATGCGATAAGCTTTAGTGTTGTTGGAAGTAAAATGTGTAAAAACAATAATGGCATGGTCACCTGCAAAAAAATTGACGAAAATTGCGGTGAAGGGGAAAAGGAGTATTTTTCACATGTTTTAAATCAAGAGAAGTGTCAAGGTGAAATATGTCCTAATAAATATGAAATAGGCAATGCACAATGGTTAAATGGAAAAGAGTACTGGTCTTCAGAATTAGATCAAAGTGAAAGAGAGGAAATTAGAAATGTCATCGACTCTATAAAACAGCAAGGGGAAAATGTAGACTGTAGCAAGCTTTCAGAGAGCAGTGCAAGTAAGATAGATACGCGCATTTTAAATTTACTCTGTGGACGTATATGTAAATTTTCTTTCGGCAGCGGAGAAAAAGGTTGCGTATATATTGAATACAATAGTATAGAAGGTGAGATATTCAATACTTTAAATTCTAGAGGTGAATCTGTTATTGCTGAAATTATTGATAACGTATTAAAGGAAAAACGGGTAAAAACTTACATTACACTATTACGTGTTCACATGGATAATGAGGAATTTGAACACATTCCAGGAGGCGGTATATGTATTAACTGTGATCATAAGATAGATCGTAACCATCCAAAACCAGAGTTAACTTTTAGTTTAGGTGATGGTAAGGGCAAGGGTGGTTTCAACATAAGAGTAACAAGAATCCCTAATTTAGAAAAAAGCTTATATATAAGCGTTTCTGACAAATTTCCTGAGCGTGAGCCCGATGAAACTCAGGGAGATATACCTGTAGACATTAGCAAAGTTTATAATACTCAATATATGGAAGGCTTAAAAGAAAA
Organism: Wolbachia endosymbiont of Encarsia formosa; assembly: GCF_039540065.1. Lineage (NCBI taxonomy): Bacteria > Pseudomonadati > Pseudomonadota > Alphaproteobacteria > Rickettsiales > Anaplasmataceae > Wolbachia > Wolbachia endosymbiont of Encarsia formosa. The sequence goes on along the minus strand of NZ_CP154278.1, from coordinate 224,413 downwards.
GCTAAAGGACAAGAGTGGCACTATATATTACGGAATAAGAGATCATGGCTGTGATTATAAGAAAAATGAGGGTCAGTTTAGCATTAACCTTACAACTAAAGAGCCACCAGTAAGAACTTTTAGTGCGATATATAATTTTTTTGATGAAAAAGTAAAAACTGCATTTTTCGGTTCTAGCTACAAAGACACTAACGCGATTCACTCTGATACTAGCCCTGTGAAGTCTCTTTATCAAAGTTTTGTAGCATCAAATAGAACAAATACCATCAGATCTACAATAGTGTCGTTATTAGTATTATATATAGTTTTATACACCCTTTATTACTTTTTTGGATTATCTCATGCTTCTATATATGAATTTTTAATTATATGTGTAAAGATAGGAGTTATTACCCAATTGCTGAACGATAACAGTTGGAGTTTTTTTTATAACAATGCATTTTCTATTTTTGTTAATGCTCCAAAACAGTTAATAGAAATAGCAAATTTCAGAGGTACAACATCAAATGTTTTTGAATTTCTTGATTTACCGCTCAATAGGTTTTTATCAGCACACTCAGTGTTACTAATAGTATCTCTTATATTCTCCGGTCCTTTGGGTATTGTATCGTTTTGCTTGGTGATTTGGGGTTTGATAACAGTGAGCTTATCGATGTTTAACGCCTTATTTTCTTTTATCACATCTATAGCAATAGTTGCATTATTGCTTTCCTTGGCGCCTCTTTTTATTATTTGCCTTCTATTTGGATATACTAGACAGATGTTTCACAATTGGGTCAAAAATTTAGCAAGATTTGCAATTCATCCGGTAGTGCTTTTAATTTTTATATCATTAATAAGCCAGGTTATGGATTATATTGTGTATTCGGTCTTTAATTTTGAGGTCTGTCCTACATGTATACTTAATCTTAACTTAAAGATTTTTAATCCTTGTATTATTTATGGTTATGCTTCCAAACATGCACCTAACATCACAGCTATGATGGCTTTTGTGATTTTGGGACATGCTATGAAAGCTTTAGTTGAGGCATCTTCAACAATATCTGATTCGTTGTTTGGTGTTTATGTAGCAAGCGAACCAGGAAGGCAATATCAGCAAAGCTTAATGGGAACAGTAGGTTTAGATGAACAAAGTATCCAAAGAAGAGCAGGTCAGCAATCTGGTACACCAAGTCGAAGACCTCAAATACCACAATCAGCTCAAAGATCAGCACCTAAAATACCGACAAACACAGGAAATCAATGATGATCAGAAAATCATTATTATTGATACTATGTCTTGTAATTACTGGCTGCACAATGGATTGTGTTGAACCTGGGTTGCAGAGCAGAAATACTAGTTTCAGTATAGACGTTCCAGTTTGTGAAGCTGGCGAAGGAGTTAAAATTCATTGGGTTGATTCTGGTCAAGTAATTAGCAAGGATGAGAAAATCAAATTTACTCTTGGTGGGTCAGTAAATCTTTGTCCTCTTAAAGAAGGGAAAAATCCAAAGAGAGTACTTGTGCCCGCTGTATTTTGTGCTAATGATTTAATACCAAATTACAGTAATAAGTTAACTGATAATGCTAGTCTTGATGAACGAGAAATATGTGGGGACATAGGCTTTGGAAATAATGAATTCTATAGCAATAGACGTTATGTAGATACTGAAATTAAAGCAAATCCTGGTGATAAGTTAAGCTTTAGCTTAGTTCCCAGAGAGATAACGATTGATTATGACAATCCACAAGGAAAAGGTATCAGTTTTGATGATAATTGCTATAGAACTGAAAAAGGGGATGAAAAAGACAGAGCTAAAATAAGAGACATGCTAAACGGAGGAAAGTTCTTTTGTGGAGAAAGTGGTAAAAGAACTGTAGTAGAATTTCCGTCGCTTAGCAAAGAAAAAATGAAGAAAAGAAGAGTATTAGTTGGTAACGGCTACACTCCATACGATAATAAAGTACATTTTAATAAGGGTTATATTAAAGATGAAAGTCCATGGATGAATGGTGCATTGTTAGATCTACGACGAACTAAAATAGGACTGAATGAATTATGTAATGGGAAAAGGTGTGATTTTAATGAGCTGAACAAGTACAGTTCTTATGAACTTAATTGTTACTATCAGAACGTATGTTACAATAAAGAGGGTATTGGGATAGGTGCAGAAGGAAAACGAAATTGTGTGTCTTCTGTCAGGTATGATAATTATGATAAAGGAAATAAATGTGACATGTATTCTCATCTTAAGGGCATTGAGGATGAATTAAAAAAGATTGAAGAAAATAAAGGATATTCTAAGCAAATTGACATTAATTTAATGTCAAATTCTAAATTAAACTTCAAAGAGGACAGAGAAGATATTTCCTGGGCCGAAGCTCTTGTTGCAAAAATTGGCGATCTTGATGATCAGGATACTGCTAAAGGTATTCAATGTTTTCCAAATGAGAAAGGTGCGGAAGGAGATAATGTATGTTCACAGATTAATTATAAATTTGAAGATTACTCTCTGAGATTAAATCATGACTATACAGTTAATGACAGTATAAATTATGAAAATAGTCTGATGCTTGCTATTGCGGATTATGGTTACTATGGTGCTAACAGGGGAGGGTATCATGTTGAAGTGACTAGATCATGTGAATATATTAATGGCGAAAAACTGTATGTGTATTTGGGTGATGATCTACCTAAAGATTTGCATGGTGTAGGAACTGATAATTTTAAAGTAGTAGGAGTAAGAACAGCAAAAGATGAGTATAAGATATTAGATGTAATAGAAGGAAAACACCTTCAGGATGGAGAATCTAAAAAGATATATTTCGGTATCGATGTAAGTAATGTGGAGAAAGATGATATTACGGATAAAAACGGCAAATATTATGAAGATAACAAATACACAGTAAATTTATTTTTAAAAAGAAAAATAAACGATTTTATTTCATCAACTATAAGAAATATCTTTTGTATTGCAACAGGAAGAGAATGCCCCTCATGTGATACAACAGCAAGAGAAAAATGCTCCTCATGTACTGAGATAGTAGGAAAAAAATGCGAAACAGGAATTGTAGGTAGTGTTGAAGATTTATACAAAGGATATGCAAGAGGACTTCTACAAGGAGTAAGAGCTTTGCTTATTCTATACGTTATATTTACTGTTGTTTGCTATATGCTTGGAACAATACAATTAAGTAAATTCGATTTTATTATAAGAATATTCAAAATAGCATTTATAGCTTTTGCTTTTAGTGATAGAAGTTGGGAATTCTTTGGTGCAACTTTGTCTGGGCTTTTTGTTGATGGTAGCATTTATTTAGTTGATAGTTTTTCTGGCTATATAGGAGAAGGAGGTAAAAAATTTGCATTCTTAGATTTAACAGCGGGAGTATTATTTACAGGAGAAACATGGCTGAAATTTTTGTCTTTAATGCTATCAGGACCTTTTGGCTTTATTGCATTTTTGGCAATACTTTATGCTACTTTTGTGTTTTTAAGATGCATTATTAGTGCTACGTTTAAGTATGTAATATCTACTGTTTTAGTGGCATTTTTATTGTCATTAGCACCTCTATTTATCGTATTTATTCTATTTCAACAAACTAAAACATTATTTGATAATTGGATAAAAACACTGGCTCATGTTTCATTGCAACCAGTCATTTTATTTTCATCCTTGTCTCTTTTAAACCAGTTAATGTATTCAGTTCTATACAACCTCACAAATTTTTCTGCATGCTATCAATGCTTAATTAGTGTAAATTTTTTATCGTATGATCTGTGTCTTATGAAATCAATATTACCTCTTGGGTATAGTCCTGGTACTAGTGTTGATGTTGCGTTCAGTACTGGAGAAAGGGCTGGTGGGCACTTTGCAGCATTACCTATAGATCTAATCCAGGCATTTATATATCTCATCATTGCTAGTGCAATGGAAGCTTTTGTTTCTATATCAGAAACTATGGCGCAGGCGTTGTTCAGCTCTGGTTATGGAGTTGCTCAAAGTGTTAGTCATATTTCTAGGAGCGCATCACAAGCTATGCTGTCAACTGTTGGCCTTGATGATAGAACCCAAAATATGATACATAACATCAAGCAGGGAATGAGTAAAGATCGTAGCAAAATTGAAGCTAAATTGCCTGATACACCAAAGCAAGCAGATGGGAAAGCGAGTACTGGCAGAGAAATGAGCAAATCTGAAACACTAAGCCAGCCAGATAAGCAAAAGGATTCTGATAAAACAAAAGGACAAGTCAAGGAAGATTGATGAGATATATGGAGTAACTAATTAAAAAGATATTTGAAGTAAGGTTTTAGAAATTTATTCTGTATTGGAAAAAGTTTAGGTATGCAATCACGCTTAGGCAAATGTTGGTTTAGATTATTAACTTTGGTAATCTGTGTTCTGGTTACAGGTTGTAGTAAGAATGATATGCCTTTTCCAAGATGTATATCTGCTGATTATTTTGGTCCTGAACCCATTTCAATTGGTGCTCATTTTTCAAGAGATCATGATGCTTTTGTTCCAGAAGATAGAGAAATTATTGATCCTAATACTGGCGAAATTAATTATGGTTTTCACTCTAATCAAGTGGTGAAGTGGAAAGATACTGGATTTGAAACCAATGGAGATAGTTTAGTAGTACGAGTAAATGGTGCATGGACATCTTGGAGCAATAGTAATAAGAAGGAATCTCAAAATAGTTATAGTTTGGAAAGTTTGGAGCAGTTAAAATATGCAACCAAATTTGAAAGAGGGGAAGGTGACAACAGTCTGCCTGACTTTCACTTGGTTTGTAATGATTATAAACCTAGCATACAAAAATTTTCAAGTAAGCCTAATGCAAGTTGCACTGTAAATTGCAAATGCATTAATGAAGATGATAGCGCAAATACAGTATCACGTGGTGCTCCATGTTGGTTTACTAACGGCCATGGTGCTTATCTTTTGTTTAAAACGGGGAAAGATGATCCTAACGAAAATCTAAAGTTAATGCGCGATCCTCAATATCCTACTGTACATCTAGGTTACAATTCCGTAGCGGAAGATGGAAGTGGGCTTTTTACTTTAGACAGAAATAACACCACATTACAGGACAGGAATTGTAATACGGTGAGGTTAGAAAAAGGATGGAAAATATATGTAAAGATATTAGATAGATATTATCTAGATAATGCAGGTGGCTACTCTTTTGAATTTTTGAGCGGAGTGCAGAAACCAAGTAACTTTGGATTTTTTGATTACGTTTATAACTATCTAAAATGTGTATTATTGATTAACGAAAATTGTAAAAAGCATTTTGATAGCAATGATCCTGCAGCTGCACAAGCGATGTTTCAAAATATATCTGAAAAAAGTACGAGCTTTCACAATTTTGTTCTTTCCTTGCTTGTTCTATTTATAGTGATTTCATCGCTTCTTTATCTTTTTGGAATGATAAGAGAAACTAAGCATGATATGCTCATCAGAATGATGAAAATCACTCTAGTAATAGTGCTTATATCTCCTGGAAGTTTTAGATTTTTCTATGATCATTTTCTTGTTTTATTTGTTAAAGGTCTTGAACAATTGATAAGCATAATTACTAATTTTGCTCCCAACATGAACACCGGAGGTAATTCAAACGTTGCTCAAGGAAATGAAGCTAAATTGTTTAGCTTCATGGAGGATATGTTTAATAAGTTTTTTGCTTACTCTGTTTGGAAAAAGTTTGCAGCATTTTTACATTATCAAATGTGGGCAAGTCTCCTTATGATACCGGCAATTTTTATAGGGATTGTCTTATATTTCCTGCTGTGTATGTATGCTTACATAATATTCCTTTCTGGTTTTATGGGTATAGCTTTTCTTGTAGCTATAATGCCGCTATTCCTAATCTCTATTTTATTTTCACCACTGAAAAGTCTATTTGAGGGTTGGATAAAATTCTGTATTAGTTTCTGTTTGCAATCAATTATGATATTTACCCTGCTGTCATTACTTGCTGCGATGATAATGAATACCTTTTATAAACAGTTAGGCTTTACTGTGTGCTATAATAAATGGCTTGAAATAAAGTTATGTGCTCCAAAATGGGTATTTGGTGGTTTTTGTATAATTGATAAAGAATACTTTAGCTGGACTCCAGGGCAAATTTTTGTACCTTACACTATCGGAGAAGCTTCTCCACTTAACATAGATAAAAGCATAGAAGGCATAGAAAAGATAAGCAGAGAAGGTGGTACAATAAAGTTTACTGGTGGCGCTGGGTATATTCCTCTTCCACCTGATTACATTGAAAAAGGTTTTCGTTATATAGATTACCCTTTCTTCAATCCAATTCCTGGCACTAAAAATAATCCAGCAGACCATTATATAGCAGAGAGTGATATGGTAGTAGATAATAGCTGTAGTGCGAAAGATTTAGTGCGTTTAACAAATAGTTTATCCCATGCGTCAGAAAAGGCTGATATCTTATTGTTGATCAATAGTATAGATAGAAAAATAGATATAGACAGTAAAATAAGGAGATTTTACTGCAGGTCAGTAGATAAGAAATGCATCAATTATCTGGAAATGATACATGATTACAGGAAAGGTATCATTCGATCGAATTTAAAAAGCGAAATAAGGTCTTTAGTGGAAAAGGTGATTAAAAGTGATAAAAGCTGTAAATTAGAGAATTTCTCTGACTTAAATAAAGATTATCAAGAAAATAGTGATTACCAAAGGGTGCAAGACATACAGAGAGGTTATTTAATCAACGCAGGAGAGATCTTTGTATTGTTCTTGCTTTCGTTTTTGATGTTTTCTTTGAAGGAGTTTGTACAACAGATGGGCTCAAGCATTGCCGGTGGTGGGTTTGGTGTTTACAATATATCTAGTATGTATCAAGCATCACCTCTAACTGGTGTCACAGAGGGATTAAAGCAGCAGTGGCAGAACTTTGCTGGCGGAAAGTTAGAGTCTTTAGGTGATTGGGCTACTCATATACCAGACAGATTAGCTGGAGGTACAGCTAATTTTCTAGGTAGAATACCAGGAGTTGGGGGTGTGCTGAAATATGATATTAATGTGCCACGTAAGCTTGTAGGTGCTACTATTGAAGCAACAAAATTTGCAACATCACCTAAAAATGATGTTGATAAGCTTGAGGAAAAAATCTACAGGGCGTTTGGAATTGATAAAGAAGATATTGCACATAGAAGAATTGATAAATATTTAGAATATTATAAAGGATATGTAGGATCACATTTGGGCTATACAATAGAAGATGCTATGAAGTTTACTTGGGAACATGGTCTCGACTCTATAGGAATTAACCCTGCTACAGGAGAAAAGGATGGTTACCAGCATAATCTACTCTATAGAGCAAAAACATATAGACGGGAATTTCTTGAGAAGCTTCATGATTACACTATCGGCCGTAAGAGAGAACCAGAAAAAGACAATCCTGATCAATCAAATAAGGTAGAACGAGAGTTAGGCACGGAACCAGAAAATTTAAAAACACTACAGAAGCTATAGAAAGACGTGCCGAAAGAGCTAGAAAAAAAGAAGAAAGAGATCAGGAAGACAAAAGTTATGATACCTCATCACTTTTTGGAGAAGACAGAGAACGTGAGGGTAGTGAAAGAGCTGATAGCAGAGGTGATAATGACGAGGAATCTTAATTTTAAAGGACTAAGTTATTATGGTCTTCAGCAAGACGAAGATGGTAATATCAAGTTAAACGATTACAATGATGTTTTAAATGCGCGCAGAGCGAGGGTAGATTTGTTACTAGATAGCACTAAGCAAGGTGATGTTAGTCTTTCAAAGCTAAATAAAGCTCTGAATGAGAGACTTATAGATGATAAAGGGCTATCGTCAGAATTTGACAAAGAAGACAAAGAAATTGCACAGAAGGAGCTTAAGATGTTCTCTATTTTAGACGATCTTGATAATCTTGCAAACATTGAAAGTGAAGATCTATTAGAGGTTAGTTTGTTACTATCAGATCTTAGTTTTATAGAGAGAAATATTGTGTTGAATTCCGATCAGAGTTCTGATCTAATAGGGTTCAAAAGTCTATTTATAGAAAAAAAAGCATCTGGTGAGGAATATAGTGATGAAGAGTGTCACAATTTCCTCGATAGTATAGAGAAAATCAATACTTTAATTAAGTTAGAGTTAGAAAGTAGAATTGAAGGGATGGGTCATGATGAAAAAAACAACCATGATGATTTACAAGACGAGATTGGTCGTGCAATCAGTATAGAAAATAAATCAAAGAAAAGCGATTGATCTTGCGTTCCTCCACAAGCAACCTTCTTTCTATTAGACTGCTGAAGCTATGTTGACATTAAATGTGTATTATAAATAATTAGTTAACTTCGAACTTGTTTTATATGTTACGTGTTATTGCGGGTAAATATAGTGGAAGAAAAATAACTACAGGCAAGAATTTAGCTGCACGGCCCACTATGAGTATTGTCCGAGAAGCAATATTTAGTATACTTTCTTCAAGAAAACCTATTTATAACCTAAATGTACTTGATTTATTCTGCGGAAGTGGCTCTTTTTCATTTGAAGCACTTTCTCGAGGTGCTAAACATGCATTCATGGTAGATTCAGATTATTACAATTTGCAACTGCCTAAAAAAACAGCAGAAGATTTTGGAATTACGAACGATATCACGCTAATTTATTGCAATACTAACGGATTACCAAGACCTATTTCAAAGTGCGATATAGTTTTTATGGACCCACCTTATAATAGTAATCTAGTTAACTCAACTTTAGACAGGCTAGCTCACTCAGGCTGGTTAAATGATGATGCATTAATAATTCTAGAGATTAGGAAGAACGAAAATTTTGAGTGCAATAAAAACTTCAGTGTAATTTTGGAGCGTACCTACGGTATTGCAAAAATAATTTTTCTTTCTCTATCAACTTAAACTTGTATAGGCTTTTCATTGACGAGTTTCAGTTCTATTTTCATCAAATTTCTGGAGATACTACTTTTACGGTAGTCTCCTAGGTTAAAATTTTTATTAAATTCACCTTTCAACAAATATTCATGTGCTTCTTCAATAAACTGCTCCTCCTCTTCTTCATGTCTTGTTGCATTATCGTTATCTTTACGGCAAACTAAATGTTCTTTGTGATCAGTATGAATATTCTTATTCTCGCAAGGCATTGCAGGATCATGTTCAAACACTATATTTCTTATTAGCCTTTTTTTGGTGGATTGATCTTCAAGTTTACCAACAAGCTGTATTTCATGTGGAATCACCGTATCGCCTTTTCTGCCAGCAATTAAGACAGGGCATTTTGTATTCTCTACAACTTTTTGTGGATTAAAATCTAATCCACAGCGCCCGAACCAACGATTCAAGAGCATTAATGGAAGCCATTTAACTAAACTATGAAGAGAATCTCTGACTGCATCCTTAAGTGAACTATAAGAATTGCTGTGAATTAGTGTTAAATGAATACCATGATCTTCAAATCTTTTTAAAACTTATGCTGCAATTCCTCCTCCAAGGGAGTTAGTATCTAAAACTATGTCATTTGGATCCACGCCATTTACAAGCAACATGTTTACCATTGCCATTCCGGCCTGAACTAATTTTTCACCGTTTGTTAGAAACTTATATAATGCTACAATCTTCTTTCTTTCTAAAAGGAACTCTATAATATCCTCTATTTCTTTGCCCTTTTCTGACTTTTGATCATAACCTTCTGCATTTATTATTAGATTTTCACGTATAAGTTTTATCCACTCAGGGCTGGCTTCATTTTCCAATAAGCTTTTGATTTTATGTACAACAAACCTCTCCTTAATAAAATTAAAAAACACCCATAAGCAAAGTACAACAAAACATGCGGTAGCTAAAATTAATAGCACTGTTGACGTAAAAGCTAATATTGTGAGCACCTTTTTTGATTTTTGATTCTGATGTGCCAAGTATAACGACACAATATAAGAAGTGTACAATATAGCAGAACATAACCATGGTGATACTATCCTTCTATTGAATTTTCTTTCTTCATCATTCAATTCCTTTTGAAAGAATTCTGGATTAACGATTCTAGAGAAATAAGGATAGTCAAAATAATGCTTAACTACCTTGCTTTCTTGTTTCTTAGGTCCATCTTTGTTGAATGTATTGACCTTAATACACCCAAACATTCCAAAAAAGTTTATTATGTGTTTTGCATTTTTTTCTGGCTTGGTATTACCAATGGTATTAAAAATAACTTTCATTTCCTTTTTAATAAACATTAAATATTTTAACATAAAGATTAAAAAAATAAGATAATCTTAGAATATAAATAACCAGTGTGATGGAAAGCTTGTAAGAAGTTTCTTATGATTCCTTTTAAGCGAGTTTTGAATTTTTGAAACGTCATGACATTGTTGATACGCCTGTCAAGAAATGAGAGAGTATCCACAAAATCTTCTGAGTAATCATTGATAAAAAAAAGTATCGTGCTTAAGTACACTCCAGCTAATATTGCCCTTTTTGTATAATAATTAAAATCTGTTGATTGATCGTAAATACCGTACCAAATTGTGCTCACAGTTTTGTACAAGAGTTTACTAGAAAAGTATTTATTTTGGGGTAATATGGAGAATGATAAAACATTTTTTAAACACTCTCTGTAATTTGGTAACTTAGCGTAGTTTGAAAGGCGTATTTGAATAGCTAACTTTACCCGCTCTCGCACTTTCATATCTTCTAAATTGGAATTTCTTAGTTCAGCTTCCATTGAGCTATTTAAGTTTTCTGCTATGTACTCCAAAGCACTATATATTCCATTTTGAAATTTACAAAAACTATTGGCTAAGTTAAGGTTCGTGCATACTTTTAATAAGGTTGCATCACTTATTCCTTCAAATGGGATAACCTTAATCAGTTCATCTACTATTAACTTTTGCTCCATACAACATTATACTAAACACTACATGTAATTGTACCTGAGATTTTCAAACATTCTGCAAAATGCTTCACCGCGCTCTTCAAAATTTTTCCACTGATCAAAAGAAGAACATGCAGGAGAAAGTAATATCGCTACTTCTTCTTTGCTATTTATGGCCTCTTCAAAAGCCAGTTTAAATGCGTTTTCTAGATTATAGCACTTCATATAATCTATTTTGTTCTCCATAATGTTTGCAAAAACTTCAGTTGATTCTCCAATAAGAAAAGCTTTTCTAATCTTGGTGAAATGCTTGCTTAATGATTCTATTCCGCCTTTTTTGATTTTTCCGCCAACAATCCAATATATGTTTTTATAAGATAAAATTGCCTTTTCGGTCGATTCTGCATTGGTTGCTTTGCTATCGTTGATAAAAAGTACATTATGTATTTTGCCAAGAAATTCATTTCTGTGTCTTAGCACTGGAAAGGATTTGATTTCATTGACAATAGTGCTTCTATCTACTCCAAGTAACTTGCACACAGCGTGTGCAGCTACTATATTTTCTACATTGGATACTAGGTTTACTTTCATATCACTAATTGATAAGTTGTGATTCTCTAGTTTTAGCGAGATATCCTGGATCTCAGCACTCCTTTTGTCATCCAAGTAGCTGACACTGGGATCCAGATAATTTCGATCTATACCAGTAATCTGTTCACTATAATCAAGCAAATTGTTATCTGCCAATGATATTAGATCTCTTGCACTACCCTCTGTCATCTGAGTAGTTGGCAATGGTTTTTCTTTTCTGGTCACGCGCTGGGATGAAACCAGGGAATATGTTACTGAAATTGGAATTTTGTTCCCAGTGAATTTATTGAATACATCAGCGGTAATTTTGTTATCACATCCTATCACGGCAATCTTGCTACCATTTATCAATTTTAATTTAGTTGCTATGTAGTTATTCATACTTCTATGTCTATCTATGTGGTCTGGTGTGATGTTGAGCAATACAGAAATGTCTACATTAATTTTATTTATTAGCTCCAATTGAAAAGAGGAGAATTCAATTACATAAATTTCTGCGTCTCTTTCTAGATCCAAAATAGGCACACCTAAATTTCCGCCAATAGCTACTTTTTTGCCTGTGGATTTTAATATGTGCCCTATTAATGACGTGGTGGTTGATTTGCCATTTGTTCCAGTGATGCCTACAACCTTCTGGCTTGTAGTTTTAGTTTCAAGAAATAGCTCAATGTCTGATTTTATCTTGCAGTTAAAGTTTCTTGCAAGTTTTACTATCCAATGTGGCTCTGTTGGCACTCCAGGGCTCAAAATTAGTGTGCTTATCTCATGCCAATTATACTCATTGGGATGAGTAAAGTTACACTCTTTATATATCTTTTTTGCATTTGCTATTTGCTCTTTATTATCATCCCATGCATATATTTTTGCACTGCTTTTTGTTAGGGCATTAATGACGGAAAAACCAGTTTTACCAAGGCCGAAAACCGCAACACTTTGATTTTTGTATTTGTTTAGTTGCACTTCTAGATAACTTATGCGAACCATTTTATAAAGATATAATACAAATTATAATGACTTCTTCCATAGTTTTTGGCAGCGCTTAACTTTATTGTCACAACCTTAGCCAACAGAAAATTCCTTGACAGATTTTGCCAACTCCCTTACTCTTACAATAGGAGTATTTATTCTTGTTTTTGATCTACGCAGATTCAATGACAAAATTCAGTAAAAAACTAAGATGTTTATTGGCAAATTACATAAAATTATAGCGGCTGCATGTCTTTTTATTTTTTCTACATTCAGCCAAATCGCGCTTGTTAGCACATTATCAATTTACATTATTAAAACTCGCTATACGGGGATTCTTTTGTCTTTTTTAAATTAGTTAATGTCTTAATATTTGTAACTAAAAGAGCAGCGCGTGGCTCACAGCTGTACGAACATTTTGATTTGGGCTAAAAAGAGGGTGTCATGCGAGTAGCCCCTTAGGCGTCATCCCAATGCGTGACACTGGAATTCAGAAATTTTTGAGCACAAAAGAGGCCATCTTATGGTAAGTTTTTGTTGGTAAGAAAGGATGGATCCCAGTGTCAAGAACTGGGATGACAAGAAGGAGAGTACCCTGATGATATTCCACCATGTCACTCAAGTAGCTGACACTGGAATCTAGAAAAAAAAGAACCAATATCTGGGAACTGTCATCATAAAGGAACCAACTTGAATGATAAAAGGAAGGAATATCGGAGTAGTGTGCTAGACTTTATACCTCTTGCATTCAAACTCACATAAATCATGAATTGTGCACGCTTCACACAAAGGTTTTTGTGCCTTGCAAATGTATCTACCGTGTAAAACTAGCCAATGATGAGCATAAAGTAGGTATTTTTTTGGAACAACATTCAAAAGAGATTGTTCTGTTTTAAATACATCTTTTTCTTTCACAAGCCCAGCTCTATTGCTTACTCTAAAAACATGAGTATCAATTGCCAATGTTGGAATACCAAGCCCTGAATTTAAGAACACATTAGCGCTCTTTCTCCCAACCCCTGGTAAAGATACCAAATCATCGAAATTAGTAGGCACTTTGCTATTGTACCGCTCAATCAATATTTTACTGAGCCCGATTATATTTTTTGCTTTGGAATTATATAAACCAATACTGCTTATGCATTTTCTCAGCTCACTTTGCCCAAGATTCAACATCTTTTCTGGCGTATCAGCGATACTAAATAGCTCCTTTGTAATTTTATTAACACTTATATCGGTCGTCCGCGCTGACAGAACTATTGCAACTAATAACGTAAAATGATTGGTATAATTTAGCTCTATTTTTGGTGTAGGATTTGATTGCTTGAATTTTTCAAATATCAGTTCTACTTTTTTTGAGTCCATGCATAGAGCTAAAAGCTTATACTACACTGTTTGTTGTGTAAATCCAGTTTCTTGAGGTTTAAATTGCTGCTCAGTGTTGACATCAGACACATTAGTGTTCACTTCATCAAAATTCCTCTCAGCAAATTCACTTGCCACTTCTGCAAAACACTTTCTAACAAGAGGCATGATAATTGGCATTAACAGTTTTCGTGGATCATACCGTCCTAACAGATCAGTTTCCTTTTGCACTCTATCTTTTTGATCCTCTTCTAGTAAATCTTTTGTGTGCTTGTCGGCATATATTTCACAGCCTTTTGAGAAAATAAGAGCTAACGCTTCAATTAATACTGCCAATAACAATAGTGGACCAAGTATAGCTCCACCAACAGTTAATCCATTAGCAATGAAATTTGTTGTAACTAAATAAACATAAAAAGCAGCTAAAGGATAGTTGATAAGAAGTTTACTGCTTAGTTCGATATAGCTCATTTTACTTGTGAATTCATCAGTGGAAATTTCTGAGTTTTTATACTTCTCCATATAATAATTTACTAATGAACCAATGACTTTATTACAAATGATATTAAATGCTATGATCCACCATGAAAAATAGCAACCTACAGTAACTGTGGTTAATAGCCTTAAAGGCAGAAAACTTATTTTTGGGACAAGCAGTAGAAAATTTTTATACTCTATAAATTTCAATGCTAATTGTTTTTTATCCTCATCTACTAGATCCTTTTTGTTCCCTAGAGGAGAAATATAAGAGCGTAATTGCTCAGTATCATCATTAGCACAACCCTCATAAAGTTTTTTTTTGCAATATAGAATTCAATTTTTCGTAATCCCCACCTATAGCTTCTTCACCAATCCCTAGTGTACTAAATAGCTTCTTCCTATAGTGAAACTCTCTTGCCGTTAAACGGCCATCACTTTCAGCATCAACGCTAACTTTAACACAAGGATTTCCTAATTCTAAAGGCTCAATATATTTTTTTAGCTCTTGATAAGCTTTATAAATTCGATCAAATCTATCTTTGTCTCCACCTTTGTCAGGATGATTTACAAGAATTAACTTCTTATGCTGCTTCTTCAAAGTTGCGCTAAGCTCTTCATAATTCTTGTCTACAACTTGCTCAGCTTTTATTTCTAATACTTTAAACAGGTCAGCGTTATCATAAAACTCCTGATTAGTTAACTTAAAATGTTGATTCATTACTGTGCCTCACATAAATATACCATGCTATTAGCATACTACATTTTGTATTTTACACAGGCATAAACATGTTTAACTCTCATTAAGAGAAAAAACCCTCTTTCCCATCGTATAAATACAATTTGTCCATTCTCACTACATCAAAATTATGTTCCTCAAATTTGACTAGCAAGTTATTCACATCACTATTTGTAATTTCATTATTTGCAATGAACCTGCAGGTTATTTGTTCACTTGAAGACTTTGAGCCTCCTGGCCAAATTGCAAGTCCTTTTGAGTATATTGCTATCATTTTCAGATTACTCGATTCAAATAACCTAACTATTTGATCAAAATTGTTGGATTTGTCCCAGGCAAGCGTTATATCACTACCCACTAGCTTTTTAACTTTGTAATCTTGTTCGTAATTGTATTGTACTTTATTTATTTTACTATCCGAATCACTGCTAATTATAAGCTCAGATAACGTTGTGGGTTTTTTCCCTAGATTATCTATAACAGCCTCTGCAAATTCTTTTGTACCAACTTTCTGTTTACTTTTTTTCTCTTTATATAAATCAGCAGTATGTATTCCATCCTCCAAAGTCTTCAGCCACGCATCATAAATTAGTTTTGCAGTAGCAGCTTTACCTATGTAAATTAGCATATGCACTGCAGCATTTAAAAGACCAGAAGGATTAGCTATATTTTTTCCTGCAATATCAGGAGCAGAACCATGCACTGCTTCGAACATTGCATATTCATTACCTATATTGCTACTTCCAGCGAGTCCTACAGATCCAGAGGTTTGTGCCACTATATCTGATAATATATCCCCATATAGATTCTCAGTTACTATAACATCGAAATTCTCAGGCTCTGTAGCAACTTTTGCCATTCCAATATCAACTATATAATGTTCCGCCTTTATATCCGGATATTCTTTTGCAATACGATCAAACGCTGCATGAAAAGCGCCGTCAGTCATTTTCATTATGTTGTCTTTAGTCAGGCAAGTTACTTTCTTTCTGTTGTGTTTTTTCGCATATTCAAAAGCGTACCTGCATATTTTTTCTGAGCCAGATCTAGTAATAATTTTAGTGCATTGGTACGAGTCACCAGTGAGCCTATGCTCTATTCCGGTGTAAACGTCCTCTTCATTTTCACGTATTACTACAATATCAAACTTATCAAATTTATTCTCTATGACAGGATGATATGAAATGCATGGTCTGATATTTGCATACAACCCTAGATTTTTTCTGAGTGCAACGTTCAAGCTTTTGTGGCCTTTACCTTGCGGAGTTGTTGTTGGAGATTTGAGTAATATCTTTGTCCTTTCGATAGATTCCCAACCACTCGGAGAAATTCCATGAGACCATTCCTTACTATAAACACGCTCCCCTATTTCAATAATATCTATTGAGATCTTCGCTTCTGCTTCACGCAATATCGACAGCACCGCTTCCATAATTTCTGGGCCGATACCATCGCCATACGCAACTGTGATTGGTGTTGACATAACTTCCTTAACTGTAAATGATTTAATGTTAATTCAAATAATATAGTGGCACAAGCAGCTAGTACTGTACAAGTTGACGTATTTACAGTTATTTAATAACATGTTCTTATGTCAGTTAGTAATGCGGTTGGGGTTGTATGGATACTAAAATAAGCTATGCAAGAGTTACGAGACGCATTTTTGCATTTGCGTTTGATCATATTTTATTAACGGCGATAAAGTATTTTATTGGATTTAACATTGGATGTACCTTAGGTACTTTAACACCCAATGCGGTTAAAATAATTTCAGACAACGCAACAATTCTTAATGTAACAGAGCTAATATTGGCATTAGCATTTTATGCATTTACGATAATAGAATTCGGCGGAACTCCGGGACAATTATTGCTTCGTATGCATATAAAAGACAAAAATACACTTGAAAAAATCACTATAACACAAACAATAATCAGAACAGGAACTTTTGGATTGTTATATTTTATAATTTTTTATACAATATTGAGTATTTCTAGTCTATTTATAATTTTACCAATTATTATCATATTGTTTGCAACATTTGATAAGCATAAACAGTTCCTTAATGACAAAATTGCAAAAACAGTAGTGATAGACTATAAACCTAGTTGATGTTTTTCTTTATAGGTAGTACATAGATAAAAAAGTAAACTACTCAACGATGATAAGACGTACTCTAGCATTTATAGTTGATTGTATTTTATTTATCGCAATACCATTTGGTTTAATGGCGGTGGGTTTCTCACTTACACACGCAATACAAGGGATCATGGGTGCAATAATTGTAATCACCACGATTGTATTTTCTTTATTTTTAATGATACCATGTATATTTCATATATTCATGCTAGTAAAATTTGGCGGCACTCCAAGACACTTGTTATTTAGCATGCGTGTAAAAGACAAAGATACATTTGAGTCAATCACTACAATGCAAGCAATGAAAAAGACTATAGCTCTTTTTATAATTTATCGCATATCACTTTGTAATCCCATTTTATTCTTAGCTATACTAATCTTAGTTTTAGTATATGTAGTAGGTGATGAACATAAACAAGCTTTTCACGACAAAATTGCAAACACGGTAGTGATAGATTATAAACCTAGTTGATGTTTTTCTTTAGTTTACTGCTTGCAAAGTGACTTTTTTCGTTTCTGCATGAGCTAAATTAACTACCAATATCATACCTGAAGAACCCACCTGACCATTCTAGAAAATTTAATGCTGAGTACACTTTACTTTTAGCTTCTTCCAGAGTGTTTCCTTCTCCTACTATATTTAGTACCCTTCCGCCATCGGAAATCCAATTACCATTTTCATCTAGCTTAGTACCAGCATGAAATACTAGCACTCCAGGAATGTTTTCAATTTTATCTAATCCTTTAATTACCTCTCCTTTTTGATAATCACCAGGATAGCCTTTACTTGCAACGACTACACAAACTGTAGTTTTGTGATTAAACTCCACCATTTTTGTATTTAACTTGCCTTCTGCAACTGACAACATCAACTTTAGCAAATCACAATTTGGATCAAGTCTAGGTAACATAGATTGTATTTCCGGATCCCCAAACCTAACATTATACTCAAGAAGCTTTGGACTATCTTTGCAAATCATTAAACCAGCAAAGAGTACTCCTTTATAGGATGTTCCCATGTTAGTCAGTGCTTGAATTGTAGGATATATTATTTTTTGGATAATTTTTTTCTCCATCTCCTTACTTATAATCGAAGGTGATGAGTATGAACCCATGCCTCCAGTATTTTGTCCCTCATTATTTTCACCAACTCTCTTGTAATCTTTTGCACACCCAAGGGTTACTACCTTCAACCCATCAATAAGAGCAAAAAAACTTACTTCCTCTCCAATTAAAAACTCTTCTATGATTACTTCTTCACCTAACTCACCAAGATTTTTCTCCACTAGCATTGAATCTATTGATGAAAAAGCCTCATTTTCTGTGTGGCATATTATGACACCTTTCCCTGCTGCAATTCCATTTGCTTTAATTACAAGCGGCAATTTTATTTTATTACTACGGACAAAATTTTTAGCTAACCTTTCATCAATAAAACGTTCATACTTGGCGGTCGGTATACCATATTGTTTACATAGTTCCTTCGTAAAAGACTTTGATGCCTCAAGTTTTGCAGCTGCTTGACTTGGAGCAAAAACGTTTATCCCCTCCGCAGTTAAATCATCAGCAAGTCCATTAATTATCGGTTGCTCTGGACCAATAATTACTAGTTCTATATTTTCTTTCTTGCAAAATTGTGTAACATCCACTGAATCTTGAATATTTATATTCACAAGAACTCCAAAATTCTCCATGGCCGGTCGACCAGGAGTAACATATAACTTAGTCAAGATAGGAGACTTCTTTAGAGCCCAAAGTAAAGCATGCTCACGCCCACCAGAACCTATAACCAAAACCTTCATCTTTATTTCCTCGCTTTTCTATATATGTCAAAATTATTGTTTGCTTATAACAGTATCATTACTCATGTATCTTTGCAACACGTTTGGTATTGTAACTGACCCATCGGAATTTTGATAATTCTCCATTATGGCAACAATTGTTCTTCCTATGGCTAAAGCTGAGCCGTTTAAAGTGTGAACGTATTTTTTTGTTTTTCTGTCATTTTCTAAGAAGTATTTAGTGTTCATTCTTCTTGCCTGGAACGTACCGCAATTTGAGCAGCTTGATATTTCTCTATATTTATTTTGCTCAGGTAACCATACCTCTATGTCATAAGTCTTTTGTGCAGCAAAACCCATATCGCCACTGCAAAGTAGCATTACTCTGTACGGTAATTCTAGTTTTTTTAATATCTCTTCGGCAACACTAGTCATACGTTCAAGCTCGTCTTTTGACTGGTCTTCAGTTGTGATGCTTACCAACTCCACTTTACCAAATTGGTGTTGCCTTATCATACCTCTTGTATCTCGTCCTGCACTGCCAGCTTCTTTACGAAAACATTCTGAATATGCAGTAAAACGAATAGGCAGTTCTTTTTCTTCTATTATTTTGTCAGCAACTAAATTTGTTAAAACTACTTCACTTGTGGGAATTAATCTTAATTTATCGGTAGTTAAATATGAGTCATCAGAAAATTTTGGTAGCTGACCAACGTTATACATCGCCTCGTTTTTCACCAGGGCTGGGTGATACACCTCAGTATAGGCAAATTCATTAACATGTGTTTCCAGCATAAAATTTATTAATGCTCGTCCAAGCTTAGCTAACTGTCCTTTTAATATTGTAAACCTTGATCCAGAAATTTTTGCTGCTTGTTCAAAATCCATCAAGCCTAACCTTTCTCCGAGTTCATAATGAAATTTTGGTGTAAAATCAAATTTTCTTCTCTCTCCATATTTTCTGATTTCTACGTTAGAGCTCTCATCTTCACCTATTGGCACGTTTTGTGCAGAGATATTTGGTAAGTTAGATAAGATATTCATTAAGTTATCTTTCTCCGTTTGCTCTTTTAAGCTGATTGCTTCTATCTCATTTGTTATGTTTCTTGACACTTCTACCTCATTTTCACAGGAGCTTTTGTTCATTTTAAGCCTCTTTATTTCTTCCGTGATCTCATTGCGTTGCTTATTTAAAGCTTGCAATTTAGTAGTCAGTGATCTTTTTTTATGGTCAATCTCTAATATTTCTTCTGTAGTAAATTCTTTCACCCCTCTGCTTTTTATTGCTTTTTCAAATCCTTCAGGGTTTTTGCGTATATGTTCTATATCATGCATATGTTGTGCTATTACTAACATCATTACTGTACTTCAAAAGCTTTTAATGCTCAATATTTTTACATATAAATGCTAATATTGATTTTACCTTCATAATTTGCTAGAATTAGTTAACGTAGTATTCATAAAATATAACATGTTGGGCATCCGAGAAAAGTACAATACATTTAAAGAGAGTACTCACTTCACTAAACTTAAGGCTAGTGGAAGATTTGCTGTCTACGCTTTTTGTATATATTTGGCTACTACATTTACCATTGGCTGTTTGGGATTGATAATAGGATCTTTCCTCTTAACCTTACCACTTGCTATGCTCATCTCCAACCCTATAGTTTGGATTTTAATGGGAATAGTGCTTACAGCAACATACAAGATGGTTATTGAACCTTTATTTTACTTGGTAAAAGATTATGTTGATGAAAAAGGAACTGTAAAGAAAGAAAAGAGTCCAAAAGAGCAAAAATTCACAAGAAGTAAATCACTGGATAGTGGACTAGATACTATATCAAGACAAACAAATGATTCGGATAAGAGGGTACGTAGAAATTCCTATTCTCCATCTACAGATAGTGGTATTGCACCAGGAAGTGAACCTGCCTCAAGTAACAATAGTCGTAGAAATTCTAATGCTTCAGGAGATAGTGGTTTGGGTGGCAAGGAGCTTCATGAAGATCTACAAACTCTTATGCATCAGACAAATCTCAAAAAGTATGATTACTTGTTGCGGCAACATGATATTGCCCATATTGCAAGAGTGGAATATGGATATTCAGAAGCCTCTACGAATGATGTATTTTTCTCTATCCCTGGTGACGTGAACTCGTTAAACGAAAGGTTAAAAGAGTATAAAAGTGAAGTAGAGAAGGAAAATTTAAAGAAAACATTTACTGCTGTTGTTAATATAGGTAATTATCATTGGGTAACATTAGTCGTTACGTATGAGCCAACAAATAAACAGTTTAGAGCTTACTATTGTGATTCATTTGGCACTCAATTACCAAGTAAGATTGATGGAGCAGTAAAAGATAATATAATTCTTGCTAATGAGATCACTGCGAAATGTGTGGAGCCTTTAGGCAATGAAATCGGAGATTTGATACGGGAAAAAGAAAATAATCCAGATAATATTAGTCTTAAGGAAAAAAAGGATGATGTCCAAGAAACATTGAATTGTGCAAGAAAAGATAAAAACAAATTAGTTAGCAAGCAAATTAATGGTGATTATATAGTAAGCATAATGCAGGAAACGTTGGAGATAGGAAATGATGACAACATAAGAAGCTCACCAACCAAGCAGCAAGAAGATAGCTGTAATTGTGGAATATTTGCTTTAGAAAATGCTCATATGATTACGCAAATGTTCAACGAGAATAAATCATTTGATGAAATTGACAGAGAGTTGTCAAAGTACAAGCCTAATCCAGAACAATTGCAAAAGAAGAGAAGAGAGTTTACAGAAGCGCTTATGAAGGATGAAGAGTGGAAAGAATCCATTGCTGAAGGTGTAATTTTACACGACACTCTACAGCAGCTTAGTCTTGAAGATAGTAAGAAAGAGGAAACACAACCTGCCACAAGTTCATCTCTGCAAGATGCTATAATAATGGCTTATAACAGTTTCAAAAATACATTTTTTAGCAACTAGAAAGCCTGTGTTTCTCCAAGTAGGAAATCTAACTATTGATTCTCCAGTTATTTTAGCGCCAATGTCTGGAGTGACTGACTATCAATTTAGGAGTATTGTAAAGAAACTTGGTGCAAGTTTGCTAGTCTCAGAAATGATTGCAAGCATAGCTATGATCATGCAAACTCGCCAGAGCATGCAAAAAGCAAAAGTCGATGAACTAACCGCTGTACAACTTGCTGGTTGTGAGCCTGATGTTATGGCGGAAGCTGCAAAGTTAAATGAGGGCATGGGTGCAAAAATCATAGATATAAATTTTGGTTGTCCAGTTAAAAAAGTTGTAAACGGTTACGCAGGGTCAGCACTTATTCGTGATGAAAAAAAGGCTGCTGAGATAATAGAAGATGTAGTCAAGGCAGTGAGTGTGCCAGTTACAGTAAAAATGCGTACTGGATGGAATGACGAAAATCGTAATGCTCCGCGCTTGGCAAAAATTGCAGAAGATTTGGGAGCAAAGATGATTACTGTACATGGAAGGACAAGGGAACAGCTTTATAATGGTCAAGCAGATTGGAAATTCGTGAGAAATGTTAAAGAGCAGGTAAAAATTCCAGTTATAGTAAATGGAGATATTAAGAGTTTGAATGATGTTCAAAGTGCACTTAAAGAATCTGGGGCAGATGTAGTAATGATAGGTCGTGGTGCTTACGGCAAACCTTGGCTGATTAATCAAGCAATAAACTTTTTGAGTGGAAATAAAGTTTCTGAGCCAACAGCCTCAGAGAGATTAAGCATAATACTCAAGCATTATGACAGTATTCTTGAGTACTATGGAAGCGATACAGGAATAAAGATGGCCCGCAAACATATAGGATGGTACAGTAGCGGGCTTCAAAACTCATCTGAATTTCGTGTAAGAGTAAATAACATAATAGACAGCACAGAGGTGAAAGAAAATATAATTGATTTTTTTAGTTAAAAACAGATTAAACATACTACCTCATTAGCTATATTCAACTTGACTGATCATAGTGCGATGCCACCACACTCTCTTCTTCATCAGAATGTAATTGATAACTATTATCACTCAGCAATTTTTCGTCATAAGTCTCAATATCAAAATATTTTTCATATTTATCTATATTTTCACAAAGCGAAAGTGCTTTCACCTTATTCATAACTAAACCCGTACCAGCAGGAATTAATCTTCCTACTATAACATTTTCTTTTAACCCACTCAAAGGATCACTCTTTCCACAAAATGCTGCTTCCGTAAGTACTTTTGTTGTTTCTTGGAAAGAGGCAGCAGAAATAAAGGAATTAGTTTCAAGGCTTGCTCTAGTAATTCCCTGCAGAATAGGAAGATAATGAGCAGGTCGTTTTCCAGAGTTATTCATAGCATCATTTTCTCTATCAATTTCCAGCCTGTCGATATTTTCTCCAATTAAGTACATAGTATCACCAGGATCTGTAATTTCTACTTTTTGTAGCATTTGCTTTAAGATCACTTCTAAATGCTTGTTATCTATGCGCACACCTTGCAATCTATAAACTTGCTGTATTTCAGAAATCACATAGTGTGCTAACGCTTCTAACCCAAGCACACGTAAAATATCATGAAGATCAGGATCGCCATCCATCAATAAACCACCTTTACGCACAAAATCACCTTCATTGACTATTACATGCTTACTTCTTGATACTAAATACTCAACTGGAGAAGCTTGCTCATCTACAGGTTTAATTACTATACTACGTTTTCCTCTACGATCTTTTTCAGAGAATGTTACATAACCGTCTATTTCACTAACGATAGCATGCTCTTTAGGACGACGTGCTTCAAATAACTCTATCACCCTTGGTAAACCACCAGTAATATCACGAGTTTTAACTGACTCTCTTGGCGTTCTTGTGATAACATCACCTGCATGAACTTTTTGTCCATCCTGTACATTAAGCACTGCACCAACTGGTGTGAAGTAACATGCTTCCACACCACTTGCAAGTGTTATTACTTTTTCATTATCATCAAGCAGTGCAATACGAGGACGTAAATTAGCTACACCAGAGTGCAATTTCCAATCTTTTACTACTCTATTTGATATTCCTGTAGATTCATCCATCACTTCAGTGATCGAAATTCCATCTTTTAAATCCTGGTAAGATATTGTACCACTCTTTTCCGTAATAATAGGTAGTGTATACGGATCCCATTCCGCAACTTTATCACCAATTTTTACTAACTCACCTTCATTTACATAAAGTTTAGCACCATAAGGCACACTGTGCTTCAATTTTTCACTACCAAGGCTATCAATTAAGATGACTTCACAGGAACGGCTTATAACAACTTTATTTCCGTTTTTATCTATAATTATATTACTGTTGTTTAATTTTATTCTAGCGTTAATAGAAGCTATAATATTTGAGGATTCAATACCTCTAGTCATTACTCCACCTATATGGAAAGTACGCATCGTTAACTGAGTACCTGGCTCTCCAACAGATTGAGCAGCGATAACACCAACTGCTTCACCTATTGAAACAATTTTACCAGTTGCAAGGTCTCTTCCATAACACAAAGAACACACACCAGGACTTATTTCACAAGTTAAAGGCGATCTAATTTTTATAGCATCAAGACCTGCAATGTTGATTTGCTTTACTTTATCTTCATCAATTAATTCCCCTGCTTTTAATAATAACTCTTTGGTTAATGGGTTATATATATCATTTGCAGCTGTTCTACCCAGTACAACACTCTCTAGAGATGCAACTATAGTATTCCCTTCAACTATAGCTCTTACAATAAGGCCATTTTTCGTTTTACAGTCATGTTTTATAACTATGCAATTTTGAGATACATCAACCAAGCGACGAGTTAAGTATCCAGAGTTTGCAGTTTTAAGTGCAGTATCAGCTAAACCTTTACGCGCTCCGTGAGTAGAATTAAAGTATTCAAATACATTCAATCCTTCGCGAAAATTAGAAATTATAGGTGTTTCTATAATTTCACCAGAAGGTTTGGTCATTAACCCTCGCATTCCTGCTAACTGCTTCATCTGGGAAGTAGAACCTCTTGCACCGGAGCTAACCATCATATATATTGAATTGTACTTACTATTTTCATCATACACAGATATCGCTTTTAACATATCATTCGCTATTATATCTGTGCACTTAGACCACTCATCTATAACTTTATTATACCTTTCACTTTTAGTGATTAGCCCGTCTTGATACTGTGCAGAGAATTTCTTAATTTCACCCCTTGTATAGTTAACGTGTGTAGCTTTAGTTTCAGGTATGACCATATCGCAACGACTAAAAGAAGTACCAGAAAATGTAGCATACTCAAAGCCAAGTGTCATCAATTTATCAGAAAATATCACTGTAGCACTTTGACCGCAGCTACGATATACTAAATCAACTATACTAGTTATTTCCTTAACTGTTAATACCTGATTTATTAAATCGAAGCTTAGATTCTCATGTTTAGGAAAAATCTGCCATAATATTAAACGTCCAGGAGTTGTACAAATAGTTTTATACTGAATGTTTCCATCGCTATTGATGTATTCCATTTTGTACTTTATATGAGAATGAATATGTAGAGTACCGTTGTTTAAGGAATGCTCAACTTCACAAAAAGCACAAAAAAGTAGTAAATCATCCTCCTTAAGTTGCTGTAAAGTTAGGTAGTATATACCAAGCACTATATCTTTACTAGGAACTATAATCGGTCTTCCATTAGAAGGACTTAAAACGTTATTAATTGACATCATCAACACTCTAGCTTCAAGTTGAGCTTCCAATGAAATTGGCACATGTACTGCCATTTGATCACCATCAAAGTCAGCGTTAAATGCTGTACAAACAAGTGGATGAAGCTGTATTGCTTTACCTTCAATAAGGACTGGCTCAAAAGCCTGAATACCAAGCCTGTGTAGCGTAGGCGCTCTATTTAGCAAAACAGGATGCTCTTTTATTACTACTTCAAGCATATCCCAGACTTCTGGCTTTTCTGCTCTTATTAACTTGCTAGCATATTTTATAGTTGGAGCCATTCCATATATTTTAAGTCTTGAGTAAACAAAAGGTTTGAATAACTCAAGAGCCATTCTTTTCGGTAATCCACACTGATTTAGTTTCAAAGTTGGACCAACAACTATTACAGAACGTCCAGAGTAGTCTACCCTTTTTCCTAAAAGATTCTGACGGAAACGACCTTGCTTTCCTTTCAGCATATCGCTAATAGATTTTTTATATCCAGTAGCGCCAGCTTTATTTACCAGAGCATTACGACGACTATTATCAAAAAGAGAATCAACTGCCTCTTGTAACATTCTTTTCTCATTACGAATCATAATCTCAGGAGGATTTAAACTTAATAATTTTCTCAATCTATTATTCCTATTAATAATAGTTCTATAATGATGATTTAAATCAGAAACTGCAGGTCGACCACTTTCAAGCGATACCAAGGGACGCAAATCAGGTGGTAAAATAGGTATAGCTGTAAGTATCATCCACTCAGGTCTGTTTCCAGACTTGATAAAATTTTCAACAATACGTAATCTCTTTATAATTTTCTTTCTTCTTATTTCAGAAGAAACAGATTCTAACTCCTGTCTTAAATTCTTCCTAATTTCATGTAAATCAAGGCGTGTTAGCAATTCTCTTATAGCTTCAACACCTTTCATAGCTATAAAGCTATCGACCCCATAGCTATCTTTAGCTTCATTATAAGCTTTCTCACTAATAATTTCACCTTTTTCAAAAGAGGAAACAAGAGGATCTATTACAACATAATTATCACTATATAAAATACTTTCGATATCTCTAAGAGACATATCTAATAATGCTCCAATTCTTGAAGGAAGTGACTTCAAAAACCATATATGAGCAACAGGAGATGCAAGCTCTATATGACCCATTCTTTCTCTTCTTACTTTAGAAGATGTAACTTCTACTCCACATTTTTCGCATATACGGCCCCTATGTCTTCTTTTTTTGTACTTTCCACATAAACATTCATCATCATTGACAGGACCAAAAATTTTAGGACAAAATAATCCACCTTTCTCAACTTTGAATGTACGGTAGTTTGCAGTTGAAACATCTGTTATCTCTCCATAAGACATACGTTTAATACTTTCAGGGCTAGCAATGGAAATGCTAACCTCATTAAAAGATTGTGCGATATTAGTGTGAGATATATCTTCAATTACTATGTCATTTTGCTTCAAATCCACATTAAAACACAAGGAACGCAACTCTTTTATCATGACATTAAAGGATTCAGGAATTCCACATTCAAAGTTACTGTCACCTTTTATTACCGATTCATAAATCTTAACCCTGCCATTAATGTCATCAGACTTCACAGTTAACATTTCCTGCAAAGTGTAAGCAGCACCGTAGGCTTGTAATGCCCAACATTCCATTTCACCAAAACGCTGACCACCAAAATGAGACTTTCCTCCAAGAGGTTGTTGAGTAACCAAACTATAAGGTCCTACTGAACGCGCATGAATTTTACCATCTACTAAGTGATGCAACTTAAGCATGTACATGTAACCAACTGTAACTTTGCGATCAAACTTCTCACCCGAACAACCATCATATAATACAACTTGCCCAGAGTTATCCAATCCAGCAAGTTCAAATAGCTTTACTATTTGTTCATCTTTTGGACCTTCAAATACAGGTGCAGTAACAGGAATGCCATCACGCAACTTATGCGCAAATTCAATGAGGTGATTATCATTAATATCACGAATATTATTACAAATAGATAAATTACCGCCACAACTATAAACCTCAATCAGGAAGTGACGTAAACTACTGTGTACATCTTTACAAGAGTTAAAATAATTCTCTACTAATGTAGTCAATTCATTATTTAATTCATCCTTATTAGGCGTATCTAAAATAGAAGCCGTTATTTCATCATCATTAATATCCTCACATTTTTTATTATCAAGATATAATGCTGCAAATTTTACAAAATCATCATCACTGAGAGATCTAATTCCCTCACAAAAAGCACGTTTGATTTTATTGATCTCATCAAGAATATTGCCTACTTTTTCTCCTAATTTTTTACAAGCCCAACCTACATGCGTTTCCAATATTTGCCCTACATTCATTCGTGAAGGAACGCCAAGAGGGTTAAGAATAATATCAATAGGAGTACCATCTTCTAAATAAGGCATATCTTCTACTGGAACAACTCGAGAAATCACACCTTTATTTCCATGTCTACCAGCCATTTTATCCCCTGGCTGCAAACTATGTTTTACAGCAATAAAAACTTTTACTGACATCGATACACCTTGAGGCAGATCATAACCTTCATGCAATTTTTCTATTTTTTGCTTAAAGTTTGCTATTGCATGTGATACTTTTTCATCAAAATCTTTTTTTAAGCTCTCAACTTGCTTAGAAATAGATTGGTTTTTCAATCCTATATCCCACCATCCCTCACGTTCAATAAAATTAATACTTTCTCGATCTTGAGAGCCAGAATTAATAAGAATTTTTCTTAATTCATCATAGAAATATTGATTAATAACATTGATTATATGGTCCCGCTCTTTCTCAAAATCATTTACCTCTTTCTGCTTAATAAGAAACGCCCTTTCGTTTTCTTCTTCCCCTCTGCGTGTAAAGACCTGCACATCAATCACTATCCCTTCAATATCTGGAGATGTATATAAAGAGGAATCCACACAATCAAATGACTTTTCACCAAAAATTGTCATTAACAATTTTGTCTCAGGAGGCAATGAAAGAGAATGCTTAGGTGTAACTTTCCCCACCAAAATACAACCTGGACCAACTCTTGTACCAACCTTTACTATACCACTATCATCCAAGTGATAAAGATTTTCTTCATTAACACCTGGTATGGCACGAGTTATTTTTTCCGACCCTAAAGGAGTGTCATGTACAACACATTCAAATTCTTCTATATGAATAGAAGTAAATAGATCTTTTTTAACAACTTCACTAGAAATAATGATTGAGTCTTCAAAATTATAACCTTGCCAAGACATAAAAGCGACTAGCAAGTTTTGGCCAAGTGCCAATTCACCGTTATTAATAGCAGGACCATCAGCTATCACATCACCTTCCTTAACACAATCACCTACATGCACCAGTGGTTTCTGGTTAATACAAGTATTATGGTTAGAACGCTGAAATTTTCTTAGATGATAAATATCTACATCCAAGTAGTTAATTCCTACTTTGTCAAAAGCACGTATAACTATAGAGTTACTATCTGAGCTGTCAACTATGCCACCACGTTTTGCTAAAACTACAGCACCAGAGCCAGAAGCTACGAAAGATTCCATGCCAGTAGCAACCAAAGGAGCAGTAGGCTTCAATAAAGGTACAGCTTGACGCTGCATATTTGAACCCATTAACGCTCTATTAGCATCATCATTTTCTAAAAATGGAATTAAAGAAGCAGCAACCGATATTACCTGCTTAGGAGATAAATCAATGTAACTTACTTGATTACTATTTACCATTACAAAGGTACCAGCATACCTACAGTATAACATATCATCAACAAAGCAGTTGTTCTCATCAAGCTTTGCGCTGGTATCGGCTATATAATATAAACCTTCATCTATAGCAGACAGATACTCAATTTGATCAGTAACAACCTTATTAACTACTTTCCTATAAGGACTTTCAATGAACCCATATTTATTAATACGAGCGTATATAGCTAAGCTGTTAATTAAGCCTATATTCTGCCCCTCAGGAGTTTCAATAGGGCAAATTCTTCCGTAATGAGTTGGATGAACATCACGCACTTCAAATCCCGCCCTCTCTCTTGTTAAACCACCAGGACCTAACGCTGACAACCTTCTTTTATGTGTTATTTCAGATAATGGATTAGTCTGATCCATAAATTGAGATAATTGGGAAGAGTTGAAAAAATCTCTTAAGACATTGGTTAACACTTTTGGATTTATAAAATCAGATGGAGATACCTTATCTAAACTAGAAGTAGACATAGAATCAACTACTGCCCGTCCCAATTTTAATAATCCAGTCCTAAATTGATTTTCTATAAACTCTCCAACTGAACGGACTCTTCTATTTGCTAAATGATCAATATCATCTACAGATCCTTGACCATCACGTAACAATACTATTTTTCTTACAATTTCAATAATGTCTTCATGTGTTAAAGTAGTTAAATTTTCCTCATAATTTAACCCAAGGCAAGAGTTAAGTTTTAATCTACCAATGTTAGACAAATCATAATATTCCGGACTGAAGAAAAGATTACGAAAAAACTCCTCTACTATCTTTAAAACAGGAACTTCACCTGGACGAAAAACCTTATATATTTCATATAGAGCGTTCTCATAAGACATGTTTTCATCTAAGAAAAGTGTGTTTAATATGTAAGGTCCAACAGAAACATTATCTATGTTTAACACTGATATTTTATCTATAGATAATAATTCAAGCTTTTTTATATCCTCTAATTTTATAGATTCACCAGCAGATAAGATTTTTGTAGAACTAGCACTATCTATTAAATCTTCTGCAAGAAATAAACCACATATAGAATCATAAGGAATTAGATACTCTTTCAACCCGTTATCATATAGATTTTTAGCTAATTTTGAAGTAATACGAACATTAGCTTTAAGTAACACATTACCTTCAACATTCTTTAAATCAAAATGAAGCCTCACTCCCTTCAATTTATCAGGGAAAAAAGGTACTTTCCAGCCACTTTTATGTTTTATATACTCTATTTTTTCATAAAATTTATTAAGTATGTCATTATTTGATAAGCCTAAAGCCTTTAATAAAACTGATATTGGCAACTTTCTCTTTCTATCAATACGAAAATACAAATGATCTTTAACATCAAACTCAATATCAAGCCAAGAACCTCTATAAGGAATAACTCTAGCAGAATAGATCAATTTGCCAGAATTGTAAGTTTTTCCCTTATCACTATCAAAAAACACTCCAGGAGATCTATGCATTTGTGAAACGATAACTTTCTCTACGCCATTGATGATGAAAGTACCTTTATCAGTCATCATAGGCAGTTCACAAAAGCGAACCTCCTGCTCTTCAGCAGATTTTATAACAGTTGCAAGCTTAGAATGATCATCATATTCTTTAATCTCTTGATATTTTTCAAGAGAAACACCATCCTGCATAATAACAAGACGTATAGAAGCAATAACCTGAGCAGAAAAAGTTATACCACGTTTTATACATTCAGATTCACTATACTTAAGATCATCTACCCTACAATTCAAAAATTCGATAGTAGCCCTATGCAAAGGATCAGATATTGGAAAAATTGTATGAAAGATAGCTTCAAGTCTTTCATTACTCTCATTATTAGGAGTAAAGGAATTATATGACCCCTTTTGGACTTTAACCAAATCCAACAAAGAATCTTTTAAATCAATCGACCTGGAATAAGAAACTCTAGGAACAAAAGCACTAGAAGCACACATATAAGAAGAATCAACCATTAAAATACCTTCACTAATTAAAAGAGCTATATCAACATAAAATTAATATACTAACATTTTATTCAAGCTCAACTTTAGTTGCTCCTGCTTCAATAAGTTTTTGCTTTATTTTTTCTGCTTCGTCTTTAGAAACATTAGCAGTCAAATCTTTGGGTAAAGACTCAACTAATTCTTTCGCTTCTTTTAAATTCAATGTAGAATTAACTTCTCTAATAGCTTTAATCACTCCTATTTTTTTGCTTGCATCAATCTCTTTGATTACAACTTTATATTCAGCTTTTTCTTGAGCAACAGGAGCAGTAGCATTATCACTAATAGGC
Source organism: Wolbachia endosymbiont of Encarsia formosa (assembly GCF_039540065.1). Taxonomy (NCBI): domain Bacteria; kingdom Pseudomonadati; phylum Pseudomonadota; class Alphaproteobacteria; order Rickettsiales; family Anaplasmataceae; genus Wolbachia; species Wolbachia endosymbiont of Encarsia formosa. The sequence continues at coordinate 192,674 of NZ_CP154278.1, read as the reverse complement.
ACCCCAGCACCAACAGCTCCACCAAGAAAAGAACCTCTAGGCAACCCTATTTTTTCTTCTAGAACCTTTACAAGTTCAGAAGCCTCTAATAGATTTAAAGATAATATTTTATCAACCAAATCACTTGTTACATTATTCATACTTACCACCTTATTTAACAACAAATTTATTTTTTAGAACTACAGTAATCCAAAACTCTCATAAGCCTCATAGAAGATGAATTAATAGACAATGCTAACCTAGCAGGAATATCATAAGATATTAAACGCATAATTTTAACACGCAATTCATCCAAAGAGGGAAGCTTAGCCAATTTGTTAACATCTTCCACTGTTAACAATTCATTTATATGAGCCGCACAAATCACAGACATTTTTTCTTTGTTAGCATTAATAAAATCAACTATTAACTTTGCAGCTTCTACTATAGCGCTAGAGTATATAATAGCAACAGAACCAGAAAATTTATCTGATAAATAAGAAAATTTACCAGTCCTTTCCAAAGCCAAACAAGCTAGAGTATTTTTAACTACTAACATCCCACCCATTACAGATTTTAGACTATTCCTAAGAATTAATGAATTGCTAACATTCATAGACTTGAAATTTACCAATATTAAGAAATCATTATTTACAAACACATTCATTATGTTTTGTATAAATTCATCCTTATCTTTACGCTTCACAACTTCGCTCCCTTAAATTATATCTTCTACTTTGTTTATTTTATGAGCTTTACCCATAGTTGAATTTAAAAAGACGCTTTTAAAGTAAACTCCTTTCACAGAAGCAGGTTTATTGTCTCTAATTACTTTAAGAAAGGCTTTTAAATTTTCCAGCAAATCATCAATATCAAATTTAATACTTCCTAATTTACCATGAATAACCCCATTTTTATCCGTCCTGAATTTTATTTGACCAGACTTAATGGTTTTAGTAGCTTCCGCAATGTTATAAGTCACAGTACCAAATTTAGGGTTAGGCATCAGCCCTTTAGCACCCAATACTTTTGCAATAGGAGTGATTTTTGCCATGAAATCAGGAGTAGTGATGCACCAATCAACATTCAACTTTCTATCTTTTTTTATCTCTTCAACTAAATCTTCTCCTCCTGTAATATCAGCACCAGCTTTTTCAGCTTCTAATAAATGTTTATCTTGAGAAAAAACAGCTACTTTAATATTCTTTCCGATACCTTTAGGCAAAACTACTGTACCACGCACCTGCTCTTCAGATTTACGTGAATCTACACCTAAATTGACTGCGATATCAACTGATTCATTAAATTTTGCTGAAGCAGACTCAACAATCTTCTCCAAACACTGCTTAGAATTATCATTATATGTACTCATTTACCTAACCTTCCACAACTTCTATACCCATAGATTTTGCAGTGCCTATAACCATCTTCACTGCTGAATCTTCATTATCCACTTTCATATCAACCATCTTACACTTTGCCACTTTAATGATAGCAGACATAGATAATTTAGCCACTAATTCTTTACCAGAATTACCAGAACCTTTACTTAATTTAGCTTCCTGCTTAAGCAAATAAGCCACAGGCGGACCGCTGACAGTAAAATCATGAGAGCGATCATCCTTTATGGAAATTCTCACTGTTACTAAATCACCTACTTTATAACTATCGTTAGCAGCGCTAGTAGCTTTATTAAAAGCTTCACAAAATTTAGGAACAGGTATACCACGCGGGCCAAGTACTGAAGCAATTTTCGGTCCTGGAACTGCTTTCCCAGCTTCCATAAGTAAGTTAATCTTAGCAACTATATTACTCATAATTAATCCTCTATTTTCTCTACTTGAGCCAAATCAAGCTCTATTATTGTTGGCTTACCTAAGATTGATACTTCAATATTAATAATTTTTTTCTCGTCATTTACCATATCTACCTTACCAGTAAAATTTTGAAAAAGACCATCATTAATTTTTACTTTTTCACCTTTCTCATAACCATAACTCAACTTTTTCGTTTCTTGAGCATTGTAAAGCGCACTACACATTGAGCGAATCTCATTATCCTCAATCACCTTTGGAACATTACCATTTTTCAAAAATCCATAAACCTTAAGAGATTTTGGTATATTATTAATAAAATTTAATACCTCATCGCATAAATTCATGTATAAAAAGACATAACCAGGAAAGGACTTCCTTCGTTTAGCATTTTTTTTAGATTTTAAATCCATCTCACTTAATTCTTCACAAGGAATAAAAACCCTATTAAAATAATTATTAATATTCAATCTCATAGAATTTTCTAATATATATTGGCGCACTTTCTCTTCATAATTAGAGGCAACTCTTAAAATGTACCACTTATATCTATTAAATTCCTTACGTTTTAAAATTACCTCATCATCTGAAATCATCTCAAAATGACCAGACTCATCACCACAAAACCCAGTCATTTGATTCAAAATATTTTTGCTTTCATCACACAGATGCATACATATATATACTTCACATAACTCTTTTATATCAGATTTTACATCACATACTGTCTGATAAGGAACAAACACCTCCTTAAAGTAAACAGTATTGGTTGCCAACTCGCATATATCCTTCTCATACCCGTAATCGACTTTAATGATATACCATTTATACTTATATTCCATAAATAATTCCAAATAAAGTCTTAATTACGTAAAGAGACATAAAATCTACGAAGCAAAAGAAAATCGAAAAGCATAATATAACAATTATTACAGTAAACAAAGATGACAATACCTGCTGTTTCTTTATCCAAGCAATTCTCCTTATTTCTTGCTTTATATCGCAAAAAAAAACATACAGGTTTTTTAACATTTCTACCATAACATTAATGCAGGAGCGATAGGAATTGAACCTACAACCTCTGGTTTTGGAGACCAGCGCTCTACCAATTGAGCTACACTCCTATAATTCAAATTTACTCTAAAATCTCCGAAACAACGCCAGAACCAACAGTTCTACCACCTTCTCTTATCGCAAAACGCAATCCTTTATCCATTGCTATTGGTACTTGCAACTCCACTTCTATGCTTACATTGTCCCCTGGCATGACCATCTCCTTTCCATCTAGCAATTTTATGCTCCCAGTTACATCCGTTGTCCTTAAATAAAACTGTGGCTGATAATTTCCAAAAAATGGTGTATGCCTTCCTCCTTCTTCTTTCTTCAATATATACACCTCCGCATTAAATTTCTTATGCGGAGTTATTGTCCCTGGTTTTGCCAATACTTGCCCTCTCTCCACTTCTTCTCTCTTTGTTCCTCTTAGTAGTATTCCTACATTGAGTCCTGCACTTCCCTTATCTAGCAACTTCTTAAACATCTCAACACCAGTACATATCGTCTTTTGCGTCGCTTTCAGACCTATTATCTCTATCTCATCCCCTGTCTTTATCTCCCCCTTCTCTATTCTTCCTGTTACTACCGTCCCTCGGCCCGATATTGAAAATACATCTTCTATTGGCAATAAAAACGGCAAATCTATAGGCCTTGGAGGTACTGCCACATACTCATCTAACTTCTCCATCAATTTATCTATTGATTTCTTTCCATACTCACTACCATCATCCTCCAATGCTTTTAACGCAGACCCAACTATCACAGGCACTTCATCACCTGGAAATCCATACTTACTCAGCAACTCTCTCACTTCCATTTCCACCAAATCTATCATATCAGCATCAGCAACATCAGCTTTGTTTATATATACCACGATATATCCAACACCCACTTGTTTTGCCAGCAATATATGCTCTCTCGTTTGTGGCATCGGCCCATCAACCCCTGACACTACCAATATTGCTGCATCCATCTGTGCTGCACCTACTATCATATTCTTTACATAATCAGCATGTCCAGGGCAATCAACGTGTGCATAGTGTCTCTTTTCTGTTTGATATTCAACATGCGCTGTTGCTATTGTTATCCCTCTCTTTCTTTCTTCTGGCGCTTTATCTATCTGATCATATGCTACAAAATTACCATAATGCTTTGTTATCGCCGCTGTTAACGTTGTCTTCCCATGATCCACATGTCCTATCGTTCCCACGTTTACATGCGGCTTTCCAAATGCTTCTACTATTGCTGTCATAATTACTAACCTTTAATTATACTTTAACTTTAACTCATCAACCACATATTGTGGCACTTGTTCATAACAAGAAAAATGCATACTATACTGAGCTCTTCCCTGAGATATAGAACGCAAAACATTTATATAACCAAACATATTTGCAAGAGGAACGGAAGCAGTAATTATTTTGCTATTATTACCTAAATCCATCATATCAACAACACTGCCTCTTCTACTATTTATATCACCCATAACATCACCCATATATTCTTCAGGAGTAATGATTTCCACTTTCATTATAGGTTCTAGCATTTTTGGACCAGCTTTATTTGCCATTTCCTTAAAAGCACCTTTAGCAGCAAGTTCAAAAGCCAAAGGACTAGAATCAACATCATGAAAAGCACCATCAAGAAGAGTAGCCTTAAAATCAATCAATGGAAAGCCAGAAATTATACCACCTTCTTTTATCAAATCTAAGCCATTTTGCACTCCAGGTATATACTCTTTTGGAATAGCACCGCCTACAATTTTACTTTCAAACTGAAAGCCAAAACCAGGCTCAAGAGGTTCGAATTTTATTTTAACTTTAGCAAACTGACCAGCACCACCTGATTGTTTTTTATGAGTGTAATCAATTTCAACAGATTTAGTGATAGTTTCACGATATGCAACTTGAGGCGCACCAACGTTAGCTTCAACATTAAACTCGCGCTTCATTCTATCAATAATAATCTCAAGATGCAGCTCACCCATACCTTTCAATATAGTCTGCCCACTCTCCGCATTTACTGACATCCTCAAAGAAGGATCTTCTGCAACTAATCTATTCAAAGCAACGCCTAATTTTTCCTGATCTGAGGTAGTTTTCGGTTCTATAGCAGTTTCAATAACAGGATCAGGAAATTCCATACGCTCTAATAGTATAGGAAAATCAGATGAACATAAAGTATCACCAGTAATTGTTTTCTTTAATCCAACTAAGGCAACTATATCACCAACTTTAGCTTCGTTTATATCTTCTCTGTTATTTGCATGCATAAGTAACATTCTACCAATTCCTTCAGTCTCATTCTTTCCAGCATTTAACACAGCAGATTTAGATTTTAACTTACCGGAATAAATACGAATAAACGTCAAGCTACCTACAAATTTATCCGTCATCACTTTAAACGCAAGAGCAACGAATTTCTCTTTTTCTGAAGGTTTGATCTCAATTTTCTTTTCTGAATCTTTAGGATCAGTTCCAATAATTACATCAACATCAATAGGAGAGGGTAAAAAATCAACCACACCATCTAAAAGTGATTGCACGCCTTTGTTTTTAAAAGCTGACCCACATAATACAGGGACAAATTTTCCTTTAATGGTCCCTCTTCTCACACACTTTTTCAATAAATCAGTTGGCAGATCGTTAGATTCAAAGTAAATATTTATCGCCTCATCATCCATTTCAGCTGCAGCATCTAATAAAAGATTTCGATACTCTTGAGCCTTATCAAGCAAATCATAAGGAATATCTTCATAAGAAAATTTAGCGCCTAATGTTTCTTCTTGCCATATAATAGCTTTCATAGAAATAAGATCGATTATGCCTTTAAAATCTTTCTCACTTCCTATTGGCAACTGAATAACTAAAGGTGATGCGCCAAGCTTCGTTTTTATCATATCGACACATCGATAAAAATTTGCCCCTATTCTATCCATTTTATTAACAAAGCAGATACGAGGAACGGTATATTTATCAGCTTGACGCCAAACCGTCTCAGACTGAGGCTCAACTCCAGCAACCCCATCAAATACAGCAACTGCACCATCCAAAACCCTCAAAGATCTCTCAACCTCAATAGTGAAATCAACATGACCAGGAGTATCTATTATATTAATCCTATGATCATTCCAAAAACATGTTGTTGCAGCAGAGGTAATTGTAATGCCACGCTCCTTCTCTTGCTCCATCCAATCCATAGAAGCCGCACCATCGTGCACTTCACCAATCCTATTTTGTTTACCAGTATAAAATAAAATACGCTCTGTTGTGGTGGTCTTTCCAGCATCTATATGAGCCATTATTCCTATATTTCTATACCTAGATATTAAAACTTCCATACCACAATCAATCAGGTAATATTAAAAACGAAGATGAGAAAATGCCTTATTAGCTTCAGCCATTTTATACTTTTCTTCACACATCTTAAATGCACCACCACATTTATTATAAGCATCTAATATTTCAGACTGCAAACAATAAACAGTAGTTCTACCACTCTTTTTTCTAGCAGCAGAAGTTGCTCTAGCAATCCACCTTAATGCCAAAGAAATTGCTCTATCTTGACGAATTTCAACAGGTACTTGATAAGTTGTACCACCAATACGTCGAGAACGCACTTCTATAGAAGGAGTAACATTTTCTACTGCTGTTTCAAAAATTGATAAGGCATCTTTGCCTATTTTCTTTTCAGCTAAGGACAAAGCACTATAAGCAATCTTTTCTGCAATAGATTTTTTACCACATTTCATAATTATATTAATAAAACGCATAACCAAGACACTACCATAACGAGAGTCAGGGCTTGTTCTTTTTTTTGCTTTATTACGACGTGCCATAAATTTTAACCAGATTTCTTTACACCATATTGTGAACGAGATTTCTTTCTACCTTGCACACCACGTAGATCAAGAGCACCTCTTATTATGTGATAACGTACACCCGGCAAATCCTTAACTCGCCCGCCACGTATTAAAACAACGGAATGCTCTTGTAAATTATGACCTTCGCCAGGTATATAAGCCGTCACTTCACCGTATCCACTAATCTTTACTCTAGCTACCTTACGTAGTGCTGAATTAGGCTTTCTAGGAGTTGTAGTATATACCTTAGTGCAAACACCCCTTCTTTGAGGATTGCATTTTCCCAAAGCTGGCACCTTCTTCTTGGGAGTTAACCCTGATCTACCCTTACATATTAATTGACTTATCGTAGGCATATACTGTAAATTTAAAACTCTGAAAATAACTAAGTCTTAGTTATAAAATAATAAACCTCAATAGTCAATATAAAAATAAACATTACTACTCTAAATAATCTCAGCCTAATTGCTTTGAAAGCTACTGATAATTATATGCTAAAGCGCATATTGGTTTTAATATTAAGAAATTATCACTTGCTGTAGTCGAATTAATATAGATATGGAACAAGTAATATACTGTGATGGCTATCAAAGAATATGCAGAAAATAATCCTTATAGTAGAGCCAAGAGTTTCTAACATTAATGCAAAAATACTAAACGAATTACCAGTAAAGCCAGATGATTTTTACAATCCTACTCTTGACACTTAGATTTAATGCAGCTACCCTAAGTTCAAAATTCTATACTCAATTTTGCTGTTCTTGCATACAAGGAACACGTTTTTAGAATAATGAAAACAATCAGCGCTTTAATTAAAGAAGGGTCAAAGCTACTATCATCACATAGAATTGAATCACCACATTTGGATTGTGAAATCATCATGCAATACGTACTTGGAGTAGAAAGATCATTTACAATCATGAATCACACCAATCAGGTACCAAGAAACAAAGAGCTTCTATTCTGGAAATTAACAAAAAAAAGAGCAGAAAGATATCCAATATCGCAAATAATAGGTAATCGTGAATTCTGGAGTAAAAATTTTATAGTTAACCAACATGTTCTAGATCCAAGACCAGATAGTGAGACAGTAATTTCAACAGTGTTAAAATATTACCAAAATAAGAAGCAAAAAATAAAAATTGCAGATTTTGGCACAGGCACAGGCTGTTTGTTGATCTCCATACTTAGTGAGTATGAATATGCTATTGGAGTTGGTTTTGAAAAAAGTCTGGAAGCGTACAAAATTACCTGCCAGAACACAAAGAAACATAATCTTCTCAACAGAGCTAAAATATTTCCAAATTCGTGGACAGAATGTAGAGATTTATTTGATCTCATAATAAGCAATCCTCCATATATTAAAAGAAGTAAGTTAAAAAATCTGCAAGCTGAAGTGCAAAAAGAGCCAAGAATTGCTCTTGATGGTGGTATCGATGGATTGAGCTGTTACCTGAGTATTTTTCCAATATTGAAAAAGTGCCTTAAAAAAGATGGGTTTGCGATACTGGAAATAGGCGAAGATCAAAGCAATATTGACAAAATAATACCCTTATATGGACTGGCTTTTCAGGAATACGTATACGACTTGGCTGGAATGAAAAGATGCATTGTTGTAAAGCAAGATAAAGAACATGACTAGTAGAACGCTAGCTTTCTAAGAACCTGTTCATAATCTCAAGAAAGGCATAAAGTAAGAAATAGAGTGTATAAATTAGGATATATGAGGAGTGTATACCCAAGTGACATAAGTCGAGAGAAGTTTGAGATTATTTCACCAGATCTGGAGTCTTGTGGAAAAAACAAAACCAAAAAAAACTTGATTTGTATGATATATTTTGCGGAGTGTTGTACGCCCTAAAAAGGGTTTATCAGTGTAGGATGCTACCAAAAGAGTTTCCCAAAACGGCGCAATTGTTATGATTATTTCAAAAATGGAGTGAAAAAGTAAAAGGAAATAAAAAAAAGTATTTTGGAGTGCATGTTAAAAAAAATAGTTAGTGTGGTCCGACAAAACAATGTTTGGAAAGAAAAAACCAGCTTTTGCATAGTTGACGCTCAGAGTGTAAAGAACGCAGACAATGATGAAGAAAAAAGCTATGACGCTGGTAAAAAAATCTCAGGAATAAAACGCCATATCGCACAAGATATAGATGTTTGCTATTTATTCTTAAGCTTATTTAAATAGCATTTTACTTTTTTAGTATGTAGAGATTTTCTAGAAATTATTCTATTGAATTCTATGATATTATTTTTTGTAGCATTGTTATACATACCATAAGAGTGAACTGACGAAATTTGTAAAGTAGCTTTATGGCTTAGCTAAATGATACTAACACTCAAGTAAATTTTCATTAATGGCGCAATTTGCTATGTCTATATCTCACATAACTTACAACTTGCTTTACTCCTTTTACTTTTCTTGCAATTGCTATTACAGCTTTTAATTCTGCCTTATTTTGAGCTATGCCCATCAAATAAACGACTCTATCAACTGTATTAACACTATAATTAATTGATTTAATATTTCTTTTTCCCAAAAGCCTTGTGCTTATCTCTGCTGTTATCATACCATCTACAGTAACATCTAGCATAGAAGCCATTTTAATTGGTGTGACTCTTATTTCATTTATCACTTCTTTAATCTCTTTTTGCTGCCAAGCTATTTTCTCTGCTGTGAGTTGCTTTTCATGATTATCAACATTTCCAATGAGTAATACTCTTCCTTCACTCACTTTAACTTTTATAGATGAGAACAGTCCGTGTTTTAAGAGTACCTTATTGATTCTTATTACTATAGTTGTATCATCAATAATGTTTCCCAAGGATTTATCTTGCATTGTTATTGATGTAGCCGCTGCAGTTGCTGTTACCACTATACCACTTACAAGAGCCGTACAGCCACTCTGTGTAATCAGAAAAATTGCGAGTAAGAAGCTTTCTATTAATCTCATTATTAATTTCCAGAGTTTAGAGCCTTAATTAAAGAATATTAATAAGCTTTTTTTATTGTGTAAATACTATAAATTGAATAAGCCTTGAATATTTCTAAGACAGTACTTATCTTAATAGTTTTAGTTAAAGTAATTCAGGATTAGATTCATAGTGGAGTTAACCAGTATTATAAGTTCAGTCTGTGGTACTAAGATCTAATCTTTAAATTGTATAAGATGACAGAAGTGGTTATCTATAAGTTAATGAAGGGCTCTTGCGGATATGGCGAAATTGGTAGACGTGCCAGGTTTAGGTCCTGGTGAGCTTGCTCGTGGGGGTTCAAGTCCCTCTATCCGCACTTAAAGTCATGTAACTCAGGTTTTAAGAGAAAATTTATACTCACTAAGTACACTTTTGTTTGTATAAGAACCTGTTCTTAAGGATTGTATTTAACTTAAATTCTGGTAAAGTGGCTTTATTAAAACATAAATAAAATATTGATAACAGGTTGTAATGTCTAGTAATATACCTCAAAATGCAGTCGAAACAGATACATTAAGTAATATATATACCTATAAGGAACTTAGTGTAGATAAACTAAAGTATGAGTATGAAATCACAGTTAGTAGTGATTATATACAACAAAAGATAAACTCTAGATTACAAGAAATAGCGAAGAATGCAAAATTGCCTGGATTTAGATCAGGAAAGATGCCTTACGATCTTGTTGTTACAAATTATAAAAACGAAGCTTTGGAATATGTGATAAACGATACGATTGACTATTGCTCAAGTGATTTAATGAAAAAAATCGAAGTTAAGTCTCACATCCATCCTAAGGTTGATATTATGTCATTACCAAACCTGGATAAAAAGGATGAAAAAGGCGACTTTCTGTACAAATTATCTTTTGAATCGATGCCAAAAGTGCCAGTGATAGATCTTGATAAAATAAATTTGAAGAAAGTTAAGGCAAAAATCAAAGAGGGAGACATAAAAGAATTTATTGATTCTATAAAAACAAAATTTCCTAACTTTGTCTCTGTTGATGATGTTTCTTATCAAGCAAAAAACGAGGATAAACTGATAATTGACTTTGAAGGGCGAATTAGAAATAAGCTCTTTCAAGGTGGAAGTGGCAAAAACTTTACTGTTAATTTAGGATCTGGAACATTTATAAATGGTTTTGAAGATCAATTAATTGGCATGAAAAAAGGGGAAACAAAAAGCTTTAAGTTGAGATTTTCTGAAGATTACCAGGTAATTTCCCTTGCGGGGCAGGAGGCTGCTTTTTCTGTTCGAGTCAATGATATTCAGATTGCCAAAGATTTGCAAAGTGATAATGAAATAGCTAGGGGAATTGGTTTTGAAGATCATTCTTCGCTAATAAATCATGTAAAAGAAGTAATTGATAATCAGTGTAAAAAAATGGGAGATCTCTTAATTAAGAAAGAGCTATTTGATTGTTTGGATGTTAGTTATAGTTTTGATTTGCCTATAGAAGTAGTAAAACAGGAACAGCAGAGAGTGGAAAGAGAGTTGAATGCTAAAGGTGATTCTTTTAAAGAAGCTGAAAGACGTGTAAAGCTTGCAATGCTATTTATGGAGTTCAGTAAAGAATATGAAATATCATTAACTCAAAATGATATTATGAACGTTATTGTAAATCAATATGTCAGTAAAGATGTATCATTTGACATAGTATTTAAACATTTTAAATCAGATGGACAATTTCAGGAATTAGTTAGAGGGCAAGCGCTTGAGTATAAAGTGACAGATTATATGATAGAAAAAGTTAGTAAAGAAGAACAGATTGTTTCTGTGAAAGAATTAAAGGAATTATTTGATAATATTTGATAGGAAAAGGTATGACTCTTATACCAATTGTAGTTGAACAAACTAGTCGCGGTGAGCGGGCTTATGACATATATTCAAGGCTAGTAAAAGAAAGAATAATTTTCGTAACTGGCCCTATTGAAGACAACATGGCCAGCGTAATAGTAGCACAGCTTTTATTTTTAGAATCGGAAAATCCCGATAAAGACATTTGTATGTATATTAACTCACCAGGTGGTGTTGTAACTGCTGGTTTGTCGATCTACGATACAATGCAGTATATAAATCCAGACGTTTCAACTTTGTGTATAGGTCAAGCTGCATCTATGGGTTCTTTGTTGCTTACAGCTGGTGCGGAGGGTAAGCGTTACTCGCTACCTCATTCAAGAATTATGATACATCAGCCATCTGGTGGTTATCAAGGTCAAGCAACTGACATAGAGATACATGCTAATGAAATTTTGCGAGTTAAGAAAAAACTAAATCAAATTTATGAAAAACATACTGGAAATTCACTAAAGAAAATTGAAGGAATGATGGAAAGAGATAAATTCATGGATCCTGAAGAAGCAATGAAAATTGGCTTAATTGACAGAGTAATAGCTGAGCGTAAAGATATGAAGATTGAAAATATTAAAGTTAAACAAAAGGTAGTTTAATGGATAACAATAATGATTTACACTACTGTTCTTTTTGTAACAAGGCACAAAACGAAGTAGATAAATTGATTACTAACTCTTCAGATGGTTTAAAGGTGTTCATTTGTAATGAATGCATAGAGTTATCCCATAAAGCAATAAGTCAAAAGAAAGAGAGAGCTTTTAATTCAGATCATATATCTGATATGAAGCTATTACTAAAGAAACCTGAAGATATAAAAAATTTTCTTAGTAAGCATGTTGTAGGTCAGGAACATGCGCAACACGTTTTATCTGTGGCTATGTATAACCATTGTCAATCCATGGTGCAACTTCATTCTATAAGTGATATTGAAATTGAGAAGTCAAATATAATGCTTATTGGCCCTACTGGTTCTGGTAAGACTTTGCTAGCAAAAACACTTGCTAAAGTTTCAGATGTGCCATTTGCTATGGCCGATGCAACAACTTTGACTGAGGCAGGTTATGTAGGTGATGATGTAGAAAGCGTGTTGTCACGTCTATTACAAGCTGCAAATTATGATGTTGCAAAGGCACAGCATGGTATAGTGTTTATCGATGAAATAGACAAGATCACAAGAAAGTCTGAAAGCGCTTCAATAACCCGTGATGTTTCAGGTGAAGGGGTCCAACAAGCTCTACTAAAAATCATGGAAGGTACGGTTGCTTGTGTTCCTCCACAAGGAGGGCGAAAACACCCGCAACAAGAGTTTATACAAGTAGACACTAGTAACATACTATTTATTTGTGGAGGAGCTTTTGAAGGCCTAAATAAAATTATTGAGGCAAGAAAAAAGGGAACATCAGTTGGCTTTGGAGCAGATATAAGTCAGTCTAAAGCACAAAAGAAAAAAAATGCTTTACGCGATGCTCAACCTGAGGACTTAATCAAATTCGGTTTGATACCCGAATTTGTAGGACGGGTTCCAATAACTGCTGTTCTAGATGAGCTGGATCACGAGGATTTAATACATGTGTTGACAGATCCAAGAAATGCGCTAGTAAAACAATATAAAGCATTGCTTGCATTTAGTAAAGTAAACCTTGAGTTTTCAGATGAAGCAATATCAGCTATTGCTAAAAAAGCTATAAGCTATAAAACAGGTGCAAGGATGTTACGTGCTATCTTAGAGTCACTTTTACTTGATGTTATGTATATATCCGGCAACGGAGGTTTTGAAGGTAGCACTATAACGGTTACTAAGAAAATGGTAGAATTAGGCAAAGCGACGATTAATCATAATAATAAGGGTAGTGTTATAACGGTTAATGATTAATTTGAGGCATATATTATGAGTATTGGACGTGCTGTAAACTTTAATTCTACTGTATTACCAGTATTACCTCTAAGAGATGTAGTAATTTTTCCAAATATAATGTTGCCTTTATTCGTAGGTAGAGAAAAATCTGTTCATGCACTAGAGTATGCAATAAGTAGCAGTAGTCACCAAAACGAGATTTTTCTCATAGCACAAAAAGATGGTTCTATTGATAATCCAGAGCCAGAGAATCTTTATGAAGTAGGCGTGTTAGCAAACATTATACAACCATTAATAAAACTGCCTGACAATGCAGTGAAAGTCATGATTCATGGGGTAAGAAGGGGAAGAGTTATAGAATATATTAGCTCTCACACTTTGTTACAGGCCAGAGTAGAGTTAGATGGTCATTATGAGTATGGAGAAAATGAAGATAATATTGATTTAGAAGCTTTAAGGCGTTCTGTTATAGATGCATTCGACAATTGGTGTAAACTAAGCAAGAAAAGTCGACCCGAGATTATTATTGACCCCATTGATCAAGTTAAAGAGGTTAATCAAATTGTAGGTATGATAGCTTCGCACTTAAATATAAAGGTATCAGATAAGCAAAACATACTTGAAGTTTATAACCCAAAAGAGCGTTTAAAAAAAGTTTTTGCTCTTATTGAGAGAGAAATAAGTATTTTGAGTGCACAAAACCGCTTGTATAAGACAATTAAATCACAGGTTGAAAGTACTCAAAAAGTTTACTACCTTAATGAGCAATTAAAAGCTATACAGAAAGAATTAGGTGAGTTTGAAAATGGAGATGAAGGTAATATACTCAATGAATTTGAAAAAAAGATAAATGAAACAAAGCTTTCTGAGGAAGCAAAAAAGAAAGCCATAACTGACTTAAAGAGATATAAGAAAATGAATCCCATTTCTCCTGAAGCAACAGTTATATCTAGTTACTTGCATTGGTTGCTTGATTTGCCATGGGGAAAGTACAAAGATGCAAAAATTAACTTAAATGCGGCTAAAAAAATCTTAGATGAAAATCATTATGGCATAGAGAAAGTAAAAGATAGAATAATAGAATTTTTAGCAGTATTAAAGAGAGTAAAAGAGATAAAGGGTCCTATACTTTGCTTAGTTGGACCACCTGGTGTTGGTAAAACTTCTTTAGCTAAGTCTATGGCAAAAGCAGTAGGAAGAGATTTTGTTCGCATATCTCTTGGTGGTATACGTGATGAGTCTGAAATACGAGGACACAGAAAAACTTATATTGGCTCAATGCCTGGTAAAATCATTCAACACATGAAAAAAGCTAATTCATGCAACCCGCTTTTTCTGCTTGATGAAATAGATAAGATGGGTTCTGATTCGCGTGGTGATCCTGCATCTGCATTACTTGAGGTTTTGGATACTGAGCACAATAAACACTTTACTGATCATTACTTGGAAGTTGAATTTGATCTTTCAAGTGTAATGTTTGTAGCTACGGCAAACAGCTTAAATTTGCCACATCCTTTGCGTGATAGGATGGAAATTATACAATTATCTGGATATAGCGAAGATGAGAAGATCAGTATTGCTACGCATCACCTTATTCCAAAATTAAAAAAAGAGCATGGTTTGCATCAGAAGGAGTGGAAAATAACTAATGAAGCATTATACGAGTTGATACGTTTATATACACGTGAGAGCGGCGTGCGAAGCATGGAAAGGGAACTTGCAAAGCTCATGAGAAAAGCAGTTAAAGCAATATTAACTGATAAAAATAAGAAAATATCCGTAGAGGTTGGTAATTTACAAGATTACCTAGGGGTACGTAAGTATACCTTTGGCATTGCAGAAAATGAGAGTTTGGTAGGGGTAGTAACTGGTCTCGCCTATACTGAAACAGGTGGTGATATTTTAATGATAGAGTCAGTCCTAATTCCGGGCAAGGGGGAAATAAAATACACAGGAAAGCTTGGAGAGGTTATGCAAGAGTCTATAAAAGCTGCGTATAGTTATGTGCGATCAAATTGTTTATTTTTCGGTATAAAACCCGAAAAATTTAAAAATAATGATATACATTTGCATGTACCTGAGGGTGCTGTGCCAAAAGATGGTCCCTCTGCTGGCAGTGCAGTGTGTACATCTATTGTTTCTCTTATGACAAATATACCAGTTAACAAAAGTGTTGCTATGACAGGTGAAGTAACATTGCGTGGTAGAGTGTTGGCTATTGGGGGTTTGAGAGAAAAATTGCTTGCTGCGCTAAGAGGATCAATCAAAACTGTGATTATACCAAGTGAAAATGAGAAAGATATGCAAGAGATTCCTGCAAATATAAAAGAAGAAATCAATGTAATTTTTGCTGAGAATATTGATGAAGTTATAAAAGTTGCTTTGATGTACCCTATTACTTCAATTGATGATAATAACGAAATTAGTGTGTCTAGCTCCATAGAAAATAAGGATAATACCTTCCCTTCATCAGAAACATTAAAGCACTAAATTGAAAAGGTTTATGCAATTTTCGTTTCTTTTTTTTAACCTCAAAGCTCTGATTTGAATATATAAATTACAAGTAACATATATGGCAATTTCATAAGTTCATTTTTCAAGCATATATTGCAATATCTCACTAGCAATTGCAACATCTTGGCGTGGAGTTTTACCATGTTCTATAAACACTGAGATTGCATAGCGCGGATCATGGTAGGGGCCATAAGCGATAAACAATTTATGACTTTCACCTTTAGAGTTTATCTCTGGTGTACCGGTTTTGCCAGCAATTTGTATACTGCCTAGTCCTTTTCTATAGTTAGAATTCACCACGTCAAACATAGCTTTTCGAACCACACTAAGATGCTCATGATTCACATCAATATCAAGAAAGTCTTGCCCTGATTTACTCATCTCAATGTGGGGAATTACCTCCTTTCCTGTTGCAACCCTCGCTGCAAGAACCGCAAGCTGTAATGGCGTTGTAAGTAAATACCCTTGTCCTATAACTAAGTTAATGGTATCACCTAAATACCACTCTGAATATAGCTTGCGTGCACGCCAATTCATGTCAGGCAACAATCCCGGAGCTTCTTCCTTAAACATTCCAATTAATGGTCCACTTCCTATACCAAATTTGCTAGACATTTCTAGTAGAGAATCTACGTTTATTTTTTTTCCTATATTATAAAAGTAAGTGTTGCATGAGAAGGACATTGCCTCGTTTAAAGATACATATCCATGGACTTTGCTTTTTAGGCAACGAAATTTTCGTTCACCTATTTTCATATAGCCCCTACACGAGAACTTTTCTTCTGGTGTTATTATTCCATCTTTTAAACCTGCAAGCGCATCTATTATTTTAAATATTGAACCAGGTGGAATTTGATATGATAATGCACGGTTTACAAGCGGTAATGAAGGATTGTTTAAATTTTTCCAAGTTTCATTTGATAATCTGCTAGTGAAAAGATTATTATCGTAAGAAGGTGAATTATATAATGCTAAAATTTCTCCGTTATTTACATCAATTACCACTGTGGAACCTTGGTGGTCTTTAAATATCTCTGCAATTTTCTTCTGTAAACCAATATTAATTGTCAGCTGTATATCTTGTCCGTCTTGTTGCGGTATGCTAGATAACTCTCTCATGATACGCTTCTTAGAATTTATTTCCTGCTCAGATTTTCCGGTCTTACCTTTTAATATATGATCATATGTATATTCAATTCCACTAACCCCTGCTTCATTTATGTCTTGCTGTCTTTTTGTATATCCGATTATATGAGAACATATCGAACCAAACGGGTAATAACGTTTATAAAGAGCAGTTATTTTTGTATCTGATGATTTTGTTGCATCAGGTTTAATTTCTGATAACATCTGCAAATCAACTTCCCTAGTAAAGGTTTTTTGCCCATCAAATAAAACAATATACGAAATTTTGTTTACTGCGAGTTCAACGCTATTCCTATCCAAAATCCTGCCTCGTTTAGGCATAATAGTAACAACTTTTGTCCTATTATTATTAGATAGCACTTCGTATTTTTGTCTATCTCGTACTTGTAAAGTGTACAACCTATAACTAAAGATAGCAGAAATAGTAAGCTGAATACCACCTAATATGAATGACCTACGGTTGAAGACCTTGTTTTTTGTCCACATAGAATTCCTTTAGAATGCACTCTTTCTCCTTTTATTGGCATATTTCTAGCTTTCACTACATCACAAATCCTCTTTTCCCAATCACTTAAGGTAACAAGCTCATAACCCCATTTTTTTAGTATTTTAATAATCTGAGGTAAAGCTTCAACTGTATTTGATTTGTTATCGTGATCATGGAACAATATAATCGCTCCATTATGTACATTGCTTAAAACTCTTTCAACCAGAATATCTGATTTATCGCCTTGCCAGTCCAGATAATCAACTGTCCATAGTATGGAACACATATTTAATCGATTAGTATTTTCGATCAAATTATCATTGTGACATCCATATGGTGGACGAAACCATTTTACATTCTGTTCTGTTGCATTTTTAATTGCCACATTTGTCTTTTCCAGTTCTTGCAATTGCTCCTCACTTGAAAGTGATGTCAACTTCCTATGCGACCAAGAATGATTACCTAATTCATGACCTGCTTTATGGATTTTGTTTACTATTTCAGATGTTTTTTTATTTATACGCTCACCAAGCACAAAAAATGTCGCTTTTGTTTTATTGCTCTCCAGAATATTAATAATATCTCCTGCTCTATTATAAGACGGTCCATCATCAAACGTAAGTGCAACGAACTTATTTTTGTTATTCAATAATTTCTTTATATTACTTAAATTTCTATATGATAGATCCAAATCACAACTGAGCCCACGATATGGTAAGTTAAAGTTACAATCACTACAGAAAACTGCGCTTGAATATAGCAAAAGAAAAGCGATTATTCTTATAAACATAAGAAATTAGCAAAGTGATAGAATACTACGCTTTTTTGCTAAATTAAACCACTTTTAACAGCTACTTTTTACTTCGTTACTTTATAAATATATTATACTAATAACTTTATACAATATATTATGATTGCAAATATAAATACCGTTGCACTTCAGGGAGTCAGCACAGTAAATGTTAATGTACAGATTCACATGGCAAATGGTATTCCAGCTTTTAATATTGTTGGATTGCCGGATAAAACTGTTGCAGAGTCCAAAGAGCGCATCAGAGCAGCGTTAAACTCAATCAATCTGCTGCTACCTCCAAAAAGAATCACAGTGAATCTTTCCCCTGCGGATTTGCTTAAAGAAGGCAGTCATTATGATTTAGCTATTGCTGTTGGATTACTTGTTGTGATGAATGTGATACCAGTTGAAAAAGTCCAATCTTATATAATAATGGGTGAGCTAGGACTAGATAGAAGAGTTATTCCAATCTCAGGAGTACTTCCAACAGTAATAAATGCAAAACGAGAAAGTAAAGGCATAATCTGCCCAAGAGGTAATGTTATAGAAGCTGCGTGGATAGAAAATATTTCGGTTCTTGCAATAGAAAAGTTAACCGATATTGTCAGACCTTTTAAAGGTGAACAGTTAATTGAGCCGATAGTTTTTAACTATAGTGATGTACCCAAGGAGAAAAGGTTAGTTTCAGATATGAAAGATATCAAAGGCCAAGTTGTTGCAAAAAGAGCAGATGAAATTGCAGCAGCAGGTGGACACAATATGCTTCTTGTTGGACCTCCTGGTACTGGAAAATCAATGCTTGCTAAGCGATTTATAGGGCTATTACCTGATTTGACTGAGCAGGAGATGATTGATGTTAATATTATCTCTAGCATAACAAAAGCCGGTAACGAAACATTTAAAGTAACTCGTCCCTTTCGTGAACCTCATCACTCATGTTCCATGCCAGCAATGATAGGAGGAGGAAAAAATGCAAAGCCTGGGGAAATTACCATGGCTCACAATGGTGTGTTATTTCTTGACGAGCTACCTGAATTTCCAAGGCTTGTGCTTGATTCTCTACGCCAACCACTTGAAGATAGAAAAGTCACTATCGCAAGGGCAAATGCTCACATTACTTATCCAGCTAATTTTCAACTTATAGCTGCAATGAATCCCTGCAGGTGCGGTTACTTAGGTGATGCAAGTAGATCGTGCAACAAAGCTCCAAATGCGGCACAGATTATAGAAATAAAATATCAGGACCTTTGCTTGATAGAATAGACATATGCATTGAAATGCCAAACGTTAGTATACTCTCTCCTGAAATTTCTTCAGAAGGAGAAAGCACTGAAAATATTAGAAAAAGAGTGATAGCAGCGAGGAAAATTCAAGCTGAGCGTTATAGTAAATTGAATATTTATTGTAATGCAGAAGTAAGTGGTGAAGCATTAACTAAGCCAGACGAGGAAGGATTAGAATTACTAAAATACGTACTGAAAGAAAATTACATTTCCAATCGAGGCTACATACGCATATTAAGAGTTGCAAGAACCATTGCAGATCTTGCAAAAAGTGAGGAAATAAAAAGAGCACATATTGCAGAAGCACTAAATTAAAGAATAAGAATGTATAAATAAGTTAATTTACTTGACAGGAAACTTTTTTTTGCCATATACTACCCTTAATGAAATTTTAATATTTTTGGAGTATAGTTATGGGAAAATTTGAAGCAATAAAAACGCAATATTCAAACAAAGGAATTTGGTCAGCAGCTAAAGAAGTTTCTGTGCAAGGTTGGAATCTTGTAAAAGAAAATCCGTATAAAACAGCTGCTACTTTTGCAGCAATTGCACTAGTAACTTCACTTACAGCTGCTTATTTCTTAAGCCCAGCTTATGCGTCTTTCGTCGGTACGGTTGGAACAAAGGCTGCAGAACTTGTGACTCCTGCTATTGCTACAATGTCTGCATTTGAAGCTGCTCATCCACTTATTGCTAGTTTGGTAGTTCTTGCTGCAGTAGCAGCTTTAATAACTGCACCTGTGTATGCATATATGAACAGTAGTAAATCAGAGGAAGTTAAACCCTCTAGTAAAGTCATCGAGGAAACAAAAGAAACAGTGCACATAGAGGGAGAACCAAACACTCAAATAGATAATATTAAATCAATATCTTATCCTGTGAAAACTCCCTCTGCATAAATTATGTTTTCAACAAAAGGGATAGGCTTCTATCCCTTTTCATAATTTTTTTTTGCATTCTAAGTATTCCTGTTTGAAAGCCTACAATTATTATACCTACTGATTAATAATGTTAAGAATAAGTAAATCTTGTTTACTATTTGCATATGTCAAAATGAAAAGTGTTTGCATATTGTTAAAAAAGCAGTAACTTGTTATCAAGTGAATTCACTAATATTTGAGTAATTTAAATGTCAATTGACCTTAGTTTACCAGAATTACCCATATTGCACCCAAGGATTACCGTTGTGGGGGTGGGTGGTGCTGGTGGAAATGCTGTAAACAACATGATTCAATCCAATTTACAAGGGGTAAATTTTGTTGTAGCAAATACCGACGCCCAAGCGTTAGAGAAGTCATTATGTGATAAAAAAATTCAACTTGGTATCAACTTAACTAAGGGCCTTGGTGCCGGTGCTTTGCCTGATGTTGGCAAAGGTGCAGCAGAAGAATCAATCGATGAAATTATGGTGCATATAAAAGATAGCCATATGCTCTTTATCACAGCAGGGATGGGTGGTGGTACTGGAACAGGTGCTGCACCGGTAATTGCAAAAGCAGCCAGAGAAGCAAGAGCGGTAGTTAAAGATAAAGGAGCAAAAGAAAAAAAGATACTGACTGTTGGAGTTGTAACTAAGCCGTTCGGTTTTGAAGGTGTGCGACGTATGCGCATTGCAGAACTTGGACTTGAAGAGTTGCAAAAATACGTAGATACACTTATTGTCATTCCCAATCAAAATTTATTTAGAATTGCTAATGAGAAAACTACATTTGCTGACGCATTTCAACTCGCCGATAATGTTCTGCATATTGGCATAAGAGGAGTAACTGATCTGATGGTTATGCCAGGGCTTATTAACCTTGATTTTGCTGATATAGAAACAGTAATGAGTGAGATGGGTAAAGCAATGATTGGTACTGGAGAGGCAGAAGGAGAAGATAGGGCAATTAGTGCTGCAGAGGCTGCGATATCTAATCCATTACTTGATAATGTATCAATGAAAGGTGCACAAGGAATATTAATTAATATTACTGGTGGTGGAGATATGACTCTATTTGAGGTTGATTCTGCAGCCAATAGAGTGCGTGAAGAAGTAGATGAAAACGCAAATATAATATTTGGTGCCACTTTTGATCAGGCGATGGAGGGAAGAGTTAGAGTTTCTGTTCTTGCAACTGGCATTGATAGCTGTAACAACAATTCATCTGTTAATCAAAACAAGATCCCAGCAGAGGAAAAAAATTTTAAATGGCCTTATAATCAAATTCCAATATCAGAAACAAAAGAATATGCTTCAACTGAGCAAACAAACGAAAGGGTTAAGTGGGGCAGCAATGTTTATGATATACCAGCTTATCTAAGAAGAAAAAAATAATGCAATTTTGGCTACTCAAGTCAGAACCAAGTGAATACTCGTGGCAAAAAATGGAAAAGGAGCAGGTGACGCAGTGGAATGGTGTACGCAATTATCAAGCTCAAAATTACATGAGAGCTATGAAATTAGGCGATCTTGCATTTTTTTATCATACAGGTAAAGAGAAAGTTATACTTGGAATAGTTGAAGTATTAAAGGAGTATTATCATGTTTATAATTCCAAATTTGGATTAGTGAATGTAAAACTTTTGAAACCTTTAAGTAACCAGGTGACGTTAAACAGTATAAAACAAAACCCACTTTTGAAAAATATGGTTATATTAAAACAGTCACGTTTATCAGTTTCTCCGGTTTTAGAGACTGAGTGGAATAAAATAATAAGGATGAGCGAATGTTAGAAGTAAATATTCTTGATAATAGGTGGCATAGTATTACGAAGGACCCACAGAGTTTTGTATTAAATATTATTAATGCTTCTCTAAAAGAATTAAAAATAGATCATTATAAACCAAATATATCAATAGCTCTCGCTGATGATAACTTGCTACATCAACTTAATCTTAAGTTTAGAGAAATAGATAAGCCAACTAATGTACTATCATTTCCATGCGAACAGTTATCTAGTGAATGTGATCTAGGAGACATAGCAATTGCAGTAGATACAATAGAAAGAGAGTCTCATGAGTACTGTATATCTATCCTCACTCACACTGCACACATGTTAGTTCATGGATTGCTGCA
Organism: Wolbachia endosymbiont of Encarsia formosa; assembly: GCF_039540065.1. Taxonomy (NCBI): domain Bacteria; kingdom Pseudomonadati; phylum Pseudomonadota; class Alphaproteobacteria; order Rickettsiales; family Anaplasmataceae; genus Wolbachia; species Wolbachia endosymbiont of Encarsia formosa. Next base: position 169,997 of record NZ_CP154278.1, on the reverse strand, counting down.
TTTACTTGGCTATGATCATCAAAAAGAAGATGAAGAAATTATAATGAAAAGTTTAGAGAGCAAGATTTTAGCTTTGCTTGAATTTGAAAAGGAAAAGTATGGTAGATAATACCAAAATATGTTATTTACAAAAAAGGGGTTTTAGCTGTAAAAGGTAAGCAATATGGTTCAGTTTTCTTTACCAAAAAATTCTAAAGTTAATAAAAAGGGCAAGGTTTATCCTACTCCTACTGGAGCAAAAAATATTAGAAGATTTCAAATTTATCGTTGGTCTGCTGATGATGATAAAAATCCAAGAATAGACACATTTTTTATCGATATGGATAATTGTGGCCCTATGGTACTTGATGCATTAATAAAAATAAAGGATGAAATAGATTCAACCTTAACTTTTAGACGCTCTTGCAGAGAAGGAATATGCGGATCTTGTGCAATGAATATTGATGGTACCAACACTCTCGCATGCACTAAATCTATACATGATATAAAAGGTGAAGTAAAAATATATCCACTACCTCATATGTATATAGTAAAGGATCTAGTTCCAGATCTAAGCCAATTTTATGAGCAATACAAATCGATTAAACCTTGGTTACAAACAGATAAATCTGCCTTACAAAATAAAGAATACTTTCAATCTCCTGAAGATAGAAAAAAATTGGATGGTCTGTCTGATTGTATACTATGTGCTTGCTGTTCGACTGGTTGCCCAAGCTATTGGTGGAATGGTGATAAATTTTTAGGGCCAGCGATATTACTGCAAGCTTATAGATGGATTGCTGACAGTCGTGATAATAAGAAAGAAGAAAGACTTGCTTCTTTAAACGACCCATTTAAGCTGTATCGTTGTCATACAATAATGAATTGTACAAAAACCTGCCCGAAAGGTCTTAACCCAGCAAAAGCGATAGCGAAAGTAAAACAGCTTATGGTAGAGATAGGAGGAATTTGAGTGTTATTTCTGGCACTCTTCGTAAGAAAATAGTAGACCCTCTGAAGCATAGGGTATTGTTAATACTCTAAACATTCTTCCGTTCATGAAATGTATTGTTTCACCATATGATTCTAGTAATCTTTTGAACAACTCATGTCTTTGATTATTAATAGTTTGAAAATCATTTTTTCCTAAAAGCTTTTTAGATTCAAATAGGTGAAGCATAATCTCGTGATAAGTTGGATAAGACTCCAAAAATTTTGGATCAAACTGAAAAGTTTTTATAAAAGCGTTATTATAAAATTTTAGCTTTTGATCCTTACTATATATCGCTACAGCAATCGATAGCTTCTCAAGCAAACTTTCTTGTGCAGATAAACAATTGCTTAGCTCAGTATGTAATTTTTTTTCATCACTAATATCTTTTCCATACATTACTATGCTATTAGAATTTTGCATTGGAACTTCAACAAAATTAAAAACCTTAGGTTCGTTCTTGTAAGTTATTACACACTCTCCTGGTTTTACGTTATAGGATCCACTCGCAACAGTAAATTTTTTAGAGCTGCCTATATATTTATCATAAAATAAGTTATAAAACCTTACTTTTTTATTCTTATTGTGCTTCAGTATTGGAAATGGTAAAGAGTCAAAAATTTTTTTATAGTTCTCCAATTCTTGCATAAGCTTACTATTTTCTAACTCAAGTTCGTTAGCTTTTATCTTATAATCTGAGATATTCCTTATCCATAACAACACACCAATCACGTTATTAGAATAATCTATTATGCTTCTACCATAACATGTGCAATAAACCTCACTGTCTTTTGACTTTAAATCTAGAGTAAAAGATTTATTTATTTCCTTTGCCTCAGCAAAACTTTTAATTAAGCTTTCTGATTGCTCAAAAAAATTTACAAACTCATTAAATGAATAAAAAACAGTATTAAGCAAAATTAGTAAATTGGGAGAAAATTTTTCTATACGTTTTTTTGCGTCCCAAATATAAAATCCATCATTCACAGTATCTATTAAATTATTTATGATAACATTTTGATGTTGTAAGTCCTTAATCTTATTACTAATTTTTAATTTAGAATATGAGAAAAAGAAGAATACTAGAATTAGTAGTAAAACTATTTCATACAAAAAAAACATAGCATTCTAAAACAAATATAAAAATTTATAACCTCTTAGCAAAGAGATTGTACTGAAGAGGTATATAAGTGAAGATTGCCCAATACCCTAAAGCCTAATCTTTTATAAAGGTTTACAGAAGGTTTCATGCAATGTGCTACTATGTATTTGCATTCAAATTGCCTAGCTATCTTTATTCTTTCTAGAACCATTTGAGTTCCTATTCCACGACCCCTGTAAATTGGTAAAACTCCATCACTATAAAAACCAGCTATGCTGTCTTGAATATAAAGACCGCATGTTCCAACAATTTCGTTATTTAGCATTACAAGAAAAAATCTTAACCTTGAGCTCTTATCATCATAATTCGATAATTGGCGAAAAAATGTGCTAACAATACTAATTCTATGATAAAAAATTTTAGAAGTGTGTAAATCTAATTGCTCTAAGAGCTCACTACTATTTACAACATTGAACTTCAAATTTGGAACAGCATCATCAGACAAAAAATAATCTTTTATATTGAGTAAAACTTTTTTTGGTGTGCTAACGTGTTTTATTTCGCATTTTTCTAAAATACCCCCTATTTTTATACGTGGACTTATTATCCATGTTGCTTCTATATTTCGTGCTTTGAGATAATTTAGAGTTCTGTATATGGAAAGCTCAGTACATTGATCTTCACAAAACACAAAATTAAATAACGATTCTCTGGTACCATTTACTGTAAATATAACATTATCAAATTCGTCATGTATTTCCCACTTGGACAAATTCGTTGCATAAAGTATATAATCCTTTAGGTTCTGAATAATTAAGCTTGAATAACAAATTTTTTTATTCTGCATAAACCAACAATAAACAATAAAAGGCTCCTATAAAAACAAAGGCTAAAATTGCAGATACAACATCATCTAGCATAATACCTAAAGGACCTTTTGTATTTTTATCAATCAAATTTATAGGCCACACTTTTATTATATCAAAAAACCTAAAGGAGAAAAAGCACACCAACAATACAGAGCTATTCATTTCTTGTTCTAATAATATTGAAACTAGAAGTACTGTCAGCAATTGACCAACTACTTCATCAATTACTACCTCTTTTGGATCATGCGGAGCTTTGTAATGTTGTATATAATTGCCTGTAGACCATAATCCAACTAAGAATAAAAAAAAAATAATTGCTGTACCTAAAATTCTGTCATTGAGTAATATAGGAACAATTGGGTAAGCAGCCAAGCTGCCTATAGTACCTGGCATGTGTTTTACCGTGCCAGATAGCCACCATGTTGATATTAATTTATATAAAAATTTCACAATATACCGAAATATAAAACTAATTTACAAGAACAGAAATAGTATCTTCTATAGAAGTATTTTCATATAGCAATCTATAGATCGCTTCACATATGGGCATTTTTATCTTTAGCTTTTCTGCTAAATCAAATGCAGACTTAGCAGTGTTAAAACCTTCAATTACCGACTTACCTTCTGATAAAATCTTCTGAGCACTAGAACCATTACTATTAGCTACTTTAGATCCAAAAGATAGATTTCTTGAATTTAATGATGTGCATGTCACAACCAAATCGCCTAAGCATGCTGGTCCAAGTAGTGTATTTATATCTACATTGCCGTCACCAACTTTTGCTGAGTATAAAGCCTTAATTTCACTCATACTTTTCGTAATTAATGCTGCATGAGCATTAAACCCAAACCTACCTAGAACAACCCCACATGCTATAGCAAAAACATTCTTTAACGCTGCACAAACCTGTATTCCTATAACATCGCTACTAAGGTACAATTTAATATTTTCTTGCTGTAGCTCTGATACTAATTTTAAACCTAATACTTCATTTTGACATGCAAGAACCATCGAATATGGTAATTTTCTTGCAACTTCTATAGCAAAGCTAGGACCAGAAAAAATAGCAAGAGGATTATTAGGTAAAACTTCATTGACTACTTCACTAGGTAATTTTAATGTAGATTTTTCTATTCCCTTACAAGCCAAAATTATTGCTACATTTTTTTTTAGGTTACAATCATTCAATTGATGACATATCTCCCTTAGAGACTGAGTGGGAACAGCTAGAATTATTACTGAAGCATTCACTGCATCTTCAATAGCTAATTTTACTGATACATTATCAGAAATTGGACAATCAGGTAGCTTGTCACTTTCTCTTTTCTCTTTAATTGATTCAAACATGGCCTTATTGCGAGTCCACAAAATTACATTTTTCTTACTACTTAATGAAATCGCAATTGCTGTACCCCATGCGCCAGCACCTAAAACTGATATTACCACTAAATATTCCTGAAAGTATTACTTATAATTTAAAACTGTAGAATAAGTAAATTAAAAATATAACATAGAAGTATAAAATAGTTTAAATATCTATTAACCTAAGTATTCTTTTAATAAAATAGCTTCTATTCAATATTTACTAAAAATAGTATTATTATAGTATATCTATTGTATTTTAGATCTATTTGTATAATTTTGGAACGACATATTAACTATTAATTAATAAGTGTAATTTCTATTATTCATTAATAAAAATTTGATTTGTTACTTTCCTTGGTTATATATATTACTAAAATTATAAATTATTTATGGGGTGTAAAATATGCGTATATTATTAATTGAAGATGATCAAGTAAGTGCAAAGACCGTAGTTAATGCCTTAACTTCTGATGGACATTTTTGCGACGTTGTTACTTCTGCACAAGATTATAACAATAATATGGTTTCCTCGGGTGGAGACTATTACGATCTAGTTATTCTAGATATACACCTTCCTGGTGATATTGATGGATATGATATACTGTTAAGATTAAGAAGTGCAAAAATCAAAGTTCCTGTTTTAATACTTTCGTGTATCTCTGCTGCCAACCATAAAGCTAAAGGACTTGGGTATGGTGCCGACGATTACTTAACCAAGCCATTTCACAAGAGCGAATTATTAGCTCGAATTAAGGCCATAGTCCGACGTACTAAAGGTCATCCCGAATCAGTGATAAAGATTGGTAATATAAATATCAATTTTGATCACAGGATTGTTGAGGTAAAAGGCAAAACAGTTCACCTTACTAACAAAGAGTATTCCATGATAGAATTGCTGGCATTGCGTAAAGGAGCAGTGTTGACAAAAGAAATGTTTTTAAACCATCTTTACAATGGCTTGGACGAACCTTCAGACAACAAAATAGTTGATGTTTTTATGTGTAAATTACGTAAAAAACTTGAAAGTGCAAATGATGGAATAAGCCACATAGAAACCGTTTGGGGTAGAGGATATGTCCTAAAAGAGTATGTTGACGATGAAGAATACTCTAGTGCTAATATAAGCGAAAGCAGTATTGACTATCAAGCAGAACAAGTGAAGGACAGTGCATGAAATGCTTTATTCACCCATTCATTGAAGCAACAAAATAGGTAGATGAAATAAGATAAAAACCAATCGTAAAAGTGAGGTAACATGGTTAGTCTTTTAGAACTTTACAAAGACTTGCAGCAAAAAATAGAAAAGTTGGAAGCTAAGCTAAAAGTTATAGGTAAGAAAATAAGGTTTTAGAGATAGAGGGTGATGAGTTAAAGGAAAAGCTTTGTTAAGTTCAAAAGGAAATGCAAAAAGAGATAAGCCAAGAAGTAAAAGGAATATAGGTGGTCAAATTGAGCGTACAGGGTATGTGAAATGTTTGATACATTTACATAGTATGGCTGACATTCATGCGTTGACTAGGTGAAATATAAGCCGAGTTCTGTTTATGTAGCTATTTATCTGGAGTAAATGTTACCATTTACTTCGTGCGATTTACCCGAGTAGATATGAGAAAAACATAAAATCTACTTCTATTTAATCTTGCTCCTAGTGTTGGTTACTTGACTACCAATGTTGCCATTGTTATGGTGTGCTCTTACCACACCTTTTCACCCTTGCCTAATAATATTTAGGCGGTAATTTTCTGTAGCCCTATAACTGGAGTTACCTCCGGCGGGCGTTACCCGTCACTACCTTTTCTTGGAGCTCGGACTTTCCTCTGCTGTGTTTATCACACAACAGCAGCTACTTATTGCACCTAGGAATTATACTTTAACATTAAAATCATAAAAGCAAAAGAAAATTTCCTAACAGTCTACATACTAAAAACATTCAGACAAATAGCTAAAGGTGATATTCCGGTACATCATCGCTATCCCAAGATAAGCTTTTTTCACTTTTAGACTCTAGCTCAGTCAGTCAAGATCCTGGTCCACCTCTTGAAGACGATGAGCTACTTCTTGACCGACTACTACTCTCCACCGATATACTGTTTAGCACTGTTTCAGATTGATCCATAGTTCACATAGATATATGTCTCATTCTGTTATTAGCGATAAAAATTTCCTCATCGCTATTGCCACTTGAAGATGATCGCCTTCTATCATTGAAATTAGTTAGTTCTAACACAGGAGCAGCATTACGACCCTTAACATATTTGTATTCTATGAATCCTATAATTCCAGCAATACTTATTATCGCTCCAACCAAAGACCCACCTATCATTCCTGCCCTATTAGACTCTATAGCAAGCTGAGTGGGCTGTGGTGAAGGAGTAGTTTGAGGAAGTAAAGTTGTAGTGAACAGAGGAATTGTTACCTTTGTTCCAGTACTTGATATAGTGGACACTGTTTGTATAGTTTTCTCTGAGTTTGTTGTTGGCGCATTAGTTGGCATTGTAGTAATCATAGTTGCTTATGAAGTCGCAATAGTTTCAGCTACTGTTGTTGGTTATGATGACGTACTCATCTTAGTTGTTAATTCTGTTAAAGGCTTACTCATCGTAGTACTGCTTGCTGTAAAAGTTGACTCAACAGTCGCTGCTGTAGATTTTACAGTGTTTGTCTCAGTTTCCGAAGGCACACTAGTTGACGTTTTAGCAACCGTGGTCGTTTGTGAAGTAGAAGTTGTTTTTGCTACTGTTGTTGGCCCCACTGTTACTGTACTTGTTTGAATTGTTGACTCTGTTGAAGGCCTACTCGTTGTAGAAGTAGGTGCAGTGGTAGTTGATACTACTGTTGTTGGCCCCACTATTACTGTACTTGCCTGAGTTGTTGACTCTGTTGAATGTTTACTCATTGTGGAAGTTGGTATAATGATAGTTGATGCTTATGTTGTTAATTTGGTAGTCTTTACACTGTAGGTTTCTGTTGTGCTAGTAATTGCAGCAGTCGTCGTTTTCTTAGAAGTCACAACCGTCTCTGTAACAGTTATAGGAGCCACAGTACTGCTGGAAATAATACTAGGCATCAATTGGCCGTTAATGATATTAACAAAATCACTGAGAGCTTTGATACTGATTGTCGGTATTATCGTTGCTTCAGAAGATTTTCCAGAGCTCTCTCTATTAAAAGTTATAATACTCTCTCCAATTACCGCAGTGACGATAAAACCTCCTTGGCCATTGTCTTTAACGTACAATTGTTCTATAGGATCTTCACATTCACAAACAGTAAAATTTAATTTTGGTCCTTTCTTAGCAAGGCTTACTAAATGCAATTCTTGCGTATTAGAAGATTGTTTTTTTGCAAGAAAAGCAACCTGATCATCGCCTTCAGTTTGTTTCACATACTGTAAAAAGCTTATTTCATATTCTCTGGAAAGAGATAGTGCTTTATTATCTATCTGACATCTCTTACTAAGCAAACATTCATCTTTCTTTCCACTTTTTAGATCCTCAACCACTTTGGCTATATCGAACTTAAAAATATTTGTTCTTACTTCTTGATTTTTAGTAATCTTTTTCACCTGTCCATAAAGCATCGTATTTTCATCTAGTACTAATTGCCCTGGATTATCAAATTTGAATAATTTTCTTTCTATGATGCCGTTTGTTTCACGCAAAACGTTAAATTTTTCATTCGTGTATGATTGTAAATACCAAGAAACTAAAGCTTGATCCTTTAAGTTATGAGCAATTACAACAACATTACCATTACCAACTTTTACTGCTTTTGGTTGAAAGTAACTATTGCCTTTATTTGCATCATTGTGGTTATTAATGTTTTTTTGTAATTTTACTTTTCCTGAATGCTCAACTGAGGGTGCATTAGTTGAATGTTGAATTTTATAAGTGTTAAACATTAAACTTTTTATGTATTTTTTTCCTTCTTCGTTAGTTTCTTCTTCAGGAAAGATAACTCCAACTTTGTCTACTTCAGCTGAGTCTTCTATTAGTGCAGGAGATAATTGGCCCTTAAATTCATTTGCTACGTTGACACCTGTATCACACTCGTATGTTTTCGATTGATATAGTGGGCTAATAAGTAACTTTACTCTACTGCTTCCATTACCGTTATCTTGATAGCTGAGTCCATAAGTAACTCCATTTCCTTCAATCAACCCTATGTTTTTTGGATTAAAACCTATCTCTTCTTTAACTTTCAGTATAGTTGTATTAACTCCAAATAATCTACTTAATACAGACATAATTGTATTTAAAATCTTAATAAAATGCTATTATGATTGTTTCCGCGTGTTAATGTCAATGAAAATTTTAACTAAAATTAAGAAATTAATTTTTTAAGCACTTTGAGGTAATACGCTAATAAACCCAAACTTTTCATAAAAAGTATATTTCCTTTGAAACCATATAATAAATTTAGCAGCTTGTTGACAACAGAAATTCCTTTACAAATTGTCCCAACTTCCTTATCATGAGAGTAAGAGTATTTATGCTTGTTTTTAATCTCTGCAGATTTAATAACAAAATTCAGAAAAAAACTCAAATATTTATTGGCAAATTACATAAAATTATAGCGGCTGCATGTCTTTTTTATTTTTTCTACATTCAGCTAAATCGCGCTTGTTAGCACATTATCAATTTACATTATTATAGGGTCAAAACTCGTTATACGGGGTTTTTTTGCCTTTTTTTATTTGGTTAATTTCTTAATGTTTATAATTCCGCTACGTGTTAGTGATATAGCTATGCAAGAAGTAGTAGAAAGCTAGCTTGTATTAGCTTTATTTGTTATATATACTACATGCGGTTTTATGAAGTGAGAAGTAAATATGCCAGAAGTTACTGGGCAAGATTATAATAAGGAAAGTAGAATAGAAAACGAGCTACAACAGGATTACGAATATGAGTTGATTAAAAGTTTATTCATGTTTCCTGATAGGCGCCATTTGGTAGATATTGCTGAAGCTACAAAGGGCTCGTTTGATAATTTTATGTGTGCGTGGCTTGTTACAACTGAGTTGACAGACAGTCAAGAAGAGTTAGGTTAGGAATTGCTATCTATTTTTAGTGCAATGAGATCTTTGAGTGCAGGAGATAGTTACCGACAACTTCAAAAGTTTTTATTAAATAATAAAGATAATCAAGATCTAAAAACCGTTCTTAATTGTGAAAGGGGAGAATCTAGTTTGACGATATTGCACATAATCTCAAGTATGGCTTGGGCAAGAAAACAATATGATTGTGCCGTAAGTTTGCTTTTAGAAGCAGGAGCTGACCCTAATATCAAGAATGATAAAGGAAGAACACCATTACACTATGCTACTGGACCTTATAGTATAGCTGCTCTCTTAGAAAAGGGAGCTGACCTTAATGCAGAAGATAATGAAAAAAAAAACGCCTTTGCATCATGTTGCTAGTGTTGGTTGTTCTGAAGGCGTAGTTTTACTCTTAGAGAAAGGAGCTATTTCTGATCAAGGTGATAAACAAGGAAAAACTCCTCTGCAAGTTGCACGTGATAATCATCATGAACATGTTGAAAAGTACTTTGTGACTTATAAGCGAGAGAAGTTGAACGATAAGTTACGCTCTATAACGGAAACGAAAGACTGGTTCGAAGATGGTTCAGGTTACGTTTTAACTAAGAGACAGGGGGGCTTGAGAAGCAAGTTGTTGGATATAGTAAATAACTCAGAAGGTGATTCAGTTGTTGAAGATCTACAAGAATTCTTAGATGATTTTGGGAATGATCAAGATCTAAGAATGATTTTGAATCTTCGAAGTAATGAAGGAGAGTTGAAGGTGCATCAACATGATAAAAATCTTGATTCTTTTGCTCATTCAGGTACTGATGAAAGAGTAAAAAACCAACTTAAATTTGAAGTAAAAAGATTACTTTTGAAAGCAGATGCAATCAATTTACAATGGTCAAGTTATGATGAGAAGGAGTATTATTCTAGGGATTTATGGAGTAATTTACCGCCGAATCGACAGATAAAGCTAAAAGAATTTTTAGATAAAGTTTCTAAAGCTCAAAATATGGATGAACTGGAAGGAGTTGTAAACTAAGCTATTCTCTCAGGAGGAAGGTTTAACAGACGATTTTCTCAAGATAAGAAGCGTAACTTCACAGATTGTATTATAGAAAGAATTGTTGAATTAGGAAAGAATCCTGAAGTTGCAAGCAGGATAGTATGCAAGTTGGTATCAATAGGGGCAGTGTTATATAATAAGGATAATATGAAAGTAATTGATACACTAGAATCTGAATTTAAAGAGCACAAAGAGAATATGATAGAAGCTTATTACGATTATATATATAGCACTCTAGATTTTATGGAAGTGATCAAAGTAGCAGTTATTCACGGTGTGGTAAGAAATGCAAAAATGGATAACACCACTTTGTATTCATAATATTGTGAATGTAGTATAATAAATGTTGCAAAGCTCACAGAAAAAGCTAGTAAGTTAAGACAAGCTAAGGGAAACATAGACCACGAAAGAGATATAATCAAGATTGGTAAAAGTGAGGTAGCAATTATAACAAAGGATGGTATAAGGAATTACACCAATCTTGCAGACGATAGTGATATATTATTGACTTTCCCTACCACTAAGGGAGAATTAGACGTTAGGTTGTATCCTGATAAGCAAAATAAAAACTGGATAAAGGTAGAAGTAAGAGATCAAGAGAAGTTGAAAAAATTAAAAGATTGTGGGGAGAAAATAGGAGTAAATTGCTTACTTGGTGGTTACTCAGTGTACGATGCTATTAAACGTGGGTACTTTAAAAGACCTACAGGAATTTTCCAGGGAGAAAGATTACAAAGTGGTGAAAAAGTTTCTCATGTAGATCAATTGCAACGTAGAAAAAATAACGAGATATGCATATCACCCTAAGCTATAAAAGCTTTGTCCGCAGCAGGTTTTAGATTATGCAAGAAGTCTAATTGTAATTATTAGTCTTTCATATATAATCTGTTGAGATTTATAAGAACCTTACAGATGAAAGAGAAAGAAGAGCAGTTTAGTTTTACAACAGATAACCTGAGGAAAGCGAAAAAGTCTATAGAGATGTATCCTAGGGGTAGAGAAGGTAGTGCTGTTATGCCTTTACTGTATCTGGTTCAAGAGCAATGCGGATGGGTTTCTGAATCTGCTATGCATTATGTTGCTGATATGCTTCATATTCCACATATTCGTGTATATGAAGTGGCAAATTTTTACACAATGTATAATTTAAAACCAGTAGGTAAATATCTCATACAAATTTGTAGAACAACTCCTTGCTGGTTGTGCAATAGTGAAGAAGTTTTAAATACCTTTAAAAAGAAACTAGGAATCAATATCGGTGAAACTACTAAAGATAATCTATTTACTTTAAAGGAAGTCGAATGTCTTGGTGCATGCGTTAATGCCCCTGTGGTGCAGATCAATAACGATTTTTATGAAAACCTCACTCCTGAAAAAGTGGAAAATATCATAGCAGAACTTTCAAGTAAATAGATGGAAAAGTTCTCGTTTAGGATAACCAAGCAATCAGGTTCTGCAAGAGTTGGCACAATTAAAACTCCAAATGGAAACATAGAAACACCGGCATTCATATTTTGTGCAACCAAAGCTGCCATTAAAGCTGCAGATATCGAAAGAATAAGAGAAGCCGGTACTCAGATAATACTTTCTAACACCTATCATCTAATGCTCCAACCAGGGGAAGATACCGTAGCAAAACTTGGTGGCTTGCACAAGATGATGGGATGGAATGGACCAATGCTAACTGATTCTGGTGGATATCAGATATTTAGTTTAGGACACGGATCAGTTTCAGAAGAAATAAAGGGAATAAGACAGAAACAAAAAACTCTGATCAAAATTAATGAAGATGGGGCAATTTTTCGTTCTTACATAAATGGTAAAACTTATTGTCTAACTCCTGAAAAGTCTATACAAATTCAACAAAAATTAGGTGCAGATTTAATCCTAGTTTTAGATGAATGTACTCCATTCCATGTCAGTAAAGAATACACAAGAAAATCAATGCTCATGAGCCATAGATGGGCTGAACGTTCTTTAAATGAGTTTGAAAAAAATAATGATGGCAAACAGGCGCTGTATGGAATTAGTCAAGGCGGAGTGTATCAATATTTACGTGGAGAAAGTTGTGACTTTATCAACAATTTGCCATTTTTTGGTCAAGCAATAGGTGGATCGCTTGGTCAGAGTAAAGAGCAGATGTATGACGTAGTTTCCTTTACTATGGAACGTTTAAAAAAAGAGAGGCCTACTCATTTGCTTGGTATTGGTGGAATTGTGGACATCTTTCGTGCAGTAGAGCTTGGTGTTGACACATTTGATTGCGTGCATCCAACTCGCCTCGCAAGACATGGTGGCGCGCTTGTTAAAGTAAAAAATAGAGATTCTATTTCTTCAAAGTGCAAAGAGCATATTAATTTGCGAAATCAACGATTCGAACTGGACAATAACCCAATTGAAAGTGACTGCTTATGTTTTACCTGCATAAAGCATTCAAGAGCTTATATACACCATTTACTGAAAGCTAAAGAGCTCCTGGCTTACACACTCGTTACCATTCATAACGTTTTCTTCATGAATAAGTTGATGGAATCAATAAGACAAGCAATATTGAATGATAGGCTAGATCAGGAAAAAAATAATTGGATTAGTGAAATACCGCTGCATTGTGAATTATATACCTAGTTCATATTTTGCACATGTGCGTTGCATTTTTTAATCTTCTTTAAAAACTTGACAGTACCGTATATATACGGGTATACTAGAAATATAATTTTGTTAGGCATTTATGGTTAAAAATAAAGAAAAACATCAAATAGCGTTTTGCGTTTCAGCCTTTACACTCTTAGCTGGTTTATCATTGATCGCAATTGGAATTGCAGTGGGTACTGTACCTGCTATAGCTTCTTGTTTAGTGACAGGAGGAATTTTAACTGCCTTGTCTATTGTGCAATCAGTAGAAAGCTATTTATTTTTACAAAACAGCGAAAAAACTTTCAATAAAATGATTAGTGGTATACGCGATGAAGCAGAAAGCAAACTTTTTATAGAAAGGATTTTGCAACCATTCATTGAACTTTTTAGTGAGCATAAGCAACATAACTAAAGTACACTAAGCATAGAAACCACTTTATCGTAACTTGTCAGTGAATTAATTTCTCCAATCGCAGCTAAAGTAATTTTTTCATGCTGAGATAGCAATTCTTCTGCTGCTTTTTTTATATTGTAAATAGTAACAGCACTAATTTTTTCTATTAATTCGTTTTTACTGATGTATTTATTATAGTTGCCGTAGTATTGTCCTAACGTTTCGGCACGCGAGCTAACACTTTCACGTGACATTAAAATTTGAGATTTTACTCGTTCTTTTACTCTATTTACTTCTTCTTCCTTTAGATCATCCGTGGATAATTTTTTCAGCTCTGTCGTTATAGCTTTCAAAAGCTTATCTAGATTACTACTATCTGTACCAGCAAAAATCGAAAGCATTCCTGTATCAGCATAGCTAGAGTTGAATGAGTAAATGGAGTAAGCAAGCCCCTTCTTCTCTCTTACTTCCTGGAATAGGCGTGATGACATTCCGCTTCCCAGTATGGCATCAAGAACTTTGAATGTATGATATCTATTATCATCACGAGAAACACTAGGTAGACCAATTAATAAATGTACTTGATCTAATCTACGATGTTCTAAATACTCACCACCGGTATAACTTGCATTCTCGCTTTTTTTCAGCTCTTTTGAATGAATCTTTGAGAGAAAGTCTTTGATTAATTGAACAACTTCCTCATGTTCAACATTTCCTGCAACAGCAAATATAATGTTCTCGGCAAAGTAATGCTCATTTATGTAGTTATCTAGATTAGCTCGAGTAAAAGATTTGACAGTATCTTGCGTGCCCAAGATTGATCTACCAAATGGTTGATCTTTGTAAGCTGCTTCAAAATATTTATCGAAAATGATATCACTAGGTGAATCATTGGTTTGAAAAATCTCTTGTATTACAACACCTTTTTCACGTTCCAATTCATCTTCTGGAAATATAGAATTTATCAGTATATCTATTAATATATCAATGCCAGTTTTAATATCCTTTTTAAGAACCTTTGCGTAGTAACTGGTGCTTTCCCTACCGGTGCAGGCATTGAAAGCTCCACCTATATCATCAAAAGCTTTTGCAATTTCAAATGCAGTTCTCGTTTTCGTTCCTTTGAAAGCCATGTGCTCTAGGAAATGAGATATTCCATTTTGACTTGTGCTTTCAGCTCTACTGCCAACACCAACTCGTATATTTAAAGCTACGGAATCAACGTCATGCACTCGCTCAGTTATTATGCGCAGACCATTATCTAATTTTGTTACCTGTGGTACATTCATTTTATATACTCTTTTTTAAATTTTCTTCTGCAAAGTCCCAATTAATCAAATGATCAAGGAAAACTTTTATATAGTCAATTCTACGATTTTGACAATCTAAATAGTATGCATGCTCCCATACATCCATAGTAAGCAGTGGTACCTGATCATAAATTAGCGGTAAATCCGCATTTGGAGTTTTAGTGATTTTGAGTTTCCCTTTTTCAAGAACTAACCACACCCATCCACTACCAAATTGGCTTACTCCACAATTTGAAAATTCTTCACAAAATTTGTCAAAACCACCAATATCATCTTGAATTTTTTTTGCTAGAAAACCATCATCTTGAGGCTTACGACCACCATTCTTTTTCATTGAATTCCAATAAAAAGTGTGATTCCAAACTTGTGCTGCATTGTTAAAAATAGGAACTGTATTATTATTTCCATGAACTTTCGTTACTAATTCCTCACTTTCCATATGTTGATAATCTGTGTTTTCAACCAGTTCGTTGAGTTTATTTAAATATCCCTTATGGTGCTTATCATAATGAAAATCTAATGTCTTTACAGATATATAAGGCTCTAAAGCTGCTTTATCATATGGCAACTCAGGTAAAGTAAAACTCATGCTGACCTCTTTATTTTCTATGGTATGGTAATATGTGCTTTTGCGCAACAGATAATTTAGTTAGGTAGTGATTGCATTTATTCTAAAACAAGCGATATTAGTAAGATAATTATGTTTTTATTTTTAGAGGGGTAATATGTCAAGTTTATATAAAAATTTTAAGGAGTATTCTCGATATGGAACAGTTCCTACCAAAAGCGTCCGAGGTAACGAAGTTCCACAAAATAGTTTCTATAAATCCGTTCATTATATTAATAGTGTTATTGGGCCAGTGAAAAATGTAGCTCTTGGCCTTTATATAGCAGAAGGTGGTTGTAATTCTATGGTTCATGGTATTGCTTTTATACCAGTTAATATAGTCCTACAATCTTTGTATCTGGCATTGGCATATCTGTCATATTGGCCAGCAAAAGGATTAGCGAAAGCAGTAGATAGTTTTGATCTTAAGCGTAACACAAAATCGTTAATAGATTATTCATGCATGTTATCACGTAAAGCAAGTAGCCAAAGTGCCATGATAGCTGGATTTGTTAATGCAGTTTTGAATTATGCTGTTAGTGCTGTTATCTGGGCTGCTGCACTTGTTATTACACCACTAGTTTGGACTATTGATAAAGTAGCAAGTAAGTTTAGTGATGCAAAAAGTGAAGGTGTTAGTAATCCTTATTTTCCAAGATAGATAGCCTACCAAGTGCATGTGAAACCATTGTATCTGTGTGGCAAAATAAAGTATACGAGATAAAGGCACCTATAGAAGCAAGAGGATGTCATGCCAGTGCGTGACACTGGCATCCGGTCTTTTCGTCATCAAAAACCTTTAATTTTTTAGTATTTATATGTTTAACATAAGAACCATACAAGACTACAAATGATGAATCAGCATTACCTTAAAGAGAGTACCCATATTTTCAGTTAACCTTAAAAATTCACTGAAGATCCTATTCTTCTGTTCATTACTTGCATTTTCCATTAAAGCTTGTGCTCTTTCCTTTATACCAAATAAATATAAAAATTCTCTTTGAGTTAAAGTCTCGCAGTCTACATGTTTTAATGAATCTTTTAGTGCTTGAAAGTTCACAAGTGCAGTGATGTCACTATTACCGACATTTTCAAGAAAATTAGTATACTTATGCTGTCTTATTGATTGTAAAGTGCTCTTGTATGAAGGATATACATAACCATAATCTATAATCAGGGCAGCTCCCCCGTTATTGACTATCTTATTCTCAAGT
Source organism: Wolbachia endosymbiont of Encarsia formosa (assembly GCF_039540065.1). Lineage (NCBI taxonomy): Bacteria > Pseudomonadati > Pseudomonadota > Alphaproteobacteria > Rickettsiales > Anaplasmataceae > Wolbachia > Wolbachia endosymbiont of Encarsia formosa. Next base: position 153,439 of record NZ_CP154278.1, on the reverse strand, counting down.
TTATTTAATATTTCGGTTCCGGCTAGGCATACTTCCACTACTGCACCATTGAAAAGTTTTCCTTTTCCAGTAATTGGCACTGAGCACTGAAGTAACAACGAAAGACTGCCATTATCCTGCTTTGTCACTCTGTTTTCATACCACTGTCCATCAAGATAAACGAACTGGTCAATCGGAAGGGCGTCAAATAACTCATTTGCAAAAAAAATAGTTGGCTGATTTGGTAAGTTGTCGACATCTGTGTGCCAATTAATATCTAATCCCTTTAATTTTTCCTTTTGTATTTTCTGTAAAATAGGGCTTATTTCAACTAGATGAATGTCCATTGAGCTAAAAAAACAGCTATATTTTTTGGTGACTCTTATTACATCATGAATGAGTGTTCCTTTACCTGGTCCAAGTTCAACTAGAGAAAATTTTGATGGCTTTCCTAATTTTTCCCATATATTCATTATCCACACTGCAATTGTTTCACCAAATAGCTGACTAATTTCAGGTGCAGTAATGAAGTCACCATCTTTGCCAAGTGGTAATTTATTCATGTAATAGCCGTACTCTTTATGATATAGAGCAGCATTCATAAAATTACTGATGGATATTGATCCTTGGCTTTTATCAATTAATTCGTGTATATAAGTAAGCATATTATTAATAAATGTTTAACTATAGCGTGCCATACTATAAAATAGTGGAGTATTTATATATATGATATAAGTTTAAAGGCGATAGTGCTTCAATTATGAATAGTCAAGATACAGATTATGTTACCCTTATACCTCAAGATGATGGTGTTGAATATAAATTTGAAGAAGCTATAAATTTTGTAGATAATAAGGTTATAGGTGCTGACAGGTTAACTTTAGCAGAAATATTTCAAGTGCTAGTTCGAATGTTAAATGGTGACCTAGAATTAGTAAAAAAAGTGCTAGCATATGCTAATATTATGGTAAAGCATGGAATGAGGATGGCGAAAGAATCACAGCTAAGCAGAGCCGATGTTCTTCGAACTTTAAAAGGCAAAGAAAGTATGCTCAATAGGCAAGATTTGATCAAAAAACCATCTCTTCCACCTGCTATAAAATCGATTAAAAAGAAAAGTAGAGGTTTTTAAATGACTGCATCCATAAAAAAATTTACTGTACAGTGTGATTTTAAAGGACAAAATTCGCCTTTTGCAATATACATAGGAGATCCAAAGGGTGATACTCATCCAATTCACCATCAAGATTCCTGGCTTGCAAAGGAGCGTGGAGGAAATATACCTAACAAAGTCAAAGAAAGTCTGCAAAAATTACACAAGTTATCTCAAGAAAATGGCATTTCTTTTTCAGAATTATGTGCATATGCTATCACTATAGTTAGCAACAATGATAAAAAAAGTGACGGTAAGTAGTTAGATTCTCAATATTTCATTTATAGAGGTTTTTGATCTCGTCTTCTCATCCACCTTTTTTACTATAACTGCACAATAGGTTGAGATATTATTTTTAGATGGAGTAGATCCTGGCACAACTACAGAGTAAGGTGGCACCTCACCATAAAATATCTTGCTTGTTTCTCTATCAATGATTTTTGTTGATCCTCCAATAAACACCCCCATACCAAGGACTGATCCTTCTTTTATTATAACACCTTCGGCTACCTCACTGCGTGCTCCAATGAAGCAATTATCCTCTATAATAACTGGAAAAGCTTGAACAGGCTCAAGAACTCCGCCTATTCCCACCCCTCCAGAAATATGGCAGTTTTTTCCTATTTGTGCACAGCTACCAACTGTTGACCAGGTGTCTATCATTGTACCAGAATCAATATATGCACCAACGTTGATAAAGCTTGGCATTAAAATAACATTTTTACCTATGTAAGCAGATTGGCGGACAAAACATCCAGGAACTGCTCTAATTTTTGACTGGTAAAATTTCTCCTCATTCCATTCACTAAACTTGCTACCGATTTTATCAAACCAGCAATTGGTGTTGTCTATTATTTTACTTTCTGCAGTGAGAAAATGTAATAATATTGCCTGCTTGATCCATTTATGTACTATCCACTCTCCACTTGATGACTTTTCTGCTACTCTAATTTTACCATTATCAAGTAACTCAATTACCTCTTTGATTATTAATCTTGCTGCTTTTTTTAGATTACAATCGTTAAGTTTTTCTTTATCTTTCCAAATATTTTCTATCTCATCTTGTAATTTTTTAGTTGCAAATTTTTCATTTATTATATACATATTGATATCAAATTTATATTATTTTATACGTAAGCACTATGAAAATACAATGTCATAATTGTACTAAAACTTACTTAGTATCTCGTGGGCAAATAGGTGAGTCTGGAAGAAAAGTGAAATGTACAAACTGCAATCACATGTGGCATGAATATCTAAAAGAAATATCAAATGAACTTTACCCTCAAGAAAAAAAAGCTAGCTGGAGGCAAAATCTAGCTCTAGCTTTTGCAACAGTTGCAGGATTGTGCGTTATAATTGTTGGTGGTATCTTTCCAGGAGAGGTAAGTAAGATGTATAAAGCAGTTAGTGCATATAAAGATTCAATAAGCCATAAATTAGGATACAAAAAAGTGCAAACGGAAAATTCAAGTGCGAGAGAACTTGTTATAAATGAGTTTTATCAAGATTACCTTTTTCTATCTAATTTTAGATCTAGTTAAATAGGCATAAGTCATCAATGTTATGCAAGTAACTACACTTACTCCTTTATGATAGTGTCATTCCAATTTCAGCTACTTTCATGATGCCCTATGATTGTTATTACATCGTTTACTATAGGTTTGTTTCAGAAGCTTACATCCAGAAAACTTGTATAGATTTTTCCTACTTCTGTGATATTATAAGCCTGTGATGATAAAATAAGTGGATATGGATAAGTCAGAGTATGAAATCATAGAGCATGAGTATGATGTGGTGATAGTAGGTGCAGGTGGAGCAGGGCTTAGAGCAACACTTGGAATGGCTGCAACTAATTTTTCAGTTGCCTGCATTTCTAAAATTTTCCCTACACGAAGTCATACAGTTGCAGCGCAAGGAGGAATTAGTGCAGCTTTGAGTAATATTGCTGAAGATGACTGGCGCTGGCATGCATATGATACAATAAAAGGTTCAGACTGGCTTGGCGATCAAGATGCAATAGAGTATATGTGTAAAAATGCTGCCAAAGCTGTGATTGAACTTGAAAATTTTGGTGTACCCTTTTCTCGTACGGAAGATGGAAAAATATATCAGCGTGCCTTTGGTGGAATGACAACTCACTTTGGTAAAGGAAAATCGGCTCAGCGTACTTGTGCAGCAGCAGATAAAACTGGGCATGCAATTCTTCATACTCTATATCAGCAATGTCTTAAATTTAACGCTGAATTTTTTGTCGAATATTTTGTAATCGATTTGATTATGGACAAAGGGACATGCTGTGGGGTGATAGCTTGGTCGCTGTGTGATGGTACGTTGCATAGATTTCGTGCACATTCTGTGGTAATAGCAACAGGTGGTTATGGACGTGTTTATTTTTCTGCAACAAGTGCACACACCTGCACAGGTGATGGTAATGGCATGGTGGTGAGAGCTGGGTTGCCACTTGAAGATATGGAATTTGTGCAATTTCATCCAACAGGAATATATGACTCAGGGTGCTTGATGACGGAAGGATGCCGCGGTGAAGGTGGGTACCTCGTTAATTCTCAGGGTGAGAAGTTTATGGAACGTTATGCGCCAAAGGCAAAAGATTTGGCTTCTCGTGATGTAGTAAGTCGAGCAATGACAATTGAAATTAGAGAGGGAAGGGGAGTTGGGCCAAAGAAAGATCACATGTACTTGAATATATCTCATCTTGATCCGGAAGTAATAAAGCTCAGATTGCCAGGTATTAGTGAAACAGCAAAGACCTTTGCAGGAGTTGATGTTACTAAAGATCCGATACCTGTTATTCCAACTGTTCACTATAACATGGGAGGTATTCCAACCAACTATCATGGGGAAGTGATCACGTTGCAAAAAGGTAAAGAAGAAGTGGTAGAAGGATTATTTGCAATAGGAGAAGCGGCATGTGTTTCTGTACATGGTGCAAATCGACTTGGCTCTAACTCGCTTCTTGATCTTGTGGTTTTTGGTAGAGCTGCCGCGCTTAGGGCAAAAGAAAAATTGAAACCTGATACACCACATAAAAAATTGCATTCAGACTGCACAGACTTGATAGTAGATAGATTTAATAAAATGAGATTTGCTTCTGGAGAGTTCAAAGTAGCAAAAATACGAAGTGAAATGCAGCACACTATGCAGAAATATGCATCGGTATTCCGTGTTGCTGAAGTTTTAGAGGAAGGTAAAAAAGCTATGAAAGAAGTAGCAAAAATGATGCCTAACATTGCAGTTGAAGATCGCAGTATGATATGGAATAGTGATTTGGTTGAAGCGCTGGAGCTTGCCAATATGATTCCACAAGCAGTTATTACCGTGGAATGCGCAGCTAATCGCAAGGAAAGCAGGGGTGCTCATGCTCGTGAAGATTTCCCTGAACGTGATGATAAAAACTGGATGAAGCATACTATAGCATGGCTTAAAGAAGAGAAAAGCCAAGTTAGTGTAGAAATTGACTATAAAAAAGTTGCTGAAAAAACTCTGAGCGATGAGATTGATTTCATCGCCCCGGAAAAGAGAATTTATTAGTTAACCCATCTGGTTTATTTATAAATTGACGTAGTATTGATACATAGCTCATTTGAGTAGCTGGGCTTTCTTTATGCTCCGATTGATTTGACGATCTTTGTACTTCTTGCTCTGCTGAGTTGTTAGCTAAATTTTGTTGTTCAGTAATATTTTCAGGTTGTTTTGCAGCTAGGTGATCATCTTTACGGCTTTGCTTATCGTTGGTTAATTCCTTAACAGACTTCCTAATTTCGCTAAGTCCCAAAGTGAATATCAGACAGACCACTCCTGTTATAGCTATGATGGGTAACGCTGCTCCAATTGCAATTTGTCCTTGGAAGCAAGAAAGTGTTACCATTGTAATAATAGTAGTTGCTACTGTGATTGCTAACAATACACTAGCTCTCCTGCCCGGATCAATGCATTTCCATACAGCATATGCTCCTTTTTTTACACCAGAACCTAGCTTTTTAATGCCTGATTGACATTTTTTCGAAGCAGTTCTACAGTGGTATTTTTCCTCAAGCTTCTCTTTTAGTTCTTTAGCTTTCTCCTGTGCTTTCTGTGGAGTGCTTGAACAATCTTTTAGATCTCGTAAAGTTAAATAGTACTTTTTAGTATGGAGTTCTGGATCTTCTAACCATAAAGAATCAGGGTTAGCAACGTTTTGTAATAATGCTGCACAAAACTTTGTTGTATTATCATAATTAGTTGCTAAATCAAAAATTGTTTCTTGCGATAGGTATTCGATACTTTTTTTTTCTGCTTTTTTCTTTAGTGCTAATTCTAGAGGTGTATTGCCTTGCCTGTTAGTTGCTTTTATAGCTTCATCTAATTTATCTTCAGATATTTTTCTTTCTTTTACTAAGGCTGATATTAATTTCAAGCATATAACTTTTTGCTTCCCTCTCAGCAAGGCAATATGGTGTAAAGCATTATTACCATCTGTATCTTTCAGGCTAATATCTGCTCCTTTTTGCAATAACTCCTTAAAGGATTTCTCATCTTTATTTTTAATTGCTAAATGTAATTGATAATTATCATTACTATCTGGAGTATTTATGGTATGTGATATAATTTCTTTAATTTTTGTTCTTATTTCTGATTTTAACTCAGGTTTCTTTACTGACTTTGCTAATTTTTCTAGGAAATCACAATAGTATGTCTTTTGCTCTTCTTTTAAGTATTGTAATTCTTTTGTAGATAATCTTAAATTGTCAGAGCTGGCTACATACTTTAACAATTTTGCAAGAAACTTAAGTGTGTTATCGTTATCTTGGATTGTGTGAGAATCATGTTTCCCTTTTATTATCTTGTTAATTAGTGCTACCTGAAAAGGAGTCTTTCCTTCTTGATTTTCACTATCAACAAGTTGTACTAAATTTTTCTCGTTAGCTATTTTTATCAAGGTATCTAGAAACTTAAGCTTTTGTTTCTTTTTGAGCGATGCAATAAGGTGTAAAATATTATTTCCTTTTTCATCTGTTATGCCACTGACATTTGTGCAATCTTTTAGGTATTTTCTAAATTTCCTGTTGTTTCCATTTTGGATTGCATTTAGTAATTGAACGTCATTATCAGAATCCAATATTCCGTTTATTCCATCTTCAAAATCGCTATCAGAATCTGATATTCCGTTTATTTTATCTTCAAAATCGCTACCGTAGCCACTGTCTTGTTTGCTGTACCTACTAAAACAACTTTTAGTGACTTCAGAAATTACTTGGTTTTTTGTTTCATTTGATATTCTTTTCGATCGTTCTATTACTTCACCTAGCACTGGAAGGAAACATTGGACATAATATCTGTGATATTTTTCCTGTTCTCTAAGCGATTCTTCTAATTTAGTTAATACTTCAGGACTAGCGCCTTCCTTAAATAACCTTTTACATTCCTTGAGTGTTCCATCTCGACTTCTTGGTTTTTCATGCTTATGTTTTTCTTTTTTTACCTTTCTCTCTATAATATTATACAATTGCTTGTCTTTTTTATCTTGTTTTTCATTTTTGTTTATATATTTATCTAGTTTGTTTGCATTAGTAACTGATACACTTAGATCTATACTCATATTAAAACCTCAATATTAAAGCTATTTGGCGTTAGCGCTTCAACTAACAGCCTATTGAATTGGACTTTTAAATTGAGCTAGATGTTATCGAAATATAGGTGGAAAGCTAGTTTCTATTAGAAAATCTGTTGTCATAATTAAATCCCCACTTTAGCACTTGTCTACTATTTTAACTATTTTATCTTAAAAAATAATAAATGCGGCTAAACTGTGAAGCGTGAATGCTGCTAAAAGAGATAAACAAATATTTTTATAGATCTTTCAAACTTGATTTTTCTTCTAATTTTTTAAGCATTCCTTTACTTAGTATTGATTTTATCTCTTCTACGCTTTTATCAAGATCATCATTAACTATGACGTAATCATATTTATTACTTTTACTTATCTCTTTTTGCGCTTCGGCTAATCTCCGCTCTATTTCAATTTCATCATCACTATTACGCCTTTGTAGACGCAGTCTAAGCTCTTCCATTGAGGGAGGTAGTATAAAAACACTTACAACTTTTTCTCTTAAGATTTCAAATAAGTGAAATGCTCCTTGCCAATCTATATTCAGTAAAACACTTATGCCACTGCTCAGGTTTTGTTCTATAAAATCTTTTGGTATACCGTAAAAATTTTCAAAAACTTTAGCATATTCAAGCATTTGACCAGCCTTACATATTTCATGAAACTTTTCTTCAGTAACGAAAAAATAGTCTTTTCCATTTACTTCACCGGGACGAGGTTTGCGTGTAGTCATAGAAACAGACATAACTAAATCAGTTGATTGCTCAAGTAATTTTTCTGATATAGTAGTTTTTCCAGCTCCAGAAGGAGAGGATAGAATCAGTAGTATGCCCTCATTTTTTACGGTCATTTTTCTTTATTTAACAAGTACATTATAGAGTTTTTTAAGACTTTGTATTTTTTGAGTCAAAGTTTAAAAGACTAGAGCCTTCTAAATTAGAATTTGATAAATTGGCATCAACAAGAGAGGAATTATCAAAAATAGTATAACGTAAATCAGCTCTTTCAAGATTTGCCTTATTCAAATTAACGTTTACAAACTTTGCTCTGCTTAATATTGAATTAGAAAAATTAGCATTTTCTAAATTCATGTCTTTAAACTCAAAGTAAGAATAATTTACATCAAATTTTTCACCCTGCGATATTTTCTCTTGCAGATCTTTAATTGAAGTTATAGCACTCTCTAGACCTGTAATTTTGCTCTGTCCCTGATTGTCAATCATAATTGAATTATCAAATTTGCAATCTGTTAAATGAATATCAGCAATTGAACTTTTATATATGCTTGAAGAGAGGAAAGACATATCACTTATTGTCGAATCACTCAAATTGCTAAGAAAAAAACTAGTCTTTCTAAAGGTATTATCATAAAACACGGAGGATTTGAAATCACTTTCAATAAAATTTGAATTAGTGACTTTTAAGTTAGACCAGCTCGAATTATCAGCTAATAATTTGAAGAATATTGAATTTTCTATCTCACTGAAGTCAATACTATGGTGGGAAAGAGTACTATTATAAATTTGAGAGTCTTGAATTTTTGTCTTATACATTGAAGTTGTGGAAAGATCTGAATCTTCTATTTTTGCAGAGGTAAACAATGAATGGTCAAAGAACGAACCATTCATGTCAGAATTCACAACTTTAGTATTATGAAACTTTCCATGACAAATGTTAGCATCATAGGCGTTAACTTTATACAATTCACTAAAACTAAAATCAATATTAGATAAATCAGCATCCTGAAGGTCTGATTCGAAAACATATGCATGTTTTATCTTGGAACCATTTAGTATAGATTTAATGAAGTTTGAATTATCCCCTTTCACATAGGAAATTTGTGAATTGCTTAAATTGGCTTTTTCAAAGTTACTATCAACTATAATAGAAGCATTAAAATAGGCGTTCGAAAGATTGCTACCTGTAAAATCTGATTTTTTTATTTCTGCGCCATATATGTTAGCATTTTTTAGTGAAGAAAATTGTATCTTGAGCTTGTGTGCATCCACTCCAAAGAAACTTGCATTGTCGAAATTATTCTTCTGCATAACAGTATCGTTTATTTCACTATCACTAAAATTTATGTAGCTAGCATTCGAGTTTAATAGATCGGAGAAATTCATTTTTACATTCAAAAACTTGGTATGCAAACCAATTATATTACGCATACTTACTTTGTTGAGATTAGAATTGATAAAATCAGCATAACTGATATTAGATTGATCAAATATGATATCTGTTAGATTTGTAGAAGCAAATTTTGAAAAACTTAAATTTGTGCCTTGTATTTTAACACCATGTAAATTAGCATTGGAAAAATTAGCACCACGTAAATCAACATCGATAAAAGACACATCTGATAAATCGGTGTTAGAAAAATCAGCACCAATTAAACTTACTCCCTCAAAAATAGATTTATTTAAATACAATTGACTAAAATTAGCACCATTTAAATTAGGACCAAAACCTTTCTTAAAATCTTGTGGTATGCTGTCTTTATTACACTGTACTAAAAATTTAGCAAAATCTTTTGTATTGTAAGATACGTATTTTACATCATGCAGAGCGCTTAAAAAATCATTGATTGCATCATCTCCATAGCATAAATGAACAACTAAAATTAATATCAAAAGTCTAATTATTTTTTGCATCACACGTGTTTTCTTTTGTTTTTATAGCAAAGTTATACATCTCTGAGTTTTCTTGATTGTTTATTTCTTTATCCTCTAAAAGGTATGGCATCATTTCGGCAATTGCGTTTATTATGTTGATCTGATTCCTTTCGATTGCTATTTCAATAGGGGACTTAAAATTATTATCAACTACTCTAGGATCAGCACCTTGTAATAAGAGAAAGCGAACTGTGTCTATTTGACCTTGTTTCACTGCATAAATTAGAGGAGTATCACCCAATTTATTTCTAAATCTTAGTATTTCTTGAATTGTTAATCCAATTTTTTCTAGCTTATTTATTACTCCTCTTAGACAAATTAAGTTGCCCTTCTTGATGCAGTAAAAAAATTGCTTACTGTAATCATCAGTAAATATAGTTTTAGGAAGGTGCTCATTTAGGCTATCATATTGTCGTTTATATATTGACTTGCTTTTATAGTCCCATTTTTTTGTTATTGCTTTGTTCAGCTTTGTCCATTTTTCGCTTTCTTCATCTTCTTTATTTATCTTGTCAGGCTGTTCTTCTTTCTTTTCCTCTAATAAAGGACTTGTTGAAAGTTCAGTATCTTTTATATTAGTCTCCTCTTTAGATTGTAGGTTTATTTCATTATTTGAAGGTACTTCTTCATTTTGGGTTGTGCTTTCTTTTAGCTCGCTTATAGAAGGTACTTCTTTATTATCTACATTTATTGAGTTTTGGTCTGTGCTTTCTTCTAGCTTGCCTGTAAGTGAGTCATTCTCTTTATCAGCGCTTTCAGCATCAGTGTTGCTCTTCGATTTGTCTTCTTGATTTATGCTATTTTCATTTTTATTTTCTTCAGGTTGCTCTATAGCAAACAGGTTAGATGATAAAAATATAGCAACTAATAGTATGAAATATAAAGTATTCTTCATAAATATTACAGGCATAGGATTAATTAGAATGATACTATAATCAAATGATTAATCTACAGTAAAAAATGCCTTAAGGTTTTATTTATAAAAAACATTTGTATTACCTTTTCTATACGAGTAGAATTTTGCAAAGACTGAATATCAAAGTTTTTCCCATTTATTTAGGTTTTACCTTAAATTGTCATTGGAATAGCTGACACTGTTTTTTTTCTGGATTCCAGCGTCACGCGCTGGAATGACACCTTCATAATGTTATTCCATTTCTCTTGTCATCCCAGTACTTGATACTGGGATCCATTTTCCATAATCATTAGAAACGTTATATTTTAGCATAACTTTTATATTCGCAAATTTAACTAGATGCCAGTGCTGGATACTTTTATGACATCTATCATTTTATGTTTATAGTATTTTTTGCAAATAAATGTTCATAATTATGGTATAGAGTGAAAAATTGCTTGACACATTTAGTAATTTAATTATTATTAATAACAATGAGGGTATTTTAGAGCTCGAAATTCACCTTGTTCAAGTCTGCAGACTTTTCAATTAATCTCTCAATAAAAAAATATAGCAGGGTCTACTTCAGTTCATACTTAATTTCTGTCATGATATGTGTTATATTTTTCTAAATCTTTTTTATAGGAGGATCATTATGTCTAAAATTCCTTAAAATTAATTAAAGTTAAACAATTAAATAGTGCAGTACTGCCTTACGCGTTGCTAATCCAAACTTTACTTGCTGTAAAATAACACAATCTGCTATATCATTGCTAATCTCAATTCCTCTATTTATTGGTCCTGGGTGCATAACAATTGCATCTGGTTTTGCGTGCGATAGTTTTTGTGCATCAAGTCCATACAAATGAAAATATTCTTTTTCTGAAGGGCTATTATTCATGCGCTCTTTCTGCAATCTTAAAAGCATAATGACGTCAGCATCCTTTATACCTTCGGTTAATGAATAATGCAGTGAATCTACTTCAGGAAAATGCTTACAAATTAAGGTTGGTGGAGCAACTAAGCTTATTTTTGCTCCAAACATTTTTAGCAATCTTATATTTGATCTCGCAACTCTACTGTGCAAAATATCTCCACATATTACAATTTTGAGGTTTTTTATTTGTTTTTTATGACTGATAATTACGAGATAATCTGCAAGAGCTTGAGTTGGATGTTCGCTGCTTCCATCGCCTGCGTTGATTAACGAGCAGTTAACATGCTTTGCCAATGTATTAATAATACCACTACTTTTATGCCTGATTATCATATAGTCAGGATTCATTGCATTTAGTGTTTTTATCATATCTTTTAGATCTTCCCCTTTGTTAATAGAAGAAGATTTTATTGGTAAAGTTATAACATTTGCTCCAAGGCTTTTTGCTGCTATTTCAAAAGATGAGAGCGTGCGTGTTGAATCTTCAAAGAATAAGTTTATGACTATTTTATTTTTCAGAACATGACTATTTTCAACTTTTTCTTCAAGGTATTGGTTGGCTAATTTAGTTATATTTTCTACATCACCGATTGTAAGGTCTGAGATATTTAATAAATTCCTTCTCTTGTACATAGATCCTTTTTTGAGCTTATTATACTTTCTTAATTTCAATTACACAACTGTAAAGTAAAGTAGAAGGAAGCTATAAAATTTTATTTCCACTTACATTCATCTGCTATCATAACAGCCTCAAAGAGGTGTTTTTCAAGCTCACTTATAGGTAGATCATTTTGTGGATAATTCCCCCAAGATTTTAATACATCAGAAGTTTCGATACCTTCAACAATGGGATATTCTTGATTTTTTTTAGCATATAATTCTTGAGCCTGCCTGCTTACAAAAAACTCCAATAAAGCTATAGCATTTTCTCTGTGTTTTGCGTTTTTTGTTACTGCTGCACCACTAATATTCACCATTACACCATCATTAGGAAAAAAAGCTCCTAACTTTTCTGTGATATTCTTTTTATTTTCTGATGAAAGGATTCTTGCAAAGTAGTAGCTGTTTACTATTGCAACATTGCCTTCACCAGCGGCTACAGCATAAATTTGATCTGTGTCACCACCGCTTGGTTTTCTTGCCATGTTGCTTACAATTCCACTAACCCATTCTTTTGTTTTTTCAAAACCATTTTTTGCAATCATAAAAGCGATCAATGATCGGTTATATGGACTTGTGGAAGAGCGTACTAATATTTTCCCTTTCCATTTTTCATCCGCTAAATCTTCATAGGTACTTAATTCCTTAGGATCTACTGATTCTTTATTATAAACCAATATTCTAGCTCTTTTTGTGAGACCAAACCAATAATCTTCATTATCTCTAAATTTTGCAGGTATGGCATTTTTTAGAGTCTCTGAATCCACTTGAGATAAGAGCCCTCTTTTTTTGGCTAAAATCAAATTCACTGCATCTGCAGTTAAAAACAAATCAGCTTCACCGCCATTTTCCATACGTGAAAGCAATTGGGAATAATCGTCAATGATATAACGTACCTTGATGCCAGTAGTTTTTGTAAAATCATCAAACAAACTATGTACTAATTCTTCTTTACGAGATGAATAAACGTTTACTACTTGTGAATCATCAATTCCGCTATTTTTATATAAAAAATTAACGACTATCAATACAGCCGCTACTAAAGATATAAATATTAAACCTTTTTTCATAAACAAACCCCTTCCTTTTCATCATCTCAAGCTATCAAAATAGCAAGGTCTTAGCAAGTGTAAATCTTCAAAACGTTGCAGTTACAGTACTGGAATAGCGATAAAAAGAAGTACGAGCCAGATTTAATTAATAATATAAGTAATATCTGGATGGCCACATCGTTCAGCAACTACTTGTAACAATTTTGAACTAATCTTTTCTTGACTGCTTTTTACAGTTTTAATAGCTGTTTCATTAGGATTTTCACTATTAGCATTTTGTTTATGTAATAACAAATAATCTTTAAAATCAGTTTTGCTCCAATGATGAATTGTGCAAGCTAAAGTGAAAAGGAGTAGAGTGCCTGAAATTGCAACGATTGGCCAGTAAATAGTAGGATTTGTGTATGAACTTACTATATTGCTCAAACCACCTGTTGAATAAAGTGCTAAAGGGAAGGTTATGTTTCCAGTCATGAGAACTGTTCCTAAGATAGGAAGCCATATTCTATCATTGATTAATGAATTTACTTTACTCTTGTAATAGATTGGCTGGCTTGTAAGTTCTAAGATGTTCGGATTACTTTTTGCTTTTTCTGGAAGGGAGTGAAACGTAAAGTAAACACGATTACCGTTGCTATATTTTAATACCAAAGATTTGATGCATTTCTCATCTTTCTTTAATGTACCTGATATTTCATCTAAAACTTCTTGAGTGTCTCTTTTTGTAATCTTGTGCTCCTTAGTACGGACTGCTTGCATAAGTTCCCACGTAATTCCCAAGACTAAACAAGACGCTAATACCACGCCGAACATAGTAACAGGATTTACGCTGCCGATGAATCCAATGAATTCTCTTTGCTTCACAGCTAAAACGATTGCTGTAATACAACACGCCGTAACAAGGCCTACAAAAGGCATTGTAACTTTCTTCTTTTGCATCGTATACTTTACTTTCTGTAAAAATCTGTTTGTCTTTTTATTATCTCCAAGCAAAGATTTTTCAGAGCCATCTGTTTCATATGATGGTCGAGGAGTTGGATGTACCTCTACTTTTAATCTTTCTATATCTTCTAATATTTTACTATCCCAAGGTTCTCTATATACTGTTTCTTGAGAAGGTGATCTGCTTAGGTTTGTATTACCTACTTCACTATCTGAACTCTTTTTCGAAGTTTTTTTACTTCTATCTATGGATGCATAAAGAGGTTCTGAACTGTTCACATTCGATTCTTCTTGCCTTTCTTCATAAGAACTTGATTTGCTAGCCGAACTTGTATGTTGTAAAGTTTCATTTTCACCATTTGTTTTTGGCACTGTGCTTCTGAGTGCTGGTTTTGGTAGACTTGTTTTTTCTATTCCATCTTTTTCAGTTATTCTGACGTTCTCTCCGTTTGCTACTCCATGCATATTGGCTCCAAAATTAATTACAATGCTCTTTTAATTACGCTATATTTATTAAGATATAGTGAATACTAATTTAAGAATAAATATTAGTATAAGAACTGCTGATCAAAGATCCTTTCATTCAAATGGCAATCTTTGTCAAAAAGTAGAGTGACTGTATTTTCGTGATCTTTCTGTATTTTTACCTGCGATATGTCGTGAAATTCCTTGTAATCTGATACTACAAGTGCTGGACGATTTTTCACATCATTGATATCAATTTTCACTATTGTATCATTTGAGATTAGCGCTCCATTCCAACGCCTTGGGTAGTAGATATTAATGGAAGTCAGTGCAAGTAAATTTGAATTAAGTGGTAAGATTGGCCCACCGGCAGAGAAGTTATATGCAGTGCTACCTGTTGGGGTAGACAATATAATTCCATCTCCTCTGAATTTTTCTACTTTTAGCTTATCATTAATGGTAATATTCATCTCCACTATTTGATTTGCATTTCTAAAGACATACACTTCATTTACTGCGATATAATGGTGTTTTTTGCCACTTATGTCTGTGGCTTCCATTTTTAGTAAAGTTAGCTGAGTAGGGGATGCATGTTCTATATGATCAATTAGATCTTTAAAACATTTATTCATTAAAAACCCTACATTACCGGTATTTATTCCATATACATGTATATCTTTATTTCCTATGACGTAGTTGTGCAGAGTGCGTAGCATAAAACCATCACCACCAACAACTATCAGCAGATCAACTTCATGCTTACCTGCTTCTGCTATATTGATAAAATTGAGTTTCTGTAGTAGTTTAGATACTTCCTGAGACTTGGGTAGCGAAGAAGCAATATAGCCTACATTTTTATATTTATACATGTTAAATAAAGAGGGGAGAAACTAAAAAAGACTCCCATATTTATCATTAAACTTAGCTATTTTACTATCCTTCTCCCCTGAACCGCTTGTCAAGCTTCCAGTCCATGCAGGATGAGTAAGAGGATCTCTATCAAGTTTTATTCTTTGACCTTCCTTTCCATAAGTGGAATAAGTTTCAAACTCTTGACCATCTGTCATAACTATAGTAACTTTGTGATAATCGATTTCTGCCATTGTTCTTACAAATTTCTTACCAGCTAAGATTTTAGTGAATCTGGTTCATTTGGTCAATCATTATTGTGAAATATTGACAAAAAATAAATAAAGTAGTATACTTAATGAAAAATAAATAATTTATTATGATCTTTGCTTTTCCTGGTCAGGGCTCTCAATTTATAGGAATGGGAAAGAACTTATATGATGAATTTTCAGTTGCAAGGCAAGTATTTGATGAAGTAGATGACGTATTAGGTAGAAAGCTGTCTCATTTGATTTTCAATGGTCCTATTGAGAAATTAACCATCACGGAAAACGCTCAGCCAGCTATAATGGCAGTGTCAATTGCAACGCTACGTGTTATGAAGCACGTATTTGGTGAATATCTTTACAGAGTTCAGTATTTTTGTGGGCATTCAGTTGGCGAGTATACAGCGCTATGTGCTGTAGGAGCATTGACGCTTGAGTCTGCAGTCAAGTTGCTAAAAGTTCGTGGTGAAGCAATGCATGAAGCTTCACTGAAATGCAAAGGTGGAATGGTTGCCCTACTCGGTGCGGAAATGAGCGAAGTAGAAGATATATTAAAATCAGCTCAAATTGATTGTGAAATTGCAAACGATAATGGTGGCGGGCAGGTAGTGGTAAGTGGTACTTCAGAAGCCCTTGAAATGTTACCTGAATTGTTTAAAAACTCAAGTGTAAAGAAAATAATTAAATTGCAAGTTAGTGGGCCTTTTCACTCATCTTTTATGAAACCCGCTGATGAAAAACTTCTAGAATTTTTGGATAGCGTTAAAATAACTCGCCCTTCGATTCCTTTTGTGTCAAATGTTACAGCTAAAGAGGAAAGTGATCCAGAGGTCATAAGAGCTTTGCTCGCTAAGCAAGTCGTAAGCAGAGTGAGGTGGAGAGAAATGATTTTACATATGACAAGCCGTGGCACTAATAAATTCGTTGAAATTGGGCCTAATAAAGTTCTATCCAATTTAGTTAAAAGAATTGACCAATCTGTCAATACAAAAAGCATAGGTAGTATTGATGATATTGATGGCTTCTTTAATGAATCATTAATGTTGAAAGAAAAAAATTTTAAAATAAAAGCTTATAACTAACATAAAGTAAAATTTGGGCTATTTTTTTGCTTTGATTATTGATGGCAGCGGAATGTCAAACATCGACACTAAAGAATATGATCTGGCGCTAGGTGATACTACAGTTAAACTTTTTATTAAAAGTAGCGATACAAGTGGAATCAATTTTATCAATGTGCATCAAAATGAAGTAACTTCAAAAGAATCTGGTGAGAATATAATCGAGGAGTTTGGTGGAAGAATGCTGTACATTACTCATGGTGATGGTACTCCGCGCAATGTAGAATTTTACTTAAATGGTGAGCGTTATGAATTCGATCCCAATCGCATGTTTGATGATGTAGGTGCAGAAGCTAGCTTAAGAGAGTTTGGCAATTTTTCAGAAGATGCTTTGAGAATTACTAGAAACTTTGCAGAAAAAATTTTAGACTTTTTGCTTCCTGGTCAAGATCATGTTATTGCTCTGCATAATAATCACAATTCTCCTAGTTATTCATTCGCAAGTTATTTTTCTCCACCTCTTTCTCATGATGTACTAAAGATTTCTCCAGAAGTGTGTCCGGAAAGTGGAACGGGTGAGTTTTTCTATACGACTGTTGAAGATTGGTTTGATGCTTTAAAACAGAAAGAAATTTTTAATATAGTATTGCAAAATAATAAAACATTTAAAGATGATGGCTCTTTGTCTGTATATGCAGGGGAAAATAATATTTGGTACTCTAATGTAGAAGCACAACATGGCCATTTGGAGCAGCAAATAGATATGCTATCTGCTATGCACAGTGTTTTATTTACTAATGCAAATCAGCCCTTATTTATAGATTTATAGTAATATAAAGCGCACTACACAATTAATGAACTACCTGTCATTTCATTTGGCTTTTTGAGTCCAAGTAGCTGTAAAATAGTAGGTGCAATATCAGATAATTTTCCATCTCTCAGTTTTAAATTTTCACAAGATATAATAAATGGAGCTTTATTTAGAGTGTGCGCTGTGTGAGGTGTGTTATTTTCTTCATCGAACATACATTCCACATTACCATGGTCTGCTGTAACAATGAGTGCAGTATTACCCACTTCTTTGACAACGCTGAGTACTTTTGCAAGGCAATCATCTACAGCGAGCACAGCTTGCTCGGCTGCTTTTATATTACCTGTGTGTCCCAACATATCAGGGTTAGCGTAGTTTACAACTATCAGCGCAAATTCTTGAGAATGAATTTTTTTTACAAGTTCTTCTGTGAGCTCGAAGGCTGACATTTCAGGTTGTAGATCATAAGTTTTAACTTTTGGTGAAGGAATTAGTATTCTTTCTTCACCGAGCAAAGGTTCTTCTCTTCCGCAATTAAAAAAGAAAGTCACATGAGCATATTTCTCAGTTTCTGCAATACGCAGTTGTCGTAATTTATTGTCTGCTATTACTTGCCCTAAAGTATTATCAAAAGATTCAGGAGGAAAGAGATGGGGAATTTTTAAGTCCGCTTTGTATTGCATCATACTCAAAATTGAAGAGAATTTTGCCACTTCAGTATAACCTGCTTTACCAAGTAAAATACTTGCCAATTGTATCATTCGATCAGCACGAAAGTTAGACAATAGCAATCCATCTTCTGATTTTATGCCTTGATAATCACCTATTACTGCAGGCCTAATAAACTCATCGGTTATATTATTTTGATAATTTTTATCAATCAGCGATACTACATCATCGTGGTGAGGTGCTTTTGCAAATGCGATAGCCTCATAAGCTTCAATTGTCCTTTCCCACCTATTATCACGGTCCATGGCATAATAACGTCCAGAGACAGTGGCAATTCTTATGTCATTATCTTTGATGCTCTCTTTAAATTCTTGAATGCATTTTTTCCCTGAATTTGGCAATGTGTCTCTGCCATCTAAAAATGCATGTATCACAACTTTAATTCCGCGCTGTGATATTTTATTTGCTAAAGCTCCAATATGCTTTTGATGCGAATGAACACCGCCATCTGAAACCAGTCCCATTATATGGCATATGCCGCTTTTGCTTTTTAGATCATTAATAAAGCTCTGCAGATTTACATTATTTTCTATCGTTTCAATTTCTCGATTAATGCGCTGCAGGCTTTGCATTACCACTCTACCACTGCCAATATTCATGTGTCCAACTTCTGAATTGCCTATCTGGCCGTCTGGTAATCCAACATCAGTTCCGCAGGCAGATAAACTGCGCTTTGGATAATTAGAGCTAATATATTGCCAACAGGGTGGACTTGCATTGCTAATAGCGTTGTATTTACTATTTTCTATTCCATTGCCCCAGCCATCTAGTATACATAAAACGACTGATTTAAAGTTCATATAAAAGTTAACATCGAAACCCCCAATGGTACCAAAAACAAACTCTTCTCACAACTTTTGTGTTAAAATAAGAGATATAAAAAGCTCCTTAGAGGTATGAGATTTTTCATAAAATATTTTATTAAAGTGATTGACAATTGCTGAAGTGTTTACTAAAACACTTGCATAGCTTTAATAGTGAGGTCAAGTGAGTTGTAGCCAATATATAAAAGGTAATACTTTAGCAACATCAGGCGCTATAGTTAATACAAACAAGTTCGTAAATTTTTTAAAAAATAATACACACATTAGAAAGCTTATTTTACGATATTCAAGCATTGATTGTGAAGTTGTAAAAGAATTAGCTAAGCTTTCATATCTTACTTCACTTGATCTAAGTTGCTGTTGTATTGGTACAGAAGGTGCGAAGATTTTAGCAAGCGGAAATCTTATAAATCTTACTTCGCTTGATTTAGGAGAAAACGAAATTGGTGATGAAGGTGTAGAGGCTTTAGCCAGTGGAAATCTTACAAGTCTTACTGAGCTTAAATTATATGATAATAAAATTGGCGATAGGGGGGCAAAAGCTTTAGCGAGTGGAAATCTTACAAATCTTACTTTGCTTAGTTTAGGATGGAATGAAATCAGTGACAAAGGTGCGGAAGTTTTAGCGAGTGGAAATCTTACAAATCTTATTACACTTAAAGTATATGATAACAGCATTAATTACAGAGGTGCACAGACTTTGGCGAGTGGAAATTTGATACGTCTTACTTCACTTATTTGTAATTATTGCAGTATTGATAGCACGTTGCCTGAAAATGTCCTTCCTCAATTAAAAAGGAAATGTAATAAAAGAAAAATAGGAGAGGAGCCAGATATCAAGCTAAGTGAAGCGCAGACATCTTTGCATTTTGACAGTAAAGGCTTTAAACCTATATAACTTCACACGTTTTGTCTGTTTAAGAGACAAAAAAAGGTAGTGAATTTTGGGCTAAAAGTGAAATGTACAGATTGTATAAAATAGTGCTCCCCGGGCCGGATTCGAACCAGCGACCAATTGGTTAACAGCCAACTGCTCTACCACTGAGCTACCGAGGAATAAACTGCTTTCAACTTATCACATTGAACGCCGATTGTAAACGATTTTTATGTAGACTTTAGACCTAGATATCATTCCAGTGCATGGAGCTGTAATCTAGTTCTTATTACCTGATATGCTCATTTGACAGTTAAGTCTTCTCTACCCCTATTTGCATAATACCTTGACGATTCCGTTTACGGTTAAAAGATATCGAGGTAGTAGGGTGTATTAGTTTTTGCAAGCTGTTATTTTGCTATGGATTGCTGTAATGGCATCATCTATTTTATTGTTATCACAGCCTGTTTGGGCAAGTTCGGTATTTCCACTGCAATCCCTTCTGGTTACAGTAGATACTAGCTCTTTTGCATTGATCTTATTAGTTAAATCTTTACTTACTTTGACAATCAAAACTGTTTTATCCTTTTCTGTTACCATGAAGGCTATTACAGTTTTCGGTTTTTGTTGCTGTAGAGCAAATTCCCTTATGATACTTCCTGGAACGTCAGTA
This sequence comes from Wolbachia endosymbiont of Encarsia formosa, assembly GCF_039540065.1. Classification (NCBI taxonomy): domain Bacteria; kingdom Pseudomonadati; phylum Pseudomonadota; class Alphaproteobacteria; order Rickettsiales; family Anaplasmataceae; genus Wolbachia; species Wolbachia endosymbiont of Encarsia formosa. The sequence continues at coordinate 132,989 of NZ_CP154278.1, read as the reverse complement.
AAAGTGTGGCTTACGAAATTTATTCCATTTATTTCAGTACTTTTTATATTTTCTACACTGATAATCTTTTTATAAAGATTTTTTATTTTGGTTTCAAATTCTTTGCGCTCTTGGCTTAAAATACTGAGTCGACTTATTATTTCATTTGCTGGTGCTTTTACGCATTCTGCAACTTTTTTTAAGCTAATTTCGTTATTGCGTACATAATTAATTGCTTCTTGACCGGTTAAAGCTTCGATCCTTCTTACTCCAGATGCAACGGAACATTCTGATGCTATCTTAAACAAACCAATTTCTCCAGTACGTTCCACGTGTGTACCGCCACATAATTCTTTTGAGTCTCCAATTTTTATAACCCTAACCTTATCACCATATTTTTCATCAAATAAGGCCATCGCTCCTTCGTCTATTGCCTGATCCATACCTTGAACTTTTGTAGACCTAGAAAGGTTTTCTCTGATTAGAGAGTTTACTATATCTTCTACTGAAGACAGCTGATCCTCAGTGACTGGCTTATTGTGACTAAAGTCAAATCTTAGTCTATTTGGTGCGACTAGAGAACCTTTTTGAGTAACGTGATCACCTAAGATTTTTCTGAGTGCAAAGTGTAGAAGATGTGTAGCTGAATGATTTCTGCTTAAGTCTTGTCTTCTTTTTTTGTTAATACTAGCTGTAACTGTATCACCTTTACGAACTGAACCAGACTCCACTATACATCTGTGTAAATATAGGTCATTAATCTTGTTGGTATTTTCCACTATGATTACGCCTAAATCTGGTATCATTCCAGCGCGTGACGCTGGAATCTGGATCCCAGTATCAAGTACTGGGATGACAAGAAGGAACTTTCCAATATCTCCCACTTGTCCACCTGACTCTCCATAAAAAGGTGTTTTATCAAGTATAATAGTTATCTTTTCTCCTTCTTTTGCAGAATCAATTAATTCATTTTTAGAGGAAATTATTGCGAGTACTGTTGCATCCTTTACTTCATCACGTTCATAACCAACAAATTCCGTTTTGCCAAACTGATCGATTAAATTAAACCATACTTGTTCAACAGACTTTTCACCAGATCCAGTCCAATTAGCACGTGCTCTTTCTTTTTGCTCTTTCATTGCATTATCAAAACCTTTTTGGTCAAAATTTATTTTCCTTTCTTTCAAAATATCAAGTGTGATATCCAAAGGAAATCCATAAGTGTCATATAGTTTGAATGCTGATTCTCCAGATAGAGTGTCACCTGATTTTAAATCTGCAGTAAATTTGTCCAAGAGATTAATGCCTTTCATTAAAGTGTCTTTAAAGTTTTCTTCCTCTGATTTTAACGTCTTTTCTATTAAGCTTTTAGCTCTGATTAGCTCTGGATAAACATCTCCCATATAAGCCAAATTTGTGCCATCTATGAGTGCAGGAAAAACAAGATGCAATAAAGAATCATTATATCCAAGTAGGTGGATATAACGTGCTGCTCTCCTAATTAATCTGCGTAATACGTAATTCCTGCCATCATTTCCAGGAAGCACTCCTTCTGCAATGAGAAATGCAGCCGCGCGAAGATGATCTGCTACGATCTTATGCGCTATTTTATTTTCCGTTCTTCCACAGTACTCTTGAGATTTATTGATCAGAGCAGAAAATAGATCAATATCATAGTTATCATGGACATTTTGCATGACAGTAGCTATTCTCTCAAGACCCATTCCAGTATCGATGCATTTTTTTTGTAATTTTTGTAAATTACCTTCTTCATCTTTATTAAATTCCATGAATACCAGATTCCAGATTTCAACAATTCTATCGTCGTCTTGTAAATTAGGACTCCCATGGTCATAAAAAATTTCAGAACATGGACCGCATGGACCAGTGCTTCCCATACTCCAAAAGTTATCATCCGTTGCAATTCTTATGATTTTATCACTTGAAAAGCCACTTATCTTACGCCAAATCTCGTACGCCTCATCATCAGTATGGTAGACAGTTATGGATATTCTGTTTTTATCAAGAGATAACTCCTTAGTGATAAATTTCCACGCAAATTCTATCGCATTTTCCTTAAAGTAATCACCAAAGCTAAAATTTCCGAGCATTTCAAAAAATGTGTGATGCCGAGTTGTATAGCCAACATTTTCAAGATCGTTGTGTTTACCGCCTGCTCTTAGGCACTTTTGACTTGAGACAGCACGTTTCATTTCAGTTTTTTGAGCACCAGTAAAAATATTTTTAAACTGCACCATACCAGCATTTGTAAACATGAGTGTTGGGTCATGTTCTGGAATCAAAGGAGAAGAAGAAACCTGTTCGTGGCCATTACTTATAAAAAATTTTATAAATCTTTCTCTAATTTCGTTTAGCTTCATCGTTTTTACTGAAGTTACCTATGCATAATAAGTTGTAACAGAAGTAAAATCAATTTATCAATCTAAATATTAATATATATATTACTTAGTATAATAAAAGTAACTTTTACATAAAAATTTTAATAAAAAGATATAGGTTTAAATATTTTATCCACTAACATAGAGAAGTATTTGTTAATTCAAATAATATTTTTGTTAATTAATTTAAGGAGTGTGAAATGCCAAAAAAATTCCAAAACACTAAGAATAGCATACGAAAGAGGGAAACAACAAATAAGCAGGAGATGGATGGTCCAACAATTAGAATTGTATCTGACTTGGAAAGTATAAAACAAAACAGAAGAGTAGAATTTTTAATTAAAGTAGAGAATTTAACAGTAAAAGACCTCTCTATATCTTCTAGAGCAGCTGAGATAGGCTTGGTTACAGGAATAGTAAATTCAATAGACATTCCTCAAGCAATTCGTGAATCGACAATAGATGGAATTATTTTAGGTCTTAAGAGTGGAGAAATAGAAAAAGGTAAAGAATATAATTATAGAGAATTTAAGAAAATATATCTAAAAAACCTTGTAGATGAATTGGGTAAGGATAGTTCAAAAAAGCTAAAAGAAAGAACTGATGAAAATAGCCAATTGAGAGAATCTACTACTGAAGAAATTGATTATCAGATGCAGGAAGATGTAACTATCGAATCAGCTTCTTTAACAAAACAAGAATTCGATTTTGCATCAAGCAAAGTAACTACTAAAGAGATTAATGACGTAATAAATGAAATAGAAGAATCAAATGCTAGTTATGGAATTACTCCTGAAGATATAAGTAGTGTTTCCCGTTTTGATAGTAATTCACAAGAAGTGTTAGATCATTCTATATTTAATAGCACAGATGTGGAAGGGCCTAAATTACCCGAAATAAATGGAGGACAGTATATAGGAATAGCAGGGATTGCTGGTGGTATATTGGGTGGAGTGCTAGCAGTAGCTTTTGCAGGATTAGGATACTTTGTATGGCATAGAAAAAATAGGGAAGGTAGCTACGATGTTGAAAAAGCGATGAAAAACCTTCCTGAACAAGCTCAATTTGAGCATTCCGGATCTACATCAGAAATAGAATATTTGCTCAGCAATGCTACATCGGTAGCACATCTATCTTCTCAGATTAGTGTCGAGTAAGATTCCAGAGTTTGATGGCACAACAGTGCCATCAACTTAGCTCTTACAGCACTTATATGCTCTGGAACCAAAGGAGAAGAAATTTTCCTGTCTTACAAAAAATTTTATAACTCTTTCTCTAATTTTATATCGTTTTTACTAAGGTATAATAAATTGCAATGAGAAATTCAGATATTAATATATGTATTATTTAGTATAATAAAAATATAAAAATCTTAGTGAAAAGATGTGGACTTAAATAATTTATCTTTTATACATAAGGAAATATTGGTCAGCTTGGGGGTTATATATGTCAAGAAGATTTAAAAATACTGTAGGAAAAAAAAGATCAATCAATAAGGAAAAAAGGAATAGATGGATTAGTATTGAATCAGAATTGCGAGATGTAGAACAAAACAGAACAATATATTTTCTATTGGGAGGAGGTGATTTAAAACTTAAGTATGTATGTATGCTTGACGATACATCTTATCGTATTCTTGTTGCTGAAGGAGAAATAGTGCATGCAGAAAATCCAAAATGATGATTGATGATATTGTTTCTGATCTCAAGAGTGGGAAAATACGAAGTTATAAAAGATATAATGCCAAAGAGTTTTATGAAAAGTATCTCAAAGAGTTTTTGAGTAATGAGAACTTGCAAAAGCTGGAAGCTGGTGATATTGAAAATACAACAGCAGAACTACCAAACTTAAAACAAGTAATGGAAGAAATGAAAAAATCAAACGCTAGCAATGGAATTACAATGCGAAATATATAAAGTGTTCAAAATACAACGAATATTTTGGGTAATCCTATGATTCATGATACAAACTTGAGAGAGTTTAAATTATTGGAAACACCTTCAAACGAGAAAAATAATATAGTGTTCACAGTAGGTATGTTAGCAGTAACAGTAGCTTTGGTAGCAGCTATCGCAGCAGCTGTACCATTTAAATGTTGGTTTTATAATATAAAAAATAAAAGCCATAGTAGTGCTAAGGAAGAAACTCCATCTAGTTATTTATTAAGTGCAATAACTTTAGAAAGTGGAACTAATTCTATTCGTTAGCCAAAATATTGCAAAAATAGAATTTTTTTATTATTTTTTTACAGTTTCCTCATTTAATAATTTTTATGCTCTAATTATTATACTTAATTTATCATTACCTGTTGTGTAAACAGGATGAGAATTTTCAATAATCTACATCCTTTAGTAAGAAAAAATCAATACATTCACGATAAATTTACCTCATATCTGTGTTTTATATGTGGAATTTCGAATGGAAAATTATACACGCAAAGAAAGAAGAATAGTGAATATAGTTACTCAACATTGGAGTGAAATAAAAGGACCAGACAGAGATTGGCCAGAAAGGCACGAAATAGACACTGCAGAAATAATGGAGTCATGGCAGCATTGTTTTATCATTGAAGTCAAGGATCAAGGTTATATTTGTGAAAATGCAGGAGAAAAGGCTGTTGAATTCTATGGTTTTGAGAAAAAGACGCGCATTGATAATAAGCATGCAATTGATGCACCATTTTTGCGACTATATAAAATAGATGCAGTCATTGATAAACTTGATACTGTAATAGAGAGTAAATGCCCAATCAATGAAGAGGAAGAAAGTGAAAGTGTTAAAATGAGGCAAGTATTGTTGCCACTTGGGAATAAAGAAGGTATAACACACATATTGGGCGTAATTACTTTTAAACTCCTTTAATATACAATTTTAACTTGATTCTTTAATAAAATTATTTATACTAATGCTTAATTACTATTAAAGAACTCAATAGTAGTGTTTGTAAATTTATTTGGAATATGAAGAGAATAAAATTAAAAACCAAATCTTCTGTTAAAAAGCGCTTTCACCTTACAGCTAAGGGTAAAGTCATTTCTACTCAGTCAGGCAAAAGGCATGGCATGGTAAAGAGAAGTAAATCTAATATTCGTAATCAGCGCGGTACAACGATTCTTGGTAAATCTGACTCGCGTATAGTTAAGCTTTATATGCCTTATGTTATTTAACAAAATGGAGGTAAAATAAAATGGCTCGGGTAAAACGTGGAGTCACTACTCACGCTCGTCATAAAAAAATATTAAAACTGGCAAAGGGTTATAGAGGACGTGCAAAAAGCTGTTATAGAATTGCATTACAAAGAGTTGAAAAAGCACTGCAATATGCTTACAGAGACAGAAGAACCCGTAAACGTGATTTCCGTAGCTTATGGATAATACGTATTAATGCAGCAGCAAGAGAGCATGGGCTTACTTATGGTAGGTTTATGCATGGTCTTACACTTGCCGGCATTGATTTAAATAGAAAAATTCTTGCTGAGATGGCCGTTAATTATAAGGATGATTTTGCCAAATTAGTAGAAGCTGTAAGTGGTAAACTAGCGGAGAATTCTTAAAGCAAAAACACCATGAGAATTATTTTCATGGGATCACCAGGATTTGCTGTTAATTCTCTGAGCTTGTTACTGAAATCAAAGAGCGGAGTGGTAGCAGTATACACTAAGGCTCCAAAACCTTCAGGGCGTGGACAGAAGCCAACGAAATCTCCAGTACATGTTACCGCTGAAGAAAGTAACATAGAGGTATGTACTCCTATCTCTCTAAAGTCTTCGGCAGAGCAAGAAAAATTTAGAAATTTCAAACCAGACGTTGCAGTTGTTGCTGCGTATGGATTGATACTTCCAAGAGAAATTTTTAATATTCCCAAATATGGTTGTATTAATATTCACCCTTCATTACTACCAAGGTGGCGTGGTGCAGCTCCGATACAGCACACAATTTTAGCAGGAGATCAAGAAACCGGGGTTAGCATTATGCAATTGGATGAAGGATTAGATTCCGGCCCTATTTTAAAACAGGAAAAATTTCTTATCGAAAAGAACGATAATTACAAGACATTGCATGATAAATTATCTAAGCTAGGCAGTGATTTACTGCTGAAAGTGCTAAACGAAATTGAAAAACAGGTTCCCTTAAAACAGAACGATAATGATGCATGTTACGCTGACAAAGTGGAAGATTATAAAATTTATGCAAGTGATGCTTGTGAGGTTGCTTATAGAAAGGTTAAAGCGTTTTACCCAAAAGCGTTCATCAAGATAGAGAATAAACGTATCAGGATACTTGATGCTGACTTTGAAGCTCTCGCTTCAGAACAAGGTAAGATCATTAATGATAACATGCACATGAGTTTAAAAGGTGGCATTTTAATTCCTAAAGTTGTACAAATGGAAGGGAGAAATCCTTGCAGTATTGAAGATTTTATTCGTGGCTTAAAATCAAGCATGGTAAAAAAATTTATAGAATAGACTGCTTTAAATTAGTGTAGAAATGTAATAGCTAAATTTCCTTTTCTTAGATATAATCTTAAAAAACTTTCTGTACAAAAATGAAAATCAAAAGAGCTTTAATATCGGTATATGATAAAACGAATATAACTTATCTTGCATCGTTTTTAATGCAGCAACAAACAGAAATTCTCTCAACGGGAAATACTTATAAAGCACTATCTGATGCCGGAATAAAAACACAAGAGGTCTCAGATTACACACAATTTCCAGAGATACTAGGTGGTAGAGTGAAAACTTTACACCCTAAAATTCATGGAGGAATACTTTGCAATAGAGAAAAGCACAAAACGGAAATGCAAAATCTAGGTGTTAAGCCAATAGACCTGCTTATAACTAACCTATATCCATTTTGGGAGACGATGAATAGCGGCTCAAATGAAGAGCAAATTATAGAACAAATAGATATCGGTGGAGTGGCGTTAATTAGAGCTGCAGCAAAAAATTTTCATTTTACTTCAGTCATTTCTAGCACTCAAGACTATGAAGCACTAAAAGCTGAGATGATAAAAAATAACAATGAAACAACATTGGAATATAGAAAACATTTGGCAACTAAAGCGTTTGCTCTCACTGCACACTATGATTCTAGCATTCACAGTTGGTTTTTATCCAAGAGTAAAAATAATGAGTTACCAGAGTTTTTTGCACTATATGGACATAAAGCACAAGAGCTCAGGTATGGTGAAAACCCTCATCAAAAAGCTGCATTTTATAGCAATCAATTTACCAAATATCCGTTGGAAAAAATACATGGAAAAGAGCTGAGTTATAATAATATAGTAGATATAGAATCTGCACTTAACATAATTTCTGAATTTGAAGAACCTGCAGCAGTGATAATAAAGCACAATAACCCATGTGGCGTTGCTATTGGTGATAATGCTTTAGAGGCATATGAAAAGGCTCTATCGTGTGATGAAATAAGCAGTTTCGGCGGAATAGTCGCTTTAAATAGGGAGATAGATTTAAAGCTAGCAGAAAAATTAAACGAGATATTTTTGGAAGTAGTGATAGCACCATCAGTAAACAATGAGGCACTAAAAATTTTACAAAGAAAGAAAAATTTAAGAGCGATTATTCATAAATCTTTTCAACAAAATGTGAAATACCAAATTAAAAATGTTGTTGGTGGGTTTTTGGTGCAAGAAAATAATAACCATACAATAAAAGCAGAAGAAATGAGACGAGTAACAGAATGTACTACAACAGAAAAAGAAAAGGAAGATCTTATTTTTGCCTGGAAAATATGTAAACATGTGAAATCCAACGCAATAGTTATAGCAAAAGATGGTTGTGCTATTGGCATCGGTGCAGGGCAAACAAGCAGAATAGATAGTGTGAACATTGCAGTGAAAAAAGCAGGTGAAGAGTGCAAAGGTGCGGTGCTTGCTTCAGATGCATTTTTCCCATTCCCAGATAGCATAGTAGAAAGCACAAAACATGGGATTACAGCTATAATTCAGCCAGGTGGCTCATTGAAAGATCAAGACGTGATAGCAGCTGCAAATGAGAATAAAATTGCCATGTTTTTCACTGATGTTCGTAACTTTCTCCATTAAGCTTTGTATCCTGTCAAAATTATACCCCCACAGTTGTAAAAGACAAGACTTAATCTTACAGAAGAATCGACGTAGTCAAAACTAACTATCAGAATCTTGTTTAATACAGTTTAATGCTCTAATATTTTTCTAAATCTAAATTGACACATTGTTTCTATGCTACAATTATCAACCCCTATATTTCCCAAGACCATGGCTTTTATAAACGATGAACCTTTTAGCTTTCTCTTTCTTTTTATGAACCCTGTTCTAATTGAGATTTTATCTGCTTTTTCATTAAAAAATTCTTTGAGCTTTTTTGATAAGCAAGTTATTTTATTCATTGGTTCTCTCACTAAAAGTATATCTGGGAGAACTTATACCTTATTATTCTATCTCTTTCATACCTTTATTTCCTTAACTTGACGCGTATGGTTTATTTAACACTCCCGAAGTTTTTACTTGAGCTAGGAGAAGGCTTTGCGTTTGTTGGTAGACAATTTCATTTAGATGTTGGCGATGACGATTTCTACATAGATTTATTGTTTTACCACTTGAAGCTACGTTGTTTTGTAGTGATGGTACAATAAGCTTACTATTTACTGCTAGTGCTGCTTTATAACGACTAGTAGCAATCTGTTCTTTTAGCTGCTCTAAAAATTTTGTATATTCTTTTGCTATAATTTTTGTCATACGGTTCCTTTCAACGATATTATATGATCCCCTTACTCGTTGAAAAAACAATCTTTCTCTTCGGCTTCATGCCTGCAACTTTTAACTCTGCTTTAATTCTTTGCCTTAAGTTTAGTAGATCTTTTATCTGAACTTCTCCGTACCGAACAACGTGATCACCATATGCAATTGATACTACTCTCTCTCCATTTTGCAGTTTCTTTATCGCTTCTTCAATTTGAACTAAATACTCTTCGTTATACATTTTTCAATCACTTACTCTGTCTTACTCTTTTAGGCTTTTTACTTTCCATTTTTCCACTCAAACTATTCCATTTACTCTCTGGCCATCTGTCTATTCCCAGTGCTATTGATGCTGCTCTTGCGTAAATTCGGCAATCTAGTACTTCATTTCTCTCTCTTACCTTTTGCAACTCTTGTTTGGTATAACCTTTCACTACCTTGCTGACTAATTGCTCTGCTGTTAGCTGCTTAAAATATTCAGGTGCATACTCTGGAAAATGACAATATCCAGGTAGAGCTTTTCCTTCTTCTTCTTTTAAAATATTAAGTAATTGAAAAAGCTCTGACTTTAATATCGATACTCCAACTGGCCATAGCTTTATTCCTCTCTTTAGCTTTTGACCACCAACTTACTCTACTTGGGCTGCTAAGTGGTACTAGCGCTTTATTTACACCTTTCACTGCCATTACTCTTCCACAGACTTGATGAACTCTTACCCAATTGTATACTTCTTGCGTTGCATACCATGCATCAACCGCCATCATGCTTATCATATATTCAAGCCCATTTTTACCGATAAAATGATGACTCAGAAGCTCCGAAAGCTTTTTCCATACTTCTCCACCTACTGTATCTCGTTCAAATACTCGGTAGTCTATTGACCAACTTTCACGGATTTTTCCCCATGCTACAACTTCCACTTCTAAACGATCTTTTTGCACATCTACTCCTGCTGTGAGAACTACTTCGCCTTTTGGTACTGTGCCTACGGGAAAAAATTCTCTTCTGTTAAATAGTTGCTTCCAGTCTGGTACTTCTCCTTTGTCTACCCAAGTTTCTCCAAGCGTAGTATTTATCCAAACTTTCAGTAATTGCTCACTTTCTTTTGCATGGAGAAAATCTTCTACTGCTTGAGTCCAACTATACCAGCCAACCGGGCTATAAAGACTTGAAACCTTTTTTCTCACCTTTTATTGGATTTGTAGCTCTCCATTCTCCACGTTCAAGCATCTCTGTCTTTTGATGATTTTCTATTTTGCCGCTACATTCAGTGCAGACATAATGTGCTGTTCTTGAGTCGTTATTTTTCCATTTTACTTGTGACCATTTTAAATTTTGGTAATAATTACAATGCGGACATGGTACAAAAAAATATCTCTTATCTGTTGCTTCAAATTCTTTCTCAATTCTGCTTATTCCATGAATCGTTGGTATTGATACTAAAAAAATCTTTCGCCGTGCAAATGTATTAGTTCGAGCAATACTAAGCAGTACTGGATCTCCTTCTCCTCCTGAATCTCCTGGATACGCATCTATCTCATCAAGAAAGAGATATTTTACTGTCATAGATCGGAGGCCTACACTGCTATTTGCTCCAGTTATTACTACTATTCCACCTGGAAATTCCTTACTTTGTACAGTGTTCCCTGAATCTCTTGATCTTGGGTCTTTTACTTTACTTTTTAAACATGGTGTACTTTCTATTAACGGCGCAAATCTTCCTTTTGACCAACGTTTTCCCATTTCAACTGTTGGCTGTAATACTAGCATTGGACCTGGTGTCTGATCGATGATATAGCCAATCCAGTTATTACCAGGTTCTGTTCCCCCAATCTGCGCTCCTTTCATGAATACTATTTTCTCCTCTGGAGAAGATGGAGATAGTGAATCCATGATTTCTTTTATAGTAGTTTCGAAAATAAATGATAAATTTCCATTACGGGATTAATTGCTAAAAGCTGCAAATCTGTATATTAGCACACTATCACTTATTTTAGAAAACACTATAAATAAGGAGTTCTTTCCGTTCTCCATTTTCCTGGCTCTGATGCTGCAGTTGCTGCTAGAACTCGATACTCATTTGCCCACTCTGATACTTTAAGCTCTGGGTCTGGTTTTAAACCTTCAGAAAAAGATGTGGCGTATATCATATTGCTAGCTCTTCACCATCATTAGATGATATTTCCACATCACTTAAATTAAGACTACTTGTTTTCTCACTTTCGAGTTCAATAAACATTTTCTTTTCAAGCGCTTCTTCTATATACTTCTGAATTAAATTACTCATTATTATTGCAGCTATGAGTGCAACTACAGAGCTATCACCACAATAGATTCGATGATCACCTAAAATCCATAAATCCCCTGGTTTTGTTATTTCTACCCTTTTTTCATCATCAATCAAGTCAGAAAAATCTTCTTCTTCTCTATCTAAATCATCAAGAAAGTTTTGAACCTTTTCCAATTCAAATTCTGTCATTTTTAGGTCAAACTGCAAATCTTCTAATTCTTGAATTTCCACTCTCAAAAGATCATCATCCCACTTTGCCCAGTTAGCTGATTGATTGGCAAGCAGTCGAAAAGCTTTAGTTTGTGGTTCATTTAAATTATCACTTAAAACAACTGGAATACTCTCCATACCAAGTTTTCTTGCTGCTTTAAGTCTTAAATGGCCATCAACCACAGTACCATCGCTTTTTGCAACTATTGGAATACGAAGCCGAATTCCCTGATTGAAGCACACATTCTGTTTACTACGTCATCATTTTTACGTGGGTTACGTTCATATTCGACCAGATTTCGAGTAGGATAATAGTGGATTGCTAAATTCATATAATTTAAATTCTTAATAATTAAAAAGTTAATATTTAAAATATGTCTGACGCTAAAGAAGGCCTGGGGTCAGCACCACCAAATCCGCTATTATGGACGAAAGGACCCACTTTCTATGAGCTATTAATATCTTTACTAATATAGAACATTAAAGCTAAAGCATCAGATTCGTTGTCGTCTCGAGGTGAACCCCCTTTTTTCTTTACAGCTTCAAAATCCTACCCTAATTTACTATTTGAGTTGTTTTCATTTTGGAAATAACTGTTTATTTAAGTTTAGAAAAGATTACATGAGCTTTTGATAAAAACAGCCCATTATTTAGATCACCGATAATGCTATAATAACCCTCTAAAATGTTTTAAAGATACTAATGTTAGCAAACTCTATAAACTTAAGAATAACTGTAGAAACTACTGTTTTTTTGAGTCAGATAGAGCAGGAAACATTACTTATAATTTAATAATTCTCCAAAATCAATTATATGTGAAAAGTAACCACTATCTATGACATCATCACTTACATCATTGACGTGGATAAGGACTGGACGACATGAAAAGCCTTTTGGACGATTTAGTGTATCTATTTTCTTTTGTACCTCCTGTATTATCGAATGACCAATTTTACTTTTTGAAAATTTGATTTCGCAAATGTAGAGAGTGTTAAACTTCGTTTGAATCATATAATCAATTTGACAACCTGCATTATTACGCGTTCTCTTCTGAAAAAATGGATTCTCGCTTATTATTCCATCAATCCCTAAGATATTATGTATGCTCTTTCTATTGTTCAGCACCAAATTTTCAAATTGAAGCCCAATAATTGTATACCACTCTGGTAAGAACCCTATAGAATAGGTGTCACGACTAATTTTCCCTAGATCTTTTTCGATATATTTTAGATAAAACCTTAAATAATTATCTTGAAGTCTGTATCTCCTGAGTCGTGAATCAGTACCAGTTTTTATACTCCAAGTATGATCTTTTGCAATAAAACCAGCAAGCTCAAGCTCATGTAGATACTCGGAAATGCGTCCATGTCTTACGATATTTAAAGTAGCACAAATTTCTTCTTGTTCTTTAGCTCCAGTAGAAAGAGCTCTGACTATTTGCTTATAAAAAGCCGTTTTTCTCATGAATAAATCTGAGAATATTTGATTAAATTCTTCAACTAAAAACCCACCTTTTGTAAAACAAAGCCTTTTAATATTTTCTTCAGCGCTATGCTTAAAATTTACCTCTTCTAAATACTTTGGAATTCCGCCAGTTACTGCAAGCACCTTGAACTTTTCATATGCTGAAATGTTTTTTGGCCAAAATTGATTGCAATCAGAAAGCGATAATTCTACGAGTGTTAAAGTTAACGATATTCTTCCTACGAAACCAGTGCTGCTAAGTATATTTTTCTCGATCCAGGATGAAGCTGATCCACAAACAACGAAAATTAGCTTGTTATTATTTTTTAGCTGCGTATCCCAAAAATTTTTTATTTTGCCTAAAAAGGTTGGATCTTTTGAGCCCATCCAAGAAATTTCATCAAACAGCAATAACGTTTTTCCTGATAGTAGACGTTCACCAACTGCCCATAGTAAATCGCTCCAGTCATCATACCTAGCAAAAGATGTATTAAATTGTCTAGCAACTTGTCTAGAAAATTCATTAAGCTGATAGGATGTTGTAGTATGCTTTTCTGGTGGCAGACCTATAAATGAATAATATTGCTCGAAATACTTACCAAACTCTTGAATTAAACGACTTTTTCCTATGCGACGCCTTCCTTTGACTACTACAAAAGATGTAGTATTTTTTTCTGTAAGCTCCAGTAATTGCTTTAACTCAGTTTTTCTACCAATAAACAATGGAGACATAAAATACGAAATATAAATCTTTGTCTCCATTATACGCGATAAAATTGGAGACGTAAATAAATAAATTTAGATCTTTGTCTCCATTTTAAGCGGTACATAAACTTTAGATGTAGAAAAAATGATTCATTTCTGTAATTTTAGATACCTATGCCTAAAGAACAAACAAATCATATCCTCTTTTTCCGGAATACTCAATAAATTGGCTGAAATCTTGAACGGAATACACTGTAATTTAAAGGGTATTTATATTATAAGCAGAATAGAAATTTAATGACTAAAGGCTAAAACCTATGTTTTAAAGCTAGCCACAATTTTTAAGTAGAAAAACTACTCCCCTGATTAAAGATCGCTTATAAAACAACCCTAAACTCAACTAAAAGGTATTTTAAGTAATCTTATTATCACAAAAGAAACTTACATGTAAGTTTAACGCGGTTTTCATGCCTTGTAAAGAAAATTTTTTAAAAAGAATTTAACGTTTTCTATCTCCAATTTTCACCTCCTTTTTTTAGAGAGCTATCCACAAAATTAAAAAATAAATAGAAGTGAGAAATATAAAATATAAATAGGGTATTATCATATACCTTATTTTTATTATTTATAATAATAGGTTTTTTCTCTAAACTAAGAAACACTCAAAATCAGCCAAGGAGCAGCCTTTTATGATATTATAGTAGTTTTCTTGACTTGTAACCTTGAATTATGTTAAACTCCCCTACAGTAGACTAATTCTCAGCTTAATGATATTTCATTTTATAATCTAAACTGCCTAAAATCATCGTAATCTCAAACCTGACTCCTTAAAATTTCGGACGAATTTGCGTGTATATAAATTTGTTGGACAAAAAACCTATCTACAGTTCTTTCAGAAATACTGAACAGTTTTTAAAATTTTGGTGAATATATAGTAAGGGAACACATGTACTTTCATAAACATATATTTGCTGTTAGAAAAAAAATTTCCCTACTCTTCCGGAAAAACCTATGAGAAATCCGGTATTACTATAGTAAAAGGTACCGAGACATCTCTCTACCCATTTATGACTGTATTTTAAATTACCAGCCTTTAAGAACATCATCATGAGCTATGTATCAGAGACATTTTGTCAATAAACATAGCTTATTTTAACAGGAGAAAACAATATGCATGACAAGCAAGCTTTATTTGAAAGAGCAGCAGAAGTAAAAGCAGAACTACTCTCAAGAATAGAATCATCTTTATCCTACTTATTACCAAATGGTACTTTCCACGGCGGTAAGTTCTATGTTGGTAATATTAGGGGAGATAGGGGAAAAAGCTTGGTAGTAGAAGCAAGAGGAGAAAAAGCCGGATTATGGGTTGATTTTGCCACGAGCGACGGTGGTGATATATTTGACTCTGGCGGGATGTTACTGGCAAAATTAAGTTTCTTGATACTATAGAAGATATAGAACAATGGCTTGGCCGTTCAACATTTCAACCAAATCAATTGGAATACTTAAATAAATCAGAAATACATTGGGATTACCACGATGAAAACAATCAAGTAATAGCAAAAATTCATAGATATGATAGCACTTCAGGAAAAAAACGATATAGCTGTTTTGATGTAAAAAACTCAAGTAGTACTGCACCGGACCCAAGACCTTTATATAATATTCCAGGTATAATTAAATCTGACGAAATTGTTTTCGTTGAAGGTGAAAAATGTGCTGAAAGTTTAATAAATAAAGGCATAACGGCAACAACGAAGATGTTTGGGGGGAATTCACCTATTGAGAAAACAGATTGGACTTTGCTAAAAGGTAAACATATTATCATTTGGCCAGATAATGATGAAGTAGGTAATAAATATGCCAAAAACGCTGAAAAGAAACTTTTAGAACTTGGTGTTGCATAACTTGTCACACTTAAGATTCCTCAAGATAAACCAAAAGCTTTGGATGCTGCTGATTGTATTCAAGAAGAGATAGATGTTGAAAAGTTTTTAGCTACAACTATTCGCATACCATGTAGAAAAAACGTTACCTTCTTTCTTGCAGATCAATACTTAAACGAAAAATCTTCTGGACCAGGTGATATTATTGAGCCAAGAGTTTTAACTCCAGGTGGTCTTTTAGTATTTGGCGGAGCTCCGAAGGTTGGTAAAAGCGATTTTCTCATCTCATGGCTTACATATATGGCTGCAGGAAAATCATTTCTTAGCATGTCACCTACTAAGCCTTTACGAATTCTTTATCTTCAAACAGAGGTTGGTTATTTCTACATGTGTGAGCGCATGAAACAACTTAAGCTTGATCCAGAGGTTCGTAAATTAATTTCCTGTAATTTAGCTATTACACCACAAACAAGGCTGCTTTTAAATGAAGACGGCATTAAAGACATTGTCACTGAAGCAGAAAAGATCTTTGATCCAAGTACAGTTGATGTCATTACCATTGATCCATTACGTAACATTTTTGATGCTGATGAACATGGTAGTGAAAATGATAATAATGCCATGATTTTCTTTCTCCAGGAGAGAGTTGAAAAACTGCGTTCTCTAATCAATCCAGATGCTGGAGTAATTTTAGTGCATCATACAAAAAAATGCCAAAGAAGTTATTGGAATAAGATCCATTTCAAAGCTTTAGTGGCGCAAGTAGTCTGAGGGGATTTTATACTACTGGAATGGTCATGTTTAGGCCTGATGAGAAAAACAGCAATCGTCAATTGATATTTGAATTACGTAACGGTCATTCCATTTCACCAAAATGCGTTGATAAAGTTAATGACCATTGGTATGAGATTGATCCAGAGTCACATAGGCTAGTGAATAAAGATTATGGTGAAAAACTAGATGCCGAACGTTCTCGTAGATATGAAATCATCTTGGACTTAATATGTGCAGAAGGACGTAAGGGTCATGCTTATACAATTAATCAGTTTTGTCAGGCATTTAAAAATAAAGAAGGTCTTGACAGTACACATTCTATTTGTGATCGTCTCGAAGTTCTTACTACTGCAAATATAGATTTAAAATTCAACGGTGTTAAAGAACACACTCTAACACCGCTTGGCTTTTCTATAATTATTGATAATCAGAGAGGCATTAAAGCTATTTTAGATATAGCTGAAGATAACAAGATATTAAAGAAGTTTTTGCTGGTGTAGACCAGCATGATTGTAAAAGACTTAAGGGGATCTTAGAAATATTAAAAAATCAAGAGCAGGATGAAGAGCAAAAAACTAAAATTTATGGTTGGCTAGAAATACTTGAAATAGCATATCTAGAATAGAGAATAGTGACAAACATTCTCAAAAATACATAATAAAACTATTAATAATAATTGGTAGTGTTATAACTGCATTAGCAGTTGGTATTAGATATGGTATTGCCAGTGTTAAATGATCAATATTGGCCATAGCTATAGCAGCTGCATTAGTAACAGGAGTTATTGTTGGTGGTACTACATATTCAGCACTTAAGATGATAAGCCTCTTTTAGAAATAGCTAGCCAATAAGTAGCAGAGGGAGGGCCATCGTTTACCTTCCTTTTGTATTTTTTGTTGGGAATGCTTGAAATCTCATGATTTTTGGAGTGAGATGAATTTTTCTTCTGAAGCATCACATAGCTTTATTTCAGCTAAAAAGAAATCATTGTAAGCATTTTGGGCTTTTTTTGCTAGTTTTTCACATATAGGTTGAGTATACTAAGATTCTTGCTATTTTCATTGATAGACTTACATAGTTGAGTGTCAATTTCTGCAATATTAATTTGCTCTTCTACATCGATCTCAACATTTTTTGGAATGGCCCTTTGTAACAGCTCCTTTTGCAACAGTGGTACCTTTTAATTTTCTGGAACAGATTTTTCAACTTCCCGTTGCTTTTATAGAATGTAAAAAGGCTATTCTTGCTTATGAATTCAACTATATACAGCATAATATCGATTAATCTTTTCTTTAACTTATTTTTCCAACCTTTCAATCGTTATCTTTAATCAATTATATTTTTCCATTTTGTAGATTAAAAAAATTTAGCTTGTCCTTTTCAAATAACATTAGCATGACTTACCTTTTTTTTGGTCTAGTAATTCTCTAGGAATTGTCCTCTTGAATTCTATGCTACTTTGTTTAACACTCACTTTTACCCACAAATAAAAAAGTGAGTAAAATGGATACCAAATAAATTTGGGATTAAAATGAGTGAAGTAAGTACAAATGTGCAATATACTGATGGCTTAGGGGATAAATGGCTGGAAAGAGAGTTAAAACACGTTAATTTAGGAAATACAAGACTTAATAAGAGACTTATTAAAACAGGATATTGTATAGAGGGTAAGGCGTCTGGATCAATTAATCAAAGCTGTAGTGGATGGAAAGAAGCTAAGGGTGCATACAGATTATTTAGCAATGAAAAGCTTAAGGATAAGGAAATTTATTCTTCCCATTACAAAGAAACTATGGAGAGAATGAAAGGAAATCAGTTTGTTTTTTCAGTTCAAGATACAAGTTATTTGGATTTTGACTCTCATATAAAAACCAAGAGGCTAGGTAGTATTTCTAAAGCTTATACGAAGAATAAAATGGGTTTACTGTTGCACAGTGCCTTAATAGTCAGCAAAGGAAGGATTGCCTTTAGGTCTATCTTCTCAACAATGTTGGGCACGTTCTATTAGGGAAAAAGAAAAGGCACAAGAAAAAGCAAACAGGAAATACCGTACCTCCATAGAAGAAAAAGAAAGTTATAAGTGGATAACAGCTCTCAAAGAAAGCATAAACAACCTTCCTGCAAATGTACAACTTGTTACCCTTGGTGATAGAGAGGCAGATATCTTCAAATTTTTATGGATCACTGAGACATTAGGTAGTTTTTATGTAATCCGTAATCGAACTAATAGAAGATTTATCTGTACTGAAATTGGAAAAACAGATTTGCAAACACGCATCACTCAACTGCCAGTAAAGAAGAAAATTTCTCTATAAGTTAATAAAGATAGAAACCAAAGATCAAGGAAAGCTAATATTGAAGTTAAGTATATGAAAGGCTATATACCTATCAGATCTTCTTCAATTTATGGATCAAAAGACACAGTGCATAAAATAAGTGATAAAATCCCTGTATATGTGGTAAGTGCAAAAGAAACAAATCCTCCTGAAGGATTGGAAGCTATTGATTGGACTTTGCTGACTAATGTACCAGTTAATAGCACTTTAGATGCTATAGAAAGGATAAATTGGTATAAGCTAAGATGGAAAATTGAGGAGTATTTCAGGGTTTTAAAATCAGGATGTAAAATATAAAGCTCTCGTTTAACTAGAAAGGAAAGGCTACAGAAATTAATTGCTATAAAGAGCATTATTGCATTTAAAATTTTATATTTAACAAAAGTCGCTTTATCAAATCCCATGGAAACCTGTACTAAAATTTTAAGCAATGAAGAGTGGAAGGCCCTTTTCATACGTGAGCATAAAGTAGCTACATTGCCAGAAGAACCTCCAAAAATAAAACAAGCTATTATTTGGTTAGGAAAATTAGGTGGATTTATGAATAGAAAAAGTGATAATTTACCAGGGGCTATGACTCTATGGCGGGGCTATGAAAATCTTAAGGAGAGCATAGTTATGCTTCACATCATGACCTCTCAAAATTGTGGGTAAAAGTGAGTGTTTAACATTGACGCATGATTCTGGAATCCAGGAGTTTTTTTTGAGCACAAAAGTTACTCTAAGTTTTTGCTGACAAGAAAGGCTGGATCCCAGTGTCGGAGCACTGGGATGGCACTATCGTAAGTTAAGACAGTGTTAACTACTTGGATGACAAGAAAGGAATGGCACTTTAATCCATATATTAACGAAATTGTAGACTTTAATATATCGGAATTTAGTAACTTAAATAAATTATGATACATCTCTTACAGATTCATTCAAACTTAATTAAGTGGGAGTATTGTTAATGCGAAAAGGGTTTAATTAAAATGGTATGGCGTGTGAGGAAGACATACATCAATTGGTAGAAAGTGGATTTGATATTAACTCAAAAGATGTAAGCGGAGTCACTCTCTTGCATAAGTTTACAAAAGAAGGCGATTTAGTTGGAGTAAAATCATTATTAGAGCACGAAGCTGACTTTAATGTTGTGGACAACGAAAATAGAAATCCACTGCATTATGCTATTATGCATGGACACAAAAAAATTGCTAAACTTCTTGTTAATCAACTGACAATTAATTCTAGAGATAAAAATGGATTTACTCCACTTCACCTTGCTACACTACAAGATGACACAGAATTAATGGATTTTTTAATAACAAAAGGCGCAAAAGTTAATGAAAAAGATGCTGAGGAAGGCTATACTCCTCTTCACATAGCTTCATTATACGGTTCTAAAAAGAGCGTCCAGATTTTAATTGATAGCGGAGCAAATCTTGAATGTGAAGATAACAACTTTCGTACTCCTTTATTTTTGACCATTTATCAATGTACTACACATTATGAAAGTAGAGCAGAGATTATAGAATATCTGATAAAGAAAGGTGCAAACATAGAAGCAAAATATGCAGAAAATAATACTACGCTTTTTCTAGCAGCATATAACAACAAAATGCAACTGGTAAAGCTTATTGTAAAGCAAGCAAAAGCTAAGTTAAAAGAGTTTATTTGCACAAAAAATAAACATGGTTTTGATGCACTGGATTGCGCTATTAAGCATAATAATAGGCAAATGGTAACATTTCTTGTTTCAAAGGGAATAGAAGTAGATGACCAAGATTGTAACGGTAACACCAGGTTACATAAAGCTAGCTATAATGGTGATACTAAAGCAGTTAAGTTCTTATTGGATCTTAAGGTAAACGTTAATGCCGTCACTAGATGCAACAGAACTCCTCTGCTACTTGCAGCTAAAAAAGGCCATGTAGAAATTGTAAGAATGTTGTTAGCAGTAAAAGCCAATATGAATATTTGTGATCAACAAGGTTTTACACCTCTGCATCTTACTATTCAAAAGGATTATTTTGATATAGCTCAGCTATTAATAGAAAAAGGGGCAATTAAGTGTAGTAAAGATTATACCGCAATAGATATGTTTATTGACAAGGCTCATAGCAAAAAAAATATTGAAGAAAATTACAAAAAATTTTGTAGGTTTTTGATGCTTTACTTGAAAGAGCTACATAGTAAACACAAAGCCTTTTGTGTACTTTCAATCCTAGCTCTAAGCTTAACAATTATAGGTTTACTATTTATTTTCAAGCCTATTATTAAATATAGAGAAAGAAGTAAAATATATAAAAAAATTAGGGCTATGCTGATTTATATTTAAGTACAACAGGAGAACTAAGCTAATATATGACAATTATCTGCTCGATAAAAATGGAATTAAATATATCCGTTTAGCAGAGTGGCAAAATAAAATAGACAAAACCATAAAAATAAATGGCGTAATGCACTGAACATTTGCTGTGCATTTTACCTTCAAAAATGAATGTTCATACATCTGTGAGAAAGCGGTAATGCATGAGCTTAATCTACAAAGATCAAAAAAGTTCTTTTTTAAAAAACTTAAGTTATACTCATAAGTATTTGATACTTTTGTAGTGATTATGTCCAGTTTTAAAAATAACTCCTGTTTTTATGGCGATAATGTCGAATTTGTGGAAGAAATTTATAGCCGTTACTTGCAAGGCGATAAATCAATTGGAGAAGATTGGTACAGAATTTTTTCGAGCAATTTAGAAGTTAATAAAGCAGAACCCTGCAGAGCACAGAATGAAGCTAAGGTATATGCTGATGATTTAGCAAATTTTTTCAGATCTTATGGTCACTTTTTTGCAGACTTAAATCCATTATCACCGAATGTAAATAAGGAAATAGATTATCAAAAATACTTGAATCTTTCTCCTACAAGTGACACTAGAATCTACAGAGATATTTACTGCAAGAATATCGGTTTTGAATTTATGCATATTTCCTCTTATGAGGAAAGAGTTTGGCTGCAGGAGAAAATTGAAAATCAGGTCTATACGCTAAGCCCTCAGGATAAAAAAGAAATACTAAGGCACTTGATTGAATCTGAGATGTTTGAGCAATTTCTCCATATGAAATTTCCTGGGTATAAGCGTTTTTCTATCGAAGGTGGGGAGTCAGCCATTGTTGCAATTGAAAGAGTTATTAGTGATTCTGCAGCTTTTGGTATTGAAGAAATAGTTCTTGGTATGGCCCACCGAGGACGGCTCAATGTTCTAACCAAAGTGATGGGAAAAGATTATGCGGCAATGCTGTCTGAATTTCAAGGCAACCTTGCATATCCAAGTGGTCTTGAGGTGTCTGGTGATGTCAAATATCACCTTGGTTACTCTTCTGATCGAGCACTTGCTGGTGGTAAAAAAATACACTTAAGTTTATGTCCTAACCCATCTCACCTTGAGGCGGTAAATCCTGTTCTAGCTGGAAGAGTAAGGGCAAAACAAAATACAAGATCTGTGCTTGGAATATCAATTCATGGTGATGCAGCTTTTATCGGGCAGGGAGTGGTTGCTGAAACTCTGACTTTGAGCAACATTGAAGGTTATAAAGTTGGTGGTATCGTGCATATTGTCATCAATAACCAAGTTGGTTTTACTGCGAATCCTCGTTGTGCACGCTCTTCTTTTTATTGTACTGATGTAGCAAAATCAATAGAAGCTCCAATATTTCATGTTAATGGAGATAATCCAGAAGTCGTGAGTTTTGCCGCGAGTTTGGCAATGGAGTATGTGCAGAAATTTAAAAAGGATGTGGTGATTGACATAATATGCTACCGCAAATATGGCCATAATGAAGGCGATGAACCAAATTTTACTCAGCCACTTATGTATAAAGAAATATCAAGGCATAAAACTCCGGGAACAATTTACGAAGAGAAGCTGGCTGCAGAGAAAGTCCTAATTAGTGATGAAGTAAGTAAATTACGCAGCGAATTTAGGGTAAGGTTGGATAAGAGTCTTGCTGAGTCAGTGACTTACACTCCAAAAAAAGCTGATTGGTTTGATGGAGTGTGGTCGAAATTGAGAAGAGCAAAGTTGAACGATTTGAATGAATACTATACGGACTCTGGTGTCTCGCCAGATGAGCTAAAAAAATTAGGTGTACACATAAATAGCAATATTCCAAGTAGTTTTAATCTCAATAATAAAGTCAGAAGAATACTTGATGGCAGAATAGACAGTATAAATTCCGGTAGCAACATAGACTGGGCAACTGCTGAAAGTCTTGCATTCGCGTCATTGCTTAAAGAAGGAATAGGAGTGCGCTTGTCAGGACAAGATTCTGGTCGCGGCACCTTCTCGCACCGTCATTCAAGACTTGTTGATCAAGTAACAGAAGAAACGTTTATTCCACTGAACAATATAAGTAAAGAGCAAGCTCGCTTTGAAGTTATAGATAGCGCACTATCTGAGTATGCTGTGATGGGTTTTGAATATGGATATAGCCTTGATTCTCCTTATTCACTTGTGCTCTGGGAAGGGCAGTTCGGTGATTTTGCAAATGGCGCGCAAATTATGATCGACCAATTTATTTCATCTGCAGAAACAAAGTGGTTGCGGTCAAGTGGTCTAGTTCTACTTTTGCCTCATGGTTATGAAGGGCAGGGGCCTGAGCATAGTTCTGCTCGTATAGAGAGGTTTTTGCAGCTCTGTGCAGAGGATAATATGCAGGTGGTTAATTGCTCTACTCCTGCGAATTATTTTCATGCTTTACGCCGACAAATTAATCGAGATTTTCGTAAGCCTTTAGTGGTGTTTACACCTAAATCACTATTGCGTCATAAAAGCGCAGTTTCTAACCTTTCTGACTTTGAAGGAAAATTTCTTACGGTAATTCCAGAGTGTAGAACAGGTTTAGTTGCAAGTGATAAAATACGTAAAGTTGTAATATGTAGTGGTAAAGTTTATTACGACATAATTGAAATGCTTGAAGCACAAAAAATAAACGATATAGCAGTAGTGCGTTTAGAACAATTTTATCCATTCCCGGACGATAAACTAAACAATGAATTCGAAAAATATAAGAACGCTGAAATTATATGGTGTCAAGAGGAACCAAAAAATATGGGAGGATGGTTCTTTGTCAACCCATTGATAGAAGAGGTATTGTCTGGCCTCAATGCTCAAGCAAAAAGACCTAAGTGCATTGCAAGACCTGCTGTTGCATCTCCTGCATGTGGTTATGATAATATCCATGCTCAGCAACAAGCAGAAATTTTGAAGAAAGTTGCGCAGGCACAACTGTACAAACACTGAGCGGCTTCAAGCAGACTTATTAATTATACTCTAGCACTTAGATAACTTACAACAATCAAACCTTTTATATACTCATACGAATATAAAAAGACTTTTATTTTTTTATAAAAGTATAATATTTATTAAGATTTTTATTTATTTTCTCAAAGTAGTTAATATATCTCATATTAATATTAATTAATATGAGATATATATGAAGACAGAAATATTTGAGAGGCTAATAGGTCAAACTAGACTACGCAGCGATAGCAAGGCTAAAATCATACGCTTAAATAGAGACAAAAAGGCTTTTATAGATGAGGATAAAAAGTCTATAAAATTAGCTGAGGCTATTTTTTCAAAAAATAATATGTTTCGTTTTCGCAAACCAGGTGCTGCTACGGATTACATTTTGCACAAATTAATAAATGATAGAAAGCTTCTCGAGGAAATGAAAGATAGAGGTACAAGTATAATACGTCTTTTTTCTTTGCTATCAATGTATCGTGGTCTTCCCGATTGCTGTGTTGTGAGAAAAGAAGGATGTATTACTGAGTTTGGAATACTACTTATATTGACGAATGTTTAGAATCAGTACCTTTAGAAGACTTTATACTTATTGAGTCTGCTTTGTACCTAGAGTACATTTTGTTTGAGAATGATGATATTAGAAATAGGTTAGCTGAAGATAAAACAAAATTAGATATTTTCGTAAATGGAATTTTAGCAATGAAGAATTCGGATTTAGTATTGTCTTGTATTAACAAAATACAAGGGCTGAATGAGGAAGATAGAAATTATGTTAATTACTTACAGCAAAAAGAATTTATGCTAGATAGAACCTTAGATAAAGACGGTATAACGTTTGGGAAATTAGTTATCAAGGGGTTGTTAAAACTTTTTATTTTACAGGAAAAAGAAAGTACTACTTTAGAATCTCCTCAAATTTCAAGTGTGGAACATTGTAATGGACGATAGGCTTTAAAATATGCTGAGGCTCATTTAAATATGAGCCTCAGTGTCGCTTGATTTTTATGGCATCCTAGTTTAACTTATTTCACTTCCACCAAAGGAATATTGTTCCAGCTGATGGTACCATAATTATCAATAGAAGCGTTTAGGTAATCTGTATCAAAGCGTACTGGTACATCAAATTCGAAGCTTGCAGTGATTATTGTGCCTTTTGCTGGTGGTTTCATAAATGATATTTCTCCCGTTGAATAATTTAGTGAATATTTTTCTGTCTCTTCACCATTTAGGTAAATTTTTATTGTATCATGCACTGGCTTTTTAATAGTTCGTGTATGCTTGTCTTTTCCACTTATGTAAGTTTTTATCAGCTGAAAGGTCGCTTTTTTATCGTCTCCTATGCCAATTTCTTGATTGATAACTGTAAAGTCTGACCAATCCTTAAAGCGAAACCCTATAGCTTTACCTTTTCGTGCCTGAAAAAATGTTATGAGTTCTGTTATCTGCTCGTTTGACCTAACTCCATAAGCTACGTTATACCTGGCACGTGCACGAGACCAATTAATATTGCGCTGCTCACAGCCATTATGAGTTGTTACAATGTCAGTGGAAAATTCTGGTCCTCCAGTGGAACCATAAGATATATTTTCTGGAAATCTAATTTCTGTGAATGACATATTTCCTCCTATGAAAACCAAATTGATTTGGTGTAGATAAAGTAAGAAAGAGCTTAAGCTTTTAAAGCTACTTTATCAATCAGGCCATAAATTTTTAATCCCGTTTCTTCTAAAAAAGTAAAGGTGTTGTTTTCTCCTACCTTACCTTTCAGTTCGTTAATGTCTTGATGACTCTGCGTTAACTGATATACACAAACACATGCAATGGCTAAAGCAAATCCAGCAAGACATGCTGAAGGAATTGGTTGGGTAAAAATAGCAACTGTAGCAAATGCTGTGAATGCTATAGCTGTTATTACAGCAGCTATGCTATAAATAGCTTCTCTTCTGTAACAACTATTGATTAATTTCTTTTCTATTGCCTCTTGTTGTGTTTCTTGCCCTTGTTGATGAGAAATAGTAATTACTGTATCTGTATGAATTGGCTCACTAGCGCTGGTATTAATTCTCTCTTTTTGTGTTTCATGATCTTGCACAATTGCTGATTTGCTAGTTCTGATATTATATTGTTCTTCTTGCTCTGATTGATCAGAAGCAGGAACTTCTGTCACCTCACCAAAGATTTCTTCATTAGAAACTGGTTGACTTTCTGTTATATCTTCAGAAATTTCACTTAGAAGTGGCACAAAATGCCTCATGTAATTCACTATACGAACAACCTTATCGCCTTCACCTTCTTCACCTGTAGTAATATATCTACCACCTATAGGTTCTTCTTCTAGTGCTATCACTTCAATTTTCACTTTGTACTTTTCACATATCATTCTCCCTTCAATCTCTGGACGACCCCATATAGCTAGAGAATTAGTTTCTGTAGACATATTTTTAATGTTGTTTAGATATTTAGAAAAAGAGTTGGAATTATCTGGCTTAATAGTAACTTTTTCTCCTTTTTCTTTTCCATCTTCGCTTATTTCTTCTTCTTTATCTTTACTTGTTTCATATTCGTCTAGTAACAAATCATCATCTGTGCCATACCTACTTTTCAAAATCTCTAAAATCTTCCCTTCTCTATCTTCACGATATTCCTCTAGTAACCAGATGAAAAACTCCTCTTCTGTATATTTGGTTATTATTTCTTCACCTTTACACCAGTATGTTTGTGCAGATATGCCTTTTTCATCTTCGCTATTTCTTTCCTTCGCTATTACTTTGCTATCCAAATTTCCTTCACCTACAAAATATCCTCCTTCTTCAGCATCTCCTGTTATTTTTTTATAAACCCACGAATTTGAATTTGCATTTGCTCTAGCATAATTTTCACAATCTTCTCTTAATGATTTTGCGGTAAAACGATGACCAGGTTTTATATTTATCTCATTCAATCCTTGAGCCACGTAGTCAAAAAAGCAATCTCCTTCTGATATAGAAGCTCCTATTTTTAGCTTTTCAGGATAAGCTCTCTTTAGCTCATTCAATAAACTACTTCTTTTTGTTTTTTGTGCCCGAAATTTATAAACTAGTCTTTCTAGCCTTTGAGAATAAAAAGAGTCTAGATTCTTAAATAAAAATTGACTTAATTTTGTGCTTTTTTCGACTTGCCGAAAAAGAGCAATTGGTTTTCTGTTGAAATTTTTCATGTTATAACTCCAAAATAATAATTGTATTTTAATAGATTAATCAGCCTAGGAAGGCTTATTACTTAAGGTCGTGCTGTATTGCAAGGAAAAACACCTACTTTTCTTGAACTAATATGTAGCTTATACATATTGTTACTTACTATATCTTAAATTAATTATACTTAAACTTTCTTGTGATGTCAAGCAGGAATTTTATTAATCTTTTAACTCATTCACTTTTTTACGTAATATATTCAAATCAGTTTTTCCTACAAAAAGACTATCTCCTATTATCAAAAAAGGTGTACCGCCTACTCCCAAATCCCTTACTAAAAGTTTGCTGTTGTTTATCATTTGCTCAATTTTGTCTGCATTATTTTTCATAGAGTTATTAAAATCGTTCTCGTTAACCCCTATATTTTTCACTATACCTAATATAGTTTTGTCTGAAAATTCTCCTCTGTGATCTAGTGCAGCATAGTGAAAATCTAAGTACTTTTCTTTATCGATAAAATAAGTTGCTAAAGCACCTTTTGCTGCTTTTAAAGAGTTGTTACCAAGTATTGGAGCATCTCTAAAGATGTATTTAACTTTGCCATCATTGATCAATTGTTTTACATCGTTCTTTATAGCTTTGCAATAGCCACAAGAATAGTCAAAAAAACCTACAGCTATGATATTGCTATTTTCATTTCCTGAGTAAGGATAAGTAGAGTCGAATATTTCATTTTTATGCTGAGAAATTTTATTTTTGGTTGCATTAGCATAACTATTTTTAGCTGACTCTTCCTGGAGAGCTTTTAGAACTCTATCAAAATTTTTACTGATGTAATTATCCAATCTCTCACCTATATAATCATCATTTAAGTTCTGACTGCGGTGTGAAAGCCAATTGTTTATTACTGGTAAACTTGCTACTGCAAGTATAAAAATCAATAAAAATGGTATCTTAGACATATACTTACTTAAAGAATACAAATATTAAAGAAATGCTTAATGTTAAAACATTTTTATCAAGAAATGCAAACTTTATAAAATGAAATTTAAGATATTTTTGTAAAGTTCATCATAAGATTTGGTGATGAAAAATTTTGCAGAGTAAGGCATTTATAAAGATTTAGATAGTCTTTACCACTATTTCTAGCAAATTGTAAGCAAAAAAGTTGATTATCTTGTAATCGCTGCATATAATATCGGTAAGCGCGTCGCTAAGTAATATGAACACACTAAGTCTTACATTTCCGATAGTGTTGTTCGGATATAATAGAATGATTTTTCAATAAATGTAAGTAAAAAATGAGGTTTTTAAAAGCTGTCTTTAACTTAGCAATGTTAGCATTTTTTGTAGCTTCGACATCTGAAGCAAGGTGGAGTAAGTACGAAGATGCTTCTGTCGAGGTTAAGTTTTCTAATGTTAACATTAATGTTAATATAGATGGTACCTACGAAACGGAAGTAGAGCTTCAAGCAAAAATACTCAAGGAGTCTGGACGTGATAGATTTTCTCTGTATAGTTTAATCTACAATGATGATAATGCAGATTTGACTGTTTTAGAAGCTAAAACAGCTTATAACGGAGAGGAATATATATTCACTGAAGACATGATAGAGGATAAACCGCTAGCTAGTCCTAGTAAAGGCTTCGATCAGCTAAGGCAAGTAACTATATCGTTTCCTAAAATAGAAATTGGTACAGAAGTATATTTAAGGTATAAACAAGTTAACAAAAAGGTTCCTGTTGATAATTTTTATGGCTTGAGCTTTTCTTATCATGGGGATTATTTACAAGCAGAAAATACTAAAATCAATTCTGAATTACCCCTGGAGATTAAAGTTAATGATCCAAGAGAAGTATTAGAAATCGCTGAGGAAAAAAATGATGATATACACTCTATAAGCATTGCTTTAAAGAAAGCAGTTTATGAAAACACAACAAATGAACCACATAATGGAATATTGAACATAAAACACAACACTTGGGTATCACTTTCAAGCTTATCTGAATGGGAGGATTTAGCTAAAAAATTAGCTCCTGGATATCATAGCGTTATCAATCAGCCGCTTCCTGCAACTTTTGAAGCTATAGCAGAATTTGCTGACAATGAGAGTACCGATGAGGAGAAAATTAATGCAGTTACTTCTTTATTGAATGAAAAAGTTCAGTACATGGGAGACTGGCGTACAGTGTAAGGAAAATTTTTTCCGAGAGATTTGGAGAAAATTGCTGATTCTCAAGTTGGGGATTGCAAAGACTTTTATGCTAGCACGGCTGCTATTTTACAAGAACTTGGTTATAAAGTTCAACCTATTTTAGTTATGAGAGGAACTACTAGCACTTCTAATCCTAAAGCATTACCTAATATGGGTAATTTTAATCATGTGATGCTCAGAGTAATAAATAGATATGGAAAAATATATTGGATTTATCCAACTAATACCGTCAGTATGGCACAGGGTATTTTCCCAGACATTGCTGATAGGAACGCTCTAGTACTCGATTCTGAGGAAGCAGATTACATAAAGATTCCTGCTGTACAAGGTGAAAATTCAAAAGTGATATCCCATAGTGAATTAACTATAGAAGATAACGTTGTAAATGAATATGGCCATCTTACCGTACAAGGGGAAGCAGCCTTAGGCTTAACAGGTGTTGGATTATATTATTCAGATGAGCAGTTAAGAGATTCTGTTTTTCGTATGATTAGTGGAGTATATCTTGATGAAGAAGAAAAGAAGTTCTTAGAATTGCCTGACCTTACCTTGCGTAATGTAGAGGATCTTACAATCAAATATGAGTTTCAGCAAAAAAATAAGATTTTTAAGACAAATTTAGGGCCAGCTTTGAATTTAGGAGATAATTGCCTTAATGATGTTTTCAATACAGCTTCTGACCAAGTGTCAGACCTTTTTATTGGTGTTCCTAAAACTAAGGAAAGCCATATGATAATAAAAGATATCAAAATTAAAAACTGTGAAAATTTGAATTTTGAAATAGATTCTCCTTGGTTATATGTAAATAGGTTCTGTAAATATAAAAATGATGGAACCGAATTTAGCAATTTAATAACCATAAAGAAAAGCTTTATTACCAATGAAGAATTAAAGACTGCTGAATATAAAAACTTAAAAAGCGAATTGGAGAATAATTTTTCTAGAGCCTCTATAATAATAAGTGAATGAGTTGTGCTGGGAAAAGCACTTCTTAAAAGGCTTAAAATTTTTAAAATATGTACAATAACTTACGCGACTTCATCAGAGCATTAGAAGAAAAAAAAGATCTAATTAGAATTAAAAAAGAAGTTTCAACTATTCTTGAAATGACAGAAATTCATCGTAGGGTTTTGTCAAACAAGGGACCAGCTATCATCTTTGAAAATGTTGTCACAGAAAATGGCAAAAATTTAATTCCCGTTTTAGTGAATTTATTTGGTACTATTGAGAGAATTGCATTCGGACTTGGTATAAATTCTGATGAATTAAGGGATCTGGGTAAACTTCTAGCATTTTTGCGATCACCTGAGCCACCAAAAACCTTCAAAGATGCTGTGAAAATGTTTCCTCTACTAAAAGTTGTATTGTCGATGCGGAGCAAAGTTGTAAGCAAAGCTCCATGTCAAGAGGTGGTGCTAACTGGGGATAAGGTGGATCTTAGTTTGCTACCTATTCAGACATGCTGGCCAAACGAGCCTGCACCGATTATCACTTGGCCACTTGTGGTCACAAAAGGACCAACAGCAGACAAGCAAGATAATTTTAATCTTGGAATATATCGTATGCAGGTTGTGAATAAAAAAACGACTCTCATGCGCTGGCTTGCACATCGTGGTGGTGCAGGTCACCATAAACGGTGGAAGGAGAGGGGGCAAAATATGAAGTTTCCTGCGGCTGCTGTGATTGGTAGCGATCCTGCAACGATTATTGCTGCAGTAACTCCGGTGCCGGAGACTTTATCAGAATACCAATTTGCCGGGCTGCTGAGAAAAAAACCACTTGAGCTTGTAAATTGTAAAACTATTCCTCTTCAGGTTCCAGCTCATGCAGAAATTGTTTTGGAAGGATATGTAAGTTTGGATAATTACCAAGATGAAGGGCCATATGGAGACCATACCGGTTACTATAATGCTGTTGAACAGTTTCCTGAGTTTAACATCACTGCAATTACAATGCGCAAAGATCCTATTTATCTCAGCACTTTCACTGGCAAGCCACCTGATGAACCATCAATTCTTGGTGAAGCACTCAACGAAATCTTTGTGCCGATTCTCATCAATCAGTTTCCGGAGATAGTAGATTTTTATCTGCCCCCAGAAGGTTGTTCATATAGAATAGCGGTATTATCGATAAAAAAGGCTTATCCAGGGCATGCAAAAAGAATTGTTATGGGCATACTCTCTTTTCTCAAACAGTTTTTATATACCAAATTCATCATAGTTGTTGATGATGATATAAATATACGTGATTGGAAGGAAGTGGTGTGGGCAATGTCAACAAGAATGGACCCTGTACGTGATACAATTACGATAGAGAATGCCCCAATTGATTATTTAGATTTTGCTTCCCCTGAAAGTGGTCTCGGAGGTAAAATAGGGTTTGATGCAACAAACAAACTTCCACCTGAAACCAAACGAGAATGGGGAAGAAAAATTGAAATGAGCGAGGAAATAATAAAGAAAGTTACAGAGAAGTGGAAGGAATATGGGTTGACAGATGATTGAGCTATGATGTAGACTACCGCCGTGTATTTAGGTGTGCTTTGTGAGGCTTTTATATCTTTTATTTTTGTCGGCATGTTTTTCTCTGTATTACTATGCGGGTCCTATATCCTCGTCTTTCCCAAAAGCAACAGTTTGCTTCTCACCTGAAGAAGACTGTGCTGTACCGATAATCAGCGAGATAGACCAATATAAAGAATCTATCTTAGTTCAAGAATATACATTTACTCTTGGAACAGTTGCAAAATCTTTGATTAACGCCAAAGAGCTTGGTGTTGATGTTAAAGTCGTCTTAGATAAATCACAACTCCATTCAAAATATAGTGTCATAAGAGAATTGTTTTCAAATGGAATACCGATTTGGATCGATAATAAGCCAAAAATTGCTCATAATAAGGTAATAATTGTTGATAATCAAAAAGTCATCACAGGATCGTTTAACCTCAGTAAGACAGATGAAAAGGGAAACGCTGAAAATTTATTAATTATTGAAAATTATCCTGAATTAGTCCAGCAGTATGTGAAGAACTGGGAAATACGAATGTCACAATCCTATCAATATTCTCCCTAGATACTTGATATCAAAAAAAGTCTTTTTATTGATAGATTTAATTTCTTGTGATATAATAAATTAAAAGGTTTTAAGTGGTAGGTAATGGATTACATAAATGATGCTGCTGATAGTTACGCTGCCATTCATGATTTTTTTCAAAATAATGGTGTTGGAGATTACAAAGTTCAATGCAATTATGGTGGTGTACCGTATGCTACTGAAGAATATGTACATTCTGGAGACAAATTTTGGAGCAATAATTTTATAGACTCACATTTTGGAAGGGAAATAAAAATGTATCCTCAAAGTGAGCTTTTAGCTAAAGAGTATGCTGGGAATACACTACCGGTTTCAATATCACTAAACGAGGATCTAATAAAAATAAAAGAATGTCAGAAAAAAACTAAATTTGTAGAACTAGAAGGGGAATCAGGTGATATAGTATATGATAAGCAAAAACATATAAAGTGCTACACGACAAAGTTATCATATGACGATGTTTCTGTTCATAATAAAAACAAATTTTCAATACTGAATATTAGATATGATATGCCAAATGATCCGAGATACAGTTTAAACATAGCCTTCACAAAGGTTAATGATAATCAACCAGGGTTTTGGCAAAAATTTAAAAATATGTTTTAATAAAGTATCTTCTCAATCAGGAATATTCTGGTGGAAAATGAATATCTACTTAGTAATGAATTTGGTCAGTAGCTACTAAGTTTTTCTTATAGCTATACAACGAAGGTTTGCTGGTCTTACATTTATTCTCTGCAAGACAAAAAATTCACATAATTCTACATAGTATGGAATAAATAAACTTCCACTATATTTTTCGATTAAACTTACCTTTTCTCTATTGAACAGATTTCGTATTAAATCTTAAGTTCAACGCACCTAAATATATAAGCATTCCCAGCAAAATCATAGGTATAGAAAGAAATTGTCCCATAGTTAAATTGAACCATAAATAGCCAATTTGATAGTCTGGCTCGCGGAAAAATTCAACCACAAAACGTGCTATTCCATACCACATAACTGCAATACCAGTTGTTGCACCGTAATACAATTTCACTCTAGTCAAGAAAAACAGTGAATTTGCAACTACAAAAAGTAGCGCTCCTTCTAAAAATGCTTCATAAAGTTGACTTGGGTGGCGCAACAAATTATCACCACTTTCTGGAAATATCATACCCCACGGCATATTTGTAACCCTGCCAAATAACTCTCCATTTATAAAATTACCTATGCGGCCTAGAAGTAAACCTATCGGAACTCCACAAGAAATTAGATCCAGTGTGTAAAATATAGGAATGTTATGTCTTCTACAGGAGATTATTACTGCAAGCAAAACTCCTATAGCGCCGCCATGAAATGACATCCCTCCTTCCCAGGTCTTTAATATCTCAATAGGGCTGCTTATATAAAAAACTGGATCATATATCAACACGTAGCCAAGCCTTCCTCCAAGAATAACGCCTATAATAGTAGTTGTTAATAGCGAATCGTAAAAATTCTTAGTAAATATTTTTTGATTGTCTAGCTTATGTAAATACCAATATGCAAAAACTATACCAAAAACATATGCTAAAGAATACCAATATATAGAAACAGGACCTATGCTAAAAATAACTGGACTTAAAGACATATTTTACTACAAATTATTCTTAGACAATCTACTTTTCTCACGGTCCCACTCTCTCTGCTTTATGGTTGCTCTCTTATCGTAGAGTTTTTTTCCTTTCACAATGGCAATTTTAGTTTTTGCCAACCCTTTATCATTAAAATAGATAGAAAGTGGCACAACAGTTATTCCAGAGGTTTTGATTTGACCAATTAGCTTATTTATCTCTTTTTTATGCAAAAGCAATTTTCGTTCTCTTTTTGGCTTGTGATTCTTTTGGTTTGCAGCTTTATACTCTGCGATATGAATATTGTTTAGCCATATTTCACCTTTTTTTTCAGTAACGTAAGCATCAGAAATGTTTGCTTTTCTTTCCCTTAGTGATTTCACTTCGCTACTTAAGAGAATCATACCTGCTTCAAATTCTTCTAAGATAAAGTATTCAAACCTTGATTTTCTATTTTCTGCAATAACTTCCATATCTAAAGATATCTTTAAGCTTCAATATATTACAGAACTTTTGGTTTAATTCATAACAAAACAATTATCTAAGTAAATACAAGTGTGGTTAAAAAAACTTCAATCTTTCTGCAAGTGTAATTTGCTCCACTCTCCCTACTGCCATTTCAGTACTAGGACTAGGATTACTCGACAAAAAGCTTATTACATCTTTGCAGCACCATTCAATAGCAGAGTGTAAAGGAATGTGTCCGTTATCGTCCCACGCATAAACATTCGCACCATTTTCAACTAAAATTTCTGCTACACCTTTACAACCCCATTCAGCAACAAGATGCAAAGGAGTTTGTCCATCATTGTTCTGTGCGTTAACATCTGCTCCAGATGCAATTAGAGCCCTTACTATATTTTCATTACCAACTTCAGCAGCAAAATGTAAAGGAGTATATCTATTATTGCTCTGCACATTTACATCTGCTTCAGATGCAATTAGAGCTCCTACTGTACTTTCATTGCCGCTTTCAGTAGCAAAATGTAAAGGAGTATGCCCATCATTATTCTGCGCATTAACATTTTCTCCAGATGCAATTAGAGCTCCTACTGCACTTTCATTGCCACCTTCAGCAGCAAGATGTAAAGGTGTATATCTATCATTGTCCCACGGATTAACATTTGCTCCACTTTCAATAAAAATATCTAATATGCTTTTGTGATTCCATTCAGCAGCAAAATGTAAAGGAGTACACCCATCATTGTCCCGCACGTTAACATCCGCTCCACATGCAATTAGAACTCTTACTATGTTCTCATAGCCACTCTTAGCATCAAAATGCAGCAATGTAGTTTCTACAGCACTATCTGTAGTGAATATATGATTGATATTAAATCCACTATCTTCCCACCTCCGTAAATCAATTCTTTCTAATTTTGTTTTTATTCTTTCAATTATGTTGTTTTTGCTTAAACCTGAAGTATCATTGACTTCTGCAAGAATTTTTATAAAGTCATCAAGCGTCATAATTTCTACTATTTATTAAAATAACCTGGTTATTATGATCTTTGACACAAAAATCAAGAACTTTTTATTTTCCTAAAAAATCATTTAAGTTATACTCCAAATCATGAAAGTCAGACAAAATATTAAGTTTTTTTCTCTATCATTTGTGATTTTGTTTTCTCTATGGATTATATTGTCTGGTTATTTTGAGCCTTTTTTTATTCTCTGTGGAGTATTTTCTTCTGTGTTCACATCCATTATCTTTAGAAGATTGATCAATGCTGAAAGTGCCCTTAGTCAAATTCTAAATGATAGTGGTAGGCTGTCATTTTATCAGCTTATAAGTTATATACCTTGGCTAATGTATCAAGTTATTTTATCAAGTATTTATGTAACAAAAAAGGTACTACGATTCAAATCTACAGTTGAGCCAATTTTTATTGTAAGAAAATGCACAGGATATAATGATAAGACCATTGCATTATTTGCTAACTCGGTTACGATTACCCCTGGAACTTTAACTATCAATGTTGAAAAAAAGCAGAAAACATATTTATCTACCATATATTTGATAGATAAAGATCTTGAAAGTGGCATTTCTGAAATAGAAGGTAAAGTCTTAAAAATGCTACACCTAGTTAAGTAATTGCTTTAAATAAGTTAACAGCATCTCTGTATTCTCTTGTTAGGCTTTCAAGCATTTCTTTTGGAAGGCTATCAATAACAGTAGAACATAAATAATTGTACAAATCTTCTATCCTTGATATGTTATTTTTCTTCTTGCTGTTGAATTTGTACGGAAAAATGCCCTTCATAATTTCAATATCAACAACCTTATTTAAAAATGCATTTTCACTTGTTATGCTTATTCTTGTAAGTATAGTGTTAATTTCAGGTTCATTACTCGTATAAATATCTGATAATTCCGCCATTTTAATAACGTATAAAGTTACTACTTTTGATAAACAATTATCAGAATATTCACAATTTTTTATTACCTCCCACTGAGTAACCTGAGACTTGCTTGTTTTTGCATTGCTTGGTAATTTATTCATTGAATTTTCTCCATTTAATTCAGTAGTAAATTATACTAATACTTTGTTAAATAAATAATAACGCAGCCATAAAAATATGCATTTATTTACCATAAATTGTATAATATTCCTAAAATTAAATGTTAAAATTACTTCAAACTGAATGATTTCTTTAATTCCATGTTATCCAGCAGTGTAAAATATTGCTGCACAATAGTATTTATTCTAAAATAAACTTTCTTTTTGAGATATTTTATTAATGTCCATTCTTACAGCTGTACTAAAATGAAAAAGATAAAACTCGGAATACTAATTTCAGGTAGAGGATCAAACATGCAAGCTTTAATAGAAGCATGTCAAGATCAGAATTTCCCTGCTAAAACTGTGTGTGTTATCACAAATAATAGTGAAGCTGGAGGCCTTAAAATAGCAAAGCAAGCAGTAGTTTCAGCGTTTGTTGTTGAAGATAAGCCACTTAATACTGATAAAATTCATGAAATACTTGTTCAACATAAGGTTGATTTAATTTGCCTTGCAGGGTTTATGAGAATTCTAAAGGCCAATTTCCTGAATAAATGGTATAACAAAGTTATAAATATTCATCCCTCTTTACTTCCGTCATTTAAGGGCCTAAATGCTCAGGAGCAAGCTCTGAAAGCGGGTGTAAAAATTACAGGATGTACTGTGCATTATGTTACTCATGAAATTGATGCTGGAGCCATAATCGCTCAAGCTACTGTTCCAGTGTTACCAAATGATGATGTTCACAGTCTCTCAGAGCGCATTCTAGCTGAAGAGCATAAGTGTTATGTAAAAGCAGTAAGATCAATAGCAGAAAGTAACGCTAAGTGATATTAAATTAGAAAGATCGTGTGATACTGCTTTTTCTTTTTGTTACATCTTGATCCAGAGAAAGGTGTGTTGGAACTTTAGGGTTGGAGCTTTTTTGCTCGATATGTTTTTCTTTTTTCATTTCAATAACCTTATCAGATGTATCATCGTCGATTGGTTTTCGATTGCCTTCTTTCAGCATTTCTTTTAAATGCTGAACCTCTTTTCGTCTTTCTTTATTCTCATGATTAGCGTGCAATTTTGCTAATACTAATACATCAGGTAGTACTTTTGCTATAATTATATGAAGGCGTGATAAATTTATTTCTTTTTTCATCTCTATATACAGCTCTTTCTGCTCCTCTTTTGAAAATTGTGAAAGATGAATTTTAAAGTTTTTAACTTGATGATAAATAGAGTTAGTTATGTTACCAGTCATTACTATACAGCCCAATGTAACAAGAGGTGCAGTAACAAAAAGAACTATAGGACTACTAAATAAAGAAATAGAAACTGCAGCGCCTGTTAAAAATAATATATCGCACAGAATATCCCAACAAATACCTTGAATTCTATATTTATCTCTTCTTTTTTGTTCTAATGTTCTCTTGTAATTACATTTTTTATATAAGCTTTTTTCTCTAAAATAGTCAAAAAAAGAGTACATGATTAAAAATTAGGGATACTGAGCTAAAAAAAACACCTGTGCCAATATTACCAAGCATTATGCCCGCCATACCTATCTGTTGACTTGTAATATCTATCAACTTGATGATTATCAACACACCTGTGTTGATAACAGAAAATATCGTTATTAAAAGATTTAACAAAGCAATTGGAGTTTTTTTGCTTTCTCTTGCAGTATCGTT
Organism: Wolbachia endosymbiont of Encarsia formosa; assembly: GCF_039540065.1. Taxonomy (NCBI): domain Bacteria; kingdom Pseudomonadati; phylum Pseudomonadota; class Alphaproteobacteria; order Rickettsiales; family Anaplasmataceae; genus Wolbachia; species Wolbachia endosymbiont of Encarsia formosa. The sequence goes on along the minus strand of NZ_CP154278.1, from coordinate 94,662 downwards.
TTTCACCTGAACATAAAAGTCAATCATATATCTAAATTATAAAGAAAAATGGTTAAAATTTCAACTATGCTGTAGTAATGATTTACTTTCTTCCAACCTTAACAAAAAATAAATTTTCGGGATCAAGCAAAGAATTTGCCAGCTTATTTACTTCCTCCAATTGAACATCATTAATGATATTTGCATAATTATTTATATGGTTAATATCACGATCATCTATCTGCATACTATCCAGTAACGTTGCTGTATTCGCATTATTGGATAGAAAAGAGAAGATAAGGTTATTTACTAAACTGGTTTTTGCATCCTTGAATAATTGTTCGTCAATTCCTTCCTCTTTTATTCTGCTAAATGTATCTTTTACTGCTGATATAGCTTTGCTAGCAGTGGAACTATCAGTACTCATAAATCCAGATATAATATTTCCATGCTTATTAGGAAGATTACGTGCACTAACACCATAAGTAATACCTAGATTTTGTCTCAACTCTTTCATCAGTATTGAGTTTAGACTCATACCACCAAGCGCATTAATCAAAACACTAGCATTATAGTAATTAGGGTCTTCATATGCTATGCCTTTTTGAGCAAAAAGTATTACACTCTGTGGTATATCCATAAAAACGCTCTTACTTTCTGCAGGCCCAAATTCATTTTTTACAGATACCTTCCTAACTTTCGATCTTTTTGATGGTAACTTAGATAAATATTTATCGAGCAGCGTACTAACTTCTTCTTTTGTTGCACAACCAACAATACTAATAACGATATTATCCTTAGTAAAACTACGCTTTATGTATGTTAAAACATCATTTCTAGTAATGCTCATTATAGTTTCTAGAGTTCCATATGGATCTCTTGAGTAAGGATGTTTTTTGAACAACAACGTATCCAACTCTTTTGCAGCAATAAAATAAGGATCTTTTTCAAAATTATTAAAATTTACTTTGGCTTTTTCAAAAACTCTATTCAATCCTTCAGGATCAACTTTAGGACGCATTATAGAATCACTCAGTAGTGAAATTGCATCCTCTAGATTCTCAGATAAAGTATTTAATGAAACCCTAAATGCTTCTAAACCAGCAATAAAATTTAAACTAATTCCTTTATCCTCAAGCTTTTTTACAAAAGCTTTGGCATCATTTTTTCCTGCTCCTTCTTGAATTACAAGAGAAGTAAACCAAGCAAGCCCCTGCTTTTCTGCACTTTCATACACGCAACCTGCATCTTTGAATGATATATTGAGTGAAACTTTTGGTAAATCACGGTTTTCAACAAACAGAAACTTAAGCCCTTTATTAGTAGTAACCTCCTCTATATTTAGGTGGCTGCTGGCCTGCAAATTAAAGCCCAGACAGAAAAAAAGTAGAAATAAAAGTTTACTTACTCTCATCATTATTACCTCCTTTTGGTAGCAAACAGCCGACTAATTTATTAGTAGAAAAAATAGTACGAATTTTTTGATTTACATCTTTCAGATTGACATCATTAATTTTGCTATATGAAATGTCTATTTCATCAAGTGGGATACCTAGTGCTAGACGTGGTATATAAAATATTGCTACACTAGTTAAATCAGATAGATTATCAAACTGTGCTGCTTTGTATTTAGACTTTGTGCTTTGCAACTCTTCACTTGTTATTTCTTCAGAGGTAAAATGATTAATAGAATTTTCTAACTCTCTTGCAACAGCATCCAAATCTACCCCGCTTTTTGGAGTTACCCGAATCTCAATGTAACCATTACTAAAAGCTAAGCTATTATAATAAGCAAACACTTCTACTGCTACATTCTTATCTAGAACTAAATCTTTATATAGCTTACTAGACTTGCCATTTCCCAAAACATCAACTGCCAAATTGACAGGAAAAGTTTCACTTATTTGCTCAAATAAAGGAACAATATAGCGAAAGTATAAAACTGGCTCTTTCACTTCAGTGCTTTCTAAAATTACAGATATATCTGCATTATGTATTGAATCTTGGTTCGGGTAATGCTTAACTACAGGCTCAGCTTTAATTGCACCATATTTTTCCTTTGCTAATTCCGCTACTTCTTCAAACTCTACATCACCAACAACGAGCAGTATAGCATTACCTGGATGATAATAGTTATCATGAAACCTTGTTATGTCATCTTGATTGTAAGTTTTAATATCGCTCTCCCAACCAATAACAGACCTACCATAACCATTACGATAAAATGCACTGTTCATTTCTTCCCATAGTAAAGCTTCAGGATTATTATCAAATCTCATCTTTCTTTCTTCTAATACGATATTTTTTTCTCTATCTATTTTGTCTTGAGTAACATCAAAATTGCCCATTCTATCTGCTTCAATTTCCATTGCTAGTGGTAAATCTTTTTTGAGAACTAATTCGTAGTAGCAGGTGTATTCTTTAGTGGTAAAAGCATTAAATTGGGCCCCAATGCTGCCCAAAGTGGATTCTATGTCTTTAAATTTTCCTGTAGTTTCAAACATTAAGTGTTCAAAGTAGTGAGCCAATCCTGCTTTGCCAATTGGGTCATCCATTCCCCCAACTTTATATATTATTGCATGAAAAACAGCTGGAATTCGGTGATTAGGTACTACATAAACATCCAATCCATTACTGAGCTTAGCATGTTTTATGATTTCAGCTTCCAAAGAAATCGGACAAATGAAAAAAAACACAGATAGTATAAAAAAACTAAAGAATTTGCGAAGCATTATTTCATTTCTCATTTTGCTTAGAGATAGACCTATCATATATATACCACTTATATAACAATGTACACATTCCACAAACTATAGATAGATCAGCTAAATTAAAGGCTGGCCAATACCAATCATTGATATGAAAATATATGAAATCATATACAGCGCCCCAATAGATTCTATCAATTACATTTCCGATCGCTCCACCAATCATCAGAGAAAAACTAAGGTAAATTGACTTATCATTAGATTTATATATCAAGTATGCAAGTATACCAATTATTAATATTGAACACGACGAAAAAAAGAAGCTGCCATGCGGCAGAGTACTACACATTCCAAAGCTAATTCCTGAATTCCAAACTTCAACTAATTTCATAAAACTAGTAATCTCGATTGACTCCCCCTCATCAATCAATGAGTTTATATACAATTTACTTGTTTGATCGAATGATACTATAATCAATATAATAACTAAACATATCCTTTTCATAAGTTTATCTTTAACTGGTAAGCCTTCATTATATCACGTTCTATCTGTTTTGTTAACTCGTTAATACTATGGAATTTTTTTTCTGCCCTAATAAATTTTAAAAGTTGTATATCAACCTTAAAATTATATACATTTTCGTTGAAGTCAAATATATGCATTTCTACTATAGGTTTTTTTAAGTCCTTAAATGTAGGTCTCATACCAATGTTGACTACTCCATATAGCCAACTTGAACTATTTTCAGAAAATGCAACTTTGGCGTAATATGTACCAAGCTTAGGTTTTATCATGTAATCTTCTATCGGAATGTTTATGGTTGGAAACCCTATTTCTCTACCTCTACATGCACCTTTTGTTACAATACCAGAAACTTGATAAGACCTACCAAGCAATTTATTAGCAATTTCTATTTCGCCTTTTTGTAAACACTCTCTGATTGAGGAAGAAGAGCAAATTTTTCTATCGATTATCAATGGCTCTAATTTAGTTAAAGAATATTCATACATCTGAGAATATTTTTCTAGAGTTAATATGTTACCCAATCGTTTGTGACCAAAAGTACAGCTTTCTCCAACAGTTATATGTTTAGCACCATACTTCTTTACCAAAATCTTACCAATAAAGTCATCACAGCTAACCTCAGAAAAACCTCTATTAAAATTAATAATATACAAGTAATCTATACCATAGCTGCTGATTAGTTCCTTTTTTTGTTCTTGGTCTATTAACCTAAAATTGTTCCTACTAAATAAAACAGTTGATGGGTGAGGCTCAAAAGTTAAAACTGCAGAGGGTAATCCTCTTTCTTGTGCTACCTTCTTTAGATTGGAAATTGCAAACTTATGTCCTAAATGAACGCCATCGAAATTTCCGAAAGTTAGTGCAACATTATCTTTTATCCCTTTCTCACAGTTGTAAATAATTTTCATACAATTTGATATTTTATATATATTTTTTATATATAATAATTGTATTTTATGAACTATGGAGATAAATCGTGAAAAACACTAAAGGAAAAGTTGTAATATATGTGAAGAAGTACTGCCCATTCTGCAAGAAAGCAAAAGAGTTATTGGATGAAAAAGGTGTGAAATACGAAGAAATTGATGTACTTAGAAACTCGGATTTGTTTGACGGTATAAAATCAAAATATAACGTCAGGACAGTTCCACAAATTTTTATTACTGATGAAAATGGTGATTATGTACATCATATTGCTGGATGTGACAAATTGATGGATCTTGAAAAAGAAGGAAAGTTGGATAATATGTTAAATAACAATGAAGATAGCATTAATGCAACAGCTTACACAAGTGGCAGTGATGAACACGAGGGATGTAATATAATACATAATGAAGATTTTATGTGATTTTTTTGTCTTACTGTTGCTGGCATACCCACTTTAAACAATTTTTAATGAATTAAAAATACAATTCATCTAGTGAGTTTTTTTAGTGGGAAAAAATGATAAAAAATATTATAATTGTTAGCAAAAACTTAATTAGTATTGAATTAATTAACAAACAAGATTTAGAGAGTTTCATCAAGATTTTCACAGTGCTTGATAAGCATATAGCAGCTAAAACTCTTTTTACAGAAGAAGTGACAATAGAGTATAAACAACACAATTGCATAGAAGTTGTTGAATTGATAAAAGATACAGGTTTTACATATCATGATGTTGAGAATGTGTTAAATCACCTAAGTAATCATGGAATGAAAGTACCAAGTAGCGTTATAGCAAGCACCCTTTCTTCTTCATACAATCACGCACTTGAGTCTAAGGATGTAGAATTTGCCTGTTCTAAAGGGTTGCCACAATTTTACATCAGGGTAAATAAGAATACCTTTATAATGACTCCTATAAGTGAAGAGAATCTGGAATTGAATTCGCAAAATAGCAAAATGCTTATAGAGTCATTAGAGAGCGAAAAAAGCACTTATGATTGCATAGTGGAAGAAAATATCATCAAAGTTATAGTGCATTCTGAAATACATCAGGCTATAAACTCGATTATAAAATCACTGATAAAGTCTTGCCTTTTAGCAAGAGATGAAGAAGAAAAATTCAAAGAGAAATTGAGACAACTTGCTTTTAAAGATCAAGCTTTCGTTGAGTATTCTAGCATCAAAACCATTCATAGATATCCGAATAACCATCCTCTGAGAAAGCATGAAAGTGTTATTAAAGATATAGAAAATATTTTATGTGATTTCATAATAAATGAGAACAGCGGGTTTGCTATAGAGCGGTTAAATAGACTGGGCTCAGAAGTCTCTCCAAATACTCCAAGAATCATCACTAAAACTATAGATAAGCTTGTTAAGTTTCACTAAAATGTTGTTGGAATGGTTTTAGCCAATGTCTACATATATCTGATTTTTACTGATTTAGTCGAGCAATTGAGCTGCTCTCTGTCATCCCAGCGTTTAACACTGGGATGATTTCGTTGTATGGTATCTTGTATAGTGTTTTGATTTAAGACAGATTCAAATAGCTAGGTAATGTTCAAAAAAGTGTGTCAAAGCGAATTTTTAGTTCAACTCAATTTTCAATCTGTGGAGAAAGAAAATGTTGAGCTGAGATATAGTTAATATGTACAGCACTTTTCCTCCACCTTCCTTATAGAACAATATACCAACTTGTACAAGCTGGTAAATGAACCTTTGGTTTTAGTAAATGTCTCATCGATAGGATTAGTGTATCCGCCTAAATGTCCCGAAATACTTAAAATAAATTTTCCCAATTGTTTTGCCACGATTTTATGACCAAAGGATATTTTTCGCTCCATCAGCTCGAGTAAATAATTTTCAGCAATTTCTCTGCTTGAATACTGATATACTTTCTTCAGATCACTTATGAAAGTTTTTGCTGCTTCAGTAAATTTCTTATCTGATGTACTATACATTTCTGCTTTAGCTATTTATAGCAGCAGGAAAACTTTTTAATACAAGCTATTAGAATATCCTCTACTCCTCTTTCTTTTATCTCATTTAATACCCCCAACCAGAACTTCTCTTTCAGCCAAATAAAAACCCAATACATCCTTTTTGCCTTCTTGATCTATACCCAATATGTTATACATGCACTTACTTACACAACAACCGTCTTCTTTCACCTTAAAAAATCATGAATACTATCGGATATATTGATTGTAGTGGACGACTACACCATTCATTGATTATAGGTAGTAATTTATCTGTAATTCCAGATATCTCTGCTGCAGATATTTTTTGCCTCAAGTTCAGTTGTTTACCTTTTTTTTCACTATCTGTGGTTCGCTCTCTATCTCTTGGTGTCAAAAGTTCAAATATTTGTCCTCAAAGTTTTTTCCGTTTCTTCTCTTCTCTTTCAGTGGGTAAATGGTACCTTCCAGACTCTCTTCCAGTAGCCTTGTTACCATCTCTCCCCATCAATGGTCTACCGATGATAGGATATTTGTTTCTAATTCTTTATAGTCTACCAATCCAGTAGTTCCATTTACTTGACTCATGTCAAATCTCCATTTTTTGTTTCTATTTTATTTTTACTTCTCGCTTTGACGCAGTTTTTTGAACGTTCCCTTTAAGTTAGTAATTTATAGATTTTTCTAAAAAAATAAATGTAACAAGTAAAATGCCAATCTTAAATATTGCTATATTTTACGATAGCTAATTAATTTGGCACGTATGGTTTGTTAAACACTTCCAGAATTACTCACCGCTAAAGACTATATCTTTCTGTATAGTCTTTAAATGCACCTCTATTGGAGTCAAAATGTAGTTTCACACTGCCAATTGGCCCGTTTCTTTGTTTTGCAATGATCAGCTCTGCAATATTTCTAATTTTCTCCATTTTCTCTTGCCACTCTCGATGTTTATTACTTCCTTCATTTGGTTGCTTTCTTAATTCATAATATTCTTCTCTATAGAGGAACATTACTATATCCGCATCCTGTTCTATGCTTCCTGAATCACGTAAATCAGAAAGTTGTGGTTTTTTATCATCCCTCTGCTCAACAGAACGAGAGAGCTGCGATAGTGCAACAATGGGAATATTTAGTTCCTTTGCAATTGCTTTCAAACCCTGCGTCACTTCTGAAATTTCTTGCACTCTATTTTCACTACTCCTTTTTGTTGTTCCTCGAATTAATTGCAGATAATCGATAAATACCACCTCTACATTGTATAGCTGATATAGCAGTCGTATTCTGGTACGAAGGGCACTAATTGATAGAGCAGGAGTGTCATCTATAATGAAAGGTAATTCAGATAGTCCTGTACTAGCATTAATGAATTCATGTAATTCAAAATCACTAATTCTCCCAGTCATTGCCTTATAATAACCAATACCTGAATCTATGGTAATCAATCTTGCAGTCAATTGCTCTGCTGACATTTCAAGTGAGAAAAACGCTACGTAGTGTTGTTTGTCTGTTCTTTTTTGCAAAATCTTACAAGCATTAAGTGCGATGTTCAGTGCCAATGCTGTCTTCCCCATTGAGGGCCTTGCAGCTATAATTAACAGATCAGATTTCTGCAAACCACCAAGAAGCTGGTTTAGATCTTGAAGTCCGGTTGTAATACCTAGAGCCTCTGGATTATTTTTTAGCTTGTTAATCTTCTCAACCACATCTTTAATTGAACTTGCAAGCTTTATGTATGTTTTCTCACCTTGCTTTTTTACTGCTAAATTGAACAATTTTGTCATTGCTTGCTCAATTTGTACCTGTGCAGGATTTTCGATGTCATAGTTATAACTATCGTCAATTGTCTCTTGTCCGAGCTTGATTAAGCATCTTCTTAAATAAGTATCACGGATTATTCTGGTCAAGCTATAGATATCAAGAGCAATACTTGCCTTCGCTGCAAGCTTTGCTAGGTACTCAACTCCACCACATTCGGCAAATGCTTTATCATTTTCAAAAAACATCTTAAGGCTTAGTTCATTGGCAACTATGCCGTGTTTTCTGGTTTTAGATATCTGGGTAAAAATGCTTTGATGTAGTGGATCGTAGAAATTGTCTGCTGCAATTATATCTTCAACTGCATCACAAATTCTATTATCACGAATCATTGCACCAATGAGCATTTGCTCTGCTTCTAAATTATGTGGCAATTTACATATTTCTTCTCTTGAATTAATAAGGTTAACTAATTCATTCATTTTAAGTTTTTAGAGTAATGATTGATTATTGTAGAATATTCAATCTCGACTTAAAAGAGAAAAAATTTGACTAATCCTGTGTTGCTTATAGCCTTAAAATATGCCCCTGTGGTGGAATGGTATACACGGCAGACTCAAAATCTGTTGCTTGCAAGAGCATGCTGGTTCAAGTCCGGCCAGGGGCACTCAAACATTGGAAAGTGCTTTATGTTACACAAGTTTTTTAATCGTTCATTTGCCATTCTTTCTTCTATAAATGCTATTCAGAGGATAAAGAAAGATGAAAATGGAATATGTTACGTAACGGGACTTAGACGCTATTTGTCAGTGCTGCTTGATTTAATCATCATCGTTTTATTTTTACAGTTTTGCGGTCAGGCCTTAAATCAACTCTTTATGAGCTCGGAGAGCAGTAAAATATTAGGCCAAATTGCTGCAAAATATCAAATGCAGGTGCCACTATATGCAGAGGAAACAGCAATGCAGAGTAAACTAATAAAGTTACTAGTTCTAAATCAGATAGTTCAATTTATTATGCTTTTTAGTTATGTAGCATATATGTGGATAAGATTTGGCGCTACACCTGGAAAATTCTTACTTGGACTTAGAGTTGTGAATGCACAAACTTTTGAAAAATTGACTCTGAAACAAGCAACAAAGAGGTTTTTTTCCTTCATATTGTCAACTGCACCATTATTCTTGGGTTTCATATGGGCAAGTTTCGATAAACGCTGCCAAACTTGGCACGATAAGATTGCAAATACAGCAGTTGTCACAAACAAAAGTCTTAAGTGTGATAAAATGAACTAAATTCGTTTAAAATAAGAAAATTTTAATAGTTTTATTGATAAATTTGATCAAATGCTTAATTAATGATATACTAAAATAGTAGGTAAAAAATATGCCAAGTATTACTCATGATCAAAGTATGGATTCTATTAGCGATAGTATTGTACATATTGATGATAATGAAATAAAAGAATGCTTAATTGAGGCACTAGAACCATTTAAGAACGAATTAGAAGCTCAAAGTTTTGACCTTAATGGGCTAGGAACTTCTGACCTAGTTAAAGCATGGAAGAAGATAGAAGATTTTAAAGGTGCTGAGTTAAAGGATGCTTCTGATCTTGCTGATCTGATAAAAGGGCAAATTGCAGAATTTGATGAAGAAAAATTATGGAAAATGTGTACCTTTAGCAAAATTTCCTATGGTGATGTGGATAGAAAATTAGAGAAAGGTAAATACAAAACTAAAAGGAAGTTTGAAGAAGAAGGTTATCAGATTATAAGATTTTACGATAATGAACTTATTGAAGATAAATATTGCTCAGATGTTGATTATAAATTAGAGCAACACGATGTTGGCCATGCTTTAACTGGTAAAAATTCATATAATCGAGATGCTGGTTATATTTTTATTAAAGATAACGAAGTAGATATAGCTTACCATGGCACTCGTGATTTAAATGATGTGAAGGAAGATCTGCGTGCTTCTTTAACTAAGTTGCCATTTTTGTCTGGAGATAATTATGTTCACTCTGGTTTTTACTCTCTATTCAAACGTTCTTGGCCCAGCGTACATAAAATATTACAAGGGCATGCTAATGATAAAGGATTAGCAATCAAAGATTTAAAAATCAATGTTACAGGCCATAGCATGGGAGGTGCTCTTGCTAGTATAACTGCTTTATTTCTTAATAAAACAGAAGGTGCTGAAGATGTTCATGTTGCAACTTTTGGCTCTCCAAGAGTGTTCTACAATGGTGCTGCTGAAGTTTACAATGAGTGTCTTGGACATAATACTATTAGAGTAGCTTGTCAATCAGATCCGGTACAATGTTTGCCACATGGTAATGCTGGTATGCACTATAAACATGTAGGTAAACCATTAAAATTAGAAACAGGTAAAACTCTGGAGTATTTAGAACTACACTATCATAAAATCGATACCTATTATAACCTTATTGAGAAAATAGAGCAGGAAAAATTTAAATCGGATAGCGAAGCATCTAAGTATCGTCATATTTCTTATATTTGTGGCCTATTTTACCATGCAGTTTTGTCATATGTTGATGTGGATGATAAGGAATTCTTTGAAGAAGTCAGAGAAGAAAATGAAGGCATTAAGCTTTCTGAGATACCAATTCAACGTGCTCCAAATTTAGAAGAGGAATTTAGACAAGGAAAACAAAAAGTAGCTCAGCTTACTAATGAAAAAATTCAACTAGAGGGAAGGTTAAATAGTATACAACAAAGTTTGGTTGGAAAAACTAAAGAGTTAGATGATGAAAAAGGAAAATTAACACAAGAACAACAGAAGACTAATCAACTCAATGATCAAGTAGATAAACTTACTGCAGAATTTAAAGGGACAAAAGATCAGCTTGCAGAAAACAAAGCAGAGTTGGATGAGCAAATTAGCAAAGTAACTAGGCTTAACGGTACTGTAGAAAAATTTAAAGAAACAAATACTGGATTAGAAAGAAAGAATAGTAATCTGACTAATCAACTGAAGAAGCTTGAGAAAGCAAAAACTAAGCTAGAAGAAAAGGTAGAATGTGCAGAAAAAGAGCTAAAGGATGCTAGAGCTCAATTCAGAGAGAGTGAGGTAGGGCTAAGGGAAGTAAAAGCTCAACTTGAACAGGAAAATAGTAATTTGTCTAGTCAAGCAAGGGAGCTTGAAAGGAAATGTGAGCAAACAGAAGTTCAACTTGTAGCATCAAAGCAAAAATTAGCTGAAGAAACTAGTAAAGTCATGCAACTTAGCAAAGAATCTAATGAAGCAAGAGCTCAGCTTGAAAAGAAGAAAAAAGAGATTGGAAGGCTAAAAGATCAAGTAGATCAAATGACTATACAAAACAATCAATTGGAAGGGCGGCTGGATGATGCAAAGCAAGGTCTAATTGATAAAACTAATGAAGTAACCCGATTAACACAGGTTGCTGATACGCTAAATGGTCGGGTAGCTCAATTGACTACACAAAATGATCAGTTGGAAGGGCAGCTGAATGATGCAAGACAATCGTTCGCTGATCAAATAATGCAACGCGAAAATGAAAATAACGACTTAAAGACAAAGCTGCAAGAAATTGAAAACAAAAGTGAAGTACTAGAGAAGAGTATACATAAGCAATTTGAAAGCAAGAATGAAGAGCTAAGTGAAAAATTCTTGAAAGCAAGAACTTACAGTAAAAGGCAAGGGAATTATGCTTCTGTTTCTTTTGTATTATCTGGAGCACTTGCTGTTGGTACAAGTCTAACAATTCTTCATTTAGGAATGTGTATTTCGCTTGCTGTAGCTGCATTAGCTTTTCTTACAGTAGGGTGTTACTGTTCTTATAAGGCAAATACCACATTTAACAATGTAGAAATCGAAAATTGTAGTTATAGAATAGCTGCTTAGATATTAAGTTAGTAATTTAAATACTCTTTATTGCTAGTTATTATGCCATCGCTTTAATTTGTTTGTGTTTTACTAAAAAAACTTTAGATTATACTTTATAATTGATACTAAAATATGATTTGGAGTTTATTGCAGACAGGCCAAAAGGAAGGCTATAAAATTGCGTATACCAATGCTCGTATTATTGACCCGGAAACTAAACTTGATATAAAAGGTTCATTGTTAACTGAAGGGGATAAAATTGTTGATTTTGGCGAATCGTTATTTTCAACAAGTGGGGTTGATGAAACAATAGACTGTAAAGGGCTTGTTCTAATGCCAGGCCTTATTGATATTCACGTGCATTTTCGTGAACCAGGTCAAGAGCATAAAGAAAATATACATACGGGTAGTAAATCTGCAGCTGCAGGAGGCGTTACAACTGTAGTTTGTCAGCCAAACACTGTTCCAGCGATTGATAGTGTTGTCTTGGCTCAGTATTTGAAATATAGAGCATTTGAAACTTCGCATGTGAATGTGGAATTTTACGCTAAAATCACCACTTCGGAAGAAAAATTAACTGAAATGGCACTCTTAAAGGAAGCAGGTGCAGTTGGTTTCACCGATGATGGTATGCCAGTTATGAATCCAATGATTATGAGACAGGCACTGCTTTATTCAAGTATGCTTGGTGTTCCTATTGCTCAACACGCAGAGGATTTAAATCTATCTGCTGGTGGCGCAATCAATGCAGGTAAAATTTCTGAAGAATTGGGAATAAAGGGAATCTTGAGTGCGTCAGAGTCGGTTATGGTAACTCGTGATATACTGCTAATGAAGGACATAGAAAATGTACACTATCATATTTTACATGTTTCTTCAAAAGATTCACTTGATGCTATTAAGCGTGCAAAAGATTTAGGGTTAAATGTTACATGCGAAGTAACTCCTCATCACTTTACTTTAACTGAAGATATAGTAAAGCAACATGGAGCAATCGCAAAAATGAATCCGCCACTTCGTACAGAGGAAGATCGTTTAGCTATGATTGAAGGTTTAAAGACAGGTGTGATTGATTGTATTGCAACCGATCATGCTCCGCATGATCTTAGTTCTAAAGATTTGCTACTTGAAAATGCTGCATTTGGTATTGTTGGCCTTGAAACAATGCTGCCCATTTCACTTGAACTATATCACAGTGGACAAATGGGTCTACTTGATGTGCTTGCAAAATTGACATATAAGCCTGCAGATATCATACATATGCCACGTGGCCGCATACAGAAAAACCTTGTAGCGGACTTAATTTTAGTTGATTTGGATCATGAATGGGAAATTAAAGTTGACAACTTTGCTAGTAAATCAAAGAATTCGCCTTTCGGTGGACGCAAAGTGAAAGGGCACGTAGTACGTACCGTTGTGTCTGGCAAAACTGTATATTTACAGAAGAGTTAGTTATTATACAATTGTGCTCTCAATTTCAATCAATTGTAAAGATTTAATATAAGTGGTAAAATATAGCCACTGAATAAAAAATATATGCTAATTAGTACGACATCGGAACTGGAAAATGCATGTAAAGAATTGATGGAAAAAGATCCAAAATTTATAGCAATTGACACGGAGTTCATTAGAAATAATTTAACCTACTACCCAAAATTATCGTTAATTCAAATTTCTTACGGAGAGAAGAGTTTTATTGTAGATGCATTAGTGCCAGAAATTGATTTATCATTCATTAAGAAAATGATGCTAAATCAGGGAATAATCAAAGTGTTTCATAGCTGCCGGCAGGATATAGAATCCTTACTCACTGTGTTTAAATGTGTTTCCACTCCTATTTTTGATACCCAAGTTGCTGCTATGTTTTGCCATTATTATCATGACTTTATTGGTTATTCAAAAGTAGTAGAGCAATATCAAGGAATAGCACTGGATAAAATTAAAGCTAAAAATTCAGACTGGTTAAGGCGTCCATTGTCTGAGGATCAACTAAACTATGCAACAAACGACGTGTTATATCTATATGATCTATACCAAATATTGTGCAATAAACTTGAAGAAAGTAATAGGATGAGTTGGTTTCAAGAAGAGATGGAATCAATAGTTGATGTTAATAAGTATTTGCATAATCCAAAAGATGCATGGAAGAGGATTAAATTTAATTATGAAGCAAATCCAAGGTTGATGTTAACTGTTAAAGCAGTTAGTGAGTGGCAAGAGACCTTAGCACAGCGTTACAATATAAATCGTAATAAGGTAGTCAATAATGCCGTAATAACTGGTTTAATTGAAAAAAACGTGGAACATATTGATGACATTTTAGATGACCTTAAGAGAAACACAAAAAATATAAAAGAGGAAGATTTATTAGAATTTATAGATATTTTCAATGAGAATGAGAAGGAATTTGTGCAGCAAAATTATACTCTGTCAGATAATTATGATAAATCTGTATTTGATATACTCTCGATTATTTTGGAGAGCAAATGTAAGGAAAATAACATATCAAGAAAGTTAATTTCATCAAAAGCTGAGTTAGCTGGCTCAATATCTGGGCAGATAGATAAACTATTCAAGGGATGGAGATATGATTTTTTCGGCAGATCAGTAGAATCGTTTTTGAATGTAGGCTCAAGGTTTGAAATTTTAATGGTAAAATCTGCTGATAGTATAGCTAAGATTCGGAGTAATCTTGTGGAGAATAACCGTATCACGTGTTAAGGTCTAACGAGTTTATTATATCTTTCACTTGAGAAAGAACATTTGCACTGGTATCGATGATAAAGTTGCTCATTTGCTTTTTTTCTTCAATAGGTAGCTGAATACTAGACATTAGATCTAGCTTTTTTTTATCCATATTACGCTCACTAAGCCTTTGAGCTTGTACAGTGCTATCTGCATGGATAAAAACAATAAAATCGCAATATAAACGGAATCTCGTTTCCAGTAGGAGTGGAATGTCTAGGACTAGGAGTTTTCTGTCGGTTTCTTTCTCCTGAGCAATAAAAATTGCTAATTCACTATGCACAGCAGAATGCACTAAAGATTGAAATTGCTTCCAATTTTCATCGTAGGCCAAAAAATATTTAGACAATACTGCTCTGTCTATTTCACCATTTACTATCACCCCAGGAAATTTTTCTTCTGCGTAACTTATTATGTTTTTGTTTACTTTATAAAGCTGGTGCACGACAGAGTCGGCATCAAACAAAGCGGCACCAAATTCTTTAAAGCAATTGGCTACAAAGCTCTTTCCAACTGCAATCCCACCTGTTAAACCTATGATCATATAGCAAATTTCTTATAAAACTATATTTATAGCATCTCCTATGCCTATTTAAAACTGAATGCATAGGTAGAAAAGCTATTATTTTTTTAGTAATTCAGTACAATAGAGTGAAAGATTGAGAG
The DNA here is from genome assembly GCF_039540065.1 of Wolbachia endosymbiont of Encarsia formosa. Classification (NCBI taxonomy): domain Bacteria; kingdom Pseudomonadati; phylum Pseudomonadota; class Alphaproteobacteria; order Rickettsiales; family Anaplasmataceae; genus Wolbachia; species Wolbachia endosymbiont of Encarsia formosa. The sequence goes on along the minus strand of NZ_CP154278.1, from coordinate 79,528 downwards.
GAAATTTTGAAAGATAAGATAAAAAAGATAGTGATTTCAGGGAAAAAAGTCTGGCCAATCGTCGAGGGCGGTAAAGGCATTGCAATCAGTGATGGAAGATCAAGTGGGGCATTTGCTGCAGCAGATGCTGTTGGTACGTTTTCTGGTGCAAATGCTAAACTTATTGATGACAATGGTGAGTTGGTGCCGCTGATTTATAGAGGTAAAACAAGAAATGAAAAGCATGAGGAATTAATTAAGTATAGTATTGAGGCTGGAGTTAGTCAAGCAAAAATAGCGAATGAAATATCAAAGGGCCGTGGAAGAATACATATGAATGTGCTTTGGGAAATGGGAGCAGCAGAACAAGTCCTTCATGGCATATTAGAAAAAGCAAAAGGCTTAGTTCATGGCATCACTTGCGGTGCTGGTATGCCTTACAGGCTTGGAGAAATTTCAGCTAAATATCAAGTTTATTACTACCCTATTATCTCATCGGCGCGCGCTTTTAAAGCGTTGTGGAAACGTGCTTACCAAAAAATATCTTCTTTTTTATTTGGTGGAGTAGTATATGAGGATCCGTGGCTTGCTGGTGGTCACAATGGGCTCAGTAATAGTGAAGACCCAGAATTACCGCAGGCTCCATTTGAAAGAGTTGCAGAGCTTAGATCTTTCATGAATGAGGTCGGTCTTTCTGAAACGCCAATTGTTATGGCGGGGGGAGTGTGGAATTTGAAGGATTGGGAACATTGGTTTGATAATTCGCAAATCGGACCGATAGCTTTTCAGTTTGGCACTCGTCCACTTTTAACAAAAGAAAGTACGATTTCTACGGAGTGGAAAAAGAAATTACTTACTTTAGAAGAAGGTGACGTATTTTTAAACAAATTTAGTCCGACAGGGTTTTACTCATCTGCAGTAAGAAATAACTTCATACGTGAGCTACAGGAGAGGAATTCACGTCAAATAAAATTTTCGGAAAGTGCAAGCGGAGAGTTTAACAATGAATTTGCAATGGGCAGCAGAGGTAGAAAGATTTACCTTACTGCACAAGACAAAGAACTGGCAGATAAGTGGACTCAGGAAGGTTATACAGAGGCAATGAAAACTCCAGATACAACTGTTATTTTTGTGACACCAAGCAAATTTGCGGAGATAAGACAAGATCAAATTAATTGCATGGGATGTTTGAGCCATTGTCTGTTTAGCAATTGGAAAGATCATGGTTACCATTCAACAGGGCGAAAGCCAGATCCACGGAGTTTCTGTATACAAAAGACACTGCAAAACATTGTACATGACGGCAATGTTGAAAATGAACTCATGTTTTCTGGACACAATGTTTACAGATTTAAGCAAGACCCATTTTATGAAAATGGCTACGTACCGACAGTAAAAGAACTTGTGGGAAGGATATTAACTGGGTATTAGGGTATGGTTGAATTGACAATAATAAAGTTACTCTGTTATAATAAGTCTTTATTAATTTAATCTTAATTCTGGGGGAATTTTTATGTGTAGTAGTGTTTTAAAAAGGTATGCACTTGCCTATATAAAAGAAAATGGAAGTGACAAGAATGTTCAAGAATTTTTACGTTCTCGTGGTATGCAAAATATTGAGAACTGGAGTGATAAAAATTTTGAAAATGCGTATAAGGAATTTAGGCGCTATAACCCAACTAATGAACACAATATAGAAAGTGATCGACGTGATAGTAGGCAACAACCTACAGGCCCTCAGACTACACATATACATGTGCACAATAATAGAGGTTTAGATTTTGGGATTATTTGCTACTTCGTAGCCTGTTTAGTGGTAATACTGGTCATACTACAGTGATAAATAACCTTGGTTCCAGTAGCAGTAACAAGCCAAGTAGAGAAGATAAGAAAAAAGACTCAGAAGACAGCAGGAAATTATTAGCTTTAGGGATAGTGGCTGTAGTTGCGTGTGTTGCTTTCCATGCTTTAATGTGTATTTGATACAACAGAAGCGAAAAAACAGCTAAAAAGTCAGAAAAAATAGATTATCTAGATAGTCAACTTAAAATGTTCAGAAATATAGAATTTGCAGTTGGTGCAATTTCTTTAGCAGCTTTGATAGGTTGCGCTATTAACCCAGTCTTACCAGTTTGGGGTTTAGTCATCCTTGGCATTAATTCTCTTGTGTGTCTTGCTGGTGGTGTGGCTTTTCATATGAAGCATGAGAAAGAGTCAGAAAATATTAAGAAGGCTGAAGAAGCGGTAGATGATTATCATAAACAAAAACCTGGGTATAGCTTTGGAGATTCTTCTCATCGTGAAACACCTCCTCCTTACTCTCCTCAAGATCCTAATACTGTTCCAAGTGCTCCTTCTTATGATGACACCAGACCTGGTGGGTTGTTTTCTACTCCTAATCTGACACAACAGTTTGGAGGTTGTGCTAAGGCTAATAGCTAAAGCATAAGTTACTAATCGAGAATACCGCTGCAACACGCAGCGGTATAATGGATTTTCAGATTGCTTGTCTGGTAGGATATGTATTGATTTTTATTACTAGTGCAGATACGATAAAGCTTTAAGCACTACAAGATGGAGCAATTTGAGAGCTTTTACATCACTACGCCAATATATTATGTAAACGACAAGCCACATATCGGCCACGCATATACTTCCCTTATCTGTGATGTTGCAGCTAGATTTATGAAACTATCTGGAGGGAACGTCAAATTTACTACTGGTACAGATGAACATGGACAAAAAATTGAAAAAGCAGCTAAAACAAAGGGAATAGAGCCAAAAGAATTTACAGATGAAATAAGTGTTACGTTCAGAAAATTGGCTGAGCTAATGAACTTTGATTATGATGATTTTATTCGCACCACAGAAGAACGTCATGAAAAAGCAGTTATAGCTCTATGGAATAGGCTTGAAGAGAGAGGGCAAATATATCTGGATTCTTACTCAGGTTGGTATTCAGTTCGTGACGAAGCGTTTTACCAAGAATCGGAGTTGATAGATGGCAGAGCACCAACAGGTGCTGAAGTTCAGTGTATAAAAGAAGAGAGCTACTTTTTTCGTTTGTCAAGTTGGCAAAATAAATTACTAGAGTTATACGAAAATCAGCCGAATTTCATCTTTCCTGAGAGCAGAAAAAACGAGGTGGTATCGTTTGTAAAATCAGGACTTACTGACCTTTCGATTTCTCGTACTAGTTTTAATTGGGGAATAAAAGTACCAGGGAATGACAAGCACGTAATTTATGTTTGGATAGATGCGCTCACTAACTATCTCACATCAATAGGCTTTCCTAATATAGAAGATGAGGAATATAAGAAGTTTTGGACAAACTCCTTCAACGTTCATGTGATCGGTAAAGACATATTGCGTTTTCACGCTGTATACTGGCCAGCTATTCTTCTTGCAGCAGATTTACCACTGCCAAAGCAAATAGCAGTTCATGGTTGGTGGCTAAACGAGGGAGAAAAAATATCCAAATCCCTTGGTAATGTTATAGATCCAATTGGTCTGGAAGAAGAGTTTGGTGTTGATCAACTACGCTACTTTCTCCTTCGGGAAGCAAATTTTGGTCAAGATGGTAATTTCAGTAAGAAAAACATGATCAGCCGCATAAACTCAGAGATGGCAAACAATATAGGCAATTTAGTGCAAAGAACAATTTCATTTCTGCATAAGCAATGCGATGGAATCGTACCAACAATTGATCGAAATTTGCTTAAAGATGATGAGAGTTTACCAAATTGTAAAGCCATAATTGATCAAGTGATGGATCATCTATCAAAGTATGAATTTAACCAGATTATACTACTGATTATCAATATCTCTTCCAAGGCCAATGCTTACATAGATAAAAGTGCACCCTGGACGTTAAGTAAAACCGATAGAAAGCGCATGGATTTAGTAATTTACAAACTACTCGAATACATCAGAATAATTGGTATTTTATTGCAGCCAATTATTCCAAAATCAGCAGAAATGATGCTAGATCAATTGCAAATTCCAAAAGAACAACGCAACTTACAATCTCTGTGCAATGCGTGCGTAAGCTTAGGCATTACACTGCCTAAACCTACGCCGATTTTTTTGAGGATCGATATTTAAAGAATCCTTAGTAAGACGTTACAATACTAGACTGAGTTGGCCGTTCTGTAGTTAGCCTTTTTAATTCAACAGAGTCAAAAAAAGTGCCTTGGCGTTTTGATGTATCTATACCGTTATCTACTTTGGAAGAAATGATTGAGATGCACCGAAATTATTTTTAGCACTCTTAAAAGAAGAATTTAACATTTCGTGAGACTCATCAACTTTACTTTTCAACATAGTCTGTGTAGTAGGTACATGGTGAGCAGATGGTAAATTTACAGCAGAATTACCATCTGCTTGGCCTAGATGTGCCTGCTGCTCAGATAATCCAGAAGCAGGATCTAAAGTACATACGGGAGTTGGAAACAACTTTGATGCTAAAGCTGCTACTATAACTGATGCGTACGTTGCAATACTACTAAATTTTACAATCTGAGTTGTTCTATCTTTTAGTTTCGGTTGATCACCTGTTTCTTTTGCTACTGCATGCAATTTTGGTTGATTACCTTCTTCTTTAAATAAATTGCTAAGAGCTTAAGAATCTAAAACTTCTTCTTGATTTCTTTTTTTATGCTCTTGATGCATTTTCTTAGCATATTCATCAGAATTAATAATGTATTATACCTTTTTATCTAGTTGTTTTTGCATTTTAGCTTTTTCTTTGGCATTTTTAGCATCTAAACAAGAAGAAGTAATTGTTAGCTCTTTGCAGTGCAGCTGAAAGCGCAAAAACTAGAGCAGAAAATACAGCACCACTAATAATAAATGGAAGGCCAACACTTAACGCTGCAACTTGAGCTAAGAAACTAACATAAGGAGCTGCAGCAAACACTCCTGATGCTAACAAAATTGGTATAGCTAAAGTACTACCCCTTTTTTACAGTAAAGGTAGCAAAAAAAAAGCTACAAATCTATGTAGTATTTAAACTCGCTCCTACTGGGACCTAAACCTAATCCACTACAACATATCAGAAAACATTATCTCTATTTTTTCTGGTTACACACTGAATTTTTTCTCAGCATAATGATTATGAGATTGCTTTTTAGCTTGGTTTTACTCAACTAAAGCTAAGTTATTAGAAATTACCTGGTTTATTTGAGCGTTAGCAATATGAGTATCTTGTTGTCTACATTTAGTACAATACATAATAGATGCATCTCCAATAGCAGCTCCAACACAAGCAGCTCCAGCAATTAAGGCAATTTGATTAAAGTCTTTGTTATAACCTTGGTTAAATCCTTCACTGTAGCCTTTTTTGTAGCCCTCCATATAACCATCTTCATAACTTTTTTGTTGTGCAAAAAAACCATAAGCGTATGTAAATAATGCTCCTCCTGCAGCGTAAAATATACCCTGTATTCCAGGTTTTATTACGTCTGGAACAAGCCTGACGCCATTCTTTATTTCTTGTACTATAGAAATTATTGTTAAGTTCTTTATGTTAAAATCATTGATATTCATTTTTTTGTAAAAAAATTAAGCTATATACTTTATATCTTAACATTAATTTAGTTTTAAAGTAAATTAATGTTTTAATATAAATTTTATTTTTTGTAGAGAATCTGCTTTTTCTTGTTTTATATGAACTTAGAAAATTTTTATTGATAAATGACTTTAGGTTTAAAATTGAGGAAGTGGTTGCTATATATATCAGCAAGTATGAGTTGAATTTATATTATGTACTTGAATAAATTTACAGAAAAAGCAAAAAGCTTAATTCAGAATGCTCAAATGAAAGCATTGGGAGCCGGGCATAAGATTTTTATGCCTGAACATTTACTTAAAGTAATGCTTGAAGATGAATCGAGTTTAGTTCAGGACTTGATAGGTGCCTGTGGTGGAAATGTGCAGAATATTTCTAATGCTGTTGATAGTGCAATTAAAAAATTTCCAGTGATTGAAGGGCCAGGAAGTGGCGGCCTTCAGCTTTCAAGAGAGGTAGCAAAAGTTTTTGAGGATTCAATCGGTATTGCGAGGAGGAATAAAGATACATTTGTTACAGTTGAGCGGTTACTGCAGGGCCTTGCTGCACAAAAAGATGGTAAAATTTTAGCAGAAGGTGGTGTAACACCGCAAAAATTAAATTCAGTTATTGCAGAAATGAGAAAAGGTAGCAGTGCAGATTCGCCAAATAGTGAAGAAAAATTAAATGCGGCGAAGAAATATACAAAAGATATTACAGAGCTTGCGATGCAAGGTAAGCTTGATCCTGTAATTGGTCGTGATGAAGAAATCAGAAGAGCTATGCAGGTATCGCTTAGGCGAACAAAAAATAATCCCGTGCTGATAGGTGAACCTGGTGTTGGAAAAACTGCAATAGTTGAAGGTTTAGCAAACAGAATTGTTGCAAATGATGTACCACTTGGTTTGCGTGATGCAAAAGTTTTAGCTTTGGATCTTGGTGCGTTAATTGCTGGAACAAAATTCAGAGGAGAATTTGAAGAAAGGCTAAAAGCAGTGATCAATGATATTTCAAAAGCAGAGGGGAAAGTTATCTTATTTATAGATGAGCTTCATACTTTAGTTGGAGCAGGGGCAACAAGTGGTGAAATGGATGCTTCAAATCTACTGAAACCTGCTCTTGCACGCGGAGAAATTCGGTGTATAGGAGCTACAACTTTAGATGAGTATCGTCAGCATATAGAGAAAGACCCTGCGCTTGCGAGGCGTTTCCAGCCTGTGTTTATTTCTCAACCCACTGAAACTGATACTATTTCAATACTGAGGGGCTTGAAGGAAAGGTATGAGGTACATCATGGTATTAGGATTACAGATAGTGCAATAATCGCTGCTGCAACGCTTTCTAATAGATATATAACAGATAGATTTTTACCTGATAAAGCGATCGATTTAATTGATGAAGCAGCAAGTAGGGTTAGAATTGAAATGGACAGCAAGCCTGAGGTTGTTGATGAGCTTGAAAGAAAGATTATACAGCTGAAAATTGAGTCAGAGGCTTTGAAAAAAGAAAGTGATGAAAACTCTAGGCAACGTTTAAAAAAGATAAATGAGGAAATTGAGAGTCTAAACAGTAAATTTGCTGACTTAAACAGTAAATGGCAGATGGAGAAGAATAAAATAGCTAAAATACAAGAAACTGCTGAAAAATTGGATAACGCGAGGAAAGAGCTAGAATTGGCTCAGCGCAATGGAAATTTAGGAAGGGCAGGGGAGTTGATGTATGGTGTGATTCCTCAACTTGAAAATGAGTTAAAAAGTCAGGAGGAAGTTACTGACAGTTTCCTAAAGAAAGAAGTTACCGAAAATGATATTGCAAATATTGTTTCGAAATGGACAGGCATTCCTGTTGATAATATGATGCACAGTGAAAAGGAAAAACTCCTTAACATGGAGAATGAAATAGGAAGAAGAGTGATAGGGCAAAAGAATGCAATTGAAGCGATAAGTAATGCAGTAAGGCGTTCCCGTTCTGGAGTGCAAGATACTAATCGACCTTTTGGTTCATTTTTATTCTTGGGTCCAACCGGAGTTGGAAAAACAGAATTGGCAAAAGCCCTTGCTGAATTCTTATTTGATGATCAATCAGCACTTCTACGTTTTGATATGTCAGAGTATATGGAAAAACACTCCGTTTCAAAACTGATTGGTGCACCTCCAGGGTATGTTGGCTATGAACAAGGTGGAAGATTAACTGAGGCAGTGAGGAGAAGACCATATCAGGTAATTTTGTTTGATGAGATAGAAAAGGCAAATCCAGATATATTTAATATATTACTGCAGATTTTGGATGAAGGTAGACTCACCGATAGCCATGGCAAATTAATTGATTTTCGCAATACCATACTAATTTTAACTTCTAACCTTGGGGCTGAGATGATACTCAGAGGAACTTCTGAATCTGTGAAAGATGAGGTGATGAAAATAGTTAAATTAGCGTTTCGTCCAGAATTTTTAAATAGACTAGATGAAATTATTATATTCCACAGTTTAACTAAGGACGATATTTATAAAATTATAGACGTTCAATTTTCTTATTTACAAAAGATGCTTGCTAAGCGTAAACTGAGTGTTAGTTTATCGCAAGAAGCTAAAGAATTAATAGCACAAACTGGCTATGACCCTGAATATGGAGCGCGTCCTATGAAAAGGGTAATACAAGAATGCATTCAAAACAATCTAGCTAAGCTGATTTTATCAGGGGAAATAGTAGAAGGAGATGAGCTAATAGTGTATGCTTCTGGTAACGAAATCTTAGTTAAAAAGATCTAAATTCGCTGTATATTTTTGTTTTGAAAAATGTGTATAAATCATAATGTTAATGCTGAGTCTTTATTTAAGCTAGTTGATCAAGGGAATAAAAAAGAGAAAGAAAAAATTAAAGAGTTTATAAAGTACTTTTATAATTTTGTTTATAATAGCGATCTAAAAGTCAACGGTAAGTTTCTTTTATACATTGCAGAAGATGCATACAACTTCATTCTTAAAAAAGAAAAAGAAGAAAGTAAATTGGCAGTAAGTAATGTAAATGATATTTCAGGAATAGAAGGCAATTTCACTACAATTAAAATCACAAATAATGACATGCCTTTTTTAGTGGATTCTATTATTTATACTATTAAGTCACACGATTTAACCATATGCTACTACAGCAATAGCATAATCAGTATTAAAAGAAAGAATGGCCTGATTGACGAGATTTGCCATTTAGAAGAGGACAATGGTGTCAAAGAATCAGTAATATATGTAATTATTAAAGGTATAAGTGACAGTTTTGTTGATACATTAGAAGAATCTCTACGAAAGACACTGAAGGCAGTTAATTGCGTTGTAAAAGACTGGCAATTGATGCTCAAGAAGCTTCTTGAGCATCCGGCATTGGATGCTGGAGGCAGAGATTTTCTAGCTTGGTTAAAGAATAACAATTTTGTATTTCTAGGTTATCAAGAATATATTGCTAATAAAGAAGGAAAGCTTGCTCTGAGTGGTAAAGAGAGCCTTGGGTTAATGAGAGCAAGTGAAGAGTATCAAAATTCATCAATTTCTTCTGAAAATTTAGATTCTTTATATATATTAAGATCAGATCTAATATCAATAGTTCATCGTCGTACGTACATGAATTGTATAGGAGTGAAAGAATTTAATGACCAGGGTAATGTAATAAGGGAACAGCATTTTTTTGGGCTATTTACTTCTGTAGCAGAAGTGCAAGATATTCGAACTATTCCGGTAATAAAGGATAAGGTTACAACAATAGAAAAAAAGGCAGGATTTGTTCCTGGTGGCCATAACAATAAAGCTTTAATTTCCATTTTACAGGCATTTTCTTGTGACGAATTATTCCAATCAAATGAAGACGAGTTATTTGAAATTTGCACCTCGATCATGTCTCTTGCGATTAGACCAAGAGTCAAGTTATTTTTGAGAAAGGTAGGGGATTTTATTAGTTGCATAGTACTGATACCGATGCGTTATGCTAGCGCTAGGCTAATGTTTAAGATACGTGATATATTGAAGGATGAGACGAATGCAGAAAGTTCCGATATTTATAACAATCATATTATAAATGAATATGATTTGATGAAATTACATGTAGTACTAAAGGCCAAAAATGCTAGCGTTTTTGATGATCTTATAGAAAATAAATTAAGAAACATTACAGAAAAATGGGAAGATCGTTTTATAGACAATTTATATAATACTTTTAGCACTGTTGAGGATATATTCATCCGTTATTGCAAGGCATTTCCAATAAGCTATCAAGAGAGTTTTGAACCTCACGATGCATATTACGATATGAAAAAATTAGAGATAGTGAGAAAGAAAGGAGTTAGCGAGGTTGATTTGAGACTTACTCGTGACAATCTCAACTATCAATTGAAGGTTTACACTCCAAATAGCGGTGGTCTTGAATTATCAAAGATATTGAAAATTACTAAGAATTTTGGAGCGAAGATTCTATCTCATAATGGTTATTACATAGAAATCAACGGCGGAATATGGATACACCATTTTTTGTTATCAAGAGTCGATGAATTAATAAATAACATTACTCTGAAAGAACAGTTTGAGATGACGCTTGTCAAAGTGTTTAGCAAGGAAATAAAAAATGACTATTTTAATAGTTTGGTCATTATTGCTGGACTGGAGTGGAAAGAAGTGCTTCTGATTAGAGCTCTAAGTGCCTATCTAAAGCAGACGTTATTTAACTATAATCAGGAATATATTCAAAAAGTAGTATCAGAGTATCCAAAAATAATGAAACATCTAATACAGCTGTTTCATTCAAGATTTAATCCAAGTATAGATGTTGATAGAGCGGAAACTACTGATATTTTTAGAGAAAAAATTGAAGAACTACTAAAAGAGATCAGTAATGTTTCACATGATTACGTTTTACGTTCGATATTTAACTTGATAATGGCAATTTTAAGGACCAGTTATTATCAAGGTGACAAGCCATACTTATCTATAAAATTTGATTCAAGTAAAATAAATGGGTTACCTGATCCTCGCCCGTATCGTGAATTATATGTCTATTCGAACCTTTTTGAGGGAATACATCTAAGAGGAGGAAAATTAGCTCGTGGTGGTTTAAGATGGTCGGATAGGACGGAAGATTTTCGCACTGAAGTTTTGGGACTCATGAAAGCTCAGATGACAAAAAATGCGGTTATTGTGCCTGTTGGTGCAAAGGGTGGTTTTGTAATAAAGCAAGTTTATAAAGATAAAAATATTTTAAGAGATAAAGGTGTTGAGTGTTATAGGAATTTTATCAGAGGAATGCTTGATATTACTGATAATGTGATTGATGGTAAAATAATTCCACCAAAGAATGTCATTAGATATGACGAAGATGATCCATATTTGGTAGTTGCAGCAGATAAAGGTACTGCTTCTTTTTCTGATTATGCTAATCAAATAGCCTCTGAATATAATTTTTGGCTCGGAGATGCATTTGCATCTGGTGGATCAGCAGGGTATGACCATAAAAAGATGGGCATTACAGCAAAAGGTGCGTGGATTGCTGCACAAAGGCATTTTTGGAAAATGAATAAAGAGATTTATCAAGATGTGACTGTTATCGGAATTGGAGATATGGCTGGTGACTTATTTGGAAACGGTATGTTGCTTTCAAAAAATATAAATTTAATCGGCGCATTTAACCATATGCATATTTTCATTGATCCAAACCCTGATGCAGAAAAGAGTTTCGCAGAGCGTAAACGCCTCTTTGAATTACCGTTTTCAACTTGGATGGATTACAGCAAAGATTTGATTTCTCGAGGTGGTGGGGTATTTGAGCGTATTAGCAAGCAAATAGACATTTCTCGAGAAATGAAAAAGTGCTTTGATATAACAGAAGATACGTTATCTCCAAGTTACTTGATCCAATATCTGCTCAAAGCAAAAGTGGACTTCATATGGAATGGAGGAATTGGCACATTTGTTAAAGCAAAGAATGAAAGTCATAGCATGGTTGGTGATAAAGCAAACGATGAGTTAAGAGTAAATGGTCAAGATATTAGAGCTTCTATGTTTATAGAGGGCGGTAATCTCGGTTGCACGCAGCTTGGGAGGGTAGAATATGCTAAAATAGGTGGGTACATCAATGCAGATTTTGTTGACAATTCAGCTGGAGTAATATGCTCCGATCTTGAAGTTAACATTAAGATTGCATTTATGAAAGAAAGTGGAATTTCCCTAGAGAAAAGGAATGAAATACTGGCTAGCATGGTAGACGAAGTTGCATCTAAGGTACTTGAAGATCATAACAAGATTGAAACAAAAGCATTGCTCCTTGAGTGCTTGCAAGCTAAAGAAAGGTTGGAGCAGCACCATAAATTATTAGTCAGTTTAGAGAAATCTGGCTTGTTAAATCGAGATGTAGAATTCCTTCCAGCTGAAGAAGAAGTAGCAAGGATATTAACTGGCGCGGAAGGTTTTAGTTCTCCTCAGCTTTCTGTTCTCATGTCTTATGCAAGAACAGCAATAAAAAATGAAATTATACACTCTGATCTGCCTGAAAAAGATTTCTTGTGCCGTGATTACTTACTACATTATTTTCCACAAAAGATGGTAACAGAGTTTAAGTATTCCATACTAAAGCATCAACTTTGCAGGGAAATTATCTCTACTTGCATTGCAAACGATGTAGTAAATAGAATGGGATGTATATTTATTAATAATCTAGTTGAAAGTACTGGAATTAAAGTACACGAAGCAGTTAACATATATATCGTTGTTAATCACCTATATAATTTAAATAGCCTATGGCAGGAAATTGATGAATTGGATGGAAAAATTGATGTTGATTCGTACTTGCAAGTAGTAAGAAGTGTACAAAAATTTATTGGTAGAGTATCGTTTTGGTTAGTAAAAAATCTTGGTGACCTCAATCTAGTAAAACTAGATGATGTTACAAAATTTAGGGGTGCAATTGAAACCTTATGCCATGACATTTTAGATAAGCGCCTATTAAAGATCTATAACCATGGATTAAATTCTTTGATAGAGCTTAACATAGATAAAGATTTAGCAAAAAAGGTTGCTGATCTACGTATTCTTATTTATGCGCTGGACGTTATATCTGTTGCTGAACAGACATATTTGTCTCTTTTTGAAGCTGGTAAAATATACTTTGAGTTAAAGTCGCTGTTAAGATTCGATCTTATTAGAACAATTGCCATCAAGATGAAAAGACATTCTTCTTATTGGGATCGCAGCTTAATCAATGACTTATTAGATGATTTAAGCAATTATCATCATAAGCTGACTGTTAAAGTTATAAAAGCTATTGATAATCATGTACAAACTTGGGCTCTTAATGATAAGGATCATATAGAACGTTACAATAGCTTTTTAAATGAGATGGTTGCTTCTAAACTTGATTTAAGTAAATTAACACTCATAATCAAGAGAGTAAAAGTACTTGCTTCGTAGAAAAAAATGTTTAATATAGGATTTTCAGAAATTTTAGTTGTAGCTTTAGTAAGTATAATTGTTCTTGATAAGAGTAAAGTATCTGTGTTTTTTAATCTTATTAAAAATATGTATAGGTATTTTGTGATTGTGAAGTCAAGAATTAGGAATTTGTTGAAGGATGCCGGGATTGAAGAGTTATATGAGGAGTGTGACGTTGAAAAAGTCAATTACATAGTTGGTAAAGATGGCAAGCTTTATCCTGCTTATAATGTAGATAATACAAAAGATGACAGCAAAGATCCTAGTAGTAGATGATATACCTTCTAATGTTAAACTTTTAGAAGCTCAGCTAAAAGCAGAGTACTATACAGTTATAGTAGCTCATGATGGCGAGGAGGCGATAGATTTAGTAAAGAAACAGCAGCCAGATATTATCTTACTTGATGTCATGATGCCAAAAATGAGTGGTTTTGAGGTTTGTAAGCAGCTAAAGAATGATCCCTTAACGACTTATATTCCAATAATTATGGTAACTGCGCTGCATGACACTCATGATAGAGTGCAAGGAATTAATGCTGGTGCGGATGACTTTCTAACTAAGCCGATAGATGAAACTGCTTTATCTGCAAGAATTAAGTCTCTTGTGCGCTTAAAGATGATAATAGACGAGTTGTGCTTGAGAGGAGAAACTAATGCTGAGATTGGTGGGGTAGCAGAAAGCAGTATTATGGATTATTCTAATCAGATTTTTGATGCTAACATACTTGTTGTAGATGAGGACACTTTTCAAGCAGAGCAGATAAATAATGTTCTAAAGCAACGCTTCAGATCAATTAAAATACTGCACGATCCAAAAGAAGCATTGAAGGTTGGTATTAAGGATAATTACGACTTGATTATTTCTGACATGCAATTTTCAAAAACTGATGGCCTACGTTTGTGTTCTAAGTTTCGTAGTAAAGTAGAAACACGTTATACACCAATTCTGATCCTTTCTGAAGATTATGATAAAAGCAATTTAGTAAAGGCACTTGATGTAGGTGCTAATGATTATTTAACAGTACCTTTAGATAAGAGTGAATTAATAGCTAGGGTTAATTCGCAAGTGAAACGCAAAAGATATCAAGATGCCTTGAGAATGAATTTATTTAATAATGTGGAGATGTCTATAAAGGATCCATTAACTAACTGTTATAATAGAAGATATTTTGATGCACACTTAAGAAATATTGTTAAGGATTCTGTGGAAAAAGATAGAAGTTTATCCCTTATGATACTTGATATAGATTATTTTAAGATGGTGAATGATAACTTTGGGCATAATGCTGGAGATGAATTTTTAAAGGAAATACAGAAAAGAATTTCTGAAAATATCAGAGTGACAGATTTGCTGGCTAGGTTTGGTGGTGAGGAATTTGTTGTTGTAATGCCAGATACCAGTGTATCAGATGCGTATACTATTGCAGAGAGAATACGAAAAATTATTGCCAAAGAACCTATACTTGTGGGTAAAAATACAACCCATAATGTAACTGTGAGCATTGGAGTTTCAGCAATGCAAAGATCTGACCTTGATGATGTTAAAAAATTTATAGTACGTGCTGACAAATATTTATATAAAGCAAAAAACAGTGGTAGAAATAGAGTGATTACTGGTTGAAGTTCCTTCAAATAGGTAGTAACTAAGATTCAAATGATAGCATAAAATTTCTCAACTCCGGAAATTTCGCATTTAACTGTAGAAATAGATATTTATTTAAAAAATACCCTGTAATTTTTAGCACTAGTCTGAATTCTTGATATGAGTAGCTATTTTGTAGGTTGTTATTGTATACATCATGCAACATCTGTGGAAAAGGTAGTAATTTATCTGCATAACAGTCACCTACTTTTTTTGACACTGCTCTACCAGTTTTTGGAGAAATAAACTGTAGATTTTCTTTCACACCTGTTACAGCACATTTTGATAGGTCTAACTTAAATCCAAGTTGCGTAAGAAGCAGAAGCTCTAAGTTAAGGTAATAACTTTGCCAAAATTGGCTATTGTGTTTTATTACATCGATGAAGTGTCTAAAATTATCATACAACTTGGTACAGGATTCACTTTCTGGAAGCACTTTTTCTAATATAGACGAGAAAGAAACAATAGCAATGCTTTTTAACCTATCTTGAAAGAAATGATGAAGTGGAGATTCAATCAATTCGCACTTTAAAAAACCTAGATTTTCAGGTAATTTAGCACTCCATTCTGCATGTAATAGATTGCTTATTTGAAACTTATAATTACTATTATTTGTTAAACTAGTTAATCCTCTGCACTTTCCATGATTTTTTGTAAATAGAGAAAGAATTAAATTTTTATCACCGTATTTTTTAGCAGCTATAATAACACCTTCATCTTTCCATCTCATTTAGAGTATATTAACCGTATGATATTATAGAGATAATAAAATTAGTGTAGCAAATTTGGGTTTAAGTCAACTGAAATATATTGACTTTATGTGCAATATTAGCTTTAAACCAGTAAAACAAGCTGCTCAACATATGCGCCCTCTCTATTTTAATTATATTCTTCTTTTATCTCTATGTTGTTTTTTGCTTTTTTCAATGCAAGCCCAACCGGATGATTCGTCAGTTATTCCTATACCACAAAGAAAAAAAGAATTAGTTGAAGTAGTACAACCGAGGCAAATTATTGAAATGCAGGAAATTGATGAGGATATTCCAATTCCAAAAAGAAAAAAGGTTGTAGAAAGAAAGCTAAAAGAAGACATCAAAGAGGTGAAAAATGAAATAAGAGATAAGAAAAACATTGAGAACAAAGATGATGAGTTAGTTGTAACAGAAATTATTAATTCTATAAGGGATAAACTGACAGAGTGTTGGAGCATTCCTGAGGGCATAGTTTATAAAGAAAATTTTAGTATAAAAATTAACTTGTTATTATCCAGTAAAGGTGAGATCGTTGTAGCCAACGTAGTAGATAGTAGTTCTTATCAAAATAATCCTATTTTTAGATCAGCAGCAGATAATGCAATGCGTGCAGTGTATAAATGTAGCGCGTTAATTGGCTTACCTGCTGAGCATCATCACATTTGGCGCGAAGTCACGTTAGATTTTATTCTAAATAGGTGAATTTACGTTACCTAAATTAGTTACTTGTGATGAAAAATAGATCAGCAAATTTTCAATCAACAACAGCTAAAGACCTTTCTGCAATGTTGATTTCTCTTATATCTGTAACTTCGTTATTCTGATTAAACGAAATTTGCAGAGACTTACTACTGTACTTCCTTTTTCCCAAGAAGTTAGCTTGTTTAATTTTATATGAGACATAGTACCAAACATTTTCGTCGAACTTTGATACTAATGTTGGCGATCCTAAAGTATGAACCACTTTTTCTCTATCATCACCTACTTTTATTTTGCTCCACAGTTCAACATTAATGCCAGGAACTCCGTGATTATAGATAGTGTGCATGCAGCCTACTGAAAACAGTAAAACAGAAAATATTAATACTCGCATTTTGTCAATTATTTATTTGAAATCATAATACACTGATAAACTATCTGTCGTCAAATTTCAAAAAAGTTAAATTGACTGATTCTCAATATCATTTAATATAATATTTACTTCAAAATAATTAGGTACCTTATGTCATTGCTAGAAGCAGATCCAATATACAAGCCTTTTAATTATCCTTGGGCATATGATGCATGGTTGCAGCAACAAAGGATACACTGGATACCTGAAGAAGTTCCGCTTGCTGATGATGTGAAAGATTGGAAAACTAAACTTTCTAATGTAGAGAAAAATTTATTGACCCAGATTTTTAGGTTTTTTACTCAAGCAGATATTGAAGTAAATAATTGCTATATGAGGCATTATTCAAATATATTTAAGCCAACAGAAATATGTATGATGCTTGCAAGCTTTTCCAATATGGAGACTATACACATTGCAGCCTATTCATACCTTCTAGATACGATTGGCATGCCAGAAAGTGAATATCAAGCATTCTTAAAATATGATGCTATGAGAAAGAAGTATGAATACATGTTAGAATTTGAGGAAAGTAAAAATCACGATAAAAAACATGTTGCTAAAACTTTAGCAGTATTTGGTGCCTTCACTGAAGGATTGCAATTATTTGCATCATTTGCAATTTTGCTCAATTTTCAACGGTTTGGAAAAATGAAAGGTATGGGGCAAATAATTGCTTGGTCAGCACGTGACGAAACCTTGCACACCAATTCAATTATTAATTTGTTCAATACGTTTATTAAAGAGAATAATGAAATTTGGAATGACGAGTTCAAAGAAGAATTATATTCTGCATGTCGCACTATTGTTGAACTTGAAGATGAATTTATAAGTCTTGCTTTTGATTTAGGAGATGTTGAAGGGCTATCTGCAGAGGAAGTGCGCAATTATATACGTTACATAGCAAACAGAAGGTTAACGCAATTAGGTATTAAATCTATATATAATGTTAAAGATAACCCTATTCCGTGGCTTGATGAAATACTAAATGGCGTGGAACATACAAATTTCTTTGAAAATAGAGTAACAGAGTATAGCCGTGCAGCTACTCAAGGCACTTGGGAGGAAGCTTTTGCTAAAAACGATACAAAAAGTGAATAGCAGTAACTTCACCCTTTTTTATCGTTTCAACGGAAGCTTGCGCTCAACTGACTTCTCTCGCGCTTTTATTTGCTTCCTAGAGCTCATTTGTGCCTTTATATGATTGCTGTTTAAGTTAATTATATGAAAGAGCTACAGCGGCGGTTCAAACTCCTTTTCAACAGATTTAAAGAGAGAATGATCAAAATTGGTGTCGACACTTGATATTTGATGAGTTTGAAAAGATTCATACTGAAACTGAATTTACCTGTGATATAGCTGATGTGCTCAGTGAATTTATCATGTGGTTTCCTGAAAGAAATCGTCTTGGAATAGCTTATCCTGACGATATGTATAATTATGCAGTTTTAAAGAAGGGCGCTGTAAATACTCGAGCAAAAGCCCCTTTTTCTTGCTTGAGTGTTTGTGATCTTTAGTTAAGTTCTTGACTTTATTATTTAAATATATCGTAATTAAAGTATATTATTTATAGGAGAGTTTGATATGCAAAAGTATGAAGAGTTAAATGAAACACAAAAAGGATTATATGATGAGTTGAAAGATCCAGTAAGCGAAGATGTTGATATTAGTACTGTTATTGCAAAATTTAGCGAAAATGATTTCCTGCCTGTTCTTACAACAATTGATGATAAAGGTTATATACTGCTTAACACTTTCGAAGTAGTTGGTGTAGATAAATTTAAAGCAGTTTTGAGTGAAGCGCAAAAGCAGGGTCTTCTTGAAGAAGTTGTAAATGGAAAGATTTTATCTTCTAATGATCAAGATGAGGTGAAATCTATCTTGGTTTTTGTAATAGGCATTACGAAGAGTTGTCGGACTCTTCTTGTCATAGAAATACATCCAGTAGCCAGCTGCTGATCCCTATTACTAATAATGTCTTGCAATACTATACTTAGTCTGTGTCATTTCTCCCTAACCTCAGCAAAAGCTAATACTGATATATACTAAGCCTACCATAATCTGTCAATAGATTTCTTTGTTGAAAATTTCGAGAGACCTCACACCGTATCTGCTACAGAACAGAAAATGAACCCGCAAGACTATAGAAACTATCTCCAATATTTTCTAATTCACTCTGTATTTCACTGAGTGTAGTAGTGTCTTCTTCTAGACGCTGTACCCGTGTTACTGTATGTTGTATTGGTTGATCATCTGACTTCTCTGGGGCTTTGTATGGCCTATTATTGTTACATGCTACCTTACAACTAGCTAGATCGATTACTTCATACCACTTCTAGTAATTCCTTTCACAATTTCTGTGGCAAATATTAATTGGATCGTAAGTTCTTAATACAGTATATTCTGAATTATTTAACATAACATTCTCCTTAATTAAAAAACTAACATAATATTAACATATTAGCATTAATATTATGTTAGTATCAGTATAACTATTTTTTAATACATTTTTTACGAAAGTTAAAAGAGGTATTATACAGCCCTCCTTCCTCTCCACCTTAACAATTATTTATTGAAAATTTTAGGAAAATGTTGTATAATTGTGCAGTAGTAGAATCTGGTAAAACTCATGGCAAACGCTAATTTAGCTTTCAGTAAACAAACTTTACAGCATCTTGCTGAATTATCTGAACTTACTAAGCAACCTGCTCAAGCATTAGCAGAAAAACTACTAAGAAAAGCCATCGAGCTTGAAATCGAGGATTTTTTAGCGTCTAAAATTTCTGATGAGCGTGATGTTGAAGGTGCAGAAACAGTCGATTTTGAAGATATTAAGTGGGATTAGAGCATTATAAAGTTAAGTCTCTCAAAAGTGTTGTTGAAAGAGATTTACCAAACCTTCAAAAAACAATAAGGCTAAGAATCCAAAAGGCTATAAAAGAACGTCTTACAGTTGACCCAATAAACCTCGGTGAACCATTACATCATAACCTAAAAGGACATAGAAGACTAAGAGTTGGTGAATATCGTATAATTTACAGAGTAAATCAATTAGAACAAATAGTAACTATCACAGAGATAGGACATAGATGTGATACTTATAAAAAATAAACCTCAACATTAAATATCTTATTATACACCCTCCTTCCTGATCCATTCAATACCTTAGGTGGCTTTGCTCAGCTCAAAAATAACTCATTTTTTTGGCTACCCCCCACTATAAGTTATATATATTATATGTATAATATATATAACTCATTGGGAGAGGCGACGAAACAAGATCTTGAGTTTGAGGAGCCTCCGGTTTAAGGTATGGAATGGATCAGGAAGGAGGACTCAGGGTCGATGAGGCCAATATTTGATTATCTCAAAGAATACAGAGACTACATCGATAAACGGCTAGCAAACCCCGACGAAATAGAAGGAATAACCACAGGAATAAAGGAGCTTACAGGTGGCTTCAAGGAAGGAGAGCTCTCTGTGCTTGCAGCACGCACTTCAATTGGTAAGACCTCAATAGCATTATACATGAGGCCGCAAAGCTCTTAAATGACTACGAGTATGTCTGCTTCTTCTCGCTTGAAATGTCAGCCAATCAACTCATCAATAGAATCATCAGCATCAAAGTCAATGAGACAGTCAACACTATCATTAAAAATAAGAACATGGAGCTTCTGTACCAAGGATTAAGTGAGCTATCTTTCTTAAATCTTCTTGTCAGGAAGTATGGATTTAAATGTTCTAAGAAAAAAGATCGCATCAATTGATAAGCAATACAGTATAAAATGCATCTACATTGATTATTTGCAGTTACTTAGAGGATCAGGAAGAACAGAGAACAGAACGCTTGAGGTAACAGAGATCAGCAGAACGTTAAAGAACATCGCTAAAGACTTTGAAGTTCCTGTTGTAGCACTATCACAAATTAGTCGCAGAGTAGAAGAAAGACAAAACAAAAGACCGCAATTAGCAGACCTCAGAGAGTCAGGGAGCATCGAACAAGATGTGTTTACTACTCTACAGAGACAGCTACTATAAAATAGGCTCTAATAACGAACTGGAGATAAACGTTGCAAAAAATAGAAGTGGCTCAACAGGTAAAGTTACTGTGCCTTATCAAGTTAATACTGGTAGTTTAACGTTTTAGTAAGTCTAAGGGAGTGTTAAATAAACCATAAGCGTCAAGTTAAGGAAATAAAGGTATGAAAGAGATAGAATAATAAGGTATAAGTTCTCCCAGATATACTTTTAGTGAGAGAACCAATGAATAAAATAACTTGCTTATCAAAAAAGCTCAAAGAATTTTTTAATGAAAAAGCAGATAAAATCTCAATTAGAACAGGGTTCATAAAAAGAAAGAGAAAGCTAAGAGGTTCATCGTTTATAAAAGCCATGGTCTTGGGAAATATAGGGGTTGATAATTGTAGCATAGAAACAATGTGTCAATTATTAAATGAAGACTCGATAGAGATGACAAAACAGGGTTTAGACTTTAGATTTACCGAGGAAGCAGTGGAATTTATGAAAAGGATGTATAATGAATCTTTAATGTTATTTAAAGGTATTTTGCAAATTAATTGTAGAATTTTGAAGCACTTTAGAAGTGTTAAGTTATTGGACAGTAGCTATATTAGCCTACATAATAGTATGGAAAACATGTATAAAGGATATGGCACAAGCTACAGTGGTTATGAAAGCAATACTAAATCTGTAATAAAATTACAACTAGTTTTTGATTACCTAAATCAAACATTAACCCAACTTAACATAACAGAGGGAATAAGGTCAGACCATGGGTATATAAGGTATTTAAGCAGTATATCAAACAACGATTTGCTAATATCTGACCTGGGTTATTTTGTGCCAAGTTCTTTTAAGCAACTCAATGAAACAGGAGCTTATTTTATAAGTCGTTGATACCAATATATATGATATAGAAACAAATCAAAAAATAGAGTTATTAGAATGTTTAGAGGATAAATTATTTCTAGAAAATGATGTGCTGTTAGGAAAAGAGACAAAAGTTAAAGTAAGAATTATATGTCAAAAGCTAACTGAAGAACAGTCCATGGCCAGAAGAAGAAAGGCTAATAGATTAGCAAAATCACATGGGTATACATCTTCTAAAAGGAACCAAAAGTTATTGAATTGGTCAATATTCATAACTAATGTGTTTCAGAGAATAAAATTAGTGCTGAACAGGTATTAACAATTTACAGAGCAAGATGGCAAATTGAACTATTATTCAAATTATATAAGAGCCATATAAGACTTGATAAACTGAAAGGAAAGCCATATAGGGTATTATGTGAATTATATGCTAAATTATGTGCAGTTCTTATATTTCATGGAATAGTTGGTTGTACAGAACTAAAAAAGGACACAGAACTTAGTCTAACAAAGGCATTCATCGAACTAAAAAGAAGAATTAGGGAGTTATTTTTAGCATTAAGCAGTAGAATTAATAATTTGAGAATCTTCCTAAAAAAGCTTACCACAGACTGGTCACAATTTTCTGTGAAAGACAGGTATAGAAAAATTAGAGTCTCCACACTAAGCTCATTGAACTTTCTAACACTTGCTTCTTAACTTGACGCTTATGGTTAAATAAACTGTGTCAAGCCGCATTTTTAGTTCAACTCAATTTTCAGTCTGTTGGGAAAGAAAATGTCAAGCTGAGACATAGTTAATGCACAATTAGGCAAAGCTGTAGTCCACTTTTGCTCTACCTTTTTTATAGCACAATATACCTGTTTGTACAAGGCATTTGTATTAGTAAATGAGCCCTTAGTTTTAGTAAATTTCCTAATTTGTCTATGCAATCCCTCAATTGGATTGGTGGAGCTTCCTAACTGGTCCAGAATACTTAAAATAACCAGACAAATTTTCCCATTGTTTTGCCATGATTTTGTAACCAAGGGATATTTTTCACTCCATTAGCTCAAGCAAATAATTCTCAGCAATCTCTTTACTTGAAGCACGTTTTCAAATCATTTATGAAAACTTTTGCTAGATACATACTTCAGTGAATTCCTTATCTGATGCACTATGCATTTCTGCTTTAGCTATTTATAGCGGTAGGAAAGCTTTTTAATACAGGCAATTAGAATATCTTCTACTCCTCTTTCTTTGAGGTCATTTAGTACTCCCAACCAGAACTTCACTTTCAGCCAAATAAAAACCTAATACTTCTTTTCTGCCATTTTGATTTATTCCCAATATATTATACATACATTTACTTATGCAATGTCCGTCCTCCTTGACCTTAAAAAACATGCCATCCATAAATTGTGTGATTCATAGAGGTTATTACAATTGACTTGTCAGATTGAGTCTGAACTAGTTGGCTTGTTAAGAGATTTGCATTTTTGAAGTGATTGTAGTTTCTGATTGTGTTTACAATTTTGCATGACAAACGACTCTTTTGATAAGATATAGTTTTTCACTTAAGCAAGGAATCGTATTTTCCAGTTCCTTATATTTTTCCCAAGGAGTTTTTCCTTGAAGAGCGCTATGAGGGCGGTGTTTATTATAATACTCTTCCCAATCCCTAAGTTTAATTTGCAATTCAGAGCTCTTGATGGTAACGATACTGTAAAACTCATCTAAGTCTGTACGCTGTGCTCTTTCCACTTTACCATTTAAGTGTGGAGAAAACGGCTTAATAGGACGAAATTTAATTTTCCATTCCTTCAAACATTCTTGCACCTCATAAGCAAAAAATTCTTGCCCTCTATCAGTTTGAATCCTTTGGCAATGGAAAGGTATTCTTTCTCTTAGTTGTTTTAGGAAATCTAAAGTGTTTTTTGAAGTACTTCTTGAATATAATGCAACAATTTTATAACGTATCTATAGCAGTATATTGATAAAGCCCTGACGATATTTTGCACACATCCATCTGCACACGCTCTCCAGGTACTTTACAGTTATAACGCTTGACATGTTTGCGATAATGACGTTTAACATGCAGAAGACTTACACTATGTTTTTTGAAAATTTTGTGTATAGTAGCCAATGACAAGGATAAATCATATAGACGTCTTAACTCGGTTTCTTGCCCCTAGCTTTCTAGTTTGTCTTAGATGAAGAATAAGCTGCTCATCTGATTCATTGATCTTTTGCAAAGGTGAAGTTTTAGGCTTACTACTGAGATCTACTAATCCTTTTTCACCTAACTCTTCATAACGTTTGTACCATTTACGTAAGGTAAAACGTGAAATACCATAATGCTCTTTCCTGCATGACCAAACTTTTTGTATAGTTTTATCCAACTCAGACGTAGTTTAACCCTAGATTAACTAATTTATCCTTTGCAATTGTAATAAGGTCTATAAACTACTGCAAATCCAAATTTCTATTTGACCTTATATTCTTATTGTAATAACATCTATGATGAATCACACAACTAAATTATAATACTGAAAATAATTCAGAGTCAAAATTATTGCTAGGAGTACAAGGATTAATCTCAGAATACGAATGTGCAAAGATAATGGAAAGAAGTCGAAGGGGAAAAACTCCATGCAGCAAGGAAAGGGTGTATAAGTGTAATGGGCTTATGGATACCGCTATATAAATCATGTAGTCAGAGAAGAAGCAAAGTTTGAAGTTGAAGAAGAGGAAGCAAAAGTAGTGCGTAAACTGTTTGAGTGGATAGGTCAGAGCTTAAAAGAAACTACAAGAAGGCATATTACTGCTCCAAAGGGCAGAAGAAATTGGCATTCAGGTACAGTGTGTAGAATGTTGAGGAATCCAGCATACAAAGGACAAGCAGCATTTGGTAAAACGAATCAATAAAAAAAGAAGTGAGAGCAATATGGAAAGTGAGGAAAAAAAGTTATTCCATTTATCAAACTGAGAAAAAGAATTGGATTCATATAGAAATACCAAATATAGTTGAAATTTGATATAGTACAAGAGCAACTATCTGAAAATAGAAAAAGAGCAAGAATGCAACGAAGTGGGAGAAGGTACCTATTACAAGGGCTAATTGTGTGTCAGTGTTGTAAATACATTTATTATGGAATGAGTAATGTTAAAGGAGGAAGAAGTTACTATCGATGCCCTGGAAATCGTTTTGGTGGAAATAGAGTGTGTAACAGCAAATCAATACAGTTGATATACTAGAAGAAGCAGTATGGGAGAAGTAAAGATGGTACTCAAAGAACCAGAAGCAATGACTAAGGAATATCAGCTCAGACTCGTGAAAACATGAAAGTACAGAGGCAAAGGATGAAATTGAAAAGCGTGCAAATAAAATAGAACAAGGTATAGAAAGATTAGCTTATGTATATGCAAGAGGTCATATAACGAAGGAAAAATATGACTTAGAAGTTGAGAGCATGGCAAAGGAGTTAAAAGGAATTAGAGATCAAAGGGAAGAAATGGTCGATGAAAAGAGGCTACAGAGGGAATTAGATTTTATCACAAGTAGTGTAGAAAGTTTTTTCCTCTGAGGTTGAGTTGGAACTTAATCAGGCGGATTGGGAAAACTAAACTTGATATAATAAGAAAATTAGTTCAACGCATTGAAGTTGATGATGATAACGTGCATGTAGTGTTTCGGCTGAAAGAACTCGCTCTCGAAAGGCAAAAAAAAAAAAGTGTTCAACATTGTATCGGGAGTCCAGTGTCAAGTACTGAAATGACAGATGAGAGTGCTAGAATGACAAAAAGGAGCATTTGGACAACAGACAGCTATGCAAGAGGCTTAATAATTCACAGTATATTGCAATATATGCCCAAAATAGAGAAAGACAGGAGAAAAAATTGGGTTAGGAAATATCTTGATAGCATAAACACTATTGAAGATAAGGATGAAATTTACAGCAAAATATTAACCTTTAATGAAAAATATGATTACCTGTTCGACTTGGAGGGCAAATCAGAAATTCCACTTAGTGGAACAATTGACGGAAAACCAGTATTAGTGCGGCTAGACAGACTGTGCATAACAGAAGACAAAGCAATCATAATTGACTATAAATCACACCATAACGTTTCTATTTCCTCATCAAATGAAATAAAAAAAGCAAATGTTGATCTATAAAACCTTAGTGCAAGAAGTCTACCCAGATAAGCAAGTAGAGTGCGTGGTTATTTGGATGGAAGATTTAACCTTACAATCTTTGATCTAAACGGGAGTGTTAAATAAACCATAAGCGTCAAGTTAAGGAAATAAAGGTATGAAAGAGATAGAATAATAAGGTATAAGTTCTCCCAGATATACTTTTAGTGAGAGAACCAATGAATAAAATAACTTGCTTATCAAAAAAAGCTCAAAGAATTTTTTAATGAAAAAGCAGATAAAATCTCAATTAGAACAGGGTTCATAAAAAGAAAGAGAAAGCTAAGAGGTTCATCGTTTATAAAAGCCATGGTCTTGGGAAATATAGGGTTGATAATTGTAGCATAGAAACAATGTGTCAATTATTAAATGAAGACTCGATAGAGATGACAAAACAGGGTTTAGACTTTAGATTTACCGAGGAAGCAGTGGAATTTATGAAAAGGATGTATAATGAATCTTTAATGTTATTTAAAGGTATTTTGCAAATTAATTGTAGAATTTTGAAGCACTTTAGAAGTGTTAAGTTATTGGACAGTAGCTATATTAGCCTACATAATAGTATGGAAAACATGTATAAAGGATATGGCACAAGCTACAGTGGTTATGAAAGCAATACTAAATCTGTAATAAAATTACAACTAGTTTTTGATTACCTAAATCAAACATTAACCCAACTTAACATAACAGAGGGAATAAGGTCAGACCATGGGTATATAAGGTATTTAAGCAGTATATCAAACAACGATTTGCTAATATCTGACCTGGGTTATTTTGTGCCAAGTTTTTTAAGCAAACTCAATGAAACAGGAGCTTATTTTATAAGTCGTTGATACCAATATATATGATATAGAAACAAATCAAAAAATAGAGTTATTAGAATGTTTTAGAGGATAAATTATTTTCTAGAAAATGATGTGCTGTTAGGAAAAGAGACAAAAGTTAAAGTAAGAATTATATGTCAAAAGCTAACTGAAGAACAGTCCATGGCCAGAAGAAGAAAGGCTAATAGATTAGCAAAATCACATGGGTATACATCTTCTAAAGGAACCAAAAGTTATTGAATTGGTCAATATTCATAACTAATGTTTCAGAGAATAAAATTAGTGCTGAACAGGTATTAACAATTTTTACAGAGCAAGATGGCAAATTGAACTATTATTCAAATTATATAAGAGCCATATAAGACTTGATAAACTGAAAGGAAAGCCATATAGGGTATTATGTGAATTATATGCTAAATTATGTGCAGTTCTTATATTTCATGGAATAGTTGGTTGTACAGAACTATAAAAAAGGACACAGAACTTAGTCTAACAAAGGCATTCATCGAACTAAAAAGAAGAATTAGGGAGTTATTTTTTAGCATTAAGCAGTAGAATTAATAATTTGAGAATCTTCCTAAAAAAAAGCTTACCACAACTGGTCACAATTTTCTGTGAAAGACAGGTATAGAAAAATTAGAGTCTCCACACTAAGCTCATTGAACTTTCTAACACTTGCTTCTTAACTTGACGCTTATGGTTAAATAAACTGTGTCAAACCGAAAAGAAAAGTAATAAATTGATATAAAAATGGAGGTTTGACATGAGTCAAAAAATAGCAAACAGAACTACCGGATTGGGTAGACTATAAAGAATTAGAAACAAATATTTTATCATCTATAAGAAAAGGTAGACCGCTAACGGGAAGAGATGGAGCATTAACACCATTTATAAAAAAGCTGTTGGAGGCAAGTCTGGAAGGTGAGATAGTTGTCTGTTGAAAGCGAGGAAAATAATCGCAGAAATGGGAGGAATGGAAAGACTTTGCGGACAAGTGCAGGTTCATTTGAGCTGCTAAACACCAAGAGATAGGAAGGGAAGTTTTGAACCGCAAATAGTCAAAAAAAAGACAAACACACAGAACTTGAAGCAAAGGTCTTAAGCACATATGCCAGTGGCATGGGATAAAGAGTTCAAATGTTTGAGGAAATATTTAGACAAAAATACCAGCAGCAAGGATACTCTAGATATTACCGATTACAATGGCTACCAGAGTAAACATAGAAAATGGCGCATCCGCTCACCAGTGTATCCAAAAGTATTTATGGTTTTTTAAGGTCAAGGAGGACGGACATTGCATAAGTAAATGTATGTATAATATATTGGGAATAAATCAAAATGGCAGAAAAGAAGTATTAGGTTTTTATTTGGCTGAAAGTGAAGTTCTGGTTGGGAGTACTAAATGACCTCAAAGAAAGAGGAGTAGAAGATATTCTAATTGCCTGTATTAAAAAGCTTTCCTACCGCTATAAATAGCTAAAGCAGAAATGCATAGTGCATCAGATAAGGAATTCACTGAAGTATGTATCTAGCAAAAGTTTTCATAAATGATTTGAAAACGTGCTTCAAGTAAAGAGATTGCTGAGAATTATTTGCTTGAGCTGGAAGAAAAAGGTCATTCAGAAATTGTGGAATCACTAAAGCTGATTGATAAGCTATTCAATGCTATAAGAAAGAACAATTATTCAGAAGTTCAAAGTTGCATTGAAAAGGGAGTATTAATTAATAGTAAAAGTATTAATTTTGAAACACCTATATTTTATGCATCACTGAAAGGGCATGCTAATATAGTTATTTTTTTGCTGGAAAATAATGCAAATGTTAATGTTGCTAATCAAGAAGGTATTACACCACTGCACGTTGCTGCTAACATAGAAATTGTGAAATCTTTATTAAAACATGGCATAATTTATAACATTGAAAATAATCAGGGTAAAACACCACTTGACCTTTCTAAAGACAAGAATATTGCTAATTTGCTGGGGCTAGTTGAAGAACTGTTTGAAGATGCAAAAAACGGCAATGTTGGAATCATTAGCAAGTTGCAAGCAGTAAAACCCGATGAGTTTGTAGCTGTAACAAATGCTCGTAATAATCAAGGAAATACGTTATTGCAAGTTGCTATAGTTAATAAACATAGGAATATTGCGAGTAAGTTGTTAGAAACATTAAAAAAGCCAGACCAAGATTTGCAAGATGTTAATATAGAAAGTCGAGTTAAAAGTTTAAAATTTTAGGTAATATCTTGATAAGCTATAATAGTCAAAAAGTTTCCTCTTTCTTAAGTTGAGTGATTTCAGCTTGAGGAAGACCAGTAGACTCAGCTATTAAGTCAACAGATACAACAGCTTTAAGTAGGTTTTTTGCCACAGCTATTTTAGTTTTCATTTCACCTTTTTCTTGACCGATGAGGATGCCTTCTTGTCTACCTTTTTGAGTGGCATCATCGAGTTTTTGAGCAAGGACAGCCTGTTCATCACGAATACGCTTTATCTCTTGTTCATAGGCAATAAATTCTTTTTCTGACCAGTTGAACCTATTTAGTTCTTCATATGCTCTTTTAATTATTAGATCACTTCCTATTATTCTCTCTAGCTCTTCTTCACTAGTTTCGTCTGCATATCTAAAGAAGTAGACCCATTTTTCAACTATACTTGAAAGCTGATCTTCTTTGGTTTTTGGAAATTTAGGTAACTCAATAAATATAAAGTAAAAATCTTTTAGATCATGTTCATTATTATCTTCATCGCGAATAGTATGCTTTGATTTGTACTCAGACTTATCAGGGAATAAAATACAATCTGCTATAGCAATAAAGATAATTTCCTTAAGATCATGATATTGATCACCTTTATCAGCCTGTCCTGAATAGGCTTTAGCAGCATAGTATTGTGCACGTTTTTCAAAGCCTTTGGTTTTAGCGACCTGCATTTCGACTATCACTTGCAGCCCATTTTCATCTCTACAAAGAACATCGACAATGCTTTGTTTTTTAGAGGCAATCTCAGGATCTTGAATAGTACTTAAAAACTCTATATCCTTTATTGCACTTTTACCAGTGAAGCCAAGAATATCATTAAGAAAGTGAATAAGGATATCTTTATTTTTTTCAGTACCAAAGATACGCTTGAATGATACGTCATTCTTAGGATCGAGGAACTTGGAAAGATCCATAGAAAATCCACTTAAAAAGCATTAATAATTATACACAATTTTGAAGAAATATTCAACTAAAATGCAAACATTTTGTATATCTTTATTTGATAGTATTAACCTGTATAATATTTATGGCAAATATCTCAATAGGGTACAAAATAGCACAAAATGTAAAAAGCTGGAGATTAAAGCGAGGTTATACTCAAAAAGATTTAGCGAAGAAAATCGGTGTAACGTATCAAGTAGTACTACAATATGAAAAAGGAACACGAAAAATTTCGATTGAGAAATTGTACGCTATAGCGGAAGCATTGTCAGTAAGTATTGCGGATCTCATTCCTGTATCAAATGAGAAAATCTATCTTGAAAATAAAGAAGAAGAGATACTAAATTTAATAAGAGAATATAAAAAGATTAATGACCAGGAGTTACGTAAGGTATTTTGCTTATTAACCAAATTTGCCCGGGCTGGTGAAGAAAGTAGTAAAAAAACAGAGAAAGTAAAAATTGCAAATGGTCTGGTTAAAGCAGGAGTTTCTGTTGATACTGTTTCAAAAACAATTGGCCTCTCTGCTGATGAATGTGTTGAAGAAAAGGTTGGTTCTATCTACTACCAAATAGGCAAAAGGATAAAGGAATGGAGGATAGTGAAAGAGTATACTCAAAAGGATTTAGCAGAGAAAATGAATACAACCCGTCATGAAATAAGCAACTATGAACAAGGAAGGACTTCTGTTCCACTGGGAAGATTATATGAGATAGCGAAGGCGTTATCGATTAATATCATGGACCTACTTGAACTAACAGAGGATAAAGTGGTACCTGATTTAATTGAAGAATACAAAAAAATTGAAAGCCAAGAACTATGTAATGCACTAATGAAATCTCTATTTGAAAGGATACGAATTTGTGAGGAGAAAATTAGAGAAGCAGAAAGAATCAAAATTGCAAAGGATTTAGTGAAAGGAAGAATTCCAATCAACATTATTTTGCAAACGTTAGGCATCTCTTTAAACGAAATTCAACAATAAAAAAATCATCATATATTAATATCTTTACTTTTTGATGAAAAAAAATAAGTAAAAAATCAAAAAAAATAGTCAAAAGCAGATGGATTGGTGAGCAATAGATGTACGATCAAGAATATTTAGCAAAAGTTGAGCAAGCAATACAAAAGTTACAAAGTGGAGAAAGAGTAATATCAATTGCATATGGTGACCATGTGGTGAGATATGCTGAAGTTCAGATAAATGATTTGCTCAGCCTCAGACAACGGATTAAAGCTGAGCTAAAAGTTGCAGGTGTGAAGCCAAAGAGGAAAATTGTTTTTTCAACGAGTAAGGGGATCATATAATGATAAAAATCGTTGAAAGGAACCGTATGACAAAAATTATAGCAAAAGAATATACAGAATTTTTAGAGCAGTTGAAAAAACAGATTGCTATTAGTCGTTATAAAGCAGCAAGAACAGTAAATAAAGAGCTACTACTACTTTATCATTATATTGGAACACAGATTCTAGAAAAACAAAAGAGCCAAGGTTGGGGATCCAAAGTAATTGAGCAGTTAAGTAGAGACTTAAAGGCTGAGTTTCCAGAAATGAAAGGTTTTAGCACAAGAAATCTAAAATATATGAGGCAGTTTGCAGGGGAATATCAAGATATTGAATTTGTGCAACAACTTGTTGCCCAATTGCCATGGGGACATAATGTATTTCTGATGGACTTAGTTCGAGACAAAGAAGCGAGGCTATTCTACATAAAAGAAGCTATAGAACATGGCTGGTCAAGAAACATTATGGTAATTCAGATTGAACTTGGGTTACATAAACGTCAGGGAAAGGCTATCACTAATTTTAAAGAGAAGTTACCTTCACCTCAATCAGATTTAGCGCATTATACATTAAAAGATCCATATATTTTTGATTTTTTGAGTATAGGAGACGATGCTCACGAAAGAGAAGTAGAAAAAGGACTTGTAGGCCATGTAGAGAAGTTTTTGCTTGAGCTAGGGGAAGGATTTGCGTTTGTTGGTAGACAATTTCATTTAGATGTTGGCGATGACGATTTCTACATAGATTTATTGTTTTACCACTTGAAGCTACGTTGTTTTGTGGTGATTGAATTAAAAGATAAAAAATTTAAACCTGAATATGCAGGAAAAATGAATTTTTATCTTTCAGCCGTTGATGATTTACTGAAGCATGAGACAGATCAACCATCTATAGGATTAATTTTATGTAAATCTAAAAATGATGTACTAGCAAAATACAAGCTAAAGGATATGACGAAACCGATAGTCCTTTCTGAATATCGAATAACTGAAAACCTACCAGAAGAGATAAAAACAGCGCTACCAACAATAGAAGAGCTAGAGGATGAATTATTGAAAATTTCAGATAAGGAAAAGTAATGCTATTAAAATCATTCAAACAACTATTTAACAAACCAAAGATAAAAAGCTAAGCATGGGATGCAGCAGGCTCGGGAAGGAGAGTGATGTATTGGCAAGGAGAAACAGGAAGCATAAATAATTTACTTTCTCAGAGCCTTGGGCACTTACGTAGCCGCTCTCGTGATATGGTAAGAAAAAATCCGTATGCAGCAAATATCATTGACACAATAGTAAGTAACTCTATTGGAACAGGAATAAAACCACAATCAAAAGCAAGAGATGGAGAATTTCGAAAGAAAGTGCAAGAATTATGGCTAAAATGGACAGATGAAGCAGACAGCAGCGGAGTAAGTGATTTTTATGGATTACAAGCTCTAGTATGTAGAAGTATGATAGAGGGAGGAGAATGTTTTGTACGACTCCGAACAAGAAAGCTGGAAGATAGATTTTCTGTACCATTGCAACTTCAAGTATTGGAATCAGAGCATTTAGATAACAAAAGCAATCAGACTCTTGCGAACGGCAATATTATTCGTAGTGGTATTGAATTTAACCGACTTGGTCAAAGAGAAGCTTATTACCTATTTAGGGATCACCCAGGTGAAGGTTCGTTTGGAGAATCAGTTAGAGTACCAGCAAATGATGTTTTACATATTTATAGACCACTAAGACCTGGGCAAATTAGAGGAGAACCATGGCTTTCGAGTATACTTCTGAAACTTTATGAGCTTGATCAATACGATGATGCAGAATTAGTAAGAAAAAAGACAGCAGCAATGTTTGCTGGATTTATTACGAGACTCGATCCAGAAGCAAATATCATGGGAGAAAGTGAAAGTAATGAGCAAGGAGTAGCACTATCTGGCCTAGAACCTGGAACAATGCAGCTTTTAGACCCAGGAGAGGACATAAAATTTTCAGAGCCATCAGATGTTGGAGGAAGTTATGAAGCGTTTATGAGACAGCAACTGAGGGCAATAGCAATAGGCACAGGGATAACATATGAGCAACTAACAGGAGATTTAACCGGTGTTAATTACTCATCAATCAGAGCTGGATTAATAGAGTTTCGTCGTCGATGCGCTATGCTGCAACACAACATTATAGTATTTCAGTTTTGCAGGCCAGTATGGAGTAGATGGCTAGAACTTGCCACTTTATCTGGAGAGCTTTCTACAACAGATAATCAAATATTTAAAGATGTAAAATGGATACCACAGGGATTTGATTGGGTAGATCCTTTAAAAGACCAGCAAGCACAACAGATGGCAGTAAGGAATGGATTTAAGAGTCGAGCAGAAGTAGTATCAGAAATGGGTTACGATGTAGAAGAAATTGATCAAGAGATTGCCGAAGATCAAAAGCGTGCAAATAGTCTCAACTTAATGTTTGACTCTGATTGTAAAGGATTATGATGCTCTTAGGAAAACCATTAATGCTTGAACCAAGGAGTTTTGAGCTGCTATCGCTATACAAAGAAAAACAGCCAATTTTCAAAAATCTCAAGCACTCTATCAAAAGTAAAGTAGAAAGAACTGCAATTATACCAATTCATGGAATCTTGACGAAAAAACCAGGCGCGTTTGATAAAATGCTCGGGATGACATCATATGAGCAAATAGAAGAACAAATTACACAAGGATTAGCAGATAGTAGTATAGAGACAATTATACTGGAAATAGATAGACCAGGAGGAGAAGTAAACGGTATTTTCGACTTGGCTGATTTTATCTATAGTGCAAGAGGAAAAAAGAGGATAATAGCGATAGCAAATGATGATGCATACTCTGCTGCATATGCTATAGCTTCAAGCGCTGAAAAGGTATTTTTGAGTAGAACTTCAGGAGTAGGAAGTATAGGAGTAATAGCAAGTCATATAGATCAAAGTGGATTTGATGAAAAATGTGGAATAAAATATACCACAGTATTTGCAGGAAGTAGAAAAAATGATTTAAATCCGCATGAGCCAGTGACGTCTGAAAGTCTGGAAAGCTTACAAAAAGAAGTAGACCGACTATATGAAATGTTTGTGCAGCTAATAGCAAGGAACAGAGGTCTTTCAATTGAAAAAATTCGATCAACAGAGGAAGGGCTATATTTTGGCAAGAACGCTGTGGATATTGGTCTTGCAGACGGAATGACAATTCTTTCATCTATTAATAAAAACAGGAGTATTACTATGAATGAACAAACTACAACTGACCTAGAAACTGATAATTTAACTAAGTATCGTACTGAAGTTCTTGAATTAATACGTTTATGTAACTTATCACGAATGCCAGAAAAGATAGGAGAATTTATAGAGCAAAGCGTAAGTGTTGAGCAAGCAAGGGAGGTTTTAATGGAATTACTTGCAGAGAGAACGAAAAAGACAGAGATACTGAGTGCAATACCACAGAATTCAGGAGAAGAGTTGATGATGCAGGTAGCAAAAAGTCGCGCACAACCAGGTATTTAAAGTATTTGTATAACCGCCGTGTATAACAACCATAAATATGGTGGTAAAACTAAAGGAAAAAAAGGAGAGAAAAAGA
Source organism: Wolbachia endosymbiont of Encarsia formosa (assembly GCF_039540065.1). Taxonomy (NCBI): domain Bacteria; kingdom Pseudomonadati; phylum Pseudomonadota; class Alphaproteobacteria; order Rickettsiales; family Anaplasmataceae; genus Wolbachia; species Wolbachia endosymbiont of Encarsia formosa. Next base: position 45,060 of record NZ_CP154278.1, on the reverse strand, counting down.
CATGATAAGTATAACTGAAGGAAATAATTTAGGAGATCTTCTGAAATATGAAGTGTCCAATCTATATTCAAGAGACCAAATAACAGTAGCTAAAGGTCAAAATCTTAAGCTTGGTGGAGTAGTTGCCAAAAAGACGGAAGATGGTTTTATTAGAGTACTTAATCCTGCTGGAACAGATGGCACACAAACAGCGATAGGTGTAATAGCAAGCGATGTAAACGCAACGGAAAACACCAAAGCAGTAATCATTACACGTATAGCAATGCTAGCTGATCATGCAGTTGTCTGGCCAGCAAATATCACTGAAGAGCAGAAAACTTCAGCAATAAAGCAACTTGAAGGACGAGGGATCATTATCCGCAAAGGAGTTTAACTAAAATTAATAAGGAGAAAAAGAATGCAAAATCCATTTACAAATACAGCATTTAGCATGACGGCACTAACTAATGCGATGAATATATTGCCGATAAATTATGGACGAGTTGAAAATCTAAATTTGTTTCCAAGTAGGTCAGTAAGATTTAGACATATCACCATAGAAGAACATAATGGAGTTTTAAGTCTACTACCAACACAAGTTCCAGGAGCACCAGCAACAGTAGGAAAAAGAGGAAAAAGAAAGGTAAGAACATTTACGATTCCACATATTCCACATGATGATGTAGTGTTACCAGAAGAAGTGCAAGGAATAAGAGCATTTGGATCAGAAAGTGAACTTAAAGCGCTGGAGGATGTAATAACTGATCATTTGCAGCTAATGAGAAACAAACATGCAATAACGTTGGAGCATTTGCGAGTGGGAGCGCTGAAGGGAATTATTCTTGATGCTGACGGGTCAGAATTATTAAATCTTTACAACGAGTTTGAAATAACACCAAAAGTAGTAAATTTTGCCCTTGGAACAGCAACAACTGATGTAAAGCGTAAGTGTCTGGAAGTACTCCGGCATATAGAAGATAATCTAAGTGGTGAATATATGACAGGAGTACATGCCTTGGTAAGCCCTGAGTTTTTTGATGCACTCACTTCTCATGCTAAAGTGAAAGAAGCATATGAAAGATGGCAAGAAGGAGCAGCGCTAAGAAATGATATGAGATCAGGATTTACGTTCTGTGGAATAACATTTGAGGAATATAGAGGACAAGCAACAGATCCTGAAGGAACCGTGAGAAGATTTATAGAAAAAGATATAGGTCACTGTTTTCCACTAGGAACAGCGAGCACATTTACAACATATTTTGCACCAGCAGATTTTAATGAAACAGTGAATACTCTTGGACAGCCACTATATGCAAAACAAGAACCAAGGAGGTTTGATAGAGGAACTGATTTACATACGCAGTTAAATCCTCTGCCAATGTGTCATAGACCTGGCGTATTAATAAAAGTCGCTATAGCGTAACATACTGGTAGAGTAACTACAAGGTGGTGAGGCACAGAACGACTCTACCGGTATGCGCTTTCTTAGCATGTAAAGGTTAGTATATCAAAAAGAAATATGCAAGAGAATGTTAAGCGATTATTGGAGGATTGTTTTAAGCATCTAGGAGTGGAAGCCATATATTGTAATCGAAATAAGGAGGGTATTCGTAGAATAAAAGTGCTAATTAAACGTCCTGAGACTACGTACTCTCTAGGTGCAGATGGAGCATTAAGTCAGCAAATTGCTTCTATAGAAATACGTGATCAGGACGTTAATTCCTTTAGCATAGGTGATTATATCAAGATTGAAAAAAGGTTCTACAAGATTTTTGAACCACCGTTAAAAGATTCTTCAGGTAAAATATGGAAAATTGAGGCAATAGAAAGTGTTTGATATAAAAACTAATAACAATATTAATGAAATAATCTCCAATATTGAAAGAAAAGAGCAGAAAATAAGACTGGCATCTATAAAAGCGCTGAACAAAACAGCAATATGGCTAAAATCACAAGCAGCTAAGGAAATCAGTGAGGAAAAGAGAATAAAATTAAGTTTGATAAGAAAGAGATTAAGAATTTTTAAGGCGAAAACTAGCAGATTAGAAGTGTTAATTAGAGCAAATCTCTATGACATTAGAGCATCGACAATTGGTAAAATACAAAAAATAAGAAGAGGATCGAAAGTAGGAAAGCATGAGTTTATAGGAGGATTTGCAGCAGTTATGCCAAAAGGAAATAGCGGTATTTTTAAGCGTGAAGGAAGAGCAGCATTGCCAATAAAGGAAGTTAAATTGCCATTGGAACCAGAAGCATCAAAAGTAATAAGAGATCTTGTTAATTATGAGGTTGAGAAAGTGTTTGAAAAGTTCTTTGAGCGTGATATTACAGAAAATGTATGAATTTTAAAGATTTACATCAAGCAATTTGCACTAAGTTAAAAGAAGAAATATCAGCAATACAGACGTGCGAAATTTATCCATCAATAAGAAAAGAATTATTAGCGCCAGCGTTATTTGTAGAGCTTGTGAGTTTAGAATCTGGAAAAGATCCTGGAACAGAGGAATTAGCGCTGAAAGCAAGATTTGAAGCAAGAATTGTGATTGATAGCACAATAGAAAATGCTCCTATTATTGTCAGAACATTAGCTGCTGAGATTGCGAAAGTAGTAAATAAAAATACTTGGAACGTGAAAAATGTTTCACCAGGAGAATTTATCTCTGCGGAAATTGACGGATTTAGACCTGAATTAGATGCGTATTTGGTGTGGTTGGTTGAGTGGAGTCATCAGCTTCATTTAGGTAAATCGATATGGACAGAAAATAAGATTAAGCCACATACGATTATAATAGGAGAAAATGTTAGAGAGTAATTTTGCTATTTCAGAGCTGCAAAGAAAGTTAGCAAACATTGTACGAATAGGGCTTGTAAAAGAAGTAGATTATGAAAAAGCAAAAGTAAGAGTTAAAATAGGCGAATTTTAACAGATTGGTTGCCATGGATAACAAGCAAAGCAGGAAAAGATATAGATTGGTCTCCGCCAGATATCGATGAACAAGTTGTGGTATTTTCTCCTCTTGGTGAACTATCATTAGGAGTAGTATTACCAGGAATATATCAGGAAAAGTACCCTGCACTAGAAAATAAAAAAGAAATAAATAGTATAAAGTTTCAAGATGGGACGAAGTTTACATGTGATAAGGAAAAACATCATTTAGAGATTGAAGTAGTGGATAAAATAACACTGAAGGCTGGGGAATCGAGTATAGAAATGACAAAAAGTGGAATAAAACTGAAAGCAGAAAGGATCGACTTAAATTGAACAAAGGAATAGTGAGGTCAGGAGACTACTGTGGAGAAGCTATACCACATTTCTGCATTAGCGGAAGTAATAATGTTTTTGTAAACGGTAAGTCAATATGTAGACAAGGAGACAGTTTTAGTGAAGGAAAAGTAATGATTCAAGGATCAAAAACAGTGTTTGCAAATGGTTATGGTGTAGGAAGAGTAGGAGATATAGTTTCATGTGGGTTTAAAGTAGTAAAAGGAAGTGAAAGCGTCTTTTTTGCAAAATAGAAATGAAGGGTATGGATGCTAAAACAGGAAAAGCGTTAGAAGAAATAGACCATCTTAAACAATCAATTATTGATATATTAACCACTCCAGTAAACAGTAGAATAATGAGGAGAAGTTATGGTTCAAGGCTATTTGAATTAGTTGATAAACCGATAAATAGAGATTTAACACTTGAGATATATGCAGCAACAGCAGAAGCACTGGGGAAATTTGAGAGGAGATTTAAGTTAGAAAAAGTAAAAATTGAAGGAGTAAAAGAAGGGAGAGTAACATTGAATTTAGAAGGTGTCTATCTTTCAGAAGGTAAGTTCATAAATATTAATGGAGTAGTTGTTTAAAAATGCAGACATCTAATATTATTGAAAAGCTAAGCTATGAGGAAATCTTTTCGAGAATGAAAGAAGAGTTAGTCCGTAGAGATAAAACCTTTTCAGGATTAGTAGAATCGGATCCAGCAATGAAAGTTCTGGAGGTATCAGCATGGCGAGAACTTTTACTCAGACAAAGGATAAACGAAGCTGTAAATGGTAATTTACTTAAATTTGCAACGGGAGAAGATCTTGATAACTTAGCTGAATTTTATGGAGTAGAGAGAGAAAAAGAAGAAGAGGATGAAAGATTTAGAAAGAGGGTAAAAGCAAAAATAAAAGGCTGGAGTACAGGAGGAAATTATCGTTATCATGCACTGTCAGCAGATAGAAGAGTAAAGGATGCGCTGGTTGAATCAAAAGTGCCAGGTAGTGTAGAGATTTCGATTTTATCCACCGAGTTATCCACAGCGTCAGAAGAGTTACTTGAAATTGTAAAAAAGCAGGTTACTAGAGATGATATAAGAGTTTTAACAGATACAGTAACAGTAATTGGTTGCAATATTACGGAAATAGATATTCACAGCAGAATGAGCATAAGTCCTATAATATCGAAGGAGGAAATCAAGAAGCAGTTTATTAAGAAGTTTGAATTAGCAAAAAGATTAGGGTGGAGTGTAACAAGATCGTGGATAATAGCAAACCTATTTGTAGATGTTGTAGAAAATGTGGAATTAATAGAGCCAAAAGAGGATATTGTGGTGCTAGGTAATGAGTGTGCTACTTTAAGAAACTTAGAGATTGAGTTGAATTAATGTTATTGCCACCAAATGCAACAAAACAGGAAAAAGCGCTAGTAGATGCAACAGATTATAAGGTTGATATCCAAAAAGGATATAAGTTTAGTCTTAAAGAAGAAACATTGCCGTGGATAATAGAAGAATATGGCTTAGAAGGAATACTGCGTTGGGTAAAAGATAGAAGAAAAGCAGTAGTAGAAGGAGTAAAATTTCAAAGACTGAGAGGAACACCTGCATCACTTAAAATAGCGCTCAAATGGGCAAATATAGAAGATATTACAATTATTGAGGAGCCACCTGGTAAACATTTTTTCGAGTTGCAAATAGGAATAAAAGATGTTCCAAATGACTTTTTTGTGGATGCAGTAGTAGAACTTGCAAAACTATCGTTACCAGCAAGATCGCGGCTAATGAGGATTTTTAACGATTATTACAACGTTGATAGGTTTATTTTAGATGAAAGCTTTTTTGGAAGTTTGTTATCAGACTACTCTGGTATAAAAGTTGAAAAAAATGGGCCAGTGTTATCGTTTGGAAGAATAAATTTTTTCAGTTTTAGATGTCTGTTAGTAGAGATTGTAGACAACTATTTAAGGGAGCATTATGAGCAAGCATTTAGTAATGATGTATATCGATTAGATGTAGCAGTACTTGGAGAAACCGAGCCTCACACAAAGAATTATAACGGTATTTATAAAAGAAGTAATCAGTGGAATAATTTAAAAACGCTATACCCTTTACTACAGAGCTTATTACCTGAGATTAAGTTTGCTAAAGCGCAGATAGTATTATCATATAGCTGGAATTTAGGAGAAATAAACGCATGTTTTCCAGTTGGTAGTTTAGAGGAAAGAGGAAATAAATTTGTATTGGGAAGCGATAAACTTTCAGGGCAATATTGGAATTTAAAATACAATCCAATTTTAGAAAGATTTGGCGTTACTCATTTTTATCAAACAAAGAACTTCATTGACCAAAAAATAGTAGGATACGTTATAGCAGAATACAATATTAGGTATGAAAACGATTTAGAGCAAAAAGACTCAATACACGAATTAGAAAATTACATTTTAGTATTTTACCCGGGAGTACTAAAGTGGCACGAACATCGACATTTGCACAGAAGTTGGAAAAATAGTCAAGCAATATGTGTAATAAGTTAAGTACTTATATTTAGATCCTCATATATTATATTAATAATAGTTTAAAGTGTATGAAATAAAAAGAAAATGACTTGCTTTCTCATGCTAAAAAGCACATGACCTGAATAGCAGCAGGTAAATATAAGAAATTTATCTAACGCTAGAAAAGCTAATTTTGTGAGGTAAGTATGAAGTTTAGCAAAGAATCTTTTAGTAAGTTTTTTAAAGAAGTATCAAGTAAAAACATTAATAAAATAAATGAAGAAGGAGAGACGATCTTGCATCAAGCAGTAGAAATCTCCAATTACAAAACAGTGAAGTTATTAATAAAAAAAGGGGCAGAGGTAAATGCAAGAGATAAAAATGGTTATACAACACTACACTGTGCAGTATTTGCGAAAAGCTTAGAAAATGTAAAAGTGCTGCTAAGGGAAGGAGCAGAAGTAAATGCCACTCAATATGTCACTGGATGTACGCCACTCCACTCTGCGTGCAAAATAGGAGGAGCAGGAGTTGAAATAATAAAAGAGCTAGTAAAGGCTGGAGCTGAAGTTAATCAACTGAATAAGTATGGTGCAACACCAATGTACTATATCTGGGAAAGTGAAAAGTATTCTCTGTGTGATAGAGAAGAGAGTGAAAAGGCAAGTAAATTTTTAAGAGAAAAAGGTGGAATAACAAAAAGTAGAGAACTGACGTGTTATGGAATAGAGGGACTAGTGGGAGAAATAGCAGACATGTTGAATGGAAGCTACATGCCGGAGCTAAAAATAATAGAGATAGGAGAAATAAGGAAGAGAGACAAATCGCTAATAAAGAAAGAATGTCAAAATTTAGCAAGCAAGATAATGAGCCAAGTGAACGAAATGATAGATGAGGTAGCGAAAAGAGGGATTTAAATTTAAAGAAAAGGTGAGGTGGATTATGTTAAAGCTTGGCAAATTTAATAAATCAGCAAAAGAATTATTAGAGAACTCATATAAAAATATTTATGCAAGAGACGAGAATGAAAGAACAGCTCTGCATTATGCAGTAGAAGCAAAAACAGTGAAGTTATTAGTCGAAAAAGGAGTGAATGTGAATGCAGCAGATGTAGGAGGATACACAGCACTGCACCTAGCGGTAACGGAGAAACATCTAGAAACCGTGAGAGAATTGATAAAGTCAGGAGCAAATGCAAATGCTGAAGAGTATGGCAATAAATGTACGCCATTGCACCTTGCATGTATGGTGGAGAAAGTGGAAGTAGTAAAAGAGTTAGTGGAAGCAGGAGCAGAAATAGAACAAGAGGATGAATGTGGGATGACAGCAATAGATTATGCAAAAAATAGTAAAGAAGTAACTGAAGTATTGAAAAAAGAAATGGACAGAATTGAAAAGTTATTTATGAGAGGCTGAAAACATGGAGGAAGAAATAGAAAAGAAAGTAATGAATTTAGGGAGAAAACCTTTGGGTGAGCTGAGAAAAATATGGAAGAAGGTGTATGGAGAAGAAGCGCCTAGATACTAAAAGAAATATCTGATACCGAGGCTAGCATATAGAATACAGGAGGAAGCGTATGGAGAAATGTCAAGAAAAGGTGCCAAAAGACTAGATTATTTAGCAGATCGGCTAGAGAAGGGAAAAAGAATAAGTAGCGATAAATTACCAGTAGAAGGGAAAGAATTAATACTAGAGAGAGGGGAAGAGACTCATGCGGTGATGGTAACAGATAAGGGTTTAATCTACCGAGAAGAGTTTTTTACGTCATTATCAGCAGTAGCCGGGAGAATAATGGGAATGAGTTACAATGGGCCGCTCCTATTCGGTTTACGTGATCAAAAGGGAAGGGAAAATGTGTAAAGGGATAAGATGTGGAATATATACGAGAAAGTCAAATGAAGACGGTCTAGAACAAAAGTTTAACAGTTTAGATGCGCAGAGAGTAGCATGTGAGAAATATATAAAGAGCAAAGAAGGCTGGGTAGCATTGGTAAAAAGGTACGATGATGGAGGCTATTCAGGAAAAAATTTAGAAAGACCAGCGATAAAGGAATTATTTGAAGATGTTAAAGGAGGAGAGATAGACTGTGTAGTGGTATATACGCTCGATAGGCTCTCAAGAGAAACAAAAGACAGCATTGAAGTAACATCATTTTTTAGAAGGCATCGAGTAAATTTTGTAGCAGTAACACAAATATTTGACAATAATACGCCAATGGGAAAGTTTGTACAAACAGTGTTATCAGGTGCAGCACAACTAGAAAGAGAGATGATAGTAGAGAGAGTAAAAAATAAAATAGCAACATCAAAAGAGCACGGACTATGGATGGGAGGAACTTTGCCGCTAGGGTATGATGTAAAAGATAAGGAATTAATAATAAATGAAAAAGAAGCAAAGACGGTAAAGCATGTGTTTGAAAGATATTTGGAGCTGAAGTCAATGGCAGAGTTGGCAAGGGAGTTAAACAGCCAAGGGTAACGGACGAAAGCAAGGTTTGATATCTTTAAAAAGGCAACGGTGAGAAGAATAATAACAAATCCAATATATATGGGAAAAATCAAGCATTATGAGAAAGAGTATGAAGGAAAACATGAAGCAATAATAGAAGAAGAAAAATGGCAAAAAGCGCAGGAATTGATAAAGAATCAGCCATATAGAAAAGCAAAATATGAGGAAGCGCTACTTAGGGGAATAATTAAGTGCAAGATCTGTAATGTAAATATGACTCTGACATACTCAAAAAAAGAGAATAAAAGGTACCGATATTATATATGTAATAACCATTTAAGGGGAAAGGGTTGTGAATCAGGAAGCCGAAATGTAATAGCCGGAGAAGTGGAAAAAGAAGTGATGAAGAAAGCTGAACAGCTATATGAAAAATGGGGAGAAAAAGCGGAAGAATGGGAAAATTTAAGTTTTGGAAAACAGAAAGAAGTAGTGAAAAAGTTAATAAAGGGAGTAATGGTGAGAGAGGACGGAATAGAGGTGAGCTCAGAGGATAAGGTAGAATTTATACCAATAAAAAAGAAAGGAAACAAATGTACAGTAGTAGAGCCAGAAGGTAAGACAAATAATGCGCTACTGAAAGCAGTGGTAAGAGCCCATTCCTGGAAACGTCAGCTAGAGGAAGGAAAATATGCAAGTGTAAAGGAAATGAGCGTTAAAATTAAGATAAGTATGAGAAGAGTACAGCAGATTTTGAGGTTGAATTATTTAGCTCCGAAGATTAAAGAAGATGTAGTAAATGGGAGGAAGCCAAGAGGTTTGAAGTTAGTTGATTTAAGAGAAATACCAATGCTGTGGAGTGAGCAGATGTAAAAATTATACGGTTTTAATTTATAAAAGTAACAGAAGAGTATGTGCCAGAAGGAGCCGCTACAAAGGGCAATGCCAAGAGATATTGAGATTGATATAGAAAAGTAAGTCAATGTTACAGAATCAATTATGCGAAAATATCAATATAAATGATGAAGATTTTAGCATATCGGACACAACAGTGATAGAAAATGTATCCAATTTTAGCTGAATATTTTAATGGTAGATCTGGAGAGAAATTCTGTATAGCCTTTCTTATAATAATCCGAATTCGATAAGATACGTATTGATGGCTATAGCAGGACAGTAGCATATCACGGTCTGTAAAGAGCTATAAAAGGCAGCTCAGCCAATTTTATGTTCCATATCCTCATTTTGTAGCTAGCTAAAAAACAATATAAAAGAATATTCTTAAAAGATCATAGACATTGGTACGAATTCCTTAATATATAAATTATAGTAGTTTGTATTTAAATAATAATCTTTAACTTTTATGATCTACCTATCCCGAAAATCAGGACCTCTTCTTGAATCCTTATCTATACGTTCTACCCATGAATCCTTCTGCTTATTGGATTCACTTATAACTTCAGGACGCATTAATCCACCAGATCTTTCAAAATATCCCTGTTCAATAGCATCGTAGACCCAGTAGTTGCCAAGCGCGCAATCATTGCCTAACTCTTGTTCGCGACCTTTTAATTTTTCTAATATTTCCTCTCTATTACTCACTTCTACTATAATTTTGCTTTTATTCTGTATGTCAGGATACATCCTAACGTCTACATTTCCCAAACTAGTATAGAAAGTTAATATTACATCGCTGCCTTCTGTAAGATCTGTGTAATTCCTTATTCCATCTTCAGTTTTAACTTCTACTTCACTATTACCGATCTTTACTATATTTCTTCCACACTTTACATCTCCATCTATTAGACCTAAATCCCTTGCCCCATCTGTTATCTTTATAATGTCTATTTTACTATCTTTAGAATATTCTAAGTAAAAAACGGAGTTGTCTACTCTTGCATCTTTTAGCTCGCTATTGGTTGCACTTTTTGCGATTTCAATAAACTTATGAGCATTGCTAATATAATCTCTATAAGCTTTTTTTAGGTTAGTTTTATGCTCTTTAAATTCTGATGTCAGTGTGTTAGCATCAACTGTATTACCAAACACCGCCCCTTTTGATACCAATTGACATATTATATTACTAGCAACTTTAGGATTTTTTTCCAACTCACTGATTTTTTTCATCACATAATCGGTAAAAGTGTACTCATTACCTAAAAAGAAATCTTGTGAAAGAGAATAGTTTAATCGTACACCAGACTTTATAGCATCGTTTACAATCTCTTCAAGTTCAGCCATGTTTTGAGCCTGAAACACCTTATAATAAAACTCATTTAACTTTTCCTTTTGATTTGAGGTTAAATTAACGAGTAATTTGCTGACCTGTCCTTTCTTTTGCTGACGATAAATAATATTTTTATCATAATCTAATGCTCCTGCTTTTAGAAATATTTTTCTTAACTCTTGAGCAAGATATTCATTATCCCAAGCAAAACGATCAACATACGAAAACACTTTTGATTCACCCATTCCTTGCCGAATATTTAGCACCACTTTTAGGTCTGAGTCTCTTTTATGCTTACTTAAAAACTCCTTTAAATTTTTAGTGCAGTCTGAATCACACACAAGTAAGTCATACAATTCCTTATTCATCTTTTTCTGTTTATCAGTTAAGAATAATTCTTCTATATTATAGAAGAGTTTATTAGTTGCTATTTGTTGTGGAGTTTTGCCCTTTCTACTTGTTATATTAGGGTTAGCCAGTTTTAAGAGAAGAGATTTTGCATTATCGTAATGACCTATGGCAGCAGCAATGTATAATGGTGTTTTTCCTTTGTTATCTTGTATATTAGGATCTGCACCTGCACCTAAAAGTAAATCTATAGCCTGATTTCCTGTACGACGAAATCCAGAAATATTTGCTCCTGCAATTGCATGCAATACTGTTGATTGAGATTCTCCTCTTCTGAGATTAAGAATTACTTTTAAATCTTTATTGTTTTTATTATCATGTAAAAATTCTTCAAGGGGCTCAGTATTATCAAATGAACCACAGTTAGAAGCTAAACATTTTAGAGCACTAAGTAACTTTTTGTTTAAATTTTTTTGACTTGGTGTAAGGTCATAATCTAGAGCAAACCAAACACAAACCTGTTCACTTAATCCAAGTTTGCTATCTATCAAAGATAATGGTTCATTATAGTTTCTAACTGATGGTAAATCTCCTGAGTACCACATATCATTCATCATCTCATTTAATAAATGTTCTTTAGATGATAGATGTTCTATAATGGATTCATATTCAAAATCAGATAGTTCTGTTTTGGATTTTGGTTTTAGCTGATTGATGATAGATTTTATCATCCCAGTAGACTCACCCATACTTACCCCTATAATATAATATAATATAATATAAATAGTACATTATACGCGATATATAACATTAAGTCAATAACCATAATCTTTTTACTACTCATATAATTAAGCTTTTGTTAAGTTTTTATGGTGAGTAACAATGGAGTATGCAGATAGGTTAAAAGTTGCTTATGACTCCAAATTTGAGCTAACTTTACTATAGATTAACATAGTTAAGACCTATATTTGATATCACTATTATCAGAGCATGATGGATTATGCTTTAAAGGAGTGCAAAAACTGCTGAAGCTTATACAGTAACCTGCGGAGCCACTTCAGCAGAATAAACAAAGACATGCCAGTATTAGTAGAGACTTATTTATAAGTCAACTAACTTTTTCAAAGAATACTTTAGTAAAAGTACATGCTAGTTAGTGTTATAAAGAATTCAATTATTTACTCTTTCAAAAAAGATCGTATATTTTTGAGAACGAGCAGCGTAAAAATAGGATTGTAAAAATAGAAGATTTAAATTATTGCAACAAAGTTGGGCAAAACAGTTCGTATATAAATTTAGCAAAAGTAAGCCAATATAGCTGGTTTTAGCGCACAGTGAAATTACCATATAAAAAAGTTCGTATGGTACACATGGTAGACCAATTGATTCCAAGAAAAACACTTCTCACCGTCCTTGGTTTTGGTTGCTGAAAGTGACTATACTTTTTATTTCTTAATTAGATATACCGTTAAATTAATAATGATTCACTCAAAATAGCCTAAGTAAAATACTATAATATGCATCAAAATTATTGATAATTATCAATCTGTTTGTTATAATATAGGATTGAGGTTGGAATGGAAAATTCAAAAAAGAAAGCTAATTCGGAAAAATTAGAAGGGGTACAATATTTAAAGCAGCCAGAGTTACCAGAGAATTTTAAGGTAGGAAAAGCATTGGATGGCGGAGATTGTTTCTTCGACTCAGTTGCACAAGGACTAAGACAATTGAAACCTGAAATAGTCTTTACTGTTAAATCTTTGAGAGAAATTTGTAAGAAATTCGCAGAAAGTCAACTAGAAGATGATCACCTCATGGCTTAAAGAGGCTTTAAAAGGTGAAAATCAACACATTAATGAATATATTACACGTATTGAATTTACTGCAGGTGATGTTGAGCAAAAGCCTGAGCAAAATGCCTTGGGTATGGTTTCACCAATATGGGGTAGAGGTGATATTGAAGGGAGAATAATTTGTAAAGTATATGGTGTACAGTTACATATTCTTGAAAAACATATTGTTGAAGAAAGAGAAGTATGGCTAGATCAGTTAATAAGCAGTGAAACTTCTAAGTCTATAGATAATATAAATTATAATGAGCAGAATACCGTACACATAATCAATGCAGGTAGTGCACATTTTAATCCGATAATAAATCATAAAAACTTACAAGCTTCAGTTGAACAATCATCGACTCAACCAAAAAGAACTAAAACTGATTCTGAAGAAGATAGAATGGAAGATACAAGTTCTAAAAAGCTAAAAACTTCTTCTCAAGCAGCAGAGATTGTTGGCCTTGATCAGGCAAAAAAAGTGCTAGATGATGAGGAAATTGAAATTACCTAAGTTGCAGGTAATATGTCCGTACAAGCAATGGCAAGATTACAAAATAAACCTACATATCAAAAGTGGGAACAGAAAGGTTTTGATATCAAGAATTATCAAGGGATAGAGGAATACTCTCCAAGTAAAGCAGATGATATACCGACTACCAGTATTGAGGAAAAGCAGCAAAGTGCTACCAAATCGAATAAACTATTACAAGATCACATTCCTGATAATAGGAAGGAGTTCCTTCTAAGTGTTTTAAAATCAGCTAAGATTAATGGTATAAAACATTTTAATACTCACCATGGAAAAATCAGTTATATTGGTCAAATAAATTAACTATGACATTACTAGGTATCGCTCTTGAGCTTGATGCTAAAGAAGTCATTAGCTGTATTCATAAATTAGCTAAAAATAAGGGTGAACTAGAAAAAGTTCTCAACTCTACCAGCCATACTCTAGAACTTCAAAATGGTAAAATACTTCATCATACACCAATTAGTTGGGCGATCCGAAGAGGCAATGTGTCCCAAATATCCACTATTTTAGGATTAGCTAGGGCACATGGCTTGAAGAAATTAGCCTGCAGTTCTTTATTTATTGCTATTAAACTTTGCAATATAGTAGCAGTGTCTTACATAATAAAAAACTTTGTTGTTCCAAACATAATAGATGAAAACACGAATACTCCTCTGCATACGGCAGCTGCTTGTGGCAATACTAGGATAGTAGAAGTTTTAATAGAAAATGATGCTTATGTGAATGCAGGAGATGGAATTAGAAATACCCCACTACATGTTGCAGCTGAAAATAACAATGTAGAGATAGTAGATGCTCTATTAAATAGAGGTGCTGATGTAAATGTAAAAAATTGTCATGGATATGCTCCTTTACATATTGCTGTTGCAAAGAACAATATAGTGATGGTGGATGCTTTATTAAATAGAGGTGCTGATACAAATATAAGAAATGATAAAGGGTATACTCCTTTACAACTTTCTATTCTAAAGGGCTATAAAGGAATATTATCATGTCTATTAGAGTGGACAAGACCGGATATTAATTCAAGGTTACAAATTGGTTCTTATTGTAGTACTACTCTTTTGTCGTTTGCTGCTCAAAGTCGCCATGTAGGAATAGTAGAACTTTTAATAGAAGAAGGTGCTGATACAGATGTAAGTTTCCACTCTGAGGTTACTTTCTTAGAATATTGTGTTTCTGAAAGAGTGGAAATGGTAAAAACCTTAATAGCACTTGAAACTAGATTAGATTACTTTGAGAGCAGAGAAGAGTTGTATAGTCTCATACAAAGTAGGTTATCTCACGATCTTGCGCAACAAATGTTAGAATATCGTGGTAGTTGTTTAGATGAACTAGAAAGAATGAGAGAAAAAAAGATTAATAAAAGTTGTACATTGTATGATATTCTGAAAAGTAATGAAGCTAATAAATTAGCATCTTACGTACGGGACAAAAATATGAGAGAAGAGTTAGAAAAAGCTAAAAGTGAGTTTCCCATCTTTGCTGAACGAATAGAAAGTCAATATCAAAAAGGGAAAGAAAGACTTGATTTACTAGAACAAGGTTCAAGTAATTTACACAAGGTATTTCCACCAAAAGCTTTTCTTTATAATATTCTGACAAGTGAGGAGGTCAATAAATTAGCATCTTCTCTAAGAGAGAAAGATATGGAAAACAAGTTAGAAGAAGCTAAAAGTGAATTTCCCATTCTTGCTTACCTAATAGACAGTCAACATAAAACAGTGACAGAAATACTGGATTTATTGGAACAAGTCTCTAGTAATTTACCACGGGTAATTCCAGCGGAAGTTTCTCTACAAATCTTTGAACTTCTAGACAACATAGATATAAAAAGGTTTAATGAAGTGATCAATGGTATTGAAAAGTGGATAGGGAGAGCATTTTTCATGCATAGAGGTAAGGAAAGTAGTGAGTGTTTTTCTGCTCCCAATATTGAAGAACCTAGTAACAAGGTGAGAGAGGTAAATATTGAAAGTGTAAACGAGGTAGTAATAGGTAGACGCACTTGAGATACAAATTCAAATTAACGAGAAATAACACAAAATTCATATCACTTCTGGAGGATTTATCTTTCGATCTACGAGTTTTTCCCCAGGAAAGTTCAAAAAAAGTGTTTCAAAATCAAAAAATAAAGTAATGGTTTGATATGAAAAAAAGTTTGTGTAGAACATCTATTAGACCAACACGTCCCAAGACGAACAGTTCTCACGCTTGCTGGTTTCAGTTACCGAAAATGGCTGTATTGGTTTAGTTTTAAAAATACAAACTATAATAAAATGCTAAAACATGCAAAAAACTCTTGCCTTGTTAGATCTTTATTATTCACAATAAAGTTACATTTTACGTAATAAATATGTGGGAGTATTGTGTTAAAGACATTGAATTCTGTAAATTATTTTAAACAAGCAGTTAATCGATCTGAGTTAATAAGAGAGCAAAAAAAAAGATATACTACCATCTAGTAGTCAACAAGTACTGATTGATTTAGGTTTGCCAGAAGGTTTTACAACGAAGAAAGCAATTGGTGAAGTAGATTGTTTCTTTGATTCAGTTGCGCAAGGACTTAATCAATTAAAGCCTGGAGGGACCTTTACTGTAAAATCTTTAAGAAATATTTGTAGGCTGTTCGCAGAGAAACAACTTGGTCTTGATTCGTCATGGCTTACAGAAGCGTTAAAAAATGATGGTAGAAGCATTTCTGATTATATTTCACGAGTTGGGTTTACCGCAGATGATATTAAGAAAGGATCTAAAGCAATAGATAAATTAAAATTAACTACGGCTATGTGGGGTCTACAGAAATTGATGGAAGAATAATTTGTATAGTATATAAGGTAAGATTGCATTTTATTGAAGAACACATTACTTCCGATGGAAGAAAGGTAATAACGCATCACCTTATTGATAAGGAAGGTTACCAAAAGGATATATTAAATAGCGAGATTCTTAGTAAGAAAATTTACTATACAAAAGATACTATACATATAGTAAATCAGGGAGGTCTTCATTTTCAACCAATCTTAAGAGGGACAGTACAGCAAATGTCACTTTATTATTATAAAACCATGGCTAGTGAAAAAAAATTGGACAGTGAGTCTGTTTATTTTCGACAAAATTTCGAAGCAGAAATGAAAGATGTCACAGACAATCAAATGGACTGTGAAGATTATAAAGAATCTAGCCCTGTTGTAGAGGTATTGCCTGATGAGTCAATAATGGAAGCAACAGTTGATTATGAAGACAGATTATCTGATGAAGAACTTCAGCATGAACAAAGTCAAGATAGTCCTAGAGTAACAAGAGCTTCATCTATAAGCAGCAGTAGTACATTGTATAGTGCATTGATTGATTGTAGGTTAACGGTAGAGGATATAGGTCTTACAGATGATGAAATAGTGAAAAGAGCAACTTTTTTTTGTTAAGACTTTTGTTAAAGAATTCGAAAAAAAACTATTTCAATACTCTGAAGAAGTAAAACCAGGTTCAAAAATAAAAAAAACAGGTAAAATATTAGGTCTGGTTGATTCAACTATAAAGAGTGCTATTCCACCAGGTATGCGAGTAATTCCTGATAAAGCAATTGAAATGATAGGTTATCTTTCTGCAAAAGAGCATAAGAAAGGAGTAAAAAGTGTTTCTTCAACAGTTATGCCTTTAGAAGGTAGCACAAGAGAGATTTTAGTAGATGCTAGTTTAGAAATTTTTCAAAAATTTGAGGGGCAGTTTACTGGGATTATGGATGTTAGTAGCCTTTCTTGGGAGAGAGGGATTGAGAAATTAGCAATAGATGCTGTATCTAGAGTAATAAATTATATTTCAGCTAATAAAGAAGAACTTTCCGTTTATCTTATAACAAAAGGTGTTGTTTTAGGTGAATCAAAAGCGAGAACATTTGCTAAGCAAGTTTTAAAAAAACCAGCGAAACTTTTTGAGTCAGAAGCATTTCAGTCTGGATATAAAGTGAAAGATAAACAAAGTGGTAAAATTTGTGTGTGATTCATAGAGGTTATTACAATAAGAATATAAGGTCAAATAGAAATTTGGATTTGCAGTAGTTTATAGACCTTATTACAATTGCAAAGGATAAATTAGTTAATCTAGGGTTAAACTACGTCTGAGTTGGATAAAACTATACAAAAAGTTTGGTCATGCAGGAAAGAGCATTATGGTATTTCACGTTTTACCTTACGTAAATGGTACAAACGTTATGAAGAGTTAGGTGAAAAAGGATTAGTAGATCTCAGTAGTAAGCCTAAAACTTCACCTTTGCAAAAGATCAATGAATCAGATGAGCAGCTTATTCTTCATCTAAGACAAACTAGAAAGCTAGGGGCAAGAAACCGAGTTAAGACGTCTATATGATTTATCCTTGTCATTGGCTACTATACACAAAATTTTCAAAAAACATAGTGTAAGTCTTCTGCATGTTAAACGTCATTATCGCAAACATGTCAAGCGTTATAACTGTAAAGTACCTGGAGAGCGTGTGCAGATGGATGTGTGCAAAATATCGTCAGGGCTTTATCAATATACTGCTATAGATACGTTATAAAATTGTTGCATTATATTCAAGAAGTACTTCAAAAAACACTTTAGATTTCCTAAAACAACTAAGAGAAAGAATACCTTTCCATTGCCAAAGGATTCAAACTGATAGAGGGCAAGAATTTTTTGCTTATGAGGTGCAAGAATGTTTGAAGGAATGGAAAATTAAATTTCGTCCTATTAAGCCGTTTTCTCCACACTTAAATGGTAAAGTGGAAAGAGCACAGCGTACAGACTTAGATGAGTTTTACAGTATCGTTACCATCAAGAGCTCTGAATTGCAAATTAAACTTAGGGATTGGGAAGAGTATTATAATAAACACCGCCCTCATAGCGCTCTTCAAGGAAAAACTCCTTGGGAAAAATATAAGGAACTGGAAAATACGATTCCTTGCTTAAGTGAAAAACTATATCTTATCAAAAGAGTCGTTTGTCATGCAAAATTGTAAACACAATCAGAAACTACAATCACTTCAAAAATGCAAATCTCTTAACAAGCCAACTAGTTCAGACTCAATCTGACAAGTCAATTGTAATAACCTCTATGAATCATACATTTTAGAAACAAATCTAAGGTTAATCGTGAGAGAGCTCAAGTGTTATTTGCTTAACAAAATTACTGATATAGGCATGGCTAAATTTGAGATAGCTTCATTCCACGTTACCTATTATCCGAAGAGTGATGCAATAAAGCCATTCCAGTGTCAGCTATTTGAATGACAATAAGGGGTTCACTTGAAACTGATTTTTCTTTGCACTCCAGTTATGCAAGAAATCTATTATATAATATTATTGTCACTCTCTTGATAGTTTTTTAGCTCCTCTCCTTCTGAGTTACTCGGTGCAATTATTTGATCAGATTCAGTTGATGATTCATCAGATCCAAACAACCATGAAAAAAAACCACCAAAAAATGATGCAATTAAAGAAAAGGGCTTCATAATTATATTAAGCAAATTATCAAAAAAAGAGCTCGGCTGTTCTTCATTTGTTGATGATTCACTTCGTGGATTAACACCATTTTGTGTAAGTGCTATGTCAATAGAATGTCCATTATCAGCATCTTCAATTTGTACATCACTGACTTCTTCTACAATGATTTCCTGTGATTTTTCCTCTACTTGTATCACTGGTTGCACATTACCTTCTTGCTCAGTATCTTCCTCTTGATCTACTTCACTATCTGTCGATGCTGAACTGTCATCAGTTTTTTCTATGATTTGTAATAATAGAGCTTTTATTTCTTCTGTTTTAGCTAAATCAAAAGGAGTTTTTTCATCCTTGTCTTTTACATTGATATCGATTACGTCTACTGCTAATAGAATTTTTACTATTTCTATATGACCATTTTTAGCAGCATAATGTAAAGGGGTCTTTTCACTTTCATCTATTGGATTAACATCTGCCCCCTTATCTAGATCATCTTCTAGCTTCTGAGAAAAACTGTCCCCAAGCTTAGCAAATAAGTGTAAGGGAGTCGCTTTATATAATTCTAGTTTAATTTCATTAACACCATTGGGTTTGTTAAAATATATTACAGAACTAAATCTTGTTTTATTATTTATATCGGTACCAATCTTTATGAAGTCTAAATCATTTTTAACAAAATCTTTTCCTGATGATTGGTAATGGTCAATGACTTGCTTTTTTATTGACTTATGAGATCTTTTAATATTTTATATAATTTTATTTACTTCTTCTTGTGAAAAGCTGAAAGCTAAAGGTTCATAATCTTTATAATCATCAGAAATTGTCGCTTTGAAAAGGGTATAAACTTTATTGATTTGTCTTGAAGATATTTCTTTTTGTGAAAAGTTGAAAGCTGGAGGATACACACTGTAATTAAAACCTTCATATTTAAACTCAAGTGGCCCAGTTCCAATAAATTTTAGATTATGATCCTTTGTTAGTTGTGATAAAAAATTTTTCCATTTACTTTCATCAAACTCGTTGTAACGAGGCCATGAGTAAATTAATACTTTATTTCCAACATCTCCAAATTGTACATGAATACTGTTTGGTTGTTTGAATATATCATTATATTCTTTTCCAAATCATAGGTGTTAAGAACCTCAACTGACATATTATGAACATCATTGCTGATATATTTTAAGAAGATTTCCCTAACTTTGTGAGTCTTTTCAGCTAATCGAACTTTCTCACCCTGATTTAGGGAGCTGTTAAAATGTGTGTAATCAATAAAATTGCCACTCATCTGCACTTTTCTATAGAAATTGTATTATCATGTTACAGTTGCTAATAATCAATGAACTCTGCAGATAAAGTTCTCTGGATGCCAGCACCACATACCGAAATTACACCTTCATAAGGTTATATAAGAAATCTATTGTAATCAGCCTTCTCTGTGTTTTTCAGTATATTTAAGTAAACTATATATAAGAATTGCAATTATAGAACATGCAACTGTTAACAGTAAATTTGGTAAAATACTATAGTGAAAAAATTTTCCTACTATATATATTCCAATAGCTCCAAACATCATATTGCAGAATGAGAGGACTGCACTACCAAGCCCTATACCCTTGATTGTTTCTAAAGCAGAAGTTACGTTATTGCTGATTACGAGTGCAAGCCCGATATTGCTCGGAATCCAAAGAACTTGAAGAATAAGTACACTTAACTTGTTTGTGAGATAAAAATATACCAATAAACCATCCGATATCATCGGTAATACCAAACCTATTATTAACATCTTGCTCACTCCTATTTTTGGTACGTACCTTCTATTAATTAAAGTCCCAATTATGTAAAATATAACTATGATTGATATGAGATAGCCAAAACATTGTACTTCAACGCCCATTGATTCAAATATGAATGGGTAGTTAGCAATGTATGCCCAAAGCCACATGAAAGTTAATCCATGAATGGCTGAAAACCCAAGGAAACGATAATTCTTAAATATTAATATATACTGCTTGAAGATATTAATACTGGCTTTACTTTTATTTACGGTCAGCGTTTCTTGTAGCTTCAAGTAAATAAAAATGAGCATAATAATTGCGGCAAGTGATATGATAAAAAACAAAAACTTCCAACTATAACCATGTGAAATTATATAACTGCCTACCACTGGAGCTATTCCAGGTGAAAGTGCTACTATCATATTTAACTTTGAGATTACTCTTGAGTATTCACTACCTGAGTACATATCCCTGATTGCTGCATATCCTACAACTCCTGCAACACCAGCTCCAGCTCCCTGTATAAACCGGATTAATATTAAAAGTATAATATTATCAGCTATACAACATACAATACTTGCCAAAGTAAAAATTGTCATACCAATCAGCATTATTAGGCGCCTGCCATAATAGTCTGACAATGGGCCATAAATTAATCCAGATATTGCAATTCCTACTAAATTTAAACTGATCGTAAGCTGCGCTATATTACCTTTCACCTTAAAATAGTTGGCAATACTTGGCAATGCAACTGAGTATAAGTCTGTTGCCATGTCAACAACTGCTACAGATAATATCATAATAAGAGAGATGATATTTTGTGAAAAAACTGTCGACACTAATGATTTACTGGATTAAATACGTTTAATTGTAGTATATTTTTCTCATTAGTATATTAATTTAACTGCTAAAGTTTAAAATAATTATGTAAGCAATCTCTGTATAAAATATGGATAAATCACTATTAGTTAAAGAGGTTTTCGATTCTGTAGCAAATCGCTACGACATCATGAATGATATAATGAGTCTTGGAGTGCACAGGCTATGGAAAGAGAAGATGGTAAGTAGTGTGCATTTTAAAAAGAATTCCAAGATTTTGGATATTGCTGGAGGAACCGGAGATATAGCTATAAGAATAGCAAAAGGGGAACCAAGTGCTAAAATTACAGTATGTGATATAAATCAAAACATGCTGGACAAAGGGCGTGATAAGGCTATAAATTCAAATCAGCTCAATTTCAATTGGGTATGTGCAAATGCAGAGAGTTTACCATTTGAAGATTCCGAATTTGATTATTATACAGTAGCTTTTGGTATTCGAAACTTTTCTGACCGCAAGAAGGCTTTAAGTGAAGCATATAGGGTATTGAAGCCAGATGGGAAATTTATTTGCTTGGAGTTTGCCCCTATGTATTATCAAAATGAGATATTCACCAAATTTTATGACTTATACTCATTTAAAGTAATTCCTAAAATTGGTAGCATAGTTGCTAAAGATAAGGGTTCTTATGAATACCTAGTAAGGAGCATAAGAGAATTTCCAACTCAAACTAATTTTAAAATGGAAATTGAAGAGGTAGGCTTTAAGAATGTTGAGTTTCACAATATGAGCTATGGAATAGTGGCGTTACACATTGGAACAAAATAAACTCTGGTATATTCAGTAGTTTTTTTGCTAACTTTCTGTAATTTCGCAGCGTTTTTCTTTGAGTAGAAATCAAGCTAAAGTTTCTTGAACGTATTGTTCTAACGAAGTACACTGTAGACTAATATTGTAACTTTTTCCTGAAGCTAAATACTTAACTTTAAAATAAAATGCGATCTAACATTAAGCAGCTATTTTACTATATAAAACCTAGTCTACATTATTTTAGCATAGCTTTTATTGCAGTTATATTTTCAGCTTTAACGATTCTTCTTTTTGGTAGTGGCTTAAGCAACATAATTGATTCTGGCGCAGAGCATAACTTTACTACCAAGCTTGTAGTTGCAATACTGATAGTTTTAGGCATTTCTTTCACTTCATTTATTCGGTTATATTTCATTGGCATTGGCAGCGAAAAAGTTGTCGCAAGAATCAGATATGACTTATATAGCAGTATTACTGATTTACAACCAAGTTTCTTTGAGAATACAGGTGTGCAAGATGTTATCTCAGCACTCATTACTGATACCTCTGCATTGCAATCGATAATAAACAGCAGCTTATTGACAATATTGAGGAATGCAGTGGTACTAACTGGTAGTGTTGCAATGCTGTTATACACAAATCTACATTTAACCGCATATGCAGCTGCAATAATACCCATACTGCTCATTATCATGACTTCACTTGGAAAAAAAGTTCGCAATTATGCACGCTTTGCTCATGATAAATCAAGTGAGCTTGCATCATTTAGTGAGGAAAATTTTAGATCTATAGTAACCATTAAATCATTTGTACTAGAAGAAAATGAAAAAATTCGTTTTCAGGAACATTTAAACTTAGTATCAAAATCGTATGTAAAACTAGTATTCTTGCGCGCTATTTTAGTAACTCTAGTTATCACGTGTGTGATAGGTTCACTAGTTATTTTGCTTTTTTTTGGAATAAAAGAAGTCTTAAGTAATAATATGACCATAGGAGAACTATCTTCATTTGTGTTTTATTCAGCGCTTGCGGCAGGAGCTATAAATAATTTGAGCGATAATATCAGTGATTTGCAACGAGGTCTTGGAATAGTAGAGCGTTTGTTTGAGTTTACGAACATGAAAAGCTCTATAGTAAATGGCGAAAATCCTATAAGAATTAATAGTATTCAAAAAGAAATTGCGTTTAACGATGTAACATTTTTTTATGCTGATAAGCCAGCATTAAATAACGTATCATTTTCTATAGAGGCAGGTCAAGCAGTATCAATTGTTGGACCATCTGGAAGTGGTAAAAGCACCATTTTAAAACTTCTGCTCCGTTTTCATGATCCAAATAAAGGTAGCATTACTATTGATGGGCACAACATTAAATCAATTGCGCTAAATGACCTCAGATCGTTGTTTGGCTTAGTGCCACAAGACCATATGATATTCTCTTGTTCAATAATGGAAAATATACTATATGGTAAACCAGATGCTGAATATGAAGAGGTGAAGCAAGCAGCTATCAGCGCTTATGCGATGGAATTTATTGATAAGCTACCGGATAAATTTGATACATTTGTAGGAAAAAGAGGACTGAAACTTTCTGAAGGACAAAAACAACGTATTATAATAGCAAGGGCCATACTCAAAAATCCTCAGGTTTTAATACTGGATGAAGCAACCTCTGCCCTTGATTATAAAAGTGAGAACCTCGTGCAAAAAGCACTGAGCAAATTAATGCAAAACAGAACAACAATCATAATCACACACAGACTGTCAACCGCACTCAAAACTGACAAGATTATAGTGATTAATTGCGGGAAAGTAGAAGAAGTAGGAACTCATGACTCCCTAATAAGTAAAGACGGGTTGTATGCAAAACTGGCGAAGATACAGTGGAATTGAAAGAAAATTTACATCATATCGTTAGTTGATATGCTAGATTTATAATTAAAGTTATTAAATTTTTAATCATTTTGATTTATAATCATCTTATAGTATTTTTTTAAGGATTATTATGGTTTATAATTACAGTAATTTACCAAAACTACCATTTACGGGTTATAATTTGCCAGCTTTACCAGCACCAGTATCGAACTGTGCACAAGCTTGTGCACCTGCATACGCACCTTGTGCTACTAATTCGTGCCACAATCATTTTAACTCATATCATAACTATTATGAAACATGTTATAATCCTTGTGATACGTTTGATTTTTTCTGCTAAGAGGTTAGATTTAAATCACTAACAAACGTACGTTCTTTCACTCTTGCTATACGTACTTCCAATAGCACATGGGAAACCATGTGCTTCACATTTTGCTTTAAAATACAATAAATTTGACTACTGACAGCTTTTTCTTGAAATCTTAGCAGCATTTTGCTGTGGCAAAGCTTTTCAATGCGAATATCTTCTATATTAAAGTCGTATTTTGAAATGTACTGTAAGTTTGTATATGCTAATCTCAGCATTAAAATTATTAAATCATTAACTTTTTTATCCTATAATAATCTAATAGTTATTTTTTAAAGGATTCTTATGAATTATAATTTTTCCTCATCTCCACGTGTTGGTTCATGTATTCCTACGCGTACAGCTTACACAACTGACCCACGGTACCATAATAATTTTGATCTACATTGTCATAACCACTTTAACCCACATTGCCATGACCACTTTTATCCGTATTATGATGAAGTCGAATTAAATATACATCTTCCTGATGTAAAATGTCCTGATGTAACAGTACTTGAGTGTCCTGCTTGTCCTGATGTAAAATGTCCTGACGTACCTCCTTGTCCTGATGTAAAATGTCCTGATATACCTCCTTGTCCTGATGTAATAGTACCTGAGTGTCCTGCTTGTCCAGAACCTAAAAAACCAATTGACTATTCAAAACTTACAGTAGCAGTTGATGCAGTTTCTGGAGAGCTTAAAGATGCCAAGACTAATGAAACTACTGGCTTAATATTTCAAAAATGTAGAGAAGTTATTGATAGAGGTGACAACAGTATTAAAATTGGTTCAGACGGTTATCTCATAGGAGAATGTGATAGTAATCCTGAATGCAAACTTTGTTTAGATTCGATAAATGGTGCTATAGTAATTGCGCGCAAAGAATCAGCATTTTCTCCTGAAGAGATATCAGAACCAGAACACATTGTCTATTTTTTATAGAAGTAATAAAGGTGTGTATATTGTTACTATACACTTGCATTTTATATTAATTTATTAGTAATATTCATGGAGTTATTTTATGTTCAAGAGAGTTTTTCCTTACTCAAACTGCAAGCATGCAGATCAACTACCACATATGTTGAAAGTTCATTTACATACAAAGCTAGGTGGTGGTAAAGACCCTAATTCTAGGATTGATGATAAGACTAAGAATGAACTGAAAGAAAAGATTAAAACTGAGCTAGAGAAAGATCTTAAGTTTGAGATTAGTGATAAGACTAAGAATGAACTGAAAGAAAAGATTAAAACTGAGCTAGAGAAAGATCTTAAGTTTGAGATTAGTGATAAGACTGAGAATGAACTGAAAGAAAAGATTAAAACTGAGCTAGAGAAAGATCTTAAGTTTGAGATTAGTGATAAGACTAAGAATGAACTGAAAGAAAAGATTAAAAATGAGATAAAGGATAAAATAAAAAAAGAAATAGAGGATGAGATAGATTATAAGCGTGATAAAAATAACCACGATAAAGGCGATAAAGATAAAGACGGCTTTGATAAGGATGGCTTCAATAAGGAAGGCTTTGATAAAGATGGCTTCAATAAGGAAGGCTATAATAAAAAAGGCTTTGATGAGGATGGCTACGATAGAACAGGCTTTGATAAAGATGGCTACGATAGAACAGGCTTTGATAAAGATGGCTTCAATAAAAAAGGCTTTGATAGGGATGGTAGGAAAAAAGGCGATGATGAAGGTCGCAATACAAAAGATGAAAAGACAAAAAAAGATGAAGATGATGGAGATGAAAATGACACATTCATAGAAGGTATTCTTGTCAATCCTGGTCATACTGAGCAAGACACATGCGGGGTAAATTCTGGAAAATATTCCGAAGAAAAGTACGTAGGTAAGCCTGCTTGGTTTACAAGAGATCTTTTGAAACAATTTTTGCCTGATTTAATGGAAAACGAGAAGATCATGGAACGTTTTAAGAGCACATATTCTGATCAATATCATGCAGAAAATTTTGGTATAACTTTTAAGTGTGAAGAGGATGAAGAATGTGGAAAAAATATAAACTTTACGCTTGCTGAACCTAGTAACATGTGGTGTAATAAAGCAGGTGCAAAAGGAACTGCTGGTTTACAATGTCGAGAAGAGATTCGAAGCATCAACAAAAGCTCTTGTTGTCCAACTGCTGTGCCTTACTTTAGTCCTGTGAATAGTGAAAACTTTTTTCTAAATGACAAGTGTCCTAATTTGATTTTAGATCTTCCGGCAGCAAAATTAAAGGAGTGTGCAGGTAAAATTATAGTTGCAAAACTAGAGGCGCCAATGGTTATCGTTGCTCAGGACAATTCTGTAGTAGATAAAAATAACCACAAAATTCATGACACCAAGTATCTTATGCTAAAGGATAAGCTAAATTATAAAGGTGAGATAAAAGATTCAGCCGGTAAATCTCTAGAGAAATTAGAAGAAGTTAAAGAGTCTATAGAGATGGGTCTGTGGACTTCTGATAAGGAAGTAAAGCTGAAGATACCTGATATGCCATCTTATTCTCCTGGTGCCAATTATGATGAAGATGAGACTTTCTTGTACTTTGATAACGAAGGAAAATATGAAGAGTAGGTTATGCAAGCAAAAGCAGAAGATGAGAAGTTAAAAATACAGGTCCAAAAGGATGGCTATGATGAAGATGGATTTAACAAGGATGGCTTTAATGAAAAAGGCTATCATAGAAGTGATAAGGAAGTACTATTAAAAAGTGCTTTTTCTCATAGTACGCAAGAAGCAAACCTTAACTATTATGACAATGAGGATAATTCTGTTTCCGTTGATACTAATTTTATATAAGGCTGAATGTTTTCTGGGCTTTTCAGCTAAGAAAACACTTTTGTAGAAAAATAGAATGAGTGACCTTACTCAGCATGACGGTAAAATTCTAATCAAATTACGTATATGAATTTTGTGGCACTTTTGTGTAGTTCAACATAGGTAAATTTGAATAATAGCAACAAATAAAACCTTTATATAATGCTGTCAGCGAATAGATGTTCGCTTGGCGTTTCTATGCTTTCATCATTAGTAGGATTAAAGGGGAAATTAAACTGAACAAGATTTGGAAGCTTATTGTTGTTCAATGATTCATGTAATGCTACTATACCTTTATCGCAGACACTGTCAGAAAGTAAATTAAACTCAGTAATATTTGAAAAACTACCATTCTTTAGCGCATTTATAAATTCCACTCCACCATCAGGGCTTATATTATTAGAAATTAAATCAAGCTTAACAAGATTTGGAAAGTTACCATTCTCTAATAATTTAGTGATTGCTATTGAAACTTGATCACCCATAATACTAGAAGTTACTTTACACTCAGTAAGATTCGGAGCGGTAACATTCTTTAATGTCTCATCTAAAACTTCTGCACCTTCAGCATCAATATAACAGTCGTGTAAGATGAGGATTGTAATATTTGGATTCTTTTGCAAGAATTTTATTAAGTTCTCCATGTGTATATGTAGACTATTTAAGTCTAAGGTATTACCATTAACATATTTATTAAGTTCTACTTTCATCATGTTTATAACTCCTCTGTTAATATAATTCTTATTATAGCATAGACTTCAGTCATTGTCAAGTGTATTAACAAGCTGACACAAGATAACCCTTCAACTTTCCCCACTTATTCGCTATACTGCTAAAGGTTTTATGGCTTTTTAGTTAATGAATATTTTCAAGCAGATTTCCTCTCTCATTTCCAGCAAATTAAATGAATTGAAGCGAAGGGGTATCATAAATACAAGTGCAGAAAATTTTATTGTAGAACCTCCAAGCAATAGAGCACATGGTGATATCTATACAAATGTTGCTATGGTGCTTGCAAAACATGAAAAGAAGAATCCCATTGAAATCGCAGAGGTTTTAGCTAAAGAGTTTGAACTTTTTGATGAAGTTGAAAAAGTGGAAATAGCAGGCCCTGGTTTCATCAACATGCACTTAAAAATAGAAGTGTGGCATGGAATTTTAAAACAAATAAATGAGCTAAAAACAGAGTTTGGCACTCTAAATATTGGAAATAACCAAGCTGTCAATGTTGAATTTGTATCTGCAAATCCAACAGGTCCTCTGCATATTGGTCATGCAAGAGGGGCAGTGTTTGGTGATGTTTTAGCAAATTTACTAAAGAAAGTTGGCTATAATGTTACTAAGGAGTACTATATCAATGATGCTGGAGTGCAGATAGATACGCTAATTCGGTCAGTATATTTGCGGTATAAGGAAGCTCTGGGAGAAAAAATCAGCAGCATCGAAAAAGGTTTATACCCAGGTGAATATTTAAAACCAATAGGGGAGGGGCTAGCTAAAAAATATGGCAAGGAGCTTAGAGAAGAGGAAGATAATCGAGTAATTAGAGAATATACTTTAAGTTCTATCTTGGAAATCATAAAGGAAGACATGAGCTTGCTCGGAGTAAATCATGATGTCTTTACTTCAGAGTATGAGCTACGTGGCAAAATTGAAGAGAGTATAAAGATATTGTCTGACAAGGGTCTAGTATATGAAGGGTACCTAGAAAAACCAAAAGGTAAAGAAAGTGAAAATTGGACTTCTAGAAAAGAAATGTTGTTTTGCTCCACAAAATTTGGTGATGATGTTGATCGTGCACTAAAAAAAGAGGATGGCAGTTGGACTTATTTTGCCTCAGATATCGCTTATCATTTTGATAAGATATCACGTGGCTTTAACAACATGATCGTGGAGCTTGGCAGTGACCACGGCGGTTATGTCAAAAGACTCAAAGCAGTTGTCTCTGCGCTAGAAGAAAAGATAGAGGTAAAACTGCATAATATTGTGAATTTTTTTGAGAATGGCAAACCTGTTAAGATGTCCAAAAGATCAGGAAACTTTCTTACAGCCAGGGATGTAGTGGAAGAGGTTGGTAGGGATATCACTCGTTTTATAATGTTAACACGCAAGAATGATATGGTCTTGGACTTTGATTTTGCTAAAGTTAAGGAACAGTCAAAAGATAATCCTATTTTTTATGTGCAATATGCGAACGCTCGTGCTCATTCGTTAATGCGTAATGCTCCAAGAGAGCTCCCAGCAGCAGACCCTTCACTTTTAAAGAAAGATGGAGAGCTATTCCTCATAAAAACCTTAGCAAAGTGGCCAGATGTGGTAGAAACAGCGGCAAGGCTTTATGAGCCACACAGAATTACTTTCTACTTACTTGAAGTTGCAGAAGCATTTCACGTTTTATGGGGATATGGCAAGAGTGATTTAAATATGCGGTTTATACTGGAGAATAACTTAAACCTCACCGCTGCAAGAATATTTCTTGTCCAAGCCTTAGCATACGTCATTGCTTCTGGACTTTCTATTTTCAATATAGAGCCCTTGGAAGAGATGTGTTAATTTTGTGTGATTCATAGATGTTATTACAATAAGAATATAAGGTCAAATAGAAATTTGGATTTGCAGTAGTTTATAGACCTTATTACAATTGCAAAGGATAAATTAGTTAATCTAGGGTTAAACTACGTCTGAGTTGGATAAAACTATACAAAAAGTTGGGTCATGCAGGAAAGAGCATTATGGTATTTCACGTTTTACCTTACGTAAATGGTACAAACGTTATGAAGAGTTAGGTGAAAAAGGATTAGTAGATCTCAGTAGTAAGCCTAAAACTTCACCTTTGCAAAAGATCAATGAATCAGATGAGCAGCTTATTCTTCATCTAAGACAAACTAGAAAGCTAGGGGCAAGAAACCGAGTTAAGACGTCTATATGATTTATCCTTGTCATTGGCTACTATACACAAAATTTTCAAAAAACATAGTGTAAGTCTTCTGCATGTTAAACGTCATTATCGCAAACATGTCAAGCGTTATAACTGTAAAGTACCTGGAGAGCGTGTGCAGATGGATGTGTGCAAAATATCGTCAGGGCTTTATCAATATACTGCTATAGATACGTTATAAAATTGTTGCATTATATTCAAGAAGTACTTCAAAAAACACTTTAGATTTCCTAAAACAACTAAGAGAAAGAATACCTTTCCATTGCCAAAGGATTCAAACTGATAGAGGGCAAGAATTTTTTGCTTATGAGGTGCAAGAATGTTTGAAGGAATGGAAAATTAAATTTCGTCCTATTAAGCCGTTTTCTCCACACTTAAATGGTAAAGTGGAAAGAGCACAGCGTACAGACTTAGATGAGTTTTACAGTATCGTTACCATCAAGAGCTCTGAATTGCAAATTAAACTTAGGGATTGGGAAGAGTATTATAATAAACACCGCCCTCATAGCGCTCTTCAAGGAAAAACTCCTTGGGAAAAATATAAGGAACTGGAAAATACGATTCCTTGCTTAAGTGAAAAACTATATCTTATCAAAAGAGTCGTTTGTCATGCAAAATTGTAAACACAATCAGAAACTACAATCACTTCAAAAATGCAAATCTCTTAACAAGCCAACTAGTTCAGACTCAATCTGACAAGTCAATTGTAATAACCTCTATGAATCACACACATTAAAGCGCACTGAGTTACATTCTTTTGCTGTACTGCCAAAGAGATGGGTTGTCGAGCGTTCTTTCGCTTGGTTATAAAAATGTAGACGATTGTGGAAAAATTGCGAGCGTAAACTTAACACTAGCCTACAGATGGTCGTTCTTGCTTTCACTTCTCTACTTCTCAAAAGATTTTAAACAGGTTCTTAGAAGGCTGCTCCTCTCTCTTTTCTTTTTCATCTTATTATTAACTTATTCATAAATTCTTGACAAGTACTAATAATTTAGGTATTATTGGTGTTATATTAATAATAAAGAAGAAAAATGACTGGTGAAATTTCATCTAATAGTAGCGGTTTGTTATCAGCTCCCCTGCCTCTATCACCTGCAGATTGGGTAAAAAATTGTGGGCAAGCGGAAAGTAACGATAAAAATGAAAAAACTTCTGGTAGTATTGAATCAGAAAATAGCAGTAGCACTCAACCAACAACAGTTCTATCTGAGGATCCTTCTCAACTTACAACAGAACAAAAAATCGATGCTCCCATTTTGGTTAATACTTCAGTTGGCATAAGTAATGCAGCTGCCTTAAAATATTCAATTGCTACTTTATTGCTATGTATATCTAGTGTTACAGCTGGGATATATACTTATCTTGCGATTTCAGCAACACTAAGTGCTCCAGTACTTTTCATAGTCATTGCTTCTGTTTCTTCATTGGTTGTGTTGAACTTAGCTGTATATCTTATTAATTCATTTGTTTCTGCAATAAACAGCGAGAAAGGAGTTGATCCTGGTAGAAAACAATCACAAGATAGTGGTTTACAGAAAGCAAAAGGACTTGAACATAGCAATACTCCTACATCATCACTTCCAGTAATGTCTGTAACACCAATTGTACCGCCATCACCACCTCCTCCTACAGCTTCCAAGCATATGGAGCAACATAAGGATACTAATATATTGGAAGAGACTAAGAACAAAACACTGAAGAAGGTTGAAGATAAACTTAAGAATGATAATGGTCGTGCTGCTCTATTTAATGATATAAAAAAGGTTACATTTAAGACAACTATGAATGAAGAGCAAAAAAGAAAGCGTGATGAAAAGATAGAGCAAAGTCAGAAAAAACTAAAAGAGCAAGAAAAAAAAAGAAAAAAAGAAAGAGAAAACGCTGGAGAAGAAACAGCAGAAGATATGCAACATACTCTTGCAAAAAAACTTACTAGAAGAAGGACAGGAATTGCTAGAGAGGAAGAGAACATAGTACAACCGTTAAACGAAGTATATGATAAAATATCAAGTATGATTCCATCACCACGGAGCCGAAGTAGTAGTTTATCAAGCAATAATAGTGATGAAAGTTGGAACAGCGATGATGAGTATCTATCATCTCCAGCTTCCGAATTAGACAGAAAAGAGAGTCCTGATAGTGGTCATGATAATATAAAACCCGAACTCACAACTCCACCACGTTCTACACTAAAGGCGGAGAAGCCACCGATACCACCTAAACCACCAAATTTGCGTGTTAATTTATAATAAGCTCTTCCTATCGAACAAGTGAGTATTGAGGTGCAAGATTCATCTACTGAAGGACAATTTCAAAGTTGTATATAGAAATCCCAAATAGGAACAAATTTCCTCACTTAAAATAAGTTTACCTAAAGGCCTGATTGTACTAAGATTGCTTAGTACAATCAGATTTATAAATGCGTTTATCTCAATATTATCTGCCAACTTTAAAAGAAGCCCCTACTGGTGCTGAAATTATTTCTCATCAATATTTGTTACGTGCGGGCTTAATCAAGCAGACAGCTTCTGGAATTTATTCTTGGCTGCCGCTTGGTCTTTTAGTGCTTAAAAATATTGAAAATATTATCAGAGATGAAATTGGTGCGATTGAAGTGTTGATGCCTTGTGTGCAGCCAGCAAGTCTTTGGCGAGAGTCAGGACGTTACGATGATTACGGCAAAGAAATGCTACGTATTAAAGATAGGCATGAAAGCGATATGCTTTTTGGTCCAACACATGAGGAGGTGGTAACTGATTTGATTAGAAATACGGTAAAAAGTTACAAAGATTTGCCACTTTGTTTATATCAAATTCAGTGGAAGTTTCGTGACGAAGTAAGGCCACGTTATGGTGTTATGAGAGGCAGGGAATTTCTGATGAAGGATGCGTATAGTTTTGATTTAGATTACGAAAGTGCACTAAATTCATATAATTCAATGTACAAAACTTACATAAAAATCTTCAAACGCATAGGACTTACTCCAATTGGAGTGAGAGCGGATACAGGACCAATTGGAGGAGATTTAAGCCACGAGTTTCATATATTGGCAAGCACCGGTGAGAGCACTTTATATTATGACAATAAATTCTCTGAACTGCTAGAGAGTGAAGATATTGAAAGCCTGAAGAGCATATATGCAGTTGCAGACGATATGCATGACCCTAAAAGTTGTCCTATACCGCAAGAACAGTTAAATGTTAGTAAAGGTATTGAAATAGGGCACATTTTTTATTTTGGTGATAAGTACTCAAAACCAATGAATGCAAAAGTTACTGTGCAAGGTGGAAAAAATGTCAACATACATATGGGTTCGTACGGTATTGGAGTTTCAAGGCTTGTTGGCGCAATAATAGAAGCTTTCCATGATGATAAAGGAATTATCTGGCCAGAGGCAGTAGCTCCTTTTAAAGTTGGTTTGATCAATTTACAAACAAAAGTAACGGAGGCTGCAGATAAAATATACAAAGCTTTGAAAAGCGATGAAGTGCTTTATGATGATACGGACGAAAGTGTAGGAGTGAAATTTGCCAGAATGGATATGATAGGCTTGCCATGGCAAATAATTATTGGAAAGAAAGCAGTAAGTGAAAATATAGTTGAAGTAAAAAATAGAGCAACTGGAGAGGTAGAGGAAATGCAAATTGAAGAAGCAATAAATCGTTTTAGCGCAAAATGATATACGGTATTGGCACTGATATAGTATATATACCAAGGATATTGAGAATATTACAAAAATACGGGGGGAAATTTCTCAATAAAGTCTATACTAAGAAGGAGATAGAGATAAGCAAAAAATATAATAGCCAAGAAGTAAGGGCAAAATATTTTGCTAAACGCTTTGCTGCAAAGGAAGCTTTTGTTAAAGCATTAGGCACTGGATTTAGCCAGGGAATTATAATGAAAGATATAGAAATATACAGTGATGTGAAAGGAAAGCCATGTCTTGCTGTCAGAAAGGATTTTATCTCAAAAGACTATAAGATTCACATTTCTCTAAGTGATGATCAAGATTATGCTACTGCGTTTGTTGTAATTTGCGTTGAGTAGATATTGTTTAGTACATATGATTTCAAAATTTTTTTTTGAAATTATACTTTGACCTACACAGATCGACCTTTCTGTGAATCCTGGTTTCTGCTTTCTTCAACTTGTTTTGCAAAAGACGTTTCTTGTGTATTCATATGTTGAAGTGGTTTAGCAATTTCGCGTACAACGGCAGTAACTGCAGTTAAAAATGCTTTCAGAAGTGCACCTAGAGCCCCACCAATCGCTTCCCTGCCGTATATACGAGCTTGCTTTTCGTTATCATCAGCAGTCTCCCCTGACCTCCTTCTTGGATCCATTCTATGAGCAATAACTGAAAACAACACTCCCCTAATTGAAGACTTCATTCGTGCTTTTGCCTTCTGAACATCTCCATCACTTGCTGCTTCATGTTTTTGCCTATTATTCATTAGCTCCTTTTGTTGTTGAGCACTTAAAACCTCCTCTATCAATTGTTTTTTTCTCTTTTCCAGAACTCTTTTCTTGGATTCTAATTTATCGCGAGTGTGCTTTGTGGTTTCAAGTTCTACATCAATATCCTCAGATGCTGCTTGGCTATATAAGGTTTCTATGAGCCTATCTATACTTCGCTTTACTTGCATAGTCCTTTCGTAACTATCTAAATTATCAACTCCTTCATCAATTTGACTTAAAATATCCTCAAAAGGTTTTAAATACTCTTTGCACTGCTCTTCCAGCTGATTTTCATTCTTCAAATTCCTTTCTCTTCTGTCATCGCTATTCTCTTCAACATTATCATCGCCTTCTTCGAAAAGATCTTCATCGTTCATAAATTTTTTTTTAATTTTGTTAAAACCCCCACCTATTATTATAGTATATGAAAAAATTAAATTAACACTAATGAAAAGTGTTCACAACTTCAGCACTTGCTAAAACTACAGTGAAGCTGTCAAAAGTGGCAGGATCGTAATATCTCTCATACAATTCAACCAAACACCTGAGCTTCATCTTCTCCGTAGCATTAAAGCTAATCTCATAATCATTATTAGAGTTTAACATTGCAGAATTACGCAATAATTCATCAGCCAATACTGAATTTAAAATGCCATTAATTTTTATTGTAATCTGTCTACTTCCAGCACAATCAAGCACTTTTCTCCAGCCAAAAGAGGAAATATCTTTCATCTCTTCTTTGTTATTACGCAAAGTAAACCTTAAGTTTCGTATATTATTCAGTACGACGAAATTATTGTCATGACCTTTAATTTTCAGCTGTAATTTGCTCACCGCTACCTCCTTGTATTAAAATATCAAAATTAATTGTTGAATGTAAAACTTCATCATGCTGATTCATAGCACAACTACTTTCCAAAATGGTCTCACTACTAATGCTCTTTACCACCAAGCTAACATGCTTTATAGCAGCAAGCATACTGCTTATATGATAAGTATATATGTCGCATAAAAATCTTACTTTTGTAGCAAAATTAGATAGCATATGCAGGTTAACATAATTTACTATGCGCAATCTCAGATAAGGAATAGTAACCTGCTTAGGCAGGTAATCATAGATGTTAGTAACATATTTGTTTAAATCAGAGTGTGCTTTTAATGCTGCATAAATACTATTATACAACTCATTTATAATTTGAATTTTTTCCATCTCACAGATACGGTTACGAAGATTGCAATTTGCAGGTACAACAGATGGTATCATCCTAGTGCTTACTGTACGAACACCATCTGTTGTATCTGCTATCGAATGACAAACAGGAACTACAAAACAACTTTTGGTTCGCGAAATGGAGAATACACCTTCTTTAGCTCAGATAAATGGCTACTTACTTCTGATTCACGATTTTTATAGATAGCAGAAACATGCTGCATAATACCTAGCTTTATTTGCTCAGGAACGCTGTCATAGCCAGCTTCGTATACAACATCAGCCCTTATTATGTTCAAATAATTGAAAAATTCAATATAGCTTACTATATCACTAAAATAATAACTAAGTTTTCTATTCTTATCAGTAGCCAATATTATTTTATTCACAGGACCATAGCTTAAATAGATTCTACGAGGTATATAACCTTCATATGAAACTTGCCACGTTTGCTTTACTAGAGACTTTTCCATATGCCACTGAGCATAATCAGTTGCCATAAAAATAAAACTTGAAATCAACTTATCATCTTGATCATTTTCAATTCGTAAAAAAGATTTAACCTCTCCTAAAGTTACTGGAAAAGATTTAGGCTTAGACTTACGTTGTATATTTATGATTGGATACTTTAGTCTCGTTGACATAACAACCCTCCTTTTCTATATATAGCTAAAATAAGTAAGACTTATCTATAAAAAATCTTACTTATTTTAGTTATCACTTAATATTAAATTGCAGCAGCAACTCTATCGTACAAGTATATTGAGAAGAGAACGTATTAACGCTGTTTCTCCTTTTTTTAGGCCGGACTTTAGTAGATTGACATTCTGAGAATGAATGTTATTGAAAGTGAAGTTTAGCTCTTTAGCAAGTAGACTGCGAAATTTCTGCACACTTTCATATGCGATGTTTTCAAGTTCATGCGCAAACTTATCTTGAGCCGCAGCTGCTATGTCTTCTATTTCTTCATTGAACTCTTCTAGCTTTCTTTCCTTACCTTTAAAATTTTTTGCAAAAGTTTTCATATTAATTGGCCTCAACTATTCTTGTAATTATAATGACAATAAAAAGACTACCGAAGTAAAAAATTAGCACTACAATACTGCAAACAACAGAAGCACACCAAACCGGTTCACTTTATAGCGTAAATTCAAGTATGTCATTCAAGTAGCCCTTTTTTATCATCCAAGTGCCCAGACACTGGGATCTAAGTTTCTCACAAGCAAACTAGCATAGAAAGGTGGTACAACGTTTTCGATGAGATTGCAGAAAGGCTGGATTCCAGCATCAAGTGCTGGAATGACACCCTCTATATAAACGTTAAGAAATTTAATAATAAAAAAAGGCAAAAGCGTTAGCTAGTTGTTACTCTCTCATCCTAAAAATTGGCGTTCTATACTATTTAAACATTTTATAAGCCCGCTTCAGCTTATATTAGGTAGAAATTATTGTGAAGACATAAAGTGCACATAGCGGAAAGATTTATAAGACGCCAACTGTATAATATTTTTGTCGTTTAATCTGAACAGATTGAAGGTAATAAAACACTTTGAATTTTATAGTAAGGAAGCTGAAAGATTTGTCAAGTAGTTTTCTTATCTTTTACAGGCATAATTTACATGCTACAATCAAATTTTCATAACTGGTGAATAAAAATGCAAAGAGATAAAATTAAAGTAGAAATAAAAAAGTTATCACATGGCAAAAGCTTGCCTCTTCCCTGTTATGCAACTATGCAGAGTGCTGGCATGGATCTTTATGCTGCTTTGGACGACTCTATTATTTTAAATCCACTTGAAAGGTTACTTATTCCAACTGGCATTGTGATTGCAATACCAAACGGTTTTGAAGGACAAGTTCGCCCACGTTCTGGGCTTGCTGCAAAACATGGAATCACTGTCTTAAATTCTCCGGGCACTATAGACTCCGATTATCGAGGTGAAGTTAAAATTTGCCTAATTAATCTAAGTAATCAGTCATATGAGATAAAAAGAGGAGATAGAATTGCACAAATTCTTATCACTCCTGTACCTGAGATAATTTGGAACAACATAGAAGAATTCTATGCAAAAGAAACTGCTCGCAATGAAGGAGGCTTTGGCTCAAGTGGTAGATAATTTATTGTTTATAAGTTGACAATAATAATTCTTTACATACAACTTTAATTAATTTAAATGAGGCAATTATGTTAATTTTTAAAAACCACCGTGGCCAGCTCCACAAAACAAATACTGCACTTTTAGTACTTACTTCTCTGTATGTTATAGGCGCAGCAGTAGCACTTTCATCACCATATTTGATGTCTTCAACTTATATACTTGCTCCACTTGCAGCTTTTGCAGCTACACCACTTGGAACGAGTGTTTTAGCATTTGTTACTGTTGCACTGATTAGTTTAGCAATATATTCCTTCATGAAAAATAACGAAATATCTGAACTTAAAGCTCCGAGAATTGTTGCTAGTAGCTTTCAAAGATACCTGATGTTGCAGGTAACAAATAAAGATCTTGAATTTATTGAAAAGAACTATAAGAACGAAAATGGTGAATATACTATAGATTTTACTAACTCAAAAGGCGAAGTATTCAAAGCTGAGAGTTATGGTCATATCAGATATATTGGTAATCCTGATCCAATCTTGCTTGGCAACACTAAACTCCTTTATCTATATCAGCTATACAAGAAGAATAGTGATGGTATATTTGAAGAGATAAATTGCGTACAGGAGTTAGAAACGTTAGGTTTAGGAGTTGAGGAAAATGATGCTAAAGAAGTAACCATCAAATTTGTGCCAAGCTCAATTATTAATTCACCAAAAGTTGAACACGAAAAGTCAGAAAGATTATTAATCAGCCAAGTATAAAAGGAATAAGTCTTCCCTTCATTTTTTTACTGTTAATGACTTAAACTTATTGTAGAAACTGTCTCAAAAAATAGATATTCACATATTTGTAAGAAATTTGCTAAGGATTTTTATTTAATTTAACTGCATCTTTTGCCTTATCCAATAACCCATTAATAAAACCAATTTCGCTTGGTTTATCAAGTAAATCAGATGCAATGTTAGTATACTCATTGATAACAACTGGAACTGGTGTATCGCAATTAATCAACTCACATATTGCAACGCGCAAGATAGATAAGCTTATAAGATTCAACCGTGGGAGGGACCAACTTGGGTGTAAATAAGACTCTATTATTTTATCATATTCTTCACTGCTCTTTATAACCTTATATAACAAGTTTTCTAAGAACTGATGGTCAAATTCTTCACATTCAAATATATCTCTCAACTTATTTATGTAGTCCTTAAGCTCACAATTTTCCAGTTTAAAAGTGCTTTTGTTGTAACCTACGAAAATATTTGAATAAGCAATTTGTACAGCAAGAAATCTTGCCGTGCTTCTTTTGATGCGCCACTTTTTATCTACTGGTTTTTCTTCCATTATTTTAATTTATTGTGTAGATCTATCATATGCAAAACAGTTGAGGCTGCATGGCCACCAACGTTCTTTTTACTTTTGTCAGCTCTAATTAGTGCTTTATCTTTGCTGTCAGCGGTAATTACGCCCATACCAAGAGGTATTGCATAATGCATAATAACTTCATTTAAGCCTTCGATTACTCCTTTACAAATATATTGATAGTGATCGGTTTCACCTCGAATCACGCACCCAAGAGCTAAATAACCGTCATAATTAGCATTATTGCTTTTTACTGCAAAGAGAATTGTAGCTGGTATCTCAAATGCACCGGGAACCTCAATTACATCGTAACTTGCGCTGCTGCCTTTTAATTTATCGGTTGCACCTTCAAGCAAAAGGTTTGCTACTTCAGTATAGTAAATTGAATTAATTATTAGTATTTTCGACATTTATCCCTCCTTTTCTTGTTAAAAATAACTTTATTAATGATTGCTGAATTAAAGTTATAATATTACTAAATATCCAATATATTACGAGACCTGCAGGAAAAGAAGAAAAGATAAAGACAGAAATGTAAGGTAAAAACTTCATAACATTTACTTGAATATCATCTTTGCTGGGTTCACTTAGCTTCTGCTGGATTATCATAGTAATACCAAAAACTATAGGCAAAATGCCTATAGAAATAGGAAAGTTATAATTAAACAACCCAAATAACGTAAAGATATTCGTTGGGTCAGGAGCTGAAAGATCCTTAATCCATAAAAAAAAAGGAGCATGCCTCATCTCTATAGTAACAAATAATACTTTATATAGAGCAAAAAATACCGGTATTTGTATTATCATGGGAAAAATGCTCGACATTGGGTTTACATTGTGTCTCTTGAACAACGCAATTGTCTCTTTGTGCTGCTTTAAGCTGTCATTTTTATACAACTCTTTTATACGAGTTAATTCAGGCTGCAGGTTTTTTACCTTGAACATCGAAATATATGATCTATTAGATAAGGGAAGCATCAAAAGTTTGATTACTAAAGTCAGAAATAATATTGCTAAGGCAAAATTTTTTAAAACGAAGTTAAAATATTCAAGCAGTAAAAACACCGGCTTGGTTATAAAATAAAGAACACCAAAATCTACAGCTTTATCAAACAAAGGTATATTGAGAGTATCCTTATAAGAATCCAGTAAATTCAACTTTTTTGCTCCAGCAAAAAAATAATTCACATTAGAAACACTTGCGCCAGGAAGTATGCTCTTGTAAGGTTTGACAAAATCTACTTGGAATTTATCAGTATTATTAACGTTCGTGTGTTTAATGCTTACATTTATTTTATCAGATTTCTCAGGTATGATGGCTGTAAGCCAGTATTTATCAGCAAAACCAAACCAATTTTTTTCACTCGTGCTTGCTTTTATTAAATGTTTTTTGGAAATATCCTTATATGTCCACTCCTCTATTTTATTATCAAATGCACCCAGTACTCCTTCATGGGATATCCAATAAGATTCGTTGATATTGTCACGTTTACGGTTGATTCTACCATAAGGAACCAAAACTACATTATCTTTTGTATTGTTTTCAATAATTTGCTCAACTTTAAACATGTAGTTATCGTCAAGGCTAATTTTCATTCTAAATAAAATGCCATTTTCATTATCCCAAAATAAATTGACCTCTTTTTGATTGAGTTTATCTGCTTGCCAGACTGTTTTAGAATCTGGAACTTTAATCTTTTCATTCGGATCGAGCCACCCAAATTCTGCGAAATATACATCTTTTGATTCTGCAGGTGAAAGTAACACCACTTGTGGAGAAGAAGAACTCGGTTCTAAGTGGTAATTGGTTAAAATTAAGTCATCAAATCTTGCACCTTTCAGATAAATTGATCCTTCAAGCATGTTATTGGTTAAATTAACTCTCTGTTCTCGAGTAGAATTAATAAATTCAGAACGATTTTGGTGTATTATAGGAGCAAGGTCGTTAAAAGATTCGATATGTTCAATATTTTCAACCGATGGTTGGCCTTGGCTCGTGTTAAGAAAATTATCATAAATAATATGCCACAATACTATAATCAATATAGAAAGAATTGTTGCTAAAATTAAATTTTTTGCTTCTGACATGAAATTAAATCGAACATACCTCCTTAAAGGATATGTTAAATATTGTACTAAAACAATAAAATTTACTCATTTTTAATAATAGCTTTTAACGCTAATCTTAAAAATTTACTCTTATGGCTTCAAATTTTAATAACATGAATGCAGCAAAAAATCTAGTTATTTGGTTACTGATAATAGTCATTACAGCAATGTTTATTGATTCACAAGGGGATAAACTAAGCAATAGGTTTCTGAGCACTTTTCTACCGTACA
The DNA here is from genome assembly GCF_039540065.1 of Wolbachia endosymbiont of Encarsia formosa. NCBI lineage: Bacteria > Pseudomonadati > Pseudomonadota > Alphaproteobacteria > Rickettsiales > Anaplasmataceae > Wolbachia > Wolbachia endosymbiont of Encarsia formosa. The sequence continues at coordinate 3,606 of NZ_CP154278.1, read as the reverse complement.
AAGGGAGGGTTCAAAATGGCGGAAGTATCGAATTTACAAAATCATACGATGGACACTTTTATATTCAGGCTCAAGTCAATGATCGCAATATAACGTTTTTGCTTGATACCGGAGCAACTGATATTGTTTTATCACAAAAAGATGCGTTACATGCTAGTATTAACTTACAAAACATTCAAGACTTTAAAATATATGAAACTGCAAAAGGTCAAATAAAAGCTGGATTGGTTCAAATATCTCAAGTTAAAATAGGAAATTTTTTAATTAATGATGTGCACGCTAGTGTTAATACTCATTCTATGTCCCATTCATTACTTGGCATGAGTTTTTTGAGGTATTTTCATTTCACTATTAGAGACAATAAGTTGATATTATATCGTGACTAGAAAATGCTGCTTATATAAGCAGCATTCTGGTATTGATCTTTAAAATACATTAATCTCTAAATTGTGATCACCATATGGCTACGTGTAGTACCTTATCTGGTAAGTACCATTATATTCAAGCGTTCCACTTTTGCTTTCTAAATCAATTCCTCTTGAAGTTTGATCTATACTCTCGATCTCAAGCCTGCTGCCTAAATTACCTAATCCTTTGTTCTCAACCTTAAAAGAGTCTTCTTCGAATTTTACTAACGCCTGTGTTCCCCCTTTATAAATATCGGTAAAATAAACATTACCAATTTTTTCATTATACCCAGAAAACCCTTTTATATTTACAATAGATTCTCCATCTTTGCTGGCAATATTTATATTTCTTTCCATATCCAAATCTGAGTATACCGGATACTCTGCGACATAATTTCCTTCCGTATCATCATTAACTTTAAAACTAAATAACTTATTAATTTCATTATCAATTGTACTTTTGCTAGAATCAAACTGAATATTCCCTATTTTTATCTGTTCTGTAAATCTGTAATCTGTATCTGGATTATGAACAGGCTGGCTAAACGGATTATGGCTTTTGGCGTTATACCTACACTTTAAATCATTTCCATCAAAATTGCACTCTGCACCATTCTTTAATTTAACATCGAAACTATCTCCTGATGAATTGAAATCGTCAATATCTTTCAATTGCAATTTCAGAGTATCTACCATAAAAAACTCCTTTATAATATGAATAATGAAAGCTATATACCAATTTTATTATAAATATATTAACATTTGTACTTCATCTGCTTATTAAAGCTCTGCAGGTCAATATAGGAGCAGAAATAAATATTGCAGAGCAAGTGCCAACTGCAATGCCAAAAGAAATAACTAAGCTGAAGTCTCTGACCATACCTGTACAAATCAGCACTAAAGGAAGAGCGGCAAGAAGAGTAGTACCTGAAGTTAACATAGTGCGAAATAGGGTCAAATTAATGCTGGAATCAACTATTTCATCCATTTCTACATCTTTTCTATTTTTTTGATACTCTCGAATCCGATCGTATATAACCACTGAATTATTGATTGAATAGCCAATCACGGTAAGTAGAGCTGCAACTGATGAAATATTAAACTCAATACTCGTTAAGCTGATAAAGCCAAGAGTTAAAATTACATCATGAACCAGTGCCGTTATTCCACCAATTCCACATTGCCAATTAAACCTAAGCCAAACGTAAAAAAATATTCCAATAATTGCAATTAACATGGCTGATATCCCTTCAAATATCTGTGTTGAACCTATTTGTGGACCAACATAGTCTATTTTGCGGTAAATTATTGCATTACCGAATTTTTCTTCCAGTATACTTTTGACCTTTTTAATTTTATCTTCATCTCCCTCATCTTTAAACCGCACAACTAAGTTATCACCAGCTTTTGAACTCTGTATCGTAAATCCATTCTCTTTTAATATATTAAGAATAGAATTATCCTCACTTGAGGATTTTATCTCTATTAAAACTCCACCTGTGAAGTCTATTCCTAAATTCACTCCATGTAGTACAACAGTAAGCACCGAAAAAACGACGAGAATAATACTAATAAATGCTGTCATTTTTCCATATTTACTAAATTTGATATCAATATTGTCCGGAATAAGTCTAACTGCCATATTTCCTACTTAAATTTTGATTTTATATACTTTTTAAGCAATAGACTAGCTATTTTCTCTAGTTTTTTTAACCATTACTAATACTGACACCTGGCTCACCTAATCTAATGAAATAGAAAGAAAAGGATATTTGATCAAAGAAATTAAAATAGCCTGGTTATCATTAATAAAATACTACTTAAATATCTTTTTTAATAGATTGATTTCATCAGCAAATTTTGAGTCAGTTCTTATAAAATTTTCTACTTGTTTGACTGCATGTATAACAGTCGCATGATCTCTGCCACCAAAGTTTCTTCCAATATCTGGCAGGCTCTTTTGTGTAAACTTCTTAGCAAAATACATAGCTATTTGTCTTGGTCTTGCAAGACTACGGAGCCTTCTATTAGATTGCATATCTGCAACCTTTATGTTAAAAAATTCAGCTACTTTCTTTTGTATCTCTTCTATTGTGATTGACCTATGATTCGATCTAAGAAGATCTATTAGGGTCTCGCTAGCTGATTCTACTGTCATACTTCTTCCAATTAACGAAGTATGAGCAACCTTATTTAATGCTCCTTCTAGTTCTCTTATATTGGATTTTATATTCCTTGCTAAAAATTCTAGGACATCTTTTGGAATATAAATATTCATTCGCTCCACTTTGGCCTGCAATATACCAAGTCTTAATTCAAAAGTTGTTTTATTGATATCTGCAACTAATCCCCAACCAAGTCGTGATTTTATTCTCTCCTCTACTCCATCAAGATCACTAGGAGATCTATCAGCTGATATAACCAATTGTTTATTTTGATCTATCAATGCATTGAAAGTGTGAAAAAATTCTTCTTGTGTACTATCTTTACCACTGATAAATTGTACATCATCTACCATCAATACATCTACTGATCTAAATTGTTCTTTAAATAACATAATATCTTTACTTCGCAGCGCTGTAATATATTGATACATGAATTTCTCTGCCGATAAATATACTACTTTTCTCTTTGCTGATAGAGAATTAACTATATCCCAAGCTATAGCATGCATTAAATGTGTTTTACCAAGTCCCACTCCACCATATAGAAATAAAGGATTGCTGCCTGATATTGGATCTATAGATTCCGCTACACGCTTTGCCGCTGTAAATGCTAATTCATTTGACTTTCCTACCACAAAATTATTAAAACTGAATCTGGGATCCAGTGGTGAACCAAGATTATGATTATTTTCCTCTCTATTTTTTAGTATCGTATTAGAATTTGAATTTCTTTCTTCAATTAATTGAATATCAATAGAACATACACTTTGATCTTCCCTTTGCCATAATGACAATATTTTTTCCATGTAGTGAACTGTAATCCACTCCTTTATAAATCTTGTTGGTACAGACAACAAAACTTCTCCATTTCTGTTGCTGATAAATCTTAGTGAACTCAACCAGCTGTTATATGTTGCCTCTCCATAAAGATTATGGAGATAATTTTGGATTTTTTCCCAAGTAAAATTGTGGTCCTTTACTGTAATAATCTGATCAAAAAACATAGTAGAAACATTAGGGTTAGTTAAGTTCAT